>CAVTNZ010000076.1:0-38999 GCA_963736185.1 uncultured Gammaproteobacteria bacterium | reverse complement strand
GCCTTCAGCACGCGCTGCGGCTGGGAGACGCCGTAGCCCTGCGCATAGTCGACGCCGAGACTTCGCAGCATGTTGATGATCTCGACGTTCTCCGCGAACTCGGCGATGGTCTGCTTGCCGGTCAGGTGGCCGATCTCGTTGATCGAGCGCACCATCTCCCGATCGATGGGATCGTGCAGGATCTCCTTCACGAAGCTGCCGTCGATCTTCAGGAAATCCACCGGGAAATGCTTCAGGTATCCGAACGAGGACAGGCCGGTGCCGAAGTCGTCGAGCGCGAACTTGCAGCCGAGCTCCTTCAGCGCCTGGATGAACCGGTTGGCCTGCGAGAAGCTCGCGATCGCCGCGGTCTCGGTGATCTCGAAGCAGATCTTGGTGGCGTCGAGGCCGCTCCTATGGAACTGGTCGATCACGTAGGGCAGGAACTTGTCGTCGCCGAGACTCTGGCCGGAAAGATTGATCGAGCACATCGACAGTTTTTCGCGCTCGTCGGCCTCGGAAACCAGCCAGCGGAAGGCGTTCTCGATGACCCAGCGGTCGATGCTCGGCGTGATGCCGTAGCGCTCCGCCGCGGTGATGAAGTTGTCCGGCGCGACGATCTTTCCGCTCTCGTCGCGCATGCGCAACAGCAGCTCGTAGTGCGCGCCCTCGTTCTGCTGCTGCAGCGGCAGGATGGTCTGGCGGAACAGCTCGAAGCGGCCCTCCTCCAGCGCCGTGTTGATGCGCGCGGCCCATTGCATCTCGCGCCGCCGGCGCATCAGGTCGATGTCGTTCTCTTCGAAGCTGTGGACGCGGTTGCGTCCCGCCTCCTTGGCGGCCTGGCAGGCGCTGTCGGCCGCGCTCAGCACGGACGCCACATCGGCGTTGTCGACCGAGATCGGCACCACGCCGATGCTCGCGCCCAAACGGAATGTGCGCTCCTCCCAGGTGAACTTGAAATTGCGCACCGCCTCGCGCAGCGACTCGGCCGTGCGCATCGCCTCGTCCAGCGAGCAGCTCTCGAGCAATATGCCGAATTCGTCACCGCCCAGCCGGGCCAGCGTGTCGCGCCACCGCACCTTCGACTTAAGGAGCGCGCCGACCTGCCCGAGCAGCGCGTCACCCGCGCTGTGGCCGCAGGTGTCGTTGACGATCTTGAACTGATCGAGGTCCAGGCAGCACAGGGCGTAGGAGGTTTCGCGCGCCTTGGCGCTCTTCAGCGCGCGCTCCATGCGATTTTCGAACTCGCGGCGGTTCACGAGGCCGGTGAGCACGTCATGGCTCGCGTGATACGACAGGCGCCGGTTCAGCTCGCGTGCCTCGCTCACGTCGTGGAACACGAGCACCCCTCCCGACACGGCGCCGCTTCCGTCGCGGATCGGCGAGGCGGTGCTCTCCACGTAGATCTCGTTGCCGTCGCGGCGGATGAGAAGCATGGGGCGCACGGATTTGATCGAGCGGGTGCGCCGGATCGCGACCGCGAGGGGATTCTCGAGCGGCTCGCAGGTCTCCTCGTGGAATGCCCGGAAGATCTCCTCGATCGCGCGGCCCTGGCTGTCCTCGAGGCGCCATCCGGTGAGCGCCTCGGCGACGGGATTCACGTAATCGATGACGCCCTTGGCGTCGGTCGTGATGACGCCGTCGCCGATGCTCTGCAGCGTGATCTGCGCGCTTTCCTTCTCGCGGAACAGCGCTTCCTCATAGAGCTTGCGCTCCGTGATATCGAGCTCGACGCCGACCAGCCTGAGCAGCCGGCCTTTCTCATCGACCTTCGCCTTGGCGCGGCTGATCACCCAGCGCCATTCGCCGGTGGCATGGCGCATCCGGTGCAGGCTTTCGAAGATCGGCGTCTTGCCGGCGACATGGTCGCGGATCGCCGCCTGGACGCGCGACATGTCGTCCGAATGCACGAGCGTGCGCCAGTCCGGCGCCTGGCCCACGTCCACCTCGTCGTACCCGAGCATGGTCTTCCAGCGCGGAGAAAGGTAAACGCGGTTGTTCAGGGTGTCGAAATCCCACAGTCCATCGTTGGCGCTGTAGAGCGCGAGCTCGTTGCGCTCCTCCAGATCATGCAGGTGAGCCTGGATCTCGATGCGCTCGAGTCCCGTGGCGAGGCTCGAGCCGACGAGCTTCATCAGCAGGTGCAGCTGCACCTCCCAGTTCTCTCGGGGGCGCGCGCCGGCGATTCCAAGAAGTCCCGCGGGGCGCCCCTCGATGAAATAACCGATGACCAGGATGGAGCCCATGCCGAGATTGGCCCAGACGGCGGCATCCTCGGCCTGGTCGGGTCGCGAATGCCCGGTATCGCGCAGCTCCGAGACGCGCAGCGATGCCAGGCGGGATTTTAGCCAGGGCAAGGCGTCGAGCGCCTGACCCTTGAGCTGCTCCGGGGTGCCGGTCGCGAGCAGGCCGCGCGCCACCTGCACATCGACGATGACGCCGCCCTCGTTATCGAGGCTCATGTGAAAGGCCGCGTCCGTGCGCGTCGCATCTCGCAGCAGCTCCAGATTGGTGCGGATCCGTTCGGCGGCCGTCTGCGCCGTCATGGTTTGAAAATCGACCGCTATCTTGGTGCAAATGACATCGAGACCGACGAGGGGGCGGATGCCGCGCTTCGGCCAGGTGTTGGGCGACAGGACATCCGACGCGGAAAGGTCCGGATGCCGGGGATCGTTGGGTGCTATCGCCATGCGCGTGCGAGGGTCCCCGAGAAGTAATTGCACTTTTGGATCAATAGTTTGCCACTCGAACCGGCGGGAAGTGCGAATGAATCACACAGTTTTCCCACAGGTTACTCAGTGGCACATACACCCTGATTCTCGCATAAGTTATCAGGAAAACAAGATAAGCGATTGTATTGTTGAGCGTTAACCTGATTTTACGTAATGAGGTTGCGTGCTTCCCGGTACAGATTTTCCAGGGTTCGCTCCATCTCCAATTGCAGCGCCGCCAGCCCCTGCGCATCGAGACCCTTGCCGACGTACACGGCGGGACCGATCACGATGGCGACCCGGGCGAAGGGCTTCGGGATGACGAAGTGGTCCCACAGGATCCCCCAGGCGCGCGAGGCCGCATAGGCCATGGGGATGATCGGGCGCTGCGACATCTGCGACAGCAGGATCGCACCCGGCTTGAACTTCCACGGCGGCCCGCGCGGACCATCGGGCGTGATCGCCGGCGAGATGCCGTCGTGGGCGAGCGCCTGATAGTAGTCGCGCAGCGCCCTGGCGCCGGTGTGCGAGGAGGATCCGCGGATCACCTCGCCGCCGAGCCGGCGGACCATCATGGCGGCGAATTCCCCGTCCACCGACGGCGATATCAAGAAGCCGAGCTTCACACCCGCCGCGCGCATCTCCGACAGCTGCTTGATGCAGAACAACTGATGCTGATGCCAGTAGACCGGAATGAACGAGGGCGCGCGGGCGAGCGCGGCGCCGATGTGCTCCGCGCCGACCACCCGCACGACGCGGCTCCAGCGCCAGACCAGGCGGCCGAGGCCGAAAGCGAGCGGAACGGCCATCTGGTAGAGCAGCAAACGCCCGCGGCTCAACCGCCGGCCGGAACGCGTTTGTTGGTCGTAGAGCGTATTGCGAAGGCCGCCAGTCGGTTTTTTCCCCACGGCGGGCATTGTCGGTAAGCGCGAAGAGCGGTGCAAGGGTTCGCTCGACTCCGGCCCGCGTCCGGCGGGCCTTTACGTACAGCGCCTGCGTTACAATGGCCGGATGCATACCACGGTTACTCCTCCCGGACCGCCCGAGGGCTACGATCTCGGCGGGAGCGAAGAGACATTGTCGAAGCTGCGCGGCTACTTTGCGCGATATGGCGATGTTTATCGGGTTTTCGCGCCCTCCCGCGGCGTCTACGACTACGTGATCAACCACCCCGACGACATCAAGCACGTGCTGTTGTCCAACCACCGCAACTACACCAAGGGCCAGGGCATGGACCGGGTCAAGATCCTGCTCGGCAACGGCATCATGACCAGCGAGGGAGATTTCTGGCGCCGGCAGCGGCGCATGATGCAGCCCGCCTTCCATCGCCGCGTCATCGGCCGCTTCTGCGGTCTCATCCACGAGGTCAACGAGCGGTTCGCCGACCGCTGGGCCGCGCATGCGGCGCGGGGCGAGCCGGTCAACCTCACCGACGATGCCAGCGAGCTCACGCTGGACATCGTGTTGCGTTCGATATTCGGCGCCGATCTCGACCGCCTGGAGCGAAAACTCGGCGCCAACCCGTTCGAGGTCGTCGCCAAGGAACAGAACCGCGATCTGAAGTTCGCCTTCCGCTTTCGTTCGCTCAGCAAGCTCATCGAGGAGGTCATCGAGCACCGTCGCGCCGAGCCCGGCGGGGAGGACGACTTCCTGAGCATGCTGATGGCCGCCCGAGACCGTGAGAATCATGCGGCGATGAGCAACAAGGAGCTGATCGACGAGGTGATGACCCTGATCGTGGCCGGCCACGAGACGACGGCCGCCGCGCTCACCTGGACCTGGTATCTGATCAGCCAGCATCCCGACACCGCCGAGGGGCTGCAGGCGGAGGCCGATCGCACGCCCGAGGGGGTTCTGGGACTCGATGCGGCCGAATCGCTCGCCTTCGCCCATCAGGTGGCGCAGGAGGCGCTGCGCCTGTATCCGCCCGGGTGGCTGTTCACGCGCCGCACGATCGGGGACGACGAGATCGGCGGCTACCCGATAGGCCCGCGGACCGATGTGTTCATCAGTCCCTACATGCTGCACCGGCACCCCGAGTTCTGGAGCGATCCGGAGGAGTTTCAGCCGCAGCGCTTCGCCGGGGTCGACGCCAAGGAGCGGCACCGCTTCGCCTACATTCCTTTCTCGGTGGGTCCTCGCCATTGCATCGGCGAGAACATGGCGATGTTCGAGATGCTGGTCCACGTGAACCGGATGTCGCGCCGTTTTCGCCTGCGGCGGGCGGACGATCGACCCATCGAGCTCGAGGCGCAGATCAACCTGCGCCCGCGTTCCAATCTCATGATGACGGTAGAGGAAAGATGAGGCACAAAACTTTGGTGGAGCTGCTCGAGGCGAATCGCAATGTCGATCGCTTCGTCACCTATGTGGAGGGCGAGAACGCCGAGCGGCGCGTCAGTTTCGCGGACATCCATGCCCGCGCGCTCGGGATCCTCCATCACCTGCAGTCGCTCGGCGCGCAGCGCGGCGACAGGATCATCATCTTTCTCAACAACAACGAGCAGTTCCTCGACGGATTCTGGGCGGCGCTCGCCGGCGGCATCGTGCCCGTGCCGCTCGCGGTGGGAATCAGCGACGAGCACCGGCTGAAGCTGCTGCGCGTCGCCCGCAAGCTCGGCAAGCCCTACCTGTACACGGATTCGAAGAATCTCGAGCGGCTGCGCACGCTCGCCGCCGAAGCCGGTGGCGACGAGCGCTGGGCGGAGCTCATGGCGGACCTGGCTTCGCGCTGCTTCCTGGTCGAGTCGATCACCGACATCTCCCGCCAGGGCAGGCTCGTGCGGCCCGACCCGTCGGACCTCGCGTTCATCCAGTTCTCCTCCGGCTCGACCAGCGAGCCGAAGGGCGTGATGCTCACGCACGGCAACCTGATCGCCAACATCGAGGGCGCCACGACGATCGGCAGGTACGGCGAAGAGGATGTGACCTTGAGCTGGATGCCGCTCACGCACGACATGGGGCTGATCGGCTTTTATCTCGTGCTGTTCGCCAACCGCTCGCACATCAATCTCATGCCGACGGACTTGTTCGTGCGCCGTCCGCTGCTCTGGCTTCAGGTGGCGGCCCGCAAGCGGGTCACACTCACCTGTTCTCCGAACTTCGGCTACCGCCACTTTCTCAAAGTCCTCGGCGACCGCAGGCTCGAGGGCGTCGATCTATCCAGCGTGCGCGCGATCTACAACGGCGCGGAGCCGATTTCGGTGCCGCTCTGCAACGAGTTCATGCAGTCGCTCGCGTATACCGGCCTTCGCAAAAGCTCGATGTACCCGGTCTATGGGCTGGCGGAGGCCTGCCTCGCCGTTGCATTCCCCGAGCCCGGCACCGATTACCGCTGGATCCGGGTCAACCGGCACAAGCTCGGGACCGGCTCGGCGATCGAACTGAACCCCGCCGAGTCCCGCGACGTCATCGAACTGATGTGCGTGGGCCGCAGCCTGCCCAACATGGAGATCCGCATTGCGGACGATGCCCGGGAGCCCGTTGCGCAGGGTCACGTCGGCCACATTCTGATCCGCGGGCCGAATGTCACCCAGGGCTACATCGGCGATCCGCAAGCAACGGCGCTCGTGTTGGGCGCGGATGGGTGGCTGGATACGGGCGATTTGGGCGTGATGCACGAGGGCAATCTCTACATCGCCGGCCGGAGCAAGGAAATCATTTTCATCAACGGCCAGAACTACTATCCGTACGACCTGGAGAACATCGCGCAGCGCGCGCCGGGACTGGATCTCAACAAGGTGGTCACCGCCGGCGTATCGAAGCCCGGCGCCCAGGGCGAGGAGCTGATGGTGTTCGTGCTGCACCGGGGCGCGCTGCAGGAGTTCGCCGCCACCGCCAACGCAGTCAGCCGCCTCATCAACGAACACACCGGCATCGAGGTCGCGCAGGTGATCCCGGTCAAGCGGATCCCCAAGACGACCAGCGGCAAGGTGCAGCGCCATCTGCTCGAGCAAGCCTATATCGACGGCGAGTTCGATCAGGAGCTGGCCGAGCTCGAGGTCCTGCGCCACACGCACGGCGCGGCGCAGGTGTCCGGCTCGGAGCTCGAGGGGAAGCTTCAGGCGATTTGCGAGACGGCGCTGCCCGGCAAGCGCATCGACGTGACCGACAACTTGTTCGAGATCGGCGCAAGCTCCTTGAAGCTCATCGAGATCCACGAGAACATCGACCGGCAATACCCCGGGCTCATCGATCTCACCGAGCTGTTCGATCACCCCACCATCCAGGATCTGGCGAAGCACCTGGAGGAAAAATTGAAGCAGCCGGCGGCTTGATCGACGCAGCCGGCGCTCAATCGGCGCCGTACAGGGGTTTTTTCAGCTTCCAGCGCCGGTACGACCACAGCCAGTCGGCCGGGTGCGCAAGCACGTCCAGCTCGCAGGCGCGCGCGTAGCGTTCGGTGATGGCGTTCGGCGCGACGATCTCCCGGCCGTCCCAGAGCTCTCGCGCCTCGATCTCGTAATATCCGCGCCTGATCCGGCGCATCAGCATGTAGACGATCGGCAGACGGGTCGCACGCGCGATCTGCTCCGCGCCGACGTAGAACGCCGTCTCCTGGCCGAGAAACGTGGTCCAATGGCGCTTGTCGGTCGACACGGGCGCCTGGTCCGCGTTCATGGCCACCACTCGCACGATGCCGCGGCGCTTCAGGAAATCGGCCAGCAATTCCTTGGCGGGGACGAGCCTCGCGCCGAAGCGGCTGCGCACCTTGAGCATCAAGCGCTCGGCCCAGGCATCGTGCAGCGGCTTGTAGGCGGCATCCACGGGGAATTCGAGCTGCAGGGCGACGCCCTGCAGCAGCCACTCCCAGTTGCAAAGATGCGAGGTCACCAGCATCACCGATTGACCCGCCTGCAACCGCCTGCGCACCGCCGTCGAATCGACGAAGCGCACCCGCTCGATCATCTCGGAGGGATCCATCGACAGCGACTTCAGCGTCTCGACCAGCACATCGCAGAAATTCCGGAGGAAGCGCTTGTGGATCGCGATCCGGTCCTTCTCCGGCATGTCCGGAAAGACGCGGGCCAACTGGTCGCGAATCACGGCGCGGCGATGCCGGGCAACGTAATAGGCGAGGAAGTAGAGAAAGCTGGAGAACGCATACAACGCCCACCAGGGCAGGCGCGACAGGAGCTTGACCATGAACTCAGCGCTTCATCTCTACATACTCCTCGTCCAGAACCCGATGCGGCCGGGGGCATCATCTTTGCATAGCCGGCCGATTTCGCAAACGGGGTCGAGACCGGGCTCGAACGAGGAATTTGCTTGACCTGGAGGAAGCGCCGATCCTAGAGTGGCTCCGCGGCAGGACAGCGGCTGCCCGGCCTCGAAAACACGGGATTTTCGCGATTCCCCCCCCCCACATCGACGTGCTGACGTAAGGGACGACCATGATATTGCGCGCAGTTTCGATGGCCACCGCCATTGGCGTATCGCTTGTGTTCTTCGCTCCGGCTCCGGCAGCCACCCCCTACCCCACCAGGAGCACACCCGCTGCGCGGGACCTCGGGGCCATCGGGGCGCCAACCGCCGCCGAGCTCACCGTGACGCTCCCGCTGAAGCTGCGCGACGAAGCGGGGGCGGAGGCATTTCTTCAGGCGGTGTCGCAGGCCGGAGGCGCGAGTTTCCATCAGTTCCTCACGCCTGCGCAGTTCAAGGCGCGATTCGCGCTGTCGGATGCCGACGTAGCCGCCACGGTCGCCTTCCTCGGCGCGGCGGGCCTCACGGCCGAGCGTGTCGGAGCCACGTCGCTGAGGGTGAGCGGCCCCGCGCCCGCGTTCGAGCGCACGTTCCAGGTGAGCTTGCATCGATACCAGGTGCCCGCTTCGGGAGCCGCACCCGCGTACACCTTTCAGGCACCGGTGAGCGCGCCGCGCATCCCCGCCGAGATCAGCGCGGTGGTGGCGGGGATCGTCGGGCTGAACACCCGCCCGATGTACGCGCCGCATTACATGCAGCGATCGGAGAAGCTGTTGAAAGCGCGTGTGAGCCCACAAAGCTCCGGTCTGATCAACGCCTTCGGCTCGCTGACCGTTGCGGATTTCTCCAAGTACTACAATGTGCTGCCGCTCGCCGAAAAGCACATCACCGGGGCCGGCCGGACCCTCGGCATCGTCACGCTGGCGGCGTTCACTCCGAGCGATGCCTTTGCCTACTGGCAGGCCGTCGGACTCGAGGTCAACTCGAACCGGCTCACGGTGATCGACATCGACGGCGGCCCCGGCGCGCCGAGCGATGCGTCGGGGTCGCTGGAGACCACGCTCGACGTCGAACAGTCGGGGGGAATCGCACCCGGCGCCGACATCGTCGTCTACCAGGCGCCCAACACCAATCAAGCCTTCCTCGACGCCTTCGTGAAGGCGGTGGAGGCCGACCGGGCCGAGTCGATCTCGACCAGCTGGGGCGAGTGGGAATGGTTCGACAACCTCGCCAACGCACCCGTCACCGACCCCTACACCGGCGAGACCGTGAGCTCCCTGAAGGCTTTCCACCAGATCTTCCTGCAGGCGGCATTGCAGGGCCAGAGCCTGTTCGCGGCGGCGGGCGATGCCGGCGCATACGATGCGAATGACGGAGCGACGCCGCCCGATTTCAGCCTGGCGTTGAGCGTGGACAACCCGGCGAGCGATTCTTACATCACCGCGGCGGGTGGAACCACGCTGGCCGGCCCGCAGACCTACACGCTCCCGAAGGGCACGCTCACGATCACGATCGCGCACGAACGGGTCTGGAGCTGGGACTATCTCGTGCCGCTCTGCGACGATCTCGGTTACGATCCGATCGAATGCGGAATTTTCCCGGTCGGCGGCGGCGGCGGCGTCAGCTTCGAGTTTGGTGTGCCGTTCTATCAGACCGGCCTGACGGGCATCCAGTCCACGCAGCCCGATCAATCCTTCATCGATGAGGACACGATTCCGCCCACGACATTGGTCGATATCCCGGCGTACTATGCCGGCCGAAACGTGCCGGACATTTCGTTCAATGCCGATCCCGACACGGGGTACGTCGTGTACTACACCTCCAGCGTGAGCGGCTTCGGTCAGCAGACTTTTTATGGCGGCACGAGCTTCGTGGGCCCGCAGCTGAACGGCGTGGTGGGGCTCATCGGGCAGTATGTCGGAGGCCGCGTCGGGCTTCTGAACGTGCCGATGTACGCACTCGCCGCGCGATCCGGTGCCTACTCGGGCAATGGCGCACCGTTCAACGTGATCAAATACGGCAACAACGATTTCTACGTGGGAAGCGACGGCTACAGCCCCGCGGCGGGAATCGGCACGCTCAATGTCGCGGATTTTGCGGAGGCGTTGAAGAAGATTTTTTAAGCGGACGCCCGCCTCCGGCCTGATGGCGGTCCTCCCCCGCGGCATTTGCCGCGCTCCATCGCCGCATGCGCGCGAGCGGTCATCCCGCCCGCCGATAGAGTCGATCGATGGCGGCCATAGAAACAATCACCTGTATTCCAGTACGGGCCGGCGATATCGTTTCGACGGCAACCGAACGAGACCGGAGGAAACATGGCAGCTGAAATCAAATGCCCGATGTCGGGCAAAGTTCGCGCACACACGAACAGCGACTGGTGGCCCGATCAACTGGATCTTCGGGTTCTGCACCAGCATTCCGCCCTCTCCAATCCCATGGACGAAGGGTTCGATTACGCGGCGGAATTCAAGACGCTCGACCTCAAAGGCCTGATCGGTGACCTGCGCGCCTTGATGACCGACTCTCAGGATTGGTGGCCCGCCGACTTCGGACACTACGGGCCGCTGTTCATTCGCATGGCGTGGCACAGCGCCGGCACCTACCGCATCGGCGACGGTCGCGGCGGCGCCGGAGCCGGACAACAGCGATTCGCGCCGATCAACAGCTGGCCGGACAATGCGAATCTCGACAAGGCACGCCGACTTCTCTGGCCGATCAAACAAAAATATGGCCGGAAAATCTCCTGGGCCGATCTGCTCATTCTCACGGGCAACGTGGCGCTCGAGTCGATGGGCTTCAAGACCTTTGGGTTCGGCGGCGGACGCGTCGACACCTGGGAGCCTCAACAGGACATCTACTGGGGTCCCGAGGGCAAGTGGCTGGCCGACGAGCGTTATACGGGCGAGCGCGATCTCGAGCATCCTCTCGGCGCCGTCCAGATGGGCCTGATTTATGTGAACCCGGAAGGTCCGAATGGCAAGCCCGACCCCCTGGCCGCAGCGAGGGACATCCGCGACACTTTCGCCCGCATGGCGATGAACGATGAGGAGACGGTTGCGCTCATCGCGGGAGGCCATACCTTCGGCAAGACCCACGGCGCCGGCGACGCCTCGCTGGTCGGCCCGGAACCCGAGGGCGCCGGCATCGAGGAGCAGGGCTTCGGCTGGAAGAGCGCGTTTGGAAAGGGCAACGGGAGCGATGCCATCACCAGCGGTCTGGAGGTCACCTGGTCCGCGACGCCGACGAAGTGGAGCAACGAGTTCTTCAAGAACCTGTTCGGCTACGAGTGGGAACTGACCAAGAGTCCGGCGGGCGCGCACCAATGGACCCCGAAAAACGGCGCGGGCGCCGGCACCGTGCCGGACGCCTTCGACGGGTCGAGGCGCCACGCACCCTCCATGCTGACGACGGACCTCGCGTTGCGGGCGGACCCTGCTTACGAAAAGATCTCGCGGCGCTTTTACCAGCATCCGGATCAGTTCGAAGATGCGTTTGCGCGGGCGTGGTTCAAGCTGACGCATCGGGACATGGGTCCCATCGCGCGCTACCTCGGACCGCTCGTGCCGGAGCAACCGTTGCCCTGGCAGGACCCGATCCCCGCGCGGGATCATCCGCTGATCGACGAGCCGGACATTGCGGCGTTGAAGGCCCGCGTCCTCGCGTCGGGCCTGTCCGTATCGGAACTGGTCTCCGCTGCATGGGCGTCCGCATCGACGTTCCGCGGCTCGGATAAGCGCGGCGGGGCGAACGGTGCGCGCATTCGACTCGCGCCGCAAAAGGATTGGGAGGCGAATCGGCCGCACGAGCTCGCCCGGGTGCTCGAGACACTCGGCCGGATCCAACGGGAGTTCAACGCCGCGCTCCCCGGCGGGAAGAAGGTCTCCATGGCGGACTTGATCGTTCTAGGCGGCGCCGCGGCGATCGAGAAGGCCGCAAGCGCCGGCCGATACGACGTGAAGGTGCCGTTTAAACCGGGCCGGATGGACGCCTCCCAGGCGCAGACCGACGTGGACGCCTTTGCACCGCTCGAGCCCGCCGCCGACGGTTTTCGAAATTATCTGCGCGGGACGCAGAGGCTGTCCGCGGAGGCGCTGCTGGTCGATCGGGCGCAATTGCTGACCCTGACGGCCCCCGAGATGACGGTGCTGATCGGGGGCCTGCGTGTGCTCAAAGCGGGCGGCGCAGATTCCGCGCATGGCGTGCTCACCCGACAGCCCGAAATCCTGACCAACGACTTCTTCGTAAATCTGCTCGACATGCGCACCCGCTGGCAACCGGCGTCCGGATCCACGGGCGTGTACGAGGGGCGGGACAGCAGGACCCACGAGATCAAGTGGACCGCCACCCGCGTCGATCTGATCTTCGGCTCACACTCGCAGCTGCGCGCGATCGCGGAGGTCTATGCATGTGCGGACTCGAAGGAGAAGTTCGTGAAGGACTTCATCGCGGCCTGGGCGAAAGTGATGGAGCTCGATCGATTCGACCTCGTGTGAGCGTCGGCCGCCCTCGATCTTGGCTCCGCGCGCGGTCCGGAGGGTAGACTGGGCGCATGAATCAGGATCAGCAGGCGACGAGCGTCTCGAAAACCGCGCGCGATCCCGTGTGCGGCATGGCGGTGGATCCGGCCACCGCCAAACACCGCGCGGAACATGCGGGATCGAGCTTCTTCTTTTGCTGCGCCGGCTGCAAAGCCAAGTTTTTGGCGAACCCCGACCGGTATCTGAATCCGGGCAGCGAACCCGCGGCGCCCGGGGCTCATCACGCAGCTCCCGCGCATGCGGCGCCGACCGCCCCGCCGGCTCCGGGGACGGTCTACACCTGTCCCATGCATCCGGAAATTCGCCGTCCGCAACACGGCAGTTGTCCCCTTTGCGGGATGGCGCTCGAGCCCGAGGGAATTCCCGAAGCGGCCGGCACGAGCCCCGAGCTCAAGGACATGACGCGGCGATTCGTCGTCGGCGCCCTCCTCGCTGCGCCGGTTTTCGTATTGGACATGAGCGCTCGCTTGACGGAGGTTTCGCTCTGGACCCAGTTCGCGCTCGCCACCCCCGTGGTGCTGTGGTGCGGCTGGCCGTTCTTTCAGCGGGCTTTCGCATCGATCCGCAACCGCTCCCCCAACATGTTCACCCTGATTGGCTTGGGAGTGGCCGCTTCCTACCTCTACAGCGTGATCGCCACATTCGCGCCGGGCCTCTTCCCGGACGGTCTTCGGGAAGCCGGCGGTCCGGTCGCGGTGTACTACGAAGCGTCCGCGGTGATCACCGTCCTCGTGCTGCTTGGCCAGGTGCTCGAACTGCGTGCGCGGGACAAGACCGGGGGAGCCATTCGGGCGCTTCTCGAGCTTGCTCCCAAAACCGCGCGGCGCGTGCGGACCGACGGCACGGACGAGGAGGTTCCCATCGATCGGCTTCGAGTCGCAGATCGCGTGCGGGTGCGTCCGGGTGAGGCGGTGCCGGTCGACGGCACCGTGACCGAGGGATCGAGCGCCGTCGATGAATCGATGATGACCGGCGAGTCGATGCCGGTGGAGAAATCGCCGGGCGCGTCGGTCATCGGGGGCACCCTCAACGGTACCGGCGCACTCACGATCGCCGCGAGCCGGATCGGCGGCGACACGCTGCTGTCCCGCATCGTTCGGCTGGTCGCCGAGGCGCAGCGCAGCCGCGCGCCGATTCAACGTCTCGCCGATGGGGTTGCCGCGTGGTTCGTCCCGGCGGTGATCGTCTGCGCGCTCCTGGCATTTGCGGCCTGGATGACCTGGGGGCCGGCGCCGGCGCTGGCACTCGCGCTGGTTGCCTCGGTATCGGTGCTCATCATCGCGTGTCCCTGCGCACTCGGCCTCGCAACCCCGATGTCGATCATGGTGGGCGTCGGCAAGGGCGCGAGTGCCGGCGTTCTCATCCGCAACGCCGAAGTGCTCGAACGCTTCGAGAAGGTCGACACCCTGGTGGTCGACAAGACCGGTACGCTGACCGAGGGCCGACCCAAGGTGACGGCGATCGTGGCGACGGGAGCCTCCGACGAATCCTCCGTCCTGGCCTGGGCGGCGAGCATGGAACGGTTCAGCGAGCATCCGCTCGCGGCGGCCCTCCTGCAAGCGGCCGCGGAGCGCCGGGTGGCGCTCGATGAGGTCGCCCATTTCGCCTCGGTCACCGGGAAAGGCGTGACCGGCCGCATCGGCGGACGGCGCATCGCGGTCGGCAATGCGGCGCTGCTCTCTGACGAGGGAGTGGCGGACGGAGCGTGGGTCGAACAGGCGGAGGATCTGCGTCAGGGGGGCGCCACCGTGCTGTTCGTCGCGGTCGACGGCCGGGCGGCGGGGATCATCGCAGTGGCGGACCCCGTGAAGGAATCCACGGCGGGCGCGCTCGAAGCCCTGCGCAGCGAGGGACTGCGTATCGTGATGCTGACGGGCGATCATGCCACCACGGCAAAAGCGGTCGCGGACAGGCTCGGCATCACGGAGGTGGAGGCCGAGGTGCTCCCCGATCGGAAAATCGCCGTCATTCGGCGCCTGAAGAGCGAAGGCCGCGTGGTCGCGATGGCCGGCGACGGCGTCAACGATGCGCCCGCGCTGGCCGCCGCCGATGTCGGCATCGCCATGGGCACCGGCACCGATGTCGCCATGCAAAGCGCGGGCCTCACCCTCGTCAAGGGCGATCTCGCGGGAATCGTGCGCGCCCGAGCCCTGAGCCGCGCCACGATGCGCAACATCCGCCAGAATCTCGTGCTGGCGTTCGTCTACAACACCTTGGGGATACCGCTGGCGGCGGGGGTCCTGTACCCGGCGTTCGGCATCCTGTTGAGTCCGATGATCGCCGCGGCCGCCATGAGCTTGAGCTCGGTATCCGTGATCGGCAACGCGCTGCGCCTCAGGGCGGCGAGAATCTGACCCTGCCCGCAAGTGCGATGGATCAGTTTTGCGAGGTCCACCGTTCGAAATACTGATCTATCGCAGAATCGCGCAGGGTCGTCTGCATTAGGCTGGCCGCCATGATCACCTCACCACGCCCGGCCGGCGGGGCACCCAAGGTCACCCCGCAGTCAGGCGACTTCGCGACGCGCGCCGAAGCCGCGGCCCAGGTGGCCGGCAGGTTCGCGGGCGCCGTCGATCTCGATTCCCGCTTTCCGTCCGAAGCTTTCGAGGAGATCCGACAGCAAAAGCTGCTCGGCATCCTCGTGCCCCCGGCACTGGGAGGCGAAGGCGCCTCCCCCTCCGACGTGATCGATATCTGCTATCGAATCGCACAGGGCTGCGCATCCGCCGGTCTGATCTATGCGATGCATCAGGTCAAGGTCGCCTGCATCGCGCCCTATGCCGCCGGAAACGCGACGCTCGAGGCCCTCCTGCGGCGCCTGGTCGGGGATCAGCTGCTGCTCGCCTCGTCGACCACCGAAGGGCTTGCAGGCGCCAACATCCGCGAGAGCGAGGCACCGATCGAGTACGCGGGCGGGCAGATCAGCTTGGTGCGCCGGGCCACCTGCATATCCTACGGCCTGGAAGCCGACGGCATCGTCACCACCGCGCGCCGCTCCGACAATGCGGCGCCATCGGATCAGGTGCTGGCCGTTTTTCTGAAATCCTCCTACACGCTCGAGCCGTCGCACACCTGGGACACGCTCGGCATGCGCGGCACGCGCAGCGAAGGTTTCACGCTGCGGGCCATCGGTGTCGCCGAAAACATCGTGGCCACCCCCTACGCGAAAATCCACACCCAGAGCATGGTGCCGAGCGCGCACCTGTTTTGGGGGGCCGTGTGGGCCGGCATCGCGGCCGCGGCGGTTGCGCGGGCCCAGGCATTCATCCGCTCGGCGTCGCGGCATTCCCACGGCAAGCTTCCGCCGGGCGCGGCGCATCTGACCGCCGCCACGGCATCGCTGCATACGCTCCTCGGGCTGATCGCCCGCGCGGCGCGCGAATACGAGCGGGCGATCGGCGACGACAATGCGCTGCAATCGCTGGATTTCCAGACCATGATCACCCTGGCGAAGGTGGAGGCCTCGGAGCTCGCTTCGGCAACGGTGCTGCGCGCGATGCGCGCCTGCGGATTGGCCGGCTATCGCAACGACAGCGACTTCAGCATCGCGCGGCACCTGCGAGATGTGCTGTCCGCGCCGATCATGATAAACAACGACCGCGTTCTCGCGAGTCTCGGGGCGCCCACCTTGATGACGCCCTTGCCGAGAGCCATCACCCGCTGAGACCCCGGTCCCGGGCAGGCGCCCGGCATTCGACTAGAATGGCCCGACCATGAACAAACTTTCGCCGGCAGAGCTCAAACTCGAAAATGCGCGTCATCTGCTGCATCCGATGGGGCACCCCGGCTCGGCCCGGGAAACGCCGCCGGACATCATCGCCCGCGGCGATGGCAGCTGGGTCTGGGATATCGACGGCCATCGCATGGTCGACGGGATCGGCGGACTGTGGTGCGCGAACCTGGGCTTCGGCCGCCGGGAAATCCGCGATGCCATCGTGGCGCAGCTCGACGAGCTGCCGTTTTACAACACCTTTCGCGGCGCAACCCACCCGCGCGCCATCGAGTTGTCGCAACGGCTGTCGAAGCTGATGGCGGAAGACGGCGTCGGATCCTTTCATTTCAGCTCCGGGGGCTCGGACGCGGTCGAGGGCGCGTTGAAGCTCGCGCGTCAATATTGGAAGCTGCGCGGCCAGGCCGATCGGACCAAGTACATTTCCCTGCGCCAGGGCTATCACGGCACCCACTTCGGCGGCGCGAGCGTCAACGGCAACACCGCATTCCGCCGCGCCTACGAGCCGCTGCTGCCCGGATGCTTTCATGTCGATACGCCGTGGCTGTACCGCAATCCCTATACGCAGAGCCCGCAGAAGCTGGGTGAGATCTGCGCCGAGCTTCTGGACCGCGAGATCGTCTTCCAGGGCCCCGACACCGTGGCGGCGTTCATCGCGGAACCGGTACAAGGAGCCGGCGGCCTGATCGTTCCGCCGGCCAATTATTGGCCGCTGGTGCGCCAAGTCTGCGACAAGCACGGCGTGCTTTTGATCGCCGACGAGGTGGTCACGGGATTCGGCCGCACCGGCCACTGGTTCGGCACGCGCCTGTGGGGAGTGAAGGCCGACATGTGGTGCCTCGCCAAGGGGATCTCCTCCGGCTACATTCCGCTCGGCGCCACCGCCGTATCGGCCAAGATGCTGGAGACCTTCGACTCGAGCGACCCCGTGCTCGGCGCGATCAACCACGGCTACACCTACGGCGCCCATCCCGTTGCCGCGGCCGCGGCGCTCGCGACGCTGGACGTTCTCGAGCGCGAGAACATTCCCGCCCGCGCGGCGCGCGAGGGCGAATATTTCATGAACCGGCTGCACGCCATGCAGAAGCGCTTTCGCATGGTCGGCGATGTGCGCGGTGTGGGCATGATGGCCGGCATCGAGTTGGTCGCCGACAAGGCGAAACGCACGCCCTTTCCGCGGGGAGCTCCCGAACTTGCCCGGGTGCATCGGGAAACCTACCAGCGGGGCGCGATGATCCGGCTGTCCGGCGGCACCATCATCCTGTCGCCGGCGCTGACCATCGAGCGCTCGCAGATCGATCTGCTGTGCGATGCGCTCGAGGGCGCTTTCACCGCCGTGGAGGCGTGAGCCGCGGGCGTGCTCTCATGCCTCCGGGTTCGCGAGCCACGCGCGGATGCGCTCGTAAACATCGGCCCGCTCGAGCAGGTCCATATGGCCGGCTCGGTAGGCCGTCCATCGATGCGAGGCCGGAATGGACAGCGCCAGGGACGGCTCGGCGTGCAGTCCGAGCGCACTCGTGACCGGCACGAGCCCATCGCCGAGCCACTCGTTGCGCAAGCCTGCGTCGGGGTCGCCGAGGGCCCCTGCGATCGCGAAACAAGCCACCCCCGCCGGCAACGGGAGCGATTGGTGGACGGAAGGTTCACCCGCGAAGCGGTCGCGGCCGCGCCAGTCCTCATCCAGCACGTAGCCGTAGCGCAGATCGGTGATGCCGGCGCTGCGAACCCTGCCCACCTTGGCGAACGGCGCGGTGACCAGCGTCTTGACCCAGAGCACCTCGAGCCAGTGGCCGATGCGTTCGAGGGGCACGCCTTGATGCGGCGTCCCGAGAAATACCATGCTGCGAAGCCGACGCGGCCAGGAAAGACCCGCGCTCGTCGCGTAGTGCACGGCGCTGCGCGCGACCAGGCCGCCCATGCTGTGCGCAACGATCGCGAGCTCATCGACCGGCACCGGCCAGGAAGCGAGCAGGCGCTCGATCGCATCAGCCGCCTCGCGGCCGTTCTCGGAAACATGCAGTCCGCTGTTATAGCGCAGATACACACAGGTACATCCGAGATCACGTGCGAGGGCGGCGCCATGCTCGTGGCCGGCACGCTCCCAGGAACGATCGTCCATGCACAGTCCATGAACGAGCAACAGCACCTTGGGACTCGCGACCGGGACCGCGGCGGCGACACCTGCGGGCGTCAGCTCGAGGGTGATGCCGCTGTGACGCAGCTCCATCTTGATGGCCAGGGCGCTGTCCGCGGACCGCAGCCGGTCGCCGAGCACGCCGTTCAACACGGCCGTCAGGCGCTCGAACTGCGGAGCGGAGGCGATCTCGCCCAGCGTCGGCGCGAGGGCGGCGATTGCGCGATCCCAGCCCGCGCTGATCGCCTGTCCGAGACTGCGCCAGCGTTGGTTCACGTCAGCTCCGCGGCTGCCTTCTCGGCGATCATGATGGTGGGCGCATTGGTGTTGCCGCCGATGAGCCGCGGCATGATCGAGGCGTCCACGACGCGCAGCCCTTCGACGCCGAGCACCCGAAGGTGCGCATCGACGACGGCGTTCGTATCGCTCCCCATGCGGCAGGTGCCGGCCGGATGATAGATGGTCTCGGATTTGCGCCGCACCACCGCCTCGACGTCGCCACGCGCCGCGATACCCTCGCCCGGGAAGATCTCGGCTCCGCGAAAGTCGGCGAAGGGCGCGGCGGAGGCGATGGCACGCGACAGCGCGACGCCCTCCAGCAGGATATCGAGATCCCGCGCATCGCTCAGATAGCAGGGACTGATTCGCGGGGGGTCCGCGGGGTCCGCGGAGCTCAGCGACAGACGGCCGCGGCTATGCGGGCGCAGGACGCAGGCATGGATGGTGAAGCCGTGGCCGGGCAGGCGATTGCGGCCGTGATTGTCGAGCTGCGCCGGCACGAAGTGCAGC
The DNA here is from genome assembly GCA_963736185.1 of uncultured Gammaproteobacteria bacterium. GTDB lineage: Bacteria > Pseudomonadota > Gammaproteobacteria > Steroidobacterales > Steroidobacteraceae > Bog-1198. The sequence continues at coordinate 19,916 of CAVTNZ010000076.1, read as the reverse complement.
TGCACGTCGGGGCGCTCGTCCGGGGCGAGCCGGGTACGCACGAAAGCGCCGGCTTCCGCGACGTTGCTGACGCCGGGTCCGGAGCGCGTCAACAGATAGCGCAGCGCAACCTTCAATTCCTGCCAGCGGGAAAAATCATAAGTGATCGGTTTCGTGCACTTGTACAAGGTGCAGAAATCGAGGTGATCCTGCAGATGGGCGCCCACCTCGGCACGGTCGGCGATGACCTCGATGCCGTGCGCACGCAGGGCGTCGGCAGGGCCGATGCCGGAGAGCAGCAGCAGCTGCGGCGAGCCGATGGCGCCGGCCGCCAGCAGAACCTCCCCTCCAGCGCGCGCGAGGTGCAGCGCGCCGCCCTGTCGATATTCGACACCGCAGGCGCGCCTCTCTGAGAAGACCACGCGAGCCGCCAGACAATGCGTGCGCACCTCGAGATTGGGCCGCGCCCGTGCGGGCTGGAGATAGGCCAAGGCGCAGCTGCAGCGCCTGCCGTTGCGCTGGGTCACCTGATAGAACCCCACGCCCTCCTGCACTGCGCCATTGAAATCGTCGTTGTACGGCAGTCCGCAGGCGCGCCCTGCTTCGACGAACACCGCGCTCAGCGGGTTGCGGTACCTCAAATCCGTGACCGACAAAGGGCCGCCGCTGCCGTGATATGCGTTCGCGCCGCGAGATTGGTCTTCCGCCCGCAGGAAAAAGGGCAGCACGTCCGCGTAGCGCCAACCGCTTCCGACAGCGTCACCCCACTCATCGTAATCGTTGGGATGGCCGCGCGTGTAGCACATCGCGTTGATGGAGCTGCTGCCGCCCAGTACGCGGCCGCGCGGCCAGTAAAGCCGGCGGCCCTCGAGGGCGGCCTCGGGCTCGGTCATGTAGCGCCAGTCCACCGTCGGATCATCGACCAGGCGGGCGATGCCCGCGGGCATGTGGATGAAGGGGCTCGAATCCGCGCCGCCCGCCTCGAGCAGCAACACGCGGACACCGGGACGCGCCGAAAGTCGGTTCGCCAGCACGCATCCGGCCGACCCCGCGCCGACGATCACGTAATCGAACTCAGCGGCTTTCACGGCGACTCCCTCGAGGCAGCGGGTGGCCGGTCGAACGGATGCTTCGCGCCGCTCAACAGGGCCTCGAGCAATTGCGTTTCACGCTGCCTGATCGTCGCCAGGAATTCCTGCGCTCCCTGCATGCGCTGGAACGCCGCCAGGCCGCGCTCGAGGAAGTCCTGCAGCACGCCGACGCCGGCGGCGTGCGCCGGCAGGCGGGCGGCGGCGAGCGCCACCCCGATCCATGGGCGCTTCACGACCCGGTCGAGGTCCGTGCCGACCGCGATCAATAAATCGATCTGGCGCCGACGCTCATCGGCGCGGCCCACGCGCCGGTAGAGCGATGCGTACGTGGCGGCGGTCAGCGACCCGTCCAACATGCGCTCGGCCATGGCCAGATCGAGCTCCTCGCTCAGCGCATCGAGCGCCAGCGCACGCCCCAGAATGGCCAGCACGGCGCGCGGCAAGCCCCTCTTCAGATAATGCCACGCCCGCTCGAGGTCGCTGTCGCGGCGCGCCCGCTTGGCGCCGCCGTATACATCGCTCAGAAAGAATTCCGTGGCGACGGCGTAACGTGGATTGCCGTGCAGATCCGCGTACGTTCGTGCGAGACGCGAGCCCTGCCACGCGCGCAGCGTCTCGAGCCTTGCCGCGACGGTCGGGTTCGCGGCTGCGCGCGCGTCCAGGGCGCGCTTACCCGCGAGCAGCGCGTCGAGGTCGACAATCCGGGCCCCGCGCATCACCTGTTCGCAGGCGCGAGGAGCGCCGCTATGGACGCGTGGATGCAACGGCGGCGACAGAGTGCGCCCATATGCCCGACGCCGACGAATTGGAGCTTGCGCCCGCCGCTCAGTACGGCGCTGCGCGCCGGCACGATCAGATTGTCCTGTGCGCTGTAGATGCTCGTGATGGGGACTTTCGTCCGCGCCCCCTCGTCGGCCGCGAGCGCGCGCAGCCAGGGCGAGCGGGGGCGCATCTGCCGTGGCGCCCGCCCCGGCAACAGGTACGCCAGCAACGTGCCATGATGCGGCGAGGCGATGGTCGCAATGTCGCGGACCACGGTCGGCCCCGCGCGACGCAACGCGGCTCGCGCGACCAACCCGCCCATGCTGTGCGCGATGATCGTCACTCGCGCGCCTCCGCACTCGCGCTGCAGAGCCGCGAGCGCCGTCGCCACGGTTTGCGCATGGATCTCGAGATCCTCGAACAGCGGCTCGAGATCAACCGCCCGCACCGGCCCGAAACCGGCGGCGCACAACGGGCCGAGCCACGACCGCCAGATACCGCGATTACACAGCACGCCGTGTATCAGCATAACGGGGCGTGACCCATGGCCTGCACTTCGAGCACCGCTATCGAGATGATCGAGCCACGGAGCGCCGATCATCGCCAGGATCGCCCGGTCGAAATCGAACAATTCGGTGAGCAGCGCGAGCAGCAGCCGCAGGGGATCGAGCTCATGCGCCGCGGCGCCCGCGAACGCGGCCGCCAGGAACGAAGTGAGGACGACGAGCGCCGGAACCGCGAGCATGACGGCGAATCCGACCGCCAGCGACACGGACGGGGTGAAGGAGCCGTGCCGCCCCAGCGCAGCGGTTGCGGCGGCGGCGAGCATCAAGTCGCCTATGACGCAAAGCGCCCACAGTCGTGCCGCCATGCATCACCCCAGTACCTTCTCGAGGCGGCCGAGGGTCTGGCGCAGCCGGGGTACGACCCGGCGTGAGCGCAGGTTCCGCTCCGTGGCCGACGTCGAGAACATGCGCCGCGGGTCGCGCAGGCGGGCGAGGTCGAGCTCCAGCCCGCGCTTTGCGAGCACGGCAGACAGCTCGCCGGCTTGCGCCAAGAGGTCCCGCCGGGTGCGCTGGTAGGCATGGTCCACCAGGCTTCTGCGCCCCGAGTACCGGAACACATTGGTGAAGAACAATCTTGCGTCGGTGCGATCGGGCTGCAGGAGCAGCGAATCGGCCTGCGGAAAGCGGGAGCGATAACTTGCCATGCCGACCTGCATGCGAGAATGGATCAGCGCCCGAAAGGTCTGACCGAGAATGACCGGAAGTCCGGCCTCGGCCAGATTCGCGTGCTGCCCGGCGCGGTCATGCGACGCATCGAAGGGCACCAGCGGGTTGATGCAGATGACCAGATCACAGCCGGCCTCGAGCGCCAGCGAAGCGTGCATGGTGCGGATCAGCGCACCGTCCACATAATGTTCGCCGTCGATCTCCACGGCTTCATACAGCCCGGGCAGCGCCGCGCTCGCCGCCACCGCGCGCGAGATCGCGACGTCGGAGTGCGCGTCGTCACCGAAGGCCACGCTTTCGCCGGTGTTCAGGCTCGTGGCCACCACGAACAGGCGCGCGCGCAATCGGCGAAAGTCGTCGCTCCGTCCTCCGGCGCCGAACATCGCGCGCAAATAGCGCTCGAGTGGCGCGTTGTCGAACAGCGCGGCGGGCAGCACCTGCGCAATGGAGCTCATGAGGCCCGGCCAGAAGCCCTGCAGCGGATCGCGCAGGAAGGCCCGGCCGTGATCGAGGATCACCTCCGGCAGCCTGGCAATGCGCCTTGCATATTGGCCGATGGCCGGATTCAACAGGATGTCGGGCGTCAGCGGCAGGATGGTCGCCGTGTTGTGGATGAATATCGACCCCATCGCCGTGGTGTCGATGCCGTTCGCCAGCGCAGCCGCCACGACCGAGCCGGAGCTGACTCCGACATAGACATCGAAGTCGGTGAGCGCGCGCCCCACGATCAGCCTCGCTCAGGGCATGCAGGGCGCCGAGCTCATAAAAAGCACCCAGCGGGCCGCCACCGGCAAGAGCGATCCCAAGCCTCGCGCGGCCGGCACGACGGCGCCGTGCCGGCTCGATGGTCAACATCGCGGGTCAGAGAGCGGCGTGCGACACTGCGGAGGACTTGCGCGCCATCACCGCTCGAGAACGAGCCGCAAGAGCCGGTTTGCGGTTGGCTGCGAGTTTGTTGACGCTTGCGTTGAGCTGCTCGACGCGATGGCTCAGCTTGTCCACGTCCTCGGCGCTCGGCACGCCGAGCTGGGTCAAGGCGCGGTGCACGCGGGTCTGAAACATCTGCTCCAGATTGTCGAGCGCGTCGCCCGCCTGGCTCTTCACCTGTTTGACGCTCGAATTGAGCGTGGACCTCACCTCGCCGAGGAGACCGCCGAGCATTTTCTCGGTGCTGTCGCGGGTCTGCATCTGGACGCGGGCGCCTTCGGCGATCAATTCCTGCAGCATCGACGGCGCGCCCTGGCGCGCTTTGGACATTGCGCCGATTCCCGCCAGCCACACTTGATTCATGGCATCCAGCATCCGCTCCGGCGGATTGGCAGCCTTCGCTTTGAGCTTGCGTGATTTCGTTTTCTTGGCCATGCGAATTACCCCTTTGCGGTGTGTGAAAGCCCTTATCTCGCCCAACCGATTCATTCGGTACCATTAATATAGAGATTTTGCCGGGCCCTGGGCATTGGTAGTTACCGCAAAGGAACAGCGATATGCGCGCATCCAAGAGCACATCCCCCACCGCCGGCGCCTTCGATTACCCGCCGGGGGAGCTGCACAAGCTTTGGGACAAGCTGCACCGCGGCGATCGGGAGCCCTGGCCGGATGCCAAGGCAATCGCCGGCCTTTGCGCGAAGAACCCCTCGTTCGAGGGTTTCCTCGATGACTGCGGCGGCGCAGAGGCGGCCGCCGAGGGTCTGCAGAGGGCCTGGCGCGATTTTCACGCCGGCCGCTTTTCGCAGGCCATCAAGCTGGGCGGCGCTCTGGGCGGCCTCGGCGCCGTGGTGGCGATCAAGGCCGCGGCCATTCAATCCACCACGGCGCGCCGCGGCACCGCGAAGCGGACGGAGCTGATGCAAGCTGCGATCGCACGCGGCGAGGCATCGCTACAACAGCTCCCCGAATATCCGAATGCACACTACATGCTGGCGCTCGTCCTCGGCCGCTACAGTCAGGACATCTCCATCCTCAAGGCCGTCACGGCCGGCCTCGCCACCCGGGTCAAGAGCCATCTCGAGCACACGCTCGCGCTGGAGCCGCGCCACGCCGAGGCGCATGTCGCCCTCGGCCTGTATCACGCCGAACTCATCGGGAAGCTGGGCGGGTTGGCCGCTGCACTCACCTATGGAGCCTCGAAGGACAAGGCGTTCGAGCACTTTCAGCGCGCCATGAAGCTCGCGCCGGAATCGCCGATCGTGCATATCGAGTACGCCAACGGGCTGCTGCTGCTCGATCCGGCCGGCGGCCGCGGGCCGGCGGAAAAGCTGTACGCTGAGGCCGCCGCCTTGACGCCTCACGACGCGATGGAGCAACTCGACGTAGAGCGCGCCCAACACGGCGTGGCATAGCCAGGAGCCGGAATCGACGGGCACTCAGGCGCTGAGCCGCCCGGCGCCGAGCAGCACGACCAGTGCGAGGCGCTCGAATTCCCTGCCGATCTCGGCGACGAGTTCTGCAGGATCGGGGATCAGCTGTCGATCCGCCATCACGCCGAACTGCACGCCCCCGTTATAGGAAAGCATGCTCACGCCCGTGCCGATGTCGCCCGCTTGGGGCACCCAGAAAAGCAGCTGCGCCACCTTCGCACCCGCGAGTTTGAGCTGGGCTTGGGGCCCGCGCAGATTCGAGGCGACCAAACTGGCCTTGGCGCTCAGCAGCGTGATGAGCTGCTCCTCGACCGAGGCCGGCAGGCTGCCGACGATCTGCAGCAGCCGCAGCGTGATGAGCGCCTGCGGCGAGTCCTTCAGCTTCAGGAGCGTGGCACGCACGGCGTAGAGCCGTTCGAGGGGATGGCGGATGCCGATGGGCAGATCGACGAAGAGCAGGCCAAAATAGTTGCCGAGCGCGGGCTCCTCCGCCGTCTCCGGGCGCAGATTCACGGGCAGGGTCGCCCGAACCGAGCGCCCGGCAACCGCATCGCCGCGGGCTGCGAGATAGCGGCCGAGCGCGCCGGCGACGGTCGAGATCAACACGTCGTTGACCGTGCAGCCAAGCACATGGCTCAGGGTGCGTATCTCGGCCAGCGCCAACGGATCGCCCCAGGCGGCGCGGCGGAGCCCGCATAAGGGCCGTTTCAGCTGCGTCGAAGGATCGTCCGAGAGCAGACCCAGGTGCGCGAGCTCGCCGGCCAAGGCAAAGCCCTTGCGCGCGAGCGCCGACGTTTCCACGGGATGGCTCGCCAGATGCACCGCCTTCCCGGTCAGGCTCATGCCTTCGCGGAACGTATCTCGCAGAACATCCGGCAACCAGTCGCTTGCCCAATCCCAGGCCCCCGCGGCGGGTGCAGAATGCTTGTGGCGCCGCGGCCGGGCACCCGGCGGCGAATCGGCCAGCGACAGCAGAACCTTCACGAGCGCGATCCCATCCGCGTACGCATGATGGATCCGCACCACGATGGCGGCGCCTTGCGCGTAGTTCTCGACCAGATGAAACGCCCAGAGCGGCGCACCCGGGTGGAAGGGCATGCTCGCAATCTCGCCCACCAGTTCCTCGAGTTCGCGCCGGCCCGCCGGCTTCGGCAGTGCATGACACGGCAGGTGGTCGTCGATGTCGAATCGATCCGCTTCGACCCAGCTTGCGCCCAGGGCATTGCTCACCGGCCGACAGCGAAAGCGCGGGTACTTGAGGAAGCGCTCCATGATCAGCGCGCGCAGACGTTCCCGCGCGATCGGGGCTTCCAGGGTCATCAAGCCGACGATCATCATCGGGTTCAACGGCCGATCCATCAACAGCCATGCCCGATCGACGCCCGACAGATCTTCCACCACTCGCATGCAGCGTAGTGTGCGCTCTTGACGCGCACATTTGACCTTCGGCATGCCCTTATACGATTGCGCCGCTTGAGGCGCGTATCGTTCGAGCATGGGTTATTTCGTCACGGGAGCCACGGGCTTCATCGGCCGGCATTTCATCGCCGAAATCGCGTCTCGCGGCGAGCCGATTCATGTGCTGGCGCGCTCGCGCGCCGCCTTCGAACGCTTGGTGCAGAGCCTCGGACCGTGCGGCAATCTGCTCACGCCCTTCGAGGGCGATCTCCACGACGAGCTCCTCGGGCTGAACGCGGGTGCCAGGGAAGGACTACGCGGCAAGATCAACCACTTCGTCCATCTCGCGGCGCTCTATGATCTGGACGCCAAGGCTGCCGACCTCGAGCGCACCAACCTGTCCGGAACCCGGCACGCGCTCGATCTTGCGCTCGATCTCAAGGCCGGATGCTTTCACCACGTGAGCTCGATCGCGGTCGCGGGCCGCCACAAGGGGGTCTTCACCGAGCGGATGTTCGATGAGGCATCCGACTTGGATCATCCGTACTTCCGCACCAAGCACCAGGCCGAGGCGCTGGTGCGCGCGAGCAGCGGTGTGCCCTTTCGCATCTACCGGCCCGGCATGGTGGTGGGCGACTCGCGCAGCGGCGCGATGGACAAGATCGACGGACCCTATTATCTGTTCAAGCTCATCCAGAAGATCCGAGACAAATTGCCCGCTTGGATGCCGCTGGTCGGCTTCGAGGGCGGCCATATCAACCTCGTGCCCGTGGATTTCGTCGCGGCGGCGCTCGCGCATCTCGTGCATGTGCCCGGGATCGACGGCCAATGCTTTCACCTGACCGATTCCCGGGATCTGCGCGTCGGTGCCGTCTTGAACGTATTCGCGAGGGCGGCTCACGCGCCGACGATGAGCCTCAGGCTCGATTCGTCGCTGCTCGATGCGCTCGGTACGTCGCGCCTCGCGCCCGGAGCGCTCGGGGCGATGCGCCAGCCGCTACGGCGGCTCGCGCACGGGCTGCTGCAACGTTTCGGCATCCCGGATTCGGTGGTCACCCTGATGGACTTTCCGACCCGCTTCGACTGCGCCGAGGCGCAGAAGCACCTCGCCCCGGCTGGCATCCGTGTGCCGAAACTGGAAGAGTACGCCTGGCGCCTATGGGACTATTGGGAGCGCCAGCTCGATCCCTCGCTGCATGGCGCACGGGAGCTCGCCGCGAGGCTCAAAGGCAAGACGGTGCTGATCACCGGCGGCTCCTCGGGCATCGGCCTTGCAACTGCGTTGAAACTCGCGCCCTGCGGGGCGCGGCTCTTGATCGTCGGACGGGACCACGCCAAGCTCGAGCGCGCGGCGCGTGAGATCGAGGCCGCGGGCGGGCATGTCACGGGCTACGCCTGCGACATCGCCGACGCCGACGCCTGCAACCTATTGATTGCGCAGCTGCGCGCCGAGCACGGGCACATCGACGTATTGATCAACAATGCCGGCCGCTCGATTCGCCGCGCCATCGAGCATACCTACGATCGGCTGCATGATTATGAACGCCTGATGCGCATCAACTACTTCGCCGCCGTGCGGCTGACGCTGGGGATGCTCCCGGGCATGGTCGATCACGGCAGCGGGCATGTCATCAACATCTCCTCGATCGGCGCCATCTCCAACGCGGCGCGCTTCGCGGCTTACAACGCCTCCAAGGCGGCCCTCGACGCCTTCACGCGCTGCGCCGCAGCAGAGTACCTGGATCGCAACGTCTCGTTCACCGTCATCAACATGCCCCTGGTGCGCACTCCGATGGTGGCGCCGACCAAGATCTACGATCGCATGCACCTGCTCGAGCCTGACGAGGCGGCGGCGCTGGTCTGCGACGCGATCCTATACCGGCCGTCGCGCCTCACCACGGGCCTCGGGACCGCGGCGCAGCTGGTCGAAGGCGTGTTGCCGGAATTCAATACGGTATTCATGAGCGAAAATTTCAAGATGTTTCCGGAGTCCGCGGCGACGGACGGGATCCGCGAGCCCGCGACGCAACCCACGACCGAGGCCGCCGCCTTTGCGGCATTGATGCGCGGCATTCACTGGTAGATTTCCGGCAACCTTCCGATCTTCGGTCAGGCGGCGCGCGTCGCCTCGTGTTCCTGGCGCACGAGCTCGCGGCGCAGGACCTTGCCGACATTCGTCTTCGGCAGCTCAGTGCGAAACTCCACATGCTTCGGCACCTTGTAGGGAGTGAGACGCTGCCGGCAGTGCTCCCTCAATTCCTCGGCCGTGATCGAAAAACCCGACCGCAGCACGACGAAGATCTTCACGGCCTCCCCCGAATGCGGATCGGGCACCCCGATGCAGCCGCCCTCCAGAACGGCGGGATGCTCGCCGATCACGGCCTCGATCTCATTGGGGAAGATTTTGAACCCGGACACGATGATCAGATCCTTCTTGCGATCGATGATGCGCAGGAAACCCTCCTCGCCTACTACACCGATGTCGCCGGTTCGAAGCCATCCATCCGGGGTGAGCGCATTCGCGCTCTCGTCGGGGTGGTTCCAATAGCCCCGCATCACCTGCGGCCCCCGCACGCAGATCTCGCCCGCCTGACCGGGCGGAAGCTCGACATCACCGTCCCGGATGCTCAGCTCCGTGGATGGCAGCGGGACGCCGACGGTGCCGATACGCGGAGCTTCAAAGTTGTTGCACGCGACGACCGGGGAGGTCTCCGTGAGTCCATAGCCTTCTGCAAGCGGGCGCCCGGTGGTGGCGCGCCAGCGTTCCGCGACGCTCGGATGCAGCGCCATGCCGCCGGCGGCGCCGAGCTTGAAATTCGAAAAATCGAGCCGTGCAAAATCCGGATGACCGAGCAGCGCATTGTAAAGCGTGTTGACGCCCGTGATGATCGAGAACTTCCAGTGGGCCAGCTCGCGAACCAGACCGCCGATATCGCGCGGATTGGTGATGAGGACGAGCAGCCCGCCGTGTTGCATGAACACCAGGCAATTGCAGGTGAGGCAAAAAATATGATACAGGGGCAACGGCGTGATGACGATCTCGCGGCCGGGCTCGATGAAGTTCTTCCAGAAGGCTGCCACCTGCAGGAGATTCGCCACCATGTTGCGATGAGTCAGCATCGCAGCCTTGGCGATGCCGGTCGTACCGCCCGTATATTGAAGGAACGCCAGATCCTCGGGGCCAACGGAGGGCGGTGCCCACAGCGACCGCGAACCGACACCGAGCGCGTCTCGAAAGCAGCGCGCACCCGCCAGCTCGTAGGGCGGCACCAGATGCTTGACCCGGCGTACGACGAAGTTAACCAGGTGGCGTTTGGCAAACGGCGCAATATCGCCGATGCCGGTGACGATCACGTGCTCGATGTCCGTGTCGGCCCGCACCTGCGCGAGCACGTGCGCGAAATTTTCCAGAATCACGATCGCTCGTGCACCCGAGTCGCGCAGCTGATGGCGCAGCTCCCGCGCCGTGTACAGCGGGTTGGTGTTGACGACGGTCAGCCCTGCGCGTAAAGCGCCGAACAGGGCGATCGGGTATTGCAGCAGATTAGGCATCATCAGGGCCACGCGGTCGCCGCGCACCAGCCCGAGGGACTGCAAGTACGCGCCAAAGTCACGCGAAAGGTGCTCCAGCTCGCGATAGGTCAGGCTCACACCCAGATTGCTGAACGCGGGCCGATCGGCGAAGCGCCGGCAGCTCCCCTCGAAAATGGCAACGATCGACGGATAGGCGTCGGCGTCGATCTCGGCGGGCGTTCCCGGCGGGTACGCGTGAGCCCAAATATTCCGCATGGAGCCCCCCCCATCCAGCACAGCTTGCGCCATTAAGCGCCTCCGGAAGCGGCTTGCGCGCTCCGCGAAGGCCCTTAGGCGCCTGCTTCAGCGATTCACGACACGCACCATCTCGAGCACCTTGTTCGAGTAGCCCCACTCGTTGTCGTACCAGGAGACGACCTTGACGAAGGTCTTGTCCAGCGCGATGCCGGCGTCCGCGTCGAACACCGAAGTCATGGCCTCGCCGCGGAAATCGCTCGACACGACCTTGTCCTCGGTGTAGCCGAGCACGCCCTTCATCGGTCCTGCGGAGGCGGCTTTCATGGCCTTGCAGATGTCCTCGTAGCTCGCTTCCCGGAGCAGCTCGACGGTGAGATCGACCACCGACACGTCCGAAGTCGGCACTCGAAACGCCATGCCGGTCAGCTTCTTATTCAACTCCGGGATCACGACGCCCACGGCCTTCGCGGCGCCGGTGCTGGATGGAATGATATTCTCGAGGATGCCGCGGCCGCCGCGCCAGTCCTTGTTGCTCGGACCGTCGACGGTCTTCTGCGTCGCCGTGGCCGCATGCACCGTGGTCATCAGGCCGCGCTTGATGCCAAAGCTGTCATTCAGCACCTTGGCGACGGGGGCAAGACAGTTGGTCGTGCACGACGCGTTGCTGATGATGGTCTGCCCGGCGTAGGTCTTGTCGTTGACGCCGTAGACGAACATCGGCGCATCATCCTTGGACGGCGCGCACATGACCACCTTTTTCGCCCCCGCCGACAGGTGCTTGCCCGCCGTATCCTTCGTGAGGAACAGACCCGTCGACTCCACCACGATATCGGCGCCGATCGCTCCCCAGTTCAATTCGGCCGGGTCCTTCAGGGCGCTCAGGCGAATTTTTCTAGCGCCTTCCATCAGCGTGTTGCCGTCGACCGCCGCCTCACCCTTGAAGCGGCCGTGCACCGAGTCGTACTTCAACATGTAGAGAAGATACTCCGGCTCGAGCAGGTCGTTGATGCCAACGACCTCGATGTCTTTGAAGTTCTGAACGGCGGCACGGAACACCATGCGCCCGATGCGACCGAAGCCATTGATCCCGATCTTTATAGTCACGTGAATGCTCCCGCACCATGACGAATGGACATCGTCTTATTCAAGACCATAGGATTCCGGGGCACGAAGTACAACTACGCATATATGCCTACGGATTACGTAGTCGAGCAGCCGGAACAGCCGGCTTGGCTCCTCCATTGGCCGCACGAGCTCCATGCGGTTACGCGGCTGGCCGAAGGGTCGTGCTCAACCGATCGATCATCGGCTGCGTAATGAGACAGATCCCCCGGTCGGTGCGCCGAAACCGGCTCGCATCCAAGTCTGCATCCTCGCCGACGACGAGCCCATCTGGAAGACGGACCCCGCGATCGACGATCACATTGGTCAGACGGCAGTTTCTACCCACATCGACATAAGGAAGGACCACGGCACCTTCCAGCGATGCGTACGAATGCACGCGCACGCCCGTAAAGAGCAGGGAGCGAATCACCGCAGCTCCCGAGACCACACAACCGCCCGAAACGAGCGAGCCTTCCGCAAATCCGCGCCGGCCGGCTTCCCTATGCACGAACTTGGCTGGGGCCGTGATTTCCCCGTAAGTCCAGATGGGCCAGTTCATATCGTAGAGATCGAGCGATGGAATCACGTCGGTGAGCTCGATGTTGGCCTCCCAAAAGGAGTCGACCGTCCCCACATCACGCCAGTAGGCCTCCGCCTCGGCATCGCTCTTCACGCAGGACTTCGAGAATGGATGGGCCATCGCCTTGCCGTGCCGAACGATGTACGGGATGACATCCTTGCCGAAGTCGCGGCTGGAATTCGGGTCAGCTGCGTCGCGCCGCAAGGTGTCGATGAGGAACGATGTCTTGAAGACGTATATCCCCATGCTTCCCAGCGCCGTGTCGGGTTTACCCGGCATGGCCGGCGGATCGGCCGGCTTCTCCAGAAAGCTGAGGATCCGGCCTTCGGCATCCACCTGCATCACCCCCAAGCCGGTCGCGTCGAGCCGTGGCACCTCGATGCAGCCGACCGTGACATCCGCGCCGCTCGCGGCGTGCTGTTGGAGCATGATTTCGTAATCCATCTTGTACACGTGGTCGCCCGCCAAGATGATCATGTATTCGGGGCCGGAGCTGGCGATGATGTCGGCGTTCTGGTACACCGCGTCGGCGGTTCCCAGATACCATTGTGTTTCCGACATACGCTGGCTGGCCGGCAGGATGTCGAAGCTCTCATTGCGCTCGGCCCGGAAGAAATTCCAACCGAGCTGCAGATGCCTGATCAGCGAATGGGCCTTGTACTGAGTGGCTACACCGATATGGCGTATACCCGAATTGAGAGCGTTCGATAGCGCGAAATCGATGATGCGGCTCTTGCCGGCAAAATAAACGGCCGGCTTGGCGCGTTTGTCGGTCAATTCCATGAGTCGGGAGCCGCGCCCGCCCGCGAGCACGTAGGCCATCGTGCGTCGAGCCATCGCGCCGGCACGCTCTCGCGTTTGCATGAATGATCTCCCCGAGATTTACCGGACATTTAGATGTCAGGCGGAATTTCTGTCAATTGCGGCAATCTCGTATGCCGGCGGAAAAGCACGTAATGGCGCGCAAATTCGGCCCGCGCATTGCCAAATTGGCATTCGACGCTACTTATACGGGGAGCCGGCGGCGTGCTCGCGCCGCCGGATTGGAATACGGCCGCCCTTGCGCAAGCGGAACACGGCGGCCATGGGCTCACTGATGACACTCTCCAATGTATGCCCATCCAGGGTCGCCATGAAATTGCGGCGGGCGTCGCTCAAAACCGATTTGAGCGTACAGGCCGGCAGCAACCGGCAGTCCTGATGCTGCTCATTGAAGCATTCCACGATGTCGAACCGCTCCTCCATGTTGCGCACCACCTCGCCCAGGTTGATCAGCTGCGGCGCGCGAGCCAAACGCAGCCCGCCGCCCTTGCCTCGGATCGTCTCCACGTAACCGAATGAAGCCAGCCGGTTGACCACTTTCATGACATGGTTGACCGAAATGCCGTAGGCCGCGGCAACTTGCGCGATCGTGCAGAGCTCCCCGGGGTGCGCACCGAGAAACACCAGCGTGCGCAGCGAATAATCCGTGAATTGCGTCAGTTGCATGATGGCCACCCGCCCGAATTCCGTTGCCGTCTCACATCGGGACTGAATCTTTGCACAACCGCGCCGCCCTCGGACACCAGGACGACGATGCTGCGGAAAGTACTTAGAGACGTGCAGTCCGCGGCTTCATAAGATGTATAAATGATGCATGTTACGCGGACGCAATCGCTTTGGACACCTGAACCGGCGTCGGGAAGAGGCATCTCACGCCGGCCGCCCAGGTCTGCGTGCGGCGACTTACCACCAACCACGAGGCAATATCATGGGACTGTATGAAGAAATCGGCGGCGCTGCCGCTGTCGACGCTGCGGTGGACATCTTCTACCGCAAAGTGCTCAAGGATCCACGCATCAGCCGCTTCTTCACGGGCGTCGACATGGCCAAGCAGGCCGCCAAGCAGAAATCCTTTCTGACCATGGCGTTCGGCGGCCCCAATAACTACACCGGCCTCGACATGCGCAAGGGCCATGCACATCTCGTCAAGCAGGGTCTCGACGATTCCCACTTCGACGCCGTCGTGGAGGACCTTGGGGCCACGTTGAAGGAATTGAAGGTGCCCGACAACCTCATTGCGCAGGTGGCCGCCATCGCGGAAACCACGCGCAACGACGTTCTCGGCAAGTAACAGCGGCGCGATGCCCCGGGTCGTCTTTCAAGGCACCTCGTACGAGACCGGCGCACAGTCGGTGCTCGATTGCCTGACGGCCCGGGGACACGCGGTTCCCAGCGCCTGCCGCGCAGGTGTCTGTCAGTCGTGTCTCATGCGCGTGGTACGGGGCCACATCCCCGACCAGGCGCAGACCGGGCTCACGCCGACGATGACGACACGCGGCCTGTTTCTCGCCTGCCAATGCTTCCCGACGGGCGAGCTCGAAGTGGCGCTCGCCGACGATGCCATCGAGCGCATCGAAGCCACGGTTTCGGCGATCGAACGGCTGAACGATGACATCCGCGCGGTGTATCTTCGACCCTCGCGTCCCTTCGCCTACCGGCCGGGGCAATTTCTACGGCTGTTCATGGATTCCCAAACCTCCCGCAATTACTCGCTCGCCAGCGTCCCCACGCTGGAGGACGATTTGGAGTTGCACGTGCGACGATTCTCCGGCGGCTTGGTGAGCGGATGGATTTTCGAGCAGCTGAGGCCCGGAGACACCGTGACGATCTCGGAGGCGTTCGGCGACTGCTTCTACGTTCCCGGCAAACCCGACCAGAACATCCTTCTGCTCGGCACCGGGTGCGGATTGGCGCCGCTGTACGGGATTGCGCGCGATGCGCTGAACAACGGGCACCGTGGAACAATCCACTTGTACCACGGTGCCCGCGAATCCCGGGGCCTGTACCTGGCCGAGCCACTGCGTGCGATGGACGCCCTCCATCCGAACTTCCGCTATCAGCCGTGTGTCTCCGGGGAGGCGGCTGCCGAGGGGGGCCGCACCGGCACACCGCTCGACCTCGCACTGAAGGACAACCCCGACCTGAGCGGATGGAGGGTGTATCTTTGCGGCAATCCGCAGATGGTAAACGCCGCACGAGTCGAGACTTTTCTGGCCGGGGCCGGGAGCTCGGAGATTTCTGCGGACCCTTTTCTGCCGACGGGCGTTCGGGCGAACTGACCGGAACGGTGATTTCTCGTCAAATGAGCGTGCGACGGTTCATGGTGCCGCAAAGAGGATTCGAACCCCTGACCCACGCATTACGAATGCGTTGCTCTACCAACTGAGCTATTGCGGCATGCCTCAAAAGGGCGCGTATTCTAACCCGTGGTGGTCTCGGACGAAAGGCTCCCGGTGCGCTTGTGAACCTCGCGAAGCGTGCGGGGCAGCGCAAAAATCACGTGTTCCTCCCGACCCTTGAGCTCTTCGACCACCTCGCCGCCCCAGGCGCGCAGCTGCGTGATGACACCCTGCACCAGGATTTCGGGCGCCGAGGCGCCGGCCGTGACCCCTACGGTCTTGGCGCCGTCGAACCATTCGCGGTGCAGGTGTTCGGGCCCATCGACGAGATAGCCCGGGATTCCGGCCTTGTCGGCCATCTCGCGCAGCCGGTTGGAGTTGGAGCTCGACTTGGACCCCACCACGACCAGCCGGTCGCAGCGATGGATGAGGTCCTTGACCGCGTCCTGCCGGTTCTGGGTGGCGTAGCAGATGTCCTCCTTGACCGGTGTCTTCAGGCCCGGAAAGCGGGTGCGCAGCGCCTCGACGATGGAGGCGGTGTCGTCCACCGACAGCGTGGTTTGTGTGACGAACGCCAGATGGCTTGCGTTCCTGACCTGCACCTTCTGCACATCCTCGACGGTCTCGACCAGGTAGATGCTGCCGCCGTAGGTGGTGTCGAACTGGCCGATGGTGCCCTCCACTTCGGGATGGCCCTCGTGTCCGATGAGGAACACCTCGCGGGCCTCGCGCGCGTAGCGGGTGACCTCCATGTGCACCTTGGTCACCAGCGGGCAGGTGGCATCGAAGACCTTGAGCGAGCGGCGCGCGGCCTCCATCTGAATGGCACGCGAAACGCCGTGGGCGCTGAATACCACGGTCGCGCCGTCCGGCACCTCGTTCAGCTCCTCGACGAACACCGCACCGATGGTGCGCAGCCGGTCGACGACGTATTTATTGTGCACGACCTCGTGCCGCACATAGATCGGCGCACCGAACAGGTCGATGGCCCGCTCCACGATGTCGATGGCACGGTCGACGCCGGCACAGAAGCCGCGCGGATTGGCGAGCAGTATTTGCATGGTTAAGCCTTTACCTTGGTGCCCTTGGGCTCGAACAGCGCATCCAGCAGCAAGAACGCCGCCCCGACGGTGATCGCGGAATCCGCGACATTGAACGCCGGAAAATACGCACGATCCCAGTGGAAGTGGATGAAATCGACGACATACCCCAGCCGGATGCGATCGATCACGTTGCCGATCGCCCCGCCGAGCACGAGCGAGAGTCCCGCGGCCAGCAGCACCTTGGACCGTGGCATGCGGAACAGCCATACGACGATCGCGATGCTGACTCCCACCGCCAACGCGATGAACAGCCATCGCTGCCAGCCGGATGCGCCGGCGAGAAAGCTGAAGGCGGCTCCGACGTTATGCATGCGCGTAATGTCGAGAACGGGCAGCACCGTGGTGAACTCGAACTCGCCGTAATGGCGGGAGATGTAGCCCTTGGTGATCTGATCGACGAGCACCACGATGGCCGACAGCAGCAGCCATTTTGCGGCACGGCTCCGGTTTTCCTGCTCGGTCATGCGAATTTGCGCTCCTCGCCGGGCCCGTCGATATTGACGACGCACCGCGCGCAAAGTTCCGGGTGCCGTGGGTCGATACCCACATCGCTGCGCAGGTTCCAGCATCTCACACATTTGGGCTGGGAGCTCGGTTTGACCTCGATCCACACGTTTTCCGAGTGGCTCGGGACCGCCCCGCCCGGCGGAGCGTCCGATTCGATCACGCGCGCCTGGCTCGTGATCAGCAGGAACCGCAGCTCATCGCGCAGCGCCGAGAATTTTTCGGCCTCCGCGGCGGGCGCGTAAACGGCAACCTCCGCCTCGAGCGGCGCGCCGATCTGGCCCGCAGTGCGCAAACGCTCGAGCTGGCGCGCGACGTCCGCCTTGAGCGCGATGAGCGCGGGCCAGTCGATCTCGGAGCCGCGCTCGGCACCGGCCGGGAATTGATGCCAGGTATTGAGGAACACCGACTCGTTGCGCACGCCGGGCATGAAGCTCCAGACCTCCTCTGCGGTAAAGCTCAAGATGGGCGCGAGCCAGCGCACCATCGCATCGGCGATGTGGTACATCGCAGTCTGCGCCGAGCGGCGCGGCAGGCTGTTCGCGCCCGTGGTGTACAGCCGGTCCTTGATGATGTCGAGATAGAAGCCGCCGAGTTCGACCACGCAGAAGTTGTGCACTTCCTGGTAGATGTCGTGGAACTCGTAGTTGCGATACGCCGTGACCACATCGTTCTGCAGGCTGAACGCCGAGCCGATCGCCCATTGGTCGATCGCGACGAGATCGTTCCAGGCGACGGCCTGGGTGGCCGGGTCGAATCCGTGCATGTTGCCCAGCAGAAATCGCAATGTATTGCGGATGCGCCGGTAGGAATCGGCCATGCGCTTCAATATCTCATCCGACACGCTCATTTCATTGGCGTAGTCGGTGGCGGCGATCCAGAGCCGCACCACGTCGGCGCCCAGCGTGCTGGTGAGCTTCTGCGGCACCAGGGTATTGCCGATGGACTTGGACATCTTGCGTCCCTTCTCATCCACGGTGAATCCGTGGGTGAGGACGCCACGGTAGGGCGCACGACCATGCATCGCCACCGAGGTGAGCAGGGAGCTGTGGAACCAGCCGCGGTGCTGATCCGATCCCTCGAGGTACAGGTCCGACGGGGAGACGATCTCGGGACGCATCTGCGTGACGGCGTGATGAACCACCCCCGAATCGAACCACACGTCCATGACATCGGTGGCCTTGTCGTACCGGGATGCATCCGCCCCGAGCAGGGCGGCAGGATCGAGGTCGAACCAGGCATCGATCCCCCCGCGCTCGACCATCTTGGCCACGAGCTCGATGAGCTCGGAGGTCTTCGGATGCAGCTCGCCCGTTTCCTTGTCGACGAACAATGGAATCGGTACCCCCCAGGTGCGCTGCCGCGACACGCACCAATCGGGCCGGCCGGCGATCATGCCGCTGATCCGTTGCTCTCCCCAGGTGGGCATCCAATCGACATGCGAAATGGCCTCGAGCGCCGCCTTGCGAAGGCCCGCCTGGTCCATGCTGATGAACCACTGCGGTGTCGCGCGAAAGATCACCGGCGTCTTGTGGCGCCAGCAGTGAGGATAGGCGTGATAGTACGGCTCGCCCTTGAGCAGGCGTCCCCGCTCCCTCAACACCTCGATCACGTGCGCGTTGGCATCGAACACGCCCTCGCCCGCGAACAGCGGCGTCGAGGCAAGGAAACGCCCGTCTCCACCGACGGGGTTCTCCACCTCGAGCCCGTAGCGGCGTCCGACCACGTAGTCCTCCAGGCCGTGACCCGGTGCCGTGTGCACGGCGCCCGTACCGGCGTCGAGCGTGACGTGATCGCCCAGGATCACCGGAACGCGCCGGTCGTAGAAAGGATGCTGCAGCTCGAGCTTCTCGAGCACCGCGCCCTTGGTCTCCGCCAGCACCGTCCACCCGGCAATTCCGAGGGTCTGCATCAACGGCTTGATGCGCTCTGTCGCAAGCACCAGCCGCTCGCGGCCCTTGCCCAGGTCGAATTCGACCAGCGCGTAATCGAATTGCGGATGGACCGCCACGGCCTGATTCGCCGGAAGCGTCCACGGGGTCGTGGTCCAGATGGCGACTGAGGTGGGAACCCCCTCGTCCACTTCGCTGCCTTCGGTGAACATGCCGAGACGCCGCGACAGATCCATGCGGTCGATCGCCTCGAAACGCACGAAGATGCTCGGCGAGGTGATGTCCTCGTACTCGACCTCCGCCTCGGCCAGCGCCGAGCGGCAGTTCAAACACCAATGCACGGGCTTGAAGCCCTTGTAGACGTGGCCGTTCTTGATGATCACCGAGAAGGCGCGCAGCTGTTCGGCCTCGAAGCGCGGATCCATGGTGAGGTACGGATGTTCCCAGTCCCCGAGCACGCCCAGGCGCTTGAAGTCCTTGCGCTGCGAATCGATCTGCTTCAGCGCGTACTCGCGGCACGCGGCTCGAAACGCCTTGGCGTCGATCTTCTGTCCGACCCGGCCGTGGGTCTTTTCGACCTGCATCTCGATGGGGAGGCCGTGACAATCCCAGCCGGGAACGTACGGCGCATCGTAGCCGTCGAGCGTGCGCGACTTGACGATGATGTCCTTCAGGATCTTGTTGACGGCATGACCGAGGTGGATGGCGCCGTTCGCGTACGGCGGGCCGTCGGTGAGCACGAAGGAAGGGCGTCCCTGGGATGCGGCACGAATCTTCTCATAGAGCCTGTCGCGCTCCCACGCCGCCAGCATCGCAGGCTCGCGGTTCGCGAGATCCGCCTTCATGGAGAAGCCGGTTTGCGGCAAATTGATCGTTTGTTTGTAGTCAGCCACCATTCACCTACGACAAGAGCGCGCGAGCATTCGCGGCATCAACCTTCATTTGCGCGACCATCGAATCCAGACCATCGAATTTGACCTCG
>CAVTNZ010000075.1:0-17642 GCA_963736185.1 uncultured Gammaproteobacteria bacterium | reverse complement strand
CCACTAGGTAAGACGTTGGTGATCGATGCGGTGGCCCACGCTGTGGACAACAGTCCGGAATCCCGGGACGCCAATCGCTATGCCCGCGCCGTGGTTGATGGCAATTTCGCCTGGCAGCAGGCCCTGATTCCCGACGAGTACGTGCTCGAGCGCGAGCGTTACTGCGCCAAGGTTTCACCGGAGATGTTGCTGTCGGCGCTGTTTCTGGAAAGCCCGGTGGACATCGCCTGCTTTCACGCGCTGCCGATGTGGGGGATCTTCAAAGATTACTCCCCGATCAGCGTTGGCCTCGAGATCCGCCGCCGTTACCCTCATAGGATGCTGATCTACGGCGCGGTGAGTCCTTTCGATGGGGTGGAGCGCACGCTCGAAGATCTGGAACGCCAGCATGGCGAATGGAAGATCAATGGCATCAAGCTCTACCCACTGGATCTGGTTGACGGGAAGCTGCGCTCTTATTCCATGGCGGACGAGGAGCTGCTTTATCCCATATTTCAAAAATGTCGCGACCTCAAGATCAAGGTCGTGAGCGTGCATAAGGCTGTGCCGCTCGGCATTGCGCCGATGGACCCCTTCCGAGTGGGCGACATCGATTACGCGGCCCGCGATTTTCCCGACCTGACCTTTGAAATCGTGCATGCGGGTCTCGCATTTCTCGAGGAATCCGCACTTCAGATGGCGCGCTACCCCAACGTTTTCGTGAACATGGAGGTTACCTCCCAATATGCGATCAAGCACCCTGGGAAATTCGGCCGCATCTTGGGTGAATTCCTACTGGCCGGAGGCACGAACAAGTTGATCTTCAGTACAGGATGCTCGTTCACGCATCCGCGCCCCGTCGTCGAAACGTTCGCCAACTTCAAGATGCCACGCGAGCTTGTCGACGGAGGCTACCCCGAGCTTACCGAGGAGGCCAAAGTCAACATCCTCGGCCTGAATTTTGCGCGGGTGCACGGGCTCGATCTCGATGCCATGAGAGCGAAAATCGCAGCGGACGATATCGAGGCTGAAAAGCAAACCCTCGGAATGAGAAAGCCATGGATCGCCGCATGAGCGTGAAAGTGGAAGAGGTGAGAGCGGCGCTCAATGAGATCTCCGATCCTTGCAGCTGCGCGCTGGGTGTACCGGTGGGTCTTGCGGACCTTGGATTAATCGATAGCATCATCGTGGATAACAGTCGGGTCAGTGTGTCGCTCCTCACGACCTCGCCCCAATGCATGTTTGTGGGCCACTTCGTGGCCGAAGCGGAGCGTCTCATCAACGCCCTACCATGGGTGGGTCAAGTCAGCGTACGCGTGCGCTACGAACTGATCTGGGATGACTCCCGAATTGAACCCAGGCGACGCGAAATGTTGCGTTGGCGCCTGATGCGTCTGCCAGCGCAGCAACCGAGCTGAGCTGATCTACCCTCTCAAGCAACTAGCTCTATCAATTGAGTTTTGCTAGCGACCGCCCGGAATGCGGTATTCGGCTGCGGTACGGCAACCGCGCCGCGCAAACGCCAGGGGCAGTCGGACATGGATGTGCTTTGCAGCAGCATGGAAGCTCAATTCGATTTTCTATCGCGAAAAAGCTGTGCGGTAGTTCACGGACTGGGATGCATTTGGACCCGCACGGTCCCTGGCATTTAGATCCATCGGACCTGGCGGGTGTCGTTGGCGGCATCCCCTCAAGTCTCGGGTCCCACGGTCGATAATTAAACAATGCATGTGACCGCTGTGTTGCGGTGCACGGATGCCGGGGCCCTGACGGAGCAGAGGCCGGTCCACACAGGTTGAACCGCCGCATGCCCACCGCGAGGATTGTCGGTGCGTTGCGGCTGGGTGTCCGTTAATGCAAGTTGTCCAGCCACCGATGGTTCCGAGTACCGCCACCGAGCAGTCGGGGGTCAGTGCCAGCGATCTCGCGCAGGTTCTCGAGCAAAGCGGCGAGGCCGTCATCGTCAAGAATCTGGATGCGGTGGTCACCTATTGGAACCGGGAAGCGGCTTCGTTGTACGGCTATTCCGCCGAGGAGGCCATCGGTCGGCCATTGCGGCAGTTACATGCCGCCGAACTCTCCGAGCGTGACTACGCGCGCCTTCTCGAGCGCGTGCGCGCGGGCCGCCCGACTTCCCTGATCACCGAGCGGCGTAAGAAGGATGGTAAAACCATCCGCGTCGCTCTGAAAACGACCCCCTTGCTGGATGGCGGCGGCGATTTGATCGGCGAGATCACGATCGCACGCGACGTCACCGAATCGGAGCGCGTGGCGGGCTCCTTATTCCGGGCGAACCGGGCGCTGCGCGTGCTCAGCACCGTCAATCACGCGCTCATCCATGGGGAGAATGAACACGCCTTGCTGAACCTCGTATGCAAGGCACTCGTGGACCTGGGTGGCTACCGGTTCGCATGGGTCGGCTATGCGGAGCACGATCAGCAGAAATCGATTCGCCCGGTGGGGCAATACGGGGCAGCCGATGGCTACCTCGACTACACGGCCATCTCCTGGGCAGCCACCGAGCGCGGACGCGGTCCCACGGGAACCGCAGTGCGTACCAGCACCGTGCAAATTGCCCGCGACATAGGCTCTGATCCCCGCGTGGTTGCATGGCGCGCGGAAGCGCTGAGGCGGGGGTTCGCCTCCTCGATTGCGCTTCCCCTGGTCGCGAGCGCCCATACGTTCGGTGTCTTGTCGGTCTATTCGCATGAGAAAAATGCCTTCGACGATGACGAAGTCACCTTGTTGGAGGAGCTTGCGGCGGATCTCTCCTTCGGCATCGTGACTCATCGGTCCAATCTGGAGCGCGCGCGAGCCGAGGCCAGAGTGGAGCGGCTGGCCAAGTTCGACCTGCTCACCGAGTTGCCGAACCGCATTCAACTCATCGCACAGCTCGAGGAGGTCATCAAACGGGACGGGGCGCCTACGGATGGCGTTGCGCTGATGATGCTGAGCGTTGACCGCTTCAGCGAGATCCAGGAGGGCGTTGGCATCGCAGAAGCCGACGAGCTTTTGAAGAAGGTGGCGCTGCGCCTCGCAAGCGCCGCCGGCGCGGACAACTTCATCGCGCGAACCGCAGACGATTCCTTTGCAATCGTCATCCCGCGGGCAGATGCCGAACGGGCGCACGAGCTCGCCAAGCAGATCCAGCGGGCAATGACCGAACCGTTCGAATTGGCCGGAGTGCCCTTGGATGTGAGGACAACGAGCGGCCTGGCGATGTTTCCGACGCACGGCGGCACGGCCGAGGCGCTCATTCGGCGCAGCGATATCGCGGTGCGACGGGCCAGAGCGGCAGGTATCGAGTACGCGCTCTATAGCGGCCAAGGCGAGACCGAGACCCCGCAACGCCTGATTCTGCTGGCCGAACTTCGAAAGGCGATCAAGGACGACGGCCTCACGCTCTATTATCAGCCCAAGATGGACGTACGGAGCCGCGCGGTCTGCGCGGTCGAGGCGCTGGTGCGTTGGCAGCATCCCGAGCGCGGCATGTTACCGCCGAAGGAGTTTATTCCCCATGCCGAGCAAACCGGGCTGATAAAGCCGCTCACCAATTGGGTATTGGAGGCAGCCTGGAAGCAGATCAGCCATTGGCGGCGGTTGGGCATTGAAATGCCCATCGCCGTGAACGTGCCGCCGACCCTTCTCCGGGATCCCGAACTTTTGAGGCTGCTGATCGCGCTCGGTACACCGGCGGGCGTTGGGTTGGAACTTCTCCAGCTGGAGGTCACCGAATCGGCCCTGATGGAGGATCCTGAGCAGTCGCACGATATCCTCTGCCGGATCCGGGATCTTGGAATTCAGATCTTTCTCGATGACTTTGGAACGGGTTACTCGTCCCTGAGCTATATCGCGGCCCTTCCGATCCATGCGGTCAAGATCGACCGGTCGTTCATCGTTCGGATGATGCAGCATGAGCGTCATCGGGCGGTCGTCGCCGCTTCCATCTCCCTGGCGCACTCGCTCGGTATGAAAGTGGTCGCCGAGGGGGTCGAAACGGCCGAGCAGGTGCAAGCGGTGACGGAGTTGGGGTGCGATGAAATCCAGGGGTTTTTCTTCTGCAAACCGTTACCGGCAGACGAATTGCTACGCTGGCAAACCGGCTTCCAATCCCAAGGGCGCAAGCTCATCACGCTCTGATCGGCGAGGGTGTACAAGGGGCTCGTCGACGGCGCCCCGATCGCTGGCCGTGTCGGCGATATCCGGCAGTTGCCAGAGCGGGGGGGCGACTTGATGGTTATGGCCGGGCGCCTCACGCTCTGCCCATGCAGTTGCACCCCCGAATGCAGTTGAGCCCCCGAGTGGATCCCGAGGGGGCGAACACCCCGCCGGCGACCCGATCTCGGTGGCGGGACAATGTATTATTCCTCCGACATTTCATCCGCCACCCCCGGATGCTCGGCTCGATCATCCCGAGTTCGCGGTTTCTCATCCGTCAGCTGTTAGGCCCGGTCGACTGGCATCATTCCCGCGTCATAGTGGAATTCGGTCCGGGCATTGGGGTCATCACGCGAGAGGTTTTGAAACGAATGCGGGCGGACGCGATTCTCATCGCTATCGAATTGAACCCCGCTTTCGTGGAACATTTGCGAGCCACCCTCGACGATACGCGGGTCGTGCTGATCGAGGGCTCGGCGAGTGGAGTGGACGAAGCTTTGCGCCGGGCGGGCGCCCGGCGAGCCGACTATGTCATCTCCGGAATCCCGTTCAGTACCATGCCGGCGGATGAGCGTGAAGTGATTCTCCACAAGACCCGGGCCGTGCTGGAACCGCAGGGTCTGTTCTTGGTCTATCAGTTCTCCTCGCGGGTGCTCGGGGATCTGCGCCGCATATTTCGCCATGTGACCCGCGGGTTCGAGCCGCTGAACATCCTGCCTGCCCATCTTTATTTTTGCAGATCGAACCGACCCGGCACTACGAAACTCGCGCTGGCACCGTCGCCGCGCAACCGATCCACCTCCGCCACCACCTGATCCGCCACGGCTCTTGCCGCGGCAGCGACGGCGGGCGTCAGCGGCACCCCGCGGTCGAATGACCGCCCCTCGATGCCATACACAATGATTTGTCGCGGCGCCAGATGCAACGAGCGGGCGAGCTCGATCGCCTCGGGCAGACCCATGGCATGGCTCGAGGTGAAGCCGAAGTTCCTGGGCAACTCCATCGAACGGAGATCTATCCGGCAAATGCGGCCCGGCTCATCGAGGGGCGCGGTGGCGTCGATACACACCAGCGCATCGAAGCCCTCCCAATCCTGAATCAGGGCCAACATATCGCCGCGCCGAACCTTCACCGCCACATCCGCCGGCAGCCGACCGAGCAGCGCTTGCGCCACGACCGCACCGATGGCGTCGTCCCCGCGGTCCGGGTTGCCCAACCCGATGACCAGCACCTTCCCCGGCCGGGGGACGCGCTCATCCGTCGGGCTCATGTTCGATTAATGGACAATTTCAAAAAATGGGCTGAGCATGAAATGCAGGGATCGTGATTGCGGATCGTCTGTTCGCAGCGATCGCGAATGACCTCATCCGGCTGGTCGAGCATCGTGCTCGCGAGAGCGGCGAGATCCGCCTCGATGCTCGGCTGGTTCTGCGAAGTGGGGGGCACGATGCGCGCCACGCGGATCGTGCCTTCGGCATCGAAGTCATAGCGGTGCCAGCAAAGGCCGCGCGGCGCCTCGGTGCAGCCGAAGCCCGTCCCGGCACGGGGCGCCACGGCCACCGCCGCGAGTGCGGGCGGCGCGTACGACGCGATCAGCCTGAGCGCCTCTTCGCAGGCATAGACGAGCTCGAGTGCGCGCACGATGATGCTTTTAAAGGGGTTCCGGCATATCGGACCGAGTCCGCATTCGCGGGCCAGGGCCTGGACGGAGGGCGGCAGGCGATCGAAATTCAGCGCGTAGCGGGCGAGCGGTCCCACCAGGTAGGCGCCGCGCCGCTTGATCATCGAGTGCAGCGCCGTGGAGTGCGCGACATGACGTTCCTCGAACTCTGTCTCGTACTCGCAGATGTCGATGTCGATATCGCGATTGGAGACCACCCGTCCCTCGTTGAACGGGTATTCGTGCGGGTGGCGCAGTGCGACGAACTCATAATCCCGCTCGAACTGCGGGAATGTGAACGACGCGACCCAACGCACCAGACCGATGGCGAGCTCGCGCGCCTCAGTCAGGCTTTCAAAGACGGGGACCAATTCCGCGCGGCTCGGCGCCCGATAGAAGCCGCCGGCCTTGACGTTGACGGGATGAACTTCGCGTCCTCCCAGGATCCGCATCAGTTCGTTGCCGGCCTTCTTCAAAGTGAGGCCGTCACGCACCACTTCGTCGTGTACGCCTGCCATCCGGATCGCATCCGGAAAGCCGAGGAAATCGGGTGCGTGCAGCATGATCACGTGCAGCGCATGACTCTCGATCCACTCACCGCAATAGATCAGCCGCCTCAAGTCCCGCAGCGGTCCGTCGACCGTGACGCCGAACGCGTTCTCAATGGCGTGCACCGCACTCATTTGGTAGGCGATCGGGCAGATCCCACAGATGCGCGCGACGATGTCCGGCGTCTCGGCATACCCGCGTCCCCGCAGAAGCGCCTCGAAAAAGCGCGGCGGCTCGAATATCCGAAGTTGCGCGGAGGTCACCCGGCCATCGCTGATCTCGAGATCGAGGGCGCCTTCCCCTTCGACGCGCGTGAGGTAGTCCACGCGAAGGGTCTTAGTCGTCATGGGCTTTGCTCTCGATCAAAAAGGGCTCGGCGGCCGCGTTGAAGCTGCGAAACACCCGTCGCAAGTCGCGGGGTGTGGCGCCCAAGGCCTGCCATTCGCGGGCCAGGGCGGCGGTGTTGGGACTTTCCATCGGACCGTAACACCCATAACAACCCCGGCGGTACGCCGGGCAAATGGCGCCGCAGCCGGCGTGCGTCACGGGCCCGAGACATGGCGTGCCCTGGACCATCACACAGACGGTGCCGCGTTGCTTGCACTCGATGCAGACGCAATGAGCGGCAATGGCAGGCCTTCGTCCCGCGAGGAAGGCACTGATCACCTCGAGAAGCTGCGCTTTGTTGATCGGGCAGCCATGCAATTCGAAGTCGACCGGCACGTGGGCCGAGATGGGCGTCGAGGTCGCGAGCGTCGTGATGTATTGCGGGGAGGCGTAGACGGCGGCAATGAAGTCCTTCACGTCGGCGAAATTGCGCAGCGCCTGAATGCCGCCCGCCGTGGCGCAGGCACCGATGGTGACCAAATGCTTGGATTGCTGGCGCACCCTGCGAATGCGCTCGGCATCGTGCGCGGTGGTGATCGACCCCTCCACCAGGGATAGCTCGTACGGGCCGTCTTCGATGACGCTCGAGGCTTCCGGGAAATTGGCGATCTGCACCGCCCCGGCGAGGGTCAGCAGCTCGTCCTCACAGTCGAGCAACGACAACTGGCAGCCATCGCACGAGGCGAATTTCCACACCGCCAGGCGGGGACGCGGGCGCTCGTTCAATCTAGATCTCCCGCAGGGCAAAGATCCCCGCGATCTGGTCGAAACGCATCACCGGTCCCTCCTTGCAGACAAACGCGGGCCCGAACTGGCAATGGCCGCACAAACCGACCGCACATTTCATGTTGCGCTCCATGGATAGAAACATCCGTTCAGCCGCGAGGCCCGCCTCCCGCAGCGCGTTGACCGTGAACCGCATCATCACCTCCGGCCCGCAGATCATCGCGACCGTGTCGGCGGGGTCGATGGCCAGCTGCCGGATCAGCGCCGGAACGACCCCGACGTGGCCCTGCCAGGCGGCATCGGCGTGGTCCACGGTCAGTTCGATCTGCACGTCCTGTTGCTCACGCCAATTCTCCAATTCCGAGCGATACAGCATACCGTCGGGGTTGCGGCTGCCCACGAGAATGATCACGCGACCATACCGACCCCGATTGGCCAGCACCTGGTGGATCGCCGGTCTGAGCGGCGCGAGGCCCAAGCCGCCCGCCACAAACAAGACATCGGCGCCGTGCGCCGCCGCCACCGGCCAATGCGTGCCGTAGGGCCCGCGCAGGCCAATCGTCGCGCCGGGGCGAAGGCCGACGAGCGCCGCGCTGACGGCGCCGACGTTGCGCACCGTGTGGACGAAACCGGACGCGTCGACCGATCCGCTGATGCTGATGGCAATCTCCCCCACGCCGAAGGCATACAGCATATTGAATTGACCGGGCTCGAAGCCGGGCCGGGCGCCGCTCAGCGGCGCAATCTCGAGCGTGGCGGTATCGGCGAGCTCGGAACGCACGCGCTCCACCCGATAGAGCTGTGGAAGGAGCGGGTCGGGCTGCGTGACCGCGGCCACGTCAGCGCTTGCCATAGACATCGAGAATCTGCAGCTGGGTGGCATGCAGTCGCTGTACCAGGACCGGCAGGAAGCGCTTCATCATCTCGTAACCCAGATGATGATCCGCCTCGCACTTGGCGCGCAGACAGGCGGCATCGATGCCGATCGCGCGGGTCAAGGTGACGGCACGCGCATCGTAGGACCAGCGGTAGGGCGGAACCAGCCACGAGGCCCCGACGATTTCGCCCTCGCCGAGCGTCGCGAACACGATGGTCGGCCGGCCCGGGGCACCCATCTCCAGAGCGACCTGGCCATGGCGGATGAGGAAGAATTCGTCCGCGGCTGCGCCCTCTCGAAACAGATACTCGCCTGCGTCATACCGACGATTGCGCGCGCAACCCGCGACGAGCTGGCCGTGCTCGGGTGCAAAGCCCATGAAGAACGGATGTTTCGCGAGAATCGACTCAAGACCCTCCATGCTTCACTCCCTGTCCTGCGTTGGGGGCAGCGCGGATCGCAGCCGCTTCTTCGGTGATGTCGATACCGACGGGGCACCAGGTGATACAGCGCCCACAGCCGACGCACCCCGAGGTACCGAATTGGTCAAACCAGCTCGCGAGCTTGTGGGTCATCCATTGGCGGTAGCGGGAGCGGGCGCTCGAGCGCACGCTGCCGCCATGCAGATAGGAGAAGTCCTGGGTAAAGCACGAGTCCCACTGGCGCACGCGCTCCGCCGAAGCGCCGGTGAGGTCACTGTGATCCTGCACCGTCGTGCAGAAGCAGGTCGGGCACACCAGGGTGCAATTACCGCAGGTCAGGCAGCGCTCAGCCACCTCATCCCATCGGGGATGATCGAGATTGGCTTGCAGGAGGTCCTTGATGCCCGCGGTGTCCAGACGTTGGCCCATCTGGCCGGCAGCGTGGGCGACCACGGCTTCTGCGGCCCCCCGGTGGGCGTCCGTCGCGAGCGAGTGGGGGACCTGTTCGAGTAACTCCGCGCCGGCCTCGCTCCCGACTTCGACCAGAAACTGGTGGGTGCCACCCTCGAGCAGCTCGGTCAGCGCCAGATCAAAGCCCGAGCCCGCCTTCGGCCCGGTCTGCATCGAGACGCAGAAGCAGGTGCCCCCCGCCTGACCGCAGTTGACCGCCACCACAAAGGCATCCTGCCGTCGCATGGCATAGGCCACATCGGGATAGGGTCCGTCCACGAACACGCGATCCTGGATCGCGATGGCGTGAATTTCGCACGCCCGCACACCCAAGAAGGCGAATTTGGGAGCCGCCGTAAAGTCGCTCGACAGTGTGACCGTGCCGTCGTCCCGGTTCATGGTCCACAGCTTCTCGACCGGCGGGTGCAGGAAACGCTTCCAGGAGTGAGGACCGACCGTGAATCCGAACAAAGCGCCGTCGTCACGCCGCTCCAGCCGATAACGTCCCGCCTCCTGATGATCCTTCCAACCCGCGGGCAAATCGGCCACCCGTAGGATCGTGTCATAGACGATGGCACCATCGCGCACCACGGGGCCCAGGACTTGATAGCCCCGCGCCCCAAGCGCATCGATGAGCGCCTGCAGCCCCTCGCAGCTAATGATCGCGCTGGCTGTTTTCAATGACGGAGGCCCGTGTCGTGATGCATCGCTACCTTCGGGCGTTGCGTGGTGGCCGCGTTTATTGTGGACGTTTCTTGGACCGATGTCAGTTTCAACGTTTCAACAGTGGAGTTCCTCCAACCCACCGCGACCCACGTGAGGGGCGAGTTGATTGCGTACACGATTTCTGCTACCCCACATCCCTTCACAAATCCGTCGTTAGAGTCAGCGAGATCGCGCGATCCGGTTCGGGCCAGACAATGAAGTACGGGGCTGTCAGCCGCAAGCCATGGGTGTTCAACAGATTGGTCACTCCGAGCGATAGCGTTGCTGAACCGTCACCCCATTTCCACCGACGCCGTATATTGGCGTCCAGAGTGGTAAGGGGTGGCAGCGACAGTTGATCATCGAGGGTTTCGGGCCGGGACGATAACCGATTAATCGCCATGCCGGCCGCCCAAGGTCCCCAGGCCGGCGGAGCAACATCCAGATTGACTGTCAAAGTCAGGGGCACAGGACCCAAGGGCTCGGTACCGATGAGCTGGGATTGTGGAACCGATGAATCGATGCGCGGTTTGAGCAGTACTCCGCCAGCGAGCAGAGTGAAGCCGCCCGCCTCATAGGACAGGGACGTTTCGATGCCCGACGACTCGATGCGCCCCAGGGGTCGGTACACCTCTGTGGTATCGAGGTTGATATAGGGCTTGTCGATACGGAACCCGCCCAGAATCAACCGCAGATCCTTCAGGGGCGTGTATTTCAGGCCCCCATCCACTTGCCATGTCCGACTGGCTGCCGGTGGTTCACCGCGATTGATCGCATTGTACGGCGCAATGGCGGAGTCCTCGAGACCTTGGGTGTAGCTGCCATAGAACAGCAGGTCGCGGGTGGCGACGACCGTAAACCGCGAATTGATCCGCCAAGGCATCAGACGATCCGTCGCCGCATCTATGCCCGGTAGGGTGAGGGTGCGCCGATAGTTCTCCCGGATGATGCCGAACGCGATCGACCCCACGCCCTGCCATCGCTCCTCGTAGCTGCTCCCCACATCGAGCTCGCGCACGCGATCCAGGCTGGTGGCGGTGAAGTTCAAGGCGGGAGGCGGCGCTGGGATCGGTTGGCTCAAGGTGATGTTACCCAAGTCGATCGTGTCATCGCCGCCAAAGCTCCGTCGCACCGATCGGCCTCGTAGGGAAACTTCGAAAATCCGTTGATGTTTATCGTGAGTCGCAGTCCCGACGAGTCGCATCTCTCCCGAGCTTGATTCCACATTCACGGGGGGAGGCACATCGAGCACCGAGTCCGCCGATCGGCCTCCCGTTAAGTCCAGATACGGGTAGTACGACGGGGGATCGTGCTCCTGCGAGTGGAATAAGCCGGTCGCCAGCTTCCAATGATCCGAGAACGTGCTGCGGCTTACCACGCCGAAATTCCTCATTTGCCAACCCTGACTCGACCACGGCTGAGTCTGGAGATCCCGCTCACGAAACATCGGGATCGCTATCGCGCCATTGGTGTATACGGTGGGCAACACCTCCCGATCGCCGCCCTGAACCGAAGACCAGAAGGGGACGACCTCCGTGCCGATTATCGGCTGCCACCGCAGCGTCGTTCCGAACATTTTCCAGTCGTCGTGACGGTCATTGTCGGGCGTGATATTGAGGTAATTGGCGACACACACATCGGCGCTCAGCTTGTTCGCTTCGATCGGCATTTGCTCCTCGAGCTGCAAGGTTGCGCCGGTGAACGGGCCCCGACTCATGGTGCCGCTGAATGCCCACTGATCCCCCGGTATTCGCAGCGAATAGTCGGCGATTCCAGTGGGAGCTGGCATCGAGTAGGTTTGCGCGGCGATCCCGATTCGCATCGTTGTTTGCCGCACAATGCACGATCCTACGTTGGCAGATTCTTGATCGAAATAAAGACCTTCGATGCGAAGGTTTCCGGCTTGCTGTGGGCTAAACCCTCGCGCATCCGTCGGGGAATACAACCCCACCGATTGCAATCCAAACGAAGTGCCAAAGACATCTTCTGCCACGACGGTGACGATGTCTTCGGCATGTTCCTGCGCCCACGCCTGAGTCTGCGCAAGACAGCCGAGGGCAAGTAATGCAATCCTCAGCCGCATCGGTGTAGGTGAGGAGAAGACCATACCTTTCCGGGTGGCAAAGACGGCCCGAAGCGCGAGCATCACCAATCGGGGATGCCTCTGACTCGCACGCTGCGCCGACTCCATCATCTGGTCCGTTGCGAACCCCCGCGACATCGAAGGTGCCGGTGTCGAAGTACAGCGTCAGTAGCGCGCCACATTGCCCATCAACCGGACTTCAGCTTCTCTTCCGCATACAACGACAGCTCGATCATGCGCTCGAGCAGTTGGTCGGCCGGCAATCCCGCAAAATTCTTGAGCACGAGCTCCTTCACGTACAGCCGCACCAGATATCGCAGCTGAAGAGCCCGGTTTCGTGTCGCGAAGACGAAATCCCGGTGTCCGCTGTTGACGACGATGATGTTGCGCTCAGTGTCGAATCGGCAGCGCCAAAGCTCGCCGGCCGCACGCTCAAAGGTGTAGCCGGGCAGGCCCCGCGTATTGACAACCGCCGGGGTCATCGCGCTTTCCAGACTGTCGGTGACCGTAATCAACGCTTCGGCGGTAACCGTGACATCGCGCTGCATCACGGCGACTCGCAATCGAGCAAGGCCGGGCACGGCGGGAGCTCGATACTCGACTTCTTGGTTCGTGACGCCTTCGACGGTCCCCTCACCCTCGATCAGCCCCCAGGTGAAGGTCAGATCCTCGGTGACCCGCCGCCGCGAGCGATCCCTCGGGAGTGCTCGGAACTTTCGCCTCTCATTGAGTGGCGTCGTGCTCGCCGCCGGCGAGACCACGACACCAAAAAGCGGGCCCGCGTAATCGAAGAACTGTCGCTGCGGCGATTCGCTTGGGTTTGGTTCGGAGATGCCCGGTAGCATCTCATCCCACTCGGTGCCGCCCGGTACGCCGGCGGCGGCGCTGCCCGCAGTTGCGCGCTCCTCGCGTGCACGGCCCTGCACGTCGAACCAGTCGTATTCTTCGCGTGGGAGGGCGAGCATGGCCTCGTGGAACGCCTTTTGAATCGCTTTCAAGGATTGCTGGCTCGCCTGCTCCTCTTCCGCTCGCTGCTGCTCCTCGATTAGCCCTTTGACGTGCGCCTCAAGGGGCGCCAGGGCGTCGATGAAGGCCGCATAGCGATCGTCCTGAATGACGCCGCTGCGAGTGCCGGGGGTCAGGTTCAGAAACGGCACATCGATGAGACCCTGCACGTAGCGCGAGACCCAAGGGGAGTGCTCCAACCCGGGAAGAGTTGATAAATCCTCGATCACTCGGGTTCCGACCCGGGTGAGGGCGACCCGGGCGCCCTCGTTCGGTTCGGCGAGGTACAATTCCGCGTAGGCATCGCCGAACACCGTGCGGATGGCGGGAAGCTGATGCAGCAATCGCCCCTCGAACTGCCGCGGTTCCACCTCGTATTGCTTGCGCGCAAGCTTATCGATCACAGTCACCCGAGCTTTGGAGTCACGAATCCGGTCCCGAAGTTCGGAGGCGAGATACCATTGAATTTTCTCGCCGCTTAAGGTGCGAATGCCCTCGAGTAGCGGCGAGATTTTGAGCTCGGTGCCTTTCTCCGCGAACATCATCCGCTTGGGACTCACCTCGTAGCGCGAGTCTCCCTTGCTCATCGTCATCTGATAGGCCTTCTGGTCGGTCCCCGTCGAGGTCATGGTCAACATGTCGCCGACCGTCCAAAAGCTCAAGAGTCCGATGCCGAACTCGCCCTGCAGCCCGCTCCCATTGCCATCGGCCTTCAGTCGCCGTTTGATGGAATCGCAGATATGGGTCGCCACGTATTTGAAGTCGGGCAGCCCGTCGGCATCGCGAGGCACGCCATCGCCGTCATCCTTGATGGCGAGGTAGTGGGCACCATGCTCCTTCCCACGCGTAATGATGATGGTCTTGGCGTGCGCATCGATCGAGTTCTCGACGAATTCGGCGATTGCCTTCAACGGATTGCTCTGCGAGAGCGCAATGATCCGGATCGCGTTCCAGTCATCACCGATGCGCAGCTTCCCGCTGTCCTTGGCTTTTCCTCTCATACCGGTGTGGGGAATCAGGCGGAGGCGAGTTTGGGGTTCAGCACGAGGGGTTGGCACTCGTAGCAGGTCAAGCGCAGACGGGCATGGACCCGCTCGTGTTGTGCAATGAACCATTCCATTTGCCGGCCGCCGTGGTGCTTCAAATCGTACGGCTCTTTCCGTCTTTGTGCTCGGTGAGCGCTTCATTCACCAGACTGTCAAGCTTGCCCGCGCTCACATCGGATTCGATCTGTGCGGCCACTGCCTGCAGTCTCGATCTCAGTATAGCAAACGCTTTTTTTAGCGATTACAGGAGCGGGGAATGCCTGGTCGCTTGCCAGCGCTCATCGCGTCCGCCGACGCGAGGACTTCTTCGCCTTGCGCTGTCGGACGCCGATAAGCGGCCGTGCCTTACGGGTCGTGGCCAGCGCAGGCTTAGTAGCCGGATGGGGGGTGCACTTGATTTCAGTGCAATAACTCCCGGTAGAAACACCCATTATTTCCCGGGGAATTTTGAGCCTCCCGCTGTAAGGCATTGATTCTATGGGCCGTTCAGGTACCTCACAAACCACGGCTTTTCCAGCACCGCCAGCGCAGATTTAGGGCTCCAAAAGCTGGATTTTTGGGCTCACCCAGGAGGGTAGCAATTGCTCCAGGTAGAGCTCGATCGGGAAGCGGAAAATGCCGCGCATGTTCAGGCCCTCGGTGCGCGTTGGGGCGCATCGTGCGATCAATTCCGGCGGTATGGCGCCGCTACGACGCTGTGCCCAGCGATCGAAGATCGCCTGCATTTTCGCCGTGTTCCACGCCATGACGATATTGGCGAGCAGGCTCAACGCATCGGCGACGGCCTGCATTTCGTCCTCGCTCTTTGCCTGATAATTGACGACGCGGCCGGTGTAGATCAGGCGCTTCAGGGCGTTGGTCGCTTCGCCGCGATTGAGCACCCGCAGTAGCTCACGCCTGAAGGCCGGCTTGACGAAGTAGTCGGCCAAAAATATCGTCCGCAGCAAGCGTCCGATCCCGACACCGACCTCATACAGCGGATCGCCGCGCGCGGCGGAACCAAAGCGCGCCATCACGCTGACGGCGCTGGTATGGCCACTGTAGACGGAGGCGATCAAATGAACCCACTGGTCCCAGTGCAGCGGCACCTGGTCGAAATCCAGGTTGGCCTCGCAAATCGACTTCAGAATCTTGGGCACCTCGCAACCGCGCGGCAGAAACAGATGCCGATCCTTGAGCGCCTTTAATCTCGGACACATGTCGAAGCCTGTTCCGTGAGACACGGCCATCCCCAGGTCGGTGTGCCCGTGGGTGTCAACAGCAAGTTGGGTGATGTCGAAGGCCTCCTGTCGCAGCACGCCCTCGATGGCGACGCCCACTTGTCGCTCGTTGAGCACGAAGGGTTGCGCATGGAAAATACCCCAGCCCGCCAGTACATGCGAATAGATCCCGACTGAAGGCGTTTGCCTGCGGGGATCCAAGCGTGCTTGCCATACTCGTTGCCGGGTCTCCAGACTCATCATGTCCGAGGAGGCCAAATCGGAGCGACCCCAGGTCGTCGTGATCGAATGCCGACGCATGTAGGCGAGCACCGCGGCACTGGCCTCTGCGAGCCGACGTTCGTCACCGGCCCAGCGCATGGCTTGCCGAACGGTGGCCGCCGAGAGTTGCGGCATCATGCGCGCCGTCTCGGCCGCCGACATCGAGGTGCCGTGTGCCAAGATACCGGCATACACCATCAGCAGCTCTTTATCGGAACGGGGTTCGCGACCGAGCATGATCCAGCTAAAGCGCACCTGGGCATCGACTTGCAACAGCAGATCCGGCAATTGCGCTTCACCGATCCGGTGATCGAGCGCGGCACGCAACTTGACCAACTCCGGCTCCTCTTCTTCGGCCGCCAAGGGCGTCAGGTGCAACTCGTCATCGACCCGCAGGTCACCGGCCTCGACGGCTTTGGCCACGGCCGCGACACCGGCCTGGGCGCGTTCGATGAGTGGCTCGAGGTACGACTCTGCTCGCTTCGGTAATGACAGGCGCCGGTAGTAGGAATTACGCTCTTTTTGCCATGTCTCGGTCGGAATAAACAGCCGTTCGCGACTGCGAAACGCCAGGCTGTGGTCGATCCACACGGTGCCATTGCGCAGTGCCCGGCGCAGCGTCAGCAAGGTGGCGACCTCGAAGGCGCGAAACGCCTGTTCACGATCGGCGCCGGCAAGCAGCGCTCGCCACACCCTGCCGAGATCGATCTCCGGGGTGGTGGGCAACTCCCTGGCACCCTGTTCATACAGGGGTTTGAGTCGTTGCACGGCGGCCAACACCGGATGGCCCGGCGTCGCTTCCCACGGCAGGATCATCAGCGCCGACAGCAGCGAACGTACAGGACGAATCTCCAGCGTCAGGTGGTCACGCACCAGCTGCGCACGGGTAGGTGGTTTGCGTTGCAAGTGTTCCGCGACCAGCGTTCGTAGTTTAATACGGGCTTCCTTATCAGCCACCTTGGTGTCGTTCGCGAGGGCCGCCACCGAGGTCAGTAGTTCCCGATACAAGTCAGCCCAATGAATCAACACCCGATTGGCATCCGTGGTCGCGTGGCGCCACAGATCGGAGACCCGTCGGCGCACCATCAGCAGCAGGCGGTCGGTACCGATGAGCAGGCAATAGCGCAGAAAATAGGCACTCTCGATGGTTCGCAGCGGCTCTTTGATCCGCGCTCCAATCGAGGGTGGTCGGTTCGCCAGGCGCCGCGCATAGCGTCGCAGTAGGTCATCAGGTACATCGGCAAAGTGTCGATGGATACCGAGGTCGTACAGCTTTCTGATCCGTTCCAGCAGCTCCTCGATCTGGCGCGTCGAGTGTTTGGCAGGTGGTGCCCACAACCAACTCTGCAACGTCACTCCCGACTCGCGTGGGGTCACCAACGCTTTGCCCCAGCCTGCAAGCTGTTCATCATCGATCGCGGCGTGAATACTTTTTGCCAGCGCGACTTCGTATTGCTGCCTCGCCTTCACGATCGTCGAGCGGATGGATCGCTCATGCATGATGAGCAGCCGATGCTCGTACAGCCAGCAGCGGGCGAAGATCAGCAGTTGCGCACGGTCGCGGGTGCGTGTCAGTTCCAGCCGTAAGGCGCCGGACAATGCGCGTCGTTGCGCCTCGCTCAGCCAATGGAAATCCAGCACCTCGCACGCCAGCTGCTGGTGTTCAAAGAGTGTATTGCCTCGGCCGTACATGGCGCGCAGCGAAGCCAAATCCGGTGCCGCCACGTTGAACTGCTCGCCGAGGTGGCGCCACAAGACGGCGGGCACGATGCGCACGGCATCGAGGACCCGGCCACTCATCCGCAAAAAGCCAATCTGTAACGCCAATCCCAGCTTCAGGGCCGGTTGCCGCCGTTGCTCAATGACCTGCCGTTCGGTCGCCGTGAACGTGAAGAACGCCTCAATCTCGAAGGCCGTCAGCTCACGCGGGATCTGCTTCAAACCGAAAAATACGGCTTGCCACGGGTTCATTGCACGCTCCTGGGATGGGGCGCAATAGCTTCTCAGAAATGAGGAGCAGCAAGTGATTGTTTTAATGAGTAAAATCCCCGGTCGTCACTATAATTACCGGGAAATCCTACCGGGAGTTATTGCAGCAAAATCAAGTGCACCCC
>CAVTNZ010000074.1:0-5328 GCA_963736185.1 uncultured Gammaproteobacteria bacterium | reverse complement strand
ATGCCGCTGCTCGTACATGGCGAGGCCACCCGCCCCAACGTCGACGTGTTCGACCGCGAGACCGTATTCATCGACGAGCTGCTGGCGCCGCTGGTGGAGCGATTCCCGCAGCTCAAAATCGTGTTCGAGCACATCACCACGGAGCGCGCCGCGCAATTCGTCGCCGCCGCCCGGCCGGGGGTCGCCGCGACCATCACGCCGCAGCATCTGCTTCTCAATCGGAACGCCATTTTTGCCGGCGGTCTCCGGCCGCATTTCTACTGCCTACCGGTGCTCAAACGGGAGCGGGACCGCGAGGCGCTCGTTCGGGCGGCCACCGGCGGAAGTCCGAAATATTTTCTTGGCACCGACAGTGCACCGCACGAGCGGTCGACCAAGGAAAATGCCTGCGGCTGCGCGGGCATGTTCACGGCGCACGCCGCGATCGAGCTGTACGCCGAAGTATTCGACGAGGCGGGGAGGCTGGACCGGCTGGAAGGGTTCGCGAGCCGCTTCGGCGCCGATTTCTACGGGCTTCCCAGCCACGAGGAGCGCATCACCCTGATCAAGGAAACCTGGAGGCCGGCGGCGACCTACGACTTCGGCGGCGGCGCCCTGGTTCCCTTCCGCGCGGGCGAGGATATCGCGTGGCGTCTCGCGCAGGCAGCGGGCGCCTGATGCAGCTGCCGCCCATCACCTTCGCCACGCGCTTTCGCGGCTTTTTGCCGGTGGTCATCGACGTGGAGACCGGCGGGTTCAATTCGCAGACCGACGCGCTGCTCGAGATCGCCGCCGTCCTCATCGAGATGCGCAGCGACGGATCGATCGCGCGCGGCGAGACCCATCGGTATCACGTCAAGCCCTTTCCCGGCGCGAATCTCGAGCCGGCATCGCTCGCGATCACCGGCATCGACCCCTTCCATCCGCTGCGCCCGGCCATATCCGAGGAGGATGCGCTGCAACGGATCTTCCGCGAGGTGCGCACCGCGGTGCGCGCCGCCGATTGCACGCGGGCCGTGCTGGTCGGCCACAACGCCTCCTTCGATCTGAATTTTCTGAATGCCGCGGTCGGCCGCACGCAGATCAAGCGCAATCCATTCCATCCGTTCTCGAGCTTCGACACCGCGACCCTGGGGGGCGTGGCCTTCGGCCAAACGGTGCTGATGCGCGCGACGCTGGCGGCGGGGCTGGAGTGGGACACGGGTTCCGCGCACTCGGCCGCGTATGACGCCGAGCGGACCGCGGATCTGTTCTGCGCGGTGTGCAACCAGTTCCAGGGGGTGTTCGAGGCGAGCCGGCGGCGATTGGCCGCGATGGGGCCGCTCGAGATCGAGCCGGACCCCGCGATCGCCGCGGAGCCCGGACCGGAGTCGATCTAAGCGGTGGCCACCGCGCCGGCCTCGGCCAGGAGCTGCTTCAACTCGCCGCTCTTGTACATCTCGAGGACGATGTCGCAGCCGCCGACGAGTTCGCCGTTGACGTAGAGCTGGGGAAACGTGGGCCAATTCGAATAGGTCTTCAGCGCCTCCCGCACCTCGGGATCCTCGAACACGTTCACGTGCGCGAATTGCGCCTTGCAGGCCTTCAGAGCGCCCGCCGTCTGGGCCGAGAAGCCGCACTGCGGGAAATCGGGCGTGCCCTTCATGTACAGCACGACGGGAGCCGAGCTCAGTTGACTCTTGATTCGTTCAATCGCGTTCATGGTCTCTCCAAATTGACTCATTCAGATCCTGGCGCGCGGGCCGCCACGCGTTTGGGCAATTGGCGCAGAACCGCCCACTGCTCGGCGGCGGAAAAGCTCCGCCAGCCTGCTATTTCGCCAATTGTACGATAACAGCCGGTGCAATAGCCGTCCGCGTCCAGGACGCAGACGTTGATGCAGGGGGATGTGGGGGGCGGATCCGCCATGTCGTAGTAGTATTGGGGCTATTTCCCCAATCTTCCAGTGTTATTGCGCCCAGGGCACCCCTCATGACGCCGGCTCCCCCACCCCGCGACCTTCCGCAGCAAATCGAGCGCGCCCTGGAGGAGGATGTCGGGACCGGAGACCTGACCGCCGCATTGATCCCGGAGGACGCCCGCGGCCGCGCCACGATCATCACCCGCGAGCCGGCCATCGTCTGCGGCATTCCCTACGTCGAGGCTATTTTCGCCCGCCTGGACCCGCATGTTCGGATCGATTGGCACGCGAGCGAGGGGGCTCCCGCTGCCGCCGACCAGGTGCTCTGCCATATCCAGGGACCCGCACGGGCGTTGCTGACCGGCGAGCGGACGGCGCTCAACTTCCTGCAGCTGTTGTCCGGTACCGCCACGGCCGCCCATGCGTATGTCGAGCGGCTCGAAGGCACGGGATGCCGGCTGCTCGACACCCGCAAGACGATCCCGGGGCTGCGCACCGCGCAGAAATACGCGGTGCGCGTCGGCGGGGGCCGGAATCATCGCATCGGGCTCTTCGACGGGATCCTGATCAAGGAAAATCACATCATGGCCGCGGGCTCCATCGGGCAGGCGGTCGGGGCGGCGCGCGCGTGGGGCGCCTCAGTGCCGGTGGAGGTCGAAGTGGAGAATCTCGGGGAGCTTCGCCAGGCGATCGACGCCGGTGCGGATATCGCGATGCTCGACGATTTCACGCTCGCCGACATGGCCGAGGCGGTGGCGGTCAACCGGCGCGCGGCGCGGCCCTTGAAGCTCGAGGCTTCGGGCGGAGTGAGCCTCGACACGATCCGCAGGATCGCCGGGACGGGCGTCGATTTCATCTCCGTCGGGAGCATCACCAAACACGTGCGCGCGATCGATTTGTCGATGCGCTTCGAGTGGTGAGCGTCGCGCGCCGTTGCCGGCGCGCGACGCCGGGGGTCCGCCGTCAGAAATTGTTCTTGTACTGGAGGATCACCGTGAGCGGCGGCATGGTCGCGACCTGCGGAATCACCACTCCGCTTGCGTTGTACTGAGCGTAGCCCACATAGCCGATGTCGCCGAGGTTCGGCTTCGCGTTGGTCAGGTTGTGGATGTTCAGGGACACCTCCTGCTTCTCGTGCTTGACGCCAAAACGCAGATTGGCCAGCGAGTAGACCGGCCGATCGCCATACAGGCCGCTGCCTCCGTTGAGCAGCGAGACGCTGTTTCCGGTGTAGCTGTAGTCCGCCGATACGAAGCCGTCGAAGTTCGGGGTGAGCGGCTGCGTGTAGACGGCTCCGACCGAAGCCGTCCAGGCCGGCACATCCTGGATCGGCGCGCCCGCCGTGACTCCCGCATAGGACAGCGCGCCCGGATTGACGATCTTGGTCTTCTCGTAACCGGCTCCGAAACGCATGGTCAGCGCATCGGTCACGCGTCCGTCGAGCTCGATCTCGCCGCCGTTGATGCTGGCCGAGCCGCCGTTCAGCTGCAGATAGTAGCCGCAGGGCAGCGCGACCTGTTGCTGCAGGTTGTCCCAGTTGATGTGGAAGCCCGCGCCCGAAAACAGGATGCCGGTCTCGGGTATCTGTATCTTGGTGCCCGCCTCGTAGCTCCACAGGGTGTCGGACTTGATGTGCGTGATGTCATTGTCCGGCAGGCCGGCCAGCTCGCACCCGGAAAAGTTGGCCTGCGCCCCACCCGCCCGGAAGCCCTTCGATGCGGATGCGTACACCATCGCGCCATTGGTGATTTGCCAGGACAGTCCGTACTTCGGATCGACCCCCGATTCCTTGTTCTGTTGCGGATCGCTCGGCGTCGCTCCGAAGTTCATGAATCCGTCGGCGGTGTAGTCGGTGGTCTGCTTGAGCCAGTATTTACGAAGCCCGAGAGTCGCCGTGACTTGATCGAGGAACTTGTAATAGAACTCGCCGAAGATCGAGGTGTCGTCCTGCGTTCCCGGATTGTTCTGCTCCCAGATCAGGTCGTTCGGCCAGGGGACGCCGACTGCGTTGTTCCCGCTCGCGGTGGCCGCCACCAGCCCGTTCGCATAGGTCGGCGGAATAAAGAAGAGCGAGCGGGTATTCGAATAGAACACCCCGACCGTGCCGCTGAAGTTGTAGATGGGATCGAATGAGAGCCGGGCCTCCTCGGTCAATTGGTTGTGGTAGCGCTCGCCGTCCCACAGGTAAGGCTGGTTGGGCAGCGTGGTCACGCCGTAATAGCTGTTGAGTATCTGCTGGGTGCCGTAGGTCGAGTCCTCCAGATCGTGCGTGTGCCGGTAGAAATAGCTGGTGGAGGAGACGACGCTGTACCCGTTGCCGGCGTATTTCAGATCGAGCGAGGGCAGCGCCCAGCGATCGAGCGCGTCGGGCTGCGCGTTTACCGCGCGGTTCAACGTGTACTGCGGCTCGAAATCCGGGAGCGGCGCGAACGCGGCCGGGAAACCGTGATACTCGGTGTCCTGGTACATCACCCGAAAGCGCGCCTCGAAATCCTCGGTGACCTTCCACAGCGTCGAGATCGAGCCGCCGAAGGAAGTGTCCGCGCCCTGGTTGCCCACGCTGGTGCGCGGCACGTCGAGAAAGGGGTCCGAGACGCCGGGGCTGGCCGGATCGGTCGGGAAGGTGCGTGTGAGGTACCCCGCGTCGTGATTGCCGAACATGACCACGCGCGTCGCCAGCACGTCGGGAATCAGCACGAGATTGCCGATCACTCCCGCCCCGCCGTCGGCCCCGCCGCCGCCCGAGGTCGCCCCGGCCTGGACCATGTAGCCGATGTCATCGTTGGACAGGTTCGGGCGCTTGGTGATCAAGCGAACGTTCCCCCCGAGCGAGCTCTCGCCGAACAGGGTCCCCTGCGGGCCCTTCAGCACCTCGATGTTGTCGATGTCCAGGACGCGGGGATCGATCGAGCCGGGCACCGGCGTATCGTCGATGTAAAAACCCGTGGCTCCCGCGGTGCCGAACAGGTTCTGTCCGGTGATGCCACGGATCGCGACCGTGCGGGCGTCCGCGATGCCGGTCGGGCCTCCTCCGTAGGAGAACGAGATATTCGGCGTCTTGGTGGCGTAATCGTCGAAGGACTGGATGTTGTACGCCTCGAGCGTCTGCGCGGTGAACACCGTGATGGCCTCGGGCACCTTGGCCAGGGACTCATCGCGCTTTCGGGCGGTGACCACCACGGTATCGAGCGTGTCGCTGCCGGCAGCGGCGGTCGCGGTGGCGTCCTGCGCACCGGCCGAGCCCCCGTGAAGTGCTGCGCCGCAAGCGGCAAACCAACCCAACGTGCGGGCAAAAGTGCTTCGGCGAGGCATATTCTCTCCCGACCCTATGGAGGGTCTCGTTCGGGCAAGAATAAGCTCTCTTCAGTCCCCGTCAGCCTCAATTGCGCCGCATTCTTCCGGAAACGCGACCTTTTCGTCGGGGAGGCGGATTTCAAGCGATGTTCGCG
>CAVTNZ010000073.1:0-168258 GCA_963736185.1 uncultured Gammaproteobacteria bacterium | reverse complement strand
CTGGCATTCGGCCTGTCGGCCGCCAATCAACCGCGCGATGCCTACGTGCTCGACATCGAGGCCAACCGTCTCGAGGCATGGACCGCGAGCGAGACCGGCCCGCTCGACAGGAAAAAATTCGTCGTGCCGCACCTGACGCAATTTCCGACCTTCGACCGGATCGACGGCAAGCCGCGGCAGTTGCCGCTGTATCTGTACGAACCTTCGGCCCCGGGGCCGCATCCCGTGCTGATCGTGCTGCACGACGGCGCGGAGTCCCAGTTTCGTCCGAGGTTCGATCCCTGGATCCAATACGTCGTCAACGAGCTCGGCTTCTCGGTGGTCGCCCCGAACGTTCGAGGTTCGGGAGGCTATGGGAAAAGCTACTTCGCCCTGGACAAGGGGATGCTGCGCGAGGATGCGGTCAAGGACATGGGAGCACTCCTGGTCTGGCTGGGCCTCGACACCCGATTCGATGCCAAGCACATCGTGGTGTCCGGCGGCTATCTGGCGCTCGCGACGCTGGTGAACTACGGCGATCGGCTGCGCGGCGCGGTCGACTTCGCGGGCATCACGGACTACGTCGGCTGGATGAGCACGACGCCGCCCTACCTGCAGAGCGAGCGGCGCGCGGACTTCGGCGACGAGCGTGATGTGGATACCCGGGCATACCTGAGGCGCATCTCGCCGCTCACCGGCGCGGACCGCATCGCGCGGCCCTTGCTCGAGGTGCACGGAAAGAACGACCCGCGCGTGCCGATGTCGCAATCCGATGAGCTCGCGAACCGTCTGCGCAGCCGCGGAACCATCGTGTGGTTTCTGAAGGCGACCGACGAGGGGCACCGCTTCGCCAGGCGCGAAGATGTCGATGCCTATTACCGCACCTTCGCGCAATTCCTCGAGAGCGTGCGCTAGCGAGGCGGCCCGGCGCCCATGGACGCGGGCGCCATCCGGACCGTCGCGGTCAGGCCGCCCGATCGTGCTTCTTGAGGTAGACCAGCAAGAGCGACAGCGCCGCCGGCGTCAATCCGGGAATACGCGCCGCCTGCCCCAGCGTCTGCGGCCGCACCGAGTCGAGCGCCTGGCGCGCCTCGGTCGACAATCCACCCACGCTCGAGTAGTCGATGTCGTCGGGCAGCCGCATGTCTTCGTGCCGTTGTTGCCGGTCGATTTCCTGATCCTGGCGCTTGAGGTACCCGGAGTATTTCGCCTGCACTTCGACCTGCTGCCTGACCTGCTCCGCCATGCGTTCATCGCTGCGCCAATCGCCGCGGGCGCAGCCGCCGTCCCCGTCGCCGCGGGCGGCCACCGGCAGATCCTCATAGCCGAGCTCCGGGCGCCGCAACAGCTCGAAAGCGGGGACCTCCCTCTGCAGCGGCTGCTTGAGTTTCGCGAGCAGCGCGGCATTGACCTCTTCCGGCCGCACCAGCAGCGCGGACAAACGGCCGATCTCGGCCCCGACCGCGTCGCGCTTGCGGACGAAAAATTCCCAGCGCGCATCGTCCACCAGGCCGAGCTCGCGGCCGCGCGCGGTGAGGCGCAGA
The DNA here is from genome assembly GCA_963736185.1 of uncultured Gammaproteobacteria bacterium. Lineage (GTDB taxonomy): Bacteria > Pseudomonadota > Gammaproteobacteria > Steroidobacterales > Steroidobacteraceae > Bog-1198. The sequence goes on along the minus strand of CAVTNZ010000073.1, from coordinate 166,735 downwards.
TCCGCATTGTCCTCGCGCAGCGACAGGCGGTACTCGGCGCGGCTGGTGAACATGCGGTAGGGCTCGGGAGCGCCGCGGGTGATGAGATCGTCGACGAGCACGCCCAGATAGGCGTCGCTTCGCTTCGGGCACCAGGGATCTCGCCCGGCCGAGGAAAGCGCGGCATTCGCGCCCGCGAGAAGCCCCTGTGCCGCGGCTTCTTCGTAGCCCGTGGTGCCGTTGATCTGACCCGCGAGAAACAATCCCCCGATGTGCTTGCTCTCCAGGCTCGACTTGAGACCGCGCGGATCGAAGAAATCATATTCGATCGCGTATCCCGGCCGGGTGATGTGAGCGCGCTCGAAGCCGCGGATGGAGCGCACGAATTCGCACTGCACATCGAACGGCAGGCTGGTGGAGATGCCGTTCGGATAGATCTCGTGCGTATCGAGGCCTTCGGGCTCGATGAAAATCTGATGCGAAGTCCGGTCCGCGAAACGCATCACCTTGTCCTCGACCGACGGACAATAGCGCGGTCCCGTGCCCTCGATCAGGCCGGTGAACATCGGTGAGCGGGCGCTCGCGCCGCGAATGATGTCGTGCGTGCGCTCGTTGGTCGCGGTGATGTGGCAGGGTATCTGCCGCGGGTGCGCGTCGCGCGTTCCGAGATAGGAGAACACCGGCCGCGGGTCGTCGCTGTGCTGTTCGCGCAACCCCGAAAAATCGATGCTGCGTCCGTCGATGCGTGGCGGGGTGCCGGTCTTCAATCGGCCGACCTGGAGCGGAAGCTCGCGCAGCCGCGCGGCCAGCAAATTGGAGGGCTGATCGCCGGCGCGGCCGCCCGGGTGGCTGTCGAGTCCGATGTGGATCCGCCCGCCGAGGAAGGTCCCGACCGTGAGCACGATGCAAGCTGCCCGGAACTCGATGCCGCCGGCGGTGAGGCAGCCGGCGGCACGGCCGCCCTGCATCTTGAGGTCCGCGACCTCCTGCTGGAATATCTCCAGGTAGGGCTGTGTCTCGAGCATCCGGCGGATGGCTCTTTTGTACAGCTGGCGATCCGCCTGCGCCCGGGTGGCGCGGACCGCCGGCCCCTTGCTCGCGTTCAAGGTGCGGAACTGAATGCCGGCCTGGTCGGCGGCGCGCGCCATCGCACCCCCCAACGCATCGATCTCTTTGACGAGATGCCCCTTGCCGATGCCGCCGATGGCGGGGTTGCAGCTCATCTGGCCGAGCGTCTCGATGTTGTGCGTCAGGAGCAGCGTGCGGCGCCCCATCCGGGCAGCCGCGAGCGCAGCCTCGGTCCCGGCATGGCCGCCGCCGATCACGATCACGTCATATTCCGTCGCGAAACGCATTGCTTCGAACCATGCTCCGGGGTCGTCGAACCGCTTGAAGAGCCGCATAGTTTAAACGGGTTGACGCGATCCACCAACGAGCGGAACCAACGGCGGCCGGGTCCAACTAATGCGGTATGTCCGTGCCATCCCTCCGCCCGCCCAGCCTTCCCCTCCTTTCCCGTCGCGCGATCGGCGCCTCATTCGCGGCAGCGGCGGCCTGGTTGGCATGCTCGGCGCTCGCAGCAGTTGGCGCGGACCCGTCGGACAGCCGCACGCCGGATACGGGGCCGCCTCGAGTGGGCCAGCCCGCCCCCGATTTCAGCGCCACGGATTCAGCCGGCAGGGTGCGCCGTTTGGCCGAGTTTCGCGGCAAGACGGTGGTGCTGGAATGGACCAATGCCGATTGTCCGTACACCCGTAAACATTATTCGAGCGGGAATATGCAGAGCCTTCAGGAGCTCGCGCGGCAGCGCGGTGTGGTGTGGCTATCCGTGATTTCGTCGGCCCCCGGCAAACAGGGCTATGTGAGCGGACCGGAGGCGGATGCCTTGAGCCGCACACGGCACGCTGTTCCCGAGGCGGTGCTGCTCGATCCGACCGGGGTATTGGGCCGGCTGTACGAGGCGAAGACCACCCCGCACCTGTTCGTCATAGACGCCCGGGGCGATCTACGGTACATGGGCGGAATCGACAGCATCGCCACCACCGATGTCGCCGACATCCCCCATGCCGAGCCCTACCTCAAGGAGGCGATGCTCGCGGTTACGGACGGCAAGCCGGTGGCGCATCCGGTTACCCGTCCTTACGGCTGCAGCATCAAATATTAGTGCACGCGGCCGGCGTGCCGCTTCGGCCTCCGGCTCCTGCTCACTCGACCGCAACGGGAATGCCCGCAAATTTTCCGCGCCAGGCCTTGGGTCCGGTGTCGTGCACCGATACTCCGTCCGAACTCACCGCCACCGTTACCGGCATGTCGCGGACCTCGAATTCGTACACCGCCTCCATGCCGAGCTCGGCGAAGCCGACGACCCGGCTCGAACGGATCGCCTGGGACACCAGGAACGCGGCGCCGCCCACCGCAATCAAATACGCCGAGCGGTGCGCGCGGATGACCTCGATCGCCTCGGGACCGCGCTCCGCCTTGCCCACCATCGCGAGAAGCCCCGCCTTGCCGAGCATGGTCTCGGTGAAGCGATCCATCCGGTTGGCAGTGGTCGGTCCGGCCGGCCCCACCACTTCGCTGCCGACGGGATCCACCGGTCCCACGTAGTAAATGACGCGGTTGCGAAAATCGAGGCCATCCGGCAGCGGCTTGCCGGCGTCGAGCAATGCGCAGATGCGCTTGTGCGCGGCATCGCGACCGGTCAACAATTTTCCCGACAAGAGCAGCCGTTCCCCCGCCTTCCAGGTGGCCATTTCCTCGCGGGTGAGCCCATCGAGGGAAACGCGGCGTGCACTGGCATCGGCGCTCCAGTGCACCTGCGGCCATTGCGAGAGATCGGGCGGCTCGAGCACCGCCGGCCCCGAACCGTCGAGCGTGAAATGCAAATGCCGGGTCGCGGCGCAATTCGGAATCACCGCCACCGGCAGCGATGCCGCGTGGGTCGGATAATCCGACACCTTCACGTCGAGCACGGTGGTTAGTCCGCCCAAGCCCTGCGCCCCGATGCCCAATTCGTTCACGCGCCTGTAGATTTCCAGACGCAGCTCCTCGAGCTCGTTGGCAGGCCCCCGGGCGATCAGATCGCCGATGTCGATCGGGTCCATGAGCGATTTCTTCGCGAGCAGCATGGCTTTCTCGGCGCTGCCGCCGATGCCCACGCCCAGCATGCCGGGAGGGCACCAGCCGGCGCCCATCTCCGGCACCATCTCGACCACCCAGTCCGCCACCGAATCCGACGGGTTCAGCATGGCGAACATCGACTTATTCTCGGATCCGCCGCCCTTGGCGGCCACCGTGATCTCGAGCTCGTCCCCGGGCCCGAACTCGGTGTGTATCACCGCCGGGGTGTTGTCCTTGGTGCCGATGCGCCTGCCGGCGGGGTCCGACACGATGGACGCCCGGAGCTTGTTCTCGGGGTTGAGATAGGCGCGCCGGACTCCCTCGTTGATCATGGCCTCGAGATCGCGGGTTGCCTCGAAGCGTACGCCCATTCCCACCTTGACGAACACGACCACGATCCCCGTATCCTGGCAAATCGGGCGATGGCCTTCGGCGCACAAGCGCGAGTTCGTGAGGATCTGCGCGATGGCGTCGCGCGCCGCGGGACTTTGCTCCACGGCATAGGCCCGTCCCATCGCCCGGATGAAATCCGGCGCATGGTAATACGAGATGTATTGCAGGGCGGCAGCGACGCTGTCGATGAGATCATCTTCGCGAATGACGGTCATTGGCTTCCTTGGTATCGGCCAGATTGGGGCATCGGTCCAATTGACGAACTGGGCCGCAAATCTACCAAGTCGGGGCCGGGCGGGGATAGCGACTCGCTACACTTGGCCGCCTGACCGGCATGAGCGATGAATCGGAGTACGACGTTGCGGCTCGCGTGGACGGCCCTCTCGGCCTGCGTCTTGGTCTTTTGCAAGGGACTTTCCGCCCCCGCGGCGACGCTCCCGTTGCAGGATTGCCGGCTGGAGCATCCGCTCGAGTTGAGCTCGGTCGCGGCGCGCTGCGGCACCCTGGCGGTTCCCGAGAACCCCGAGGACGCGGCCGGGCGCAAGATCCATCTGTTCGTCGCCGTGGTTCCCGCCCTCAATCGGCGGGCCAACGCCGAACCCCTGTTCCTGCTCGCGGGAGGCCCGGGGCAGGCGGCCGCGGATCTTTACACGAGCTACGCGGGCGCCTTTGCACGCGCCCATCGCAACCACGACATCGTGCTGGTGGACCAGCGCGGCACCGGAAAATCGGAGCCGCTGGTCTGCAGCTATCCGGACGACTGGGGCGACACCGCGGACTCGATGCCGGAGCTGCGCCGCGCCACCGCCGAATGTCTCGCCCAATACGGCAATCGCGTGCGCTTCTACACCACGAGCGTCGCGGTCCGCGATCTGGACCAGGTCCGCCTCGCGCTCGGATACCCCGCGATCGATCTTTACGGCTCTTCCTACGGCACCCGGGTCGCAGAGCTCTACATGCGGCGGCACCCGCGGGAGACCCATGCGGTGGTGCTGGACGGCGTCACCTACCCGGAGGAGGCGATCGGGCCCGAGACTCCCCTCGATGGCGAGCGCGCGCTCGAGCTGATCGTCTCCCGATGCCGGTCGGCCCCGGACTGCGCGGCGGCCTATCCGGGCCTGGAGAGCGAGCTGGCTGATTTGCGCCGGCGCTTCGGCGCGGAGAAGCTGCCGCTCGTGATCGCCGATCCGAGGACGGGCGAGCCACTGCCGCTCGAGTTCAACCGCACGGTCTTCTCCGCATCGCTGCGCTTCCTCTCCTACAGCGCGACCGAGGCGTCGCTCCTGCCGACGCTGATTCATCAGGCGGCCATCGGGCGCGCGGCGCCCATGGCCGCCGAGACGTTGATGATGGCCCGGCAGATTCGCGACCAGCTGGCGAGCGGCATGCAGAACAGCGTGGTCTGCAGCGAGGATGTGCCGTTCTTCCATCTGAGCGACGGCGAACGGCAGCGGATCGAACGGACCTATCAAGGAACCGATCAACTGGATGCGCTGGCGGAAATTTGCAAGCTCTGGCCACGGGGTCCGGTCGATGCCGATTTGCACGCGCCCCTGCGCAGCGCGGTGCCTGCGCTGCTCTTGTCGGGCAGCGCGGATCCGGTGACCCCGCCGGCCGATGCGCAACGCCTGGCGCGGGGACTTGCTCACTATCGTCATCTGATCGTTCCGGGCGAGGGACACGGTCAGCTCGTCACGGGCTGCATGCCGAAGCTGATGGCCGATTTTCTGGACACCTCGGACCCCGGCAAGCTCGATGCGTCCTGTCTCGACCGGCATCATCCGGCGGCGTTTTTCGTAGGGCTGACCGGACCCGCGCCATGATCGAGGCGGCGGCATTGCGCAAGCGGTTCGGCGCCGTCGAGGCGGTGCGCGAAGTCTCGTTTTGCGCCAACAACGGCTCGATCACCGGCCTGTTGGGCCCCAACGGCGCCGGCAAATCCACGACACTTCGCATGCTCTACGGAGTGCTCACGCCTGACGGCGGAAGCGCCCGCATCGACGGACTCGACATCCGCGGCGAGACCTCGGCCGCGCGGGCGCACCTGGGCGTGCTGCCGCACGCGGCGGGCCTGTACGGCAATTTGACCGGCCGGGAGAACATCGCCTATTTCGGCTCGCTGCACGGCATCGCGCCGCGCCGGCTCGCGGGGCGCATCTCCGAGCTCTCCCATGCCCTCGACATGCAAAGCTTCATCGATCGCCGGGCCAAGGGATTCTCGCAAGGTCAGCGCATCAAGGTGGCGCTCGCGCGGGCTCTGGTGCACGACCCGGCGAATCTGATCCTCGATGAGCCCACCAATGGCCTCGACGTGATGGCGATCCGGAATCTGCGCGAGATCCTGAGGAACCTCAAGGCGCAGGGTCGATGCATCGTGTTCTCATCGCACGTCATGCAGGAGGTCGCGGCGCTCTGCGACCAGGTGGTGATCATCGGCCGGGGCAGCGTGCTCGCGCAGGGCACGCCGCAGGAGATTCGCGGGCGCGGCCGCGAGCGAGGCGCTGCCGTCACGCTCGAGGAGGCCTTCCTCGAGATCTTGGGCGAAACGGAGGGGATCGCCTGATGCGCGCGCTCTTCACGGTGTTCGGCAAGGAATTCCTGGAGAACCTGCGGGACCGCCGCACGCTCGTGTCGGCGCTCCTGTTCGGACCCTTGTTCGGCCCGATCCTGTTCGGCGCGATGGTGTCCCGAATGCTCAACCAGAGCGTGGTCGAGTCGGACGAGCCGCTGACCATCACGATCAGCGGAGGCGATCGGGCGCCGAATCTCATGCGCTTTCTCGAATCCCAGGGCGTGCGCCTGCACGCCGAGGAGCTGCCCGAGGCCTCCGCCCGCGAACGCGTGAGTAGGGACGGGACGCTCGTGCTGCTGGTGCCGCCCGACTTCGGATCCAGATTCGAGCAGGCGCTGCCCGCGCCGGTCTTCGTGGTGGCGGACAGCTCCGATTCCGAGACCCGGCGCAGCGCCGAGCGCCTGCACGCGTTGCTCGCGGGCTATGCGAGCGGCCTGGCCCAGCTGCGGGTTCAGATGCGCGGCGTCGATCCGCTCCTCGCGGTGCCGATCGCGGTCAACGACATCGATGTGACCACGCCGTCCGGGCGTGCCGTCGTGGTGCTGGGGTTCATGACTTATTTCGTGCTGTTTTCGGTGTTGATGGGCGGCTTGTACCTCGCCATCGACTGCACTGCCGGCGAGCGCGAACGCGGTTCGCTCGAGTCGCTGCTCAGCCTGCCGGTGGCGCGCGGAGCGCTGGTCGGCGGCAAGATTCTCGCGACCTGCGCCTACATGTGCCTGTCGCTTGCGATCAATCTCACCGCGTTCGTGTTCGTGTTTCGATTCGTGCCGCTCGAGCGGCTTGGGATGAGCGCGAATCTCGGTGTCGGCACGGCCCTCGAGTTCTTCGCGATCTGCCTGCCGTTCGTGCCGCTCGGCGCGGCGCTCATGACCTTCGTGGCCTCGTTCACCAGAAGCTACCGGGAGGCGCAGACCTATCTCACCAGCGTGCTGTTGGTACCGACATTGCCGATCGCCTTCGCGAGCATTTACTCGCTCAAGACCAACAGCTCGCTGATGTTCATCCCGTCACTGAGCCAGCACCTGCTCATGACCAGCGTTCTCAAGGACGAACCGATCGCTCCCGCGGACGTGATCGTGTCCTCGGGTAGCGCGTTGCTGCTGGCGCTCGTGCTGATCGTTCTGACCGCCCGCCATTGGCGCCGGGAGTCGATGCTCGGCTAGCGCGGGTGGCCGCCCGCGGATGGCGTCGATTAGGGAGTTCTCGTATAGGCGTTTCCTCCCCGACGATGTATAAAGCGGGCTGGGGAATACGAATTGGGCGCTCCCAAGGGAAGGCTGGCATGACTCGTTCGCCGAATGCGCGGAGAAACGTCGTCGCTTTTTTAGCGATTTTGGCGCTGTCCGCGCTCACCATGGTCTGGCTGTTCTGGCATTACCCGATCAAGACACTGATTGCCACCATCGCAGTGCTCGCAATCCTTGGGATTTCGGCCCGACTCGCGAGGGCGATCGAAACCGAGTCCGTGTCGGAGTTGGAGCACGGCAACCCGGGCATGTGAGCGCCGAAGGGCGCGATGTTTTTTTTCGATGGGCCTATCGATTGGCTAGATGGGCCCGCCGGTCGGGTCGCCCCTCGCCGGTCGCTTTTCCCCCCATCACTTGCCGATACAGAAGCTTCCAAAGATCTCTCCGAGCAGATCCTCGCTGCTGACCTCGCCCGTGATCTCGCCGAGCGCGCGCTGAGCGAGGCGCAGATCTTCCGCGAAGAGCTCGAACGCCTGCGAATCCCGCAATGCCTGCCACGCTCCCTCGACCAGGGTGCGCGCCCGGCCGAGCGCATCGAGATGCCGCCTGCGTGCCGCCAGGGCTCCCGATTCGCCGTCGCGATAGCCCGCGCTCGACTTGAGATGTTCCCTCAGCGAATCGACGCCCGCGCCGGTGCGCGCGCTCACGTGGATCCGGGGGGGCGTCCCCCCGCCGATCCCCGCCGGCAGGCCGGTGAGATCGATCTTGTTCAGGACCAGCGTGACCGGAACGTCGTCCGGCAGGGAATTGGGTTCCGCCCCCTCTCCGATGCTCGCATCGATCACGTACAGGATGCGGTCCGCGCGCCGCATCTCATGCCGGGCGCGGCGGATGCCCTCCGCTTCCGCGGCATCGAGCGCACCGCGAAGTCCCGCGGTGTCGATCAAGTTGAGCGGCAGGCCGTCCAGGTTCAGCTGCTGGCGCAGCACATCCCGTGTCGTGCCCGGCGCGTCGGTGACGATTGCGACGTCATCGCCGACGAGGCGGTTCAGCAAACTCGACTTGCCGGCATTGGGTTTGCCTGCGATGACCACCGTCAAGCCCTCCCGCAGCAGCGCGCCCTGCCGGGCGGCGGACTCGATGGCGCCGAAGCATTCGAGCACCCGCCCCAGGCGATCGGTGATGGCCGGGGCCGACAGGAAATCGATCTCCTCGTCGGGGAAGTCGATCGCCGCCTCGACGTGCACGCGAAGATCCGTGAGCAGCGCCTGGAGTTCGCGGATGCGCGCCGAGAATTCCCCCTGCATGGAGCGCACCGCCGCGCGCGCGGCCGCTTCGGTGCCCGCGTCGATGAGATCGGCCACGGCCTCCGCCTGCGCGATGTCCATCCTGCCGTTCAGGAAGGCACGCTCGCTGAACTCGCCCGGCCGCGCCGCGCGGCAACCGAGCTCGAGCGCCCGCCGCATGAGCAGATCCAGGACGAGCACGCCGCCATGGGCGAATAGCTCCAGCACGGGCTCGCCGGTGAACGAGCCGGGCGCGGGGTAATACACGGCGATTCCGCGATCGATGATGCCGCCGTCCGTCCCCAGAAAGCTCGCGAGAGTGGCGCGCCGCGCCGCGGGCAGCCGGCCGAGCATGATGCCTGCGATCCTGGGCACCTCGGCCCCGGAGAGTCGTACGATGCCGACCGCACCGCGCGCCGGCGCACTCGCGATGGCCGCGATGGTGTCGTGGAAAATCACGGCATCAGTGTACGAGACTGGAGATCGGCCTAGGAGCGCTGTTTGGCCGCCTCGATCTGGACGACCTGATTGATGCGCCATTGCTGCACGATCGAAAGCACCGTGTTGGTCAGCCAGTAGAGCACCAAGCCGGAGGGGAACCACGCCATCATGCCGGTCATGACCAGGGGCATGAACTGCATGAGCTTCGCCTGCATGGGATCGGGCGGGGGCGGGTTCAGCTTGAACTGGCCGAACATCGCGCCGCCCATCAGGAGCGGCAACACGAAGTAAGGATCGCGCGATGAGAGGTCGTTGATCCACAGCATGAACGGCGCCTGGCGCATCTCCACGCTCTCGAGCAGCACCCAATAGAACGAGATGAAGACCGGAATCTGCACGACCATCGGGAGACACCCCGCCAGCGGATTGATCTTCTCCCGCTTGTACAGCTCCATCATGGCGCGTCCGAGCTTCTCCCGATCATCCTTGTAGGTTTCCTGGATCTGCTTCATGCGCGGGGCGACCGCGCGCATCTTGGCCATCGAGCGCCCGCTCGCCTGGCTCAAAGGAAAGAAGATCAGCTTGATCAGCGCCGTCACGATGATGATGGACCAGCCCCAATTGCCGATGACCGAGTGCACCCACTTCAGTGCGGCGAACAGCGGTTGCGCAATCAGCGTCAGACGGCCGTAATCGGCCGTGCGCTCCAGGCGCGGGCCGGTCACGGCGAGCTGGGATTGAAGTTTCGGCCCGATGAACAGCTTCTCGCGAAATTCCGCCGTCGCACCGGCGGGTATCTGCTTGAACGGGCCGGTCGCGCTCAACAGATATTCGTGATCCAGCACCTTCAGCTGATAATCGTAGGCTTGGTTGGGCGGAGGCACGATCGCCGACACGAAATGATGCTGCAGCGAGGCGAGCCAGCCGTTGGTGATGGCCTCGTTGAATTTGCTGTCGGTCTCGCTCTCGACCCCGAGGTCGCGGGGTTTGATGCCGTCGAAGACGTCGGGGCCCTTGAACGAATAAGTTTCCACATCGAAGTAGGAGCGCGATGCGTGCTCCCAATGCCTGAGGATCTGGCCATAGGAGGCGAGCGAGCGGGCGGACGCGCCGTCGTTGCGCACCTGGTAGTCGAGATCGATGGAATACCATCCGCGCTTGAACACGAAAGTCTTGGTGACGGTGAGTCCCTGACCGTCGGTCCAGGTCATCGGCACTTTGAGCTCGGCCGCGCCGGCCGGCATCACGTAGGAGTCCTGCGCCGCCGTCCAAGTCGCGAGATGCGTCGGAGCGGCCTCGCCGGCCCCGCCGATCAGCCCCGTCTGCAGCAGGTAGAGCGTGCCCGGGTCCCGGTTTTCCAGACGCACCGGCACATTGGGCTTGTCCTTGTGCACCGGGTACTCGGTGAGGTCGGCCCGGTCGATTTCCCCGCCCTTGAGATTGATGTCGAGGTTGAGCACGTCGGTGACGACGTGAATCGATGGCCCGGGCGCCGCGGCGCCGGACCCGAGCGCGCCCGGCTCAGCGGGAGGCGAGGCGGAGGTTGGCGCACCGGCAGACGGAACCGTGCCCGAGGCCGGCGCCGCGGCGCCCGGCGTTGCCGTTGCAGATGTCGGCGGCGGTGCAGTCGGCAACGTGTCGGCGAGGGACTTCGATGCGCTCGCGCCGCCCGCCGTCGTGGTCACGGCCACGGGGGCAGCCGGCTGCTGATAGTCGCGCATCCACGCTTCGTAGTTGAGGTAGAGGATCGCGACGAACGCGAACCAAAGCATGATGCGGGTGTTGGCCATTGATCGGTCTCGTCTTAGGGCACGGGATCGTAGCCGCCCTCGACAAAGGGGTGGCAGCGAAGCAGGCGTCTGGCGCCGAGCCACAGGCCCCGAATCGCCCCGTGGCGTTCGATCGCCTCGTGGGTATAGCACGAGCAGCTCGGATAGAAGCGGCAGCGGGGCCCGAGCATCGGACTCAAGGTCCACTGGTAAACGCGAATGATGCCCATCAGGATCCGGCGCATGGCTACCCCTGTCGCGCGATGTTTTTCCACAGCTTCGCAAGGCTCGCGCGCAGAGCGCTCGGCGCAGCCAGCCGCGCGGCATCGCGCGCCGCGATGGTGACATCGACCGCGGGCAGGTCGTACTGGTTCAAGCGGAAGGATTCGCGTGCCAGGCGCTTGATCAGGTTGCGCGCGACCGCGCTGCCGCAGCTCTTGGTGGCGATTGCGAGCCCTAGGCGCGGATGAGTTTCGTGGTTGGCGAGTACGGACACGGTAAAGTAAGCATCGGAAAAACGCCTGCCTTGCTGCCGCACTACGCGAAACTCGGCCGGCTGGTGCAGGCGCTTCCGCGGCTCGAACGTTAGTTTGGTCGGACGAGTTGTAATTTAAACGTCAGGGACAGAGGCGCTTGCGGCCCTTCGCACGGCGCCGAGCAAGCAGCTGCCGACCGCTCTTGGTCGCCATTCGCGCCCGAAAACCGTGGGTGCGGGCACGATGCAAATTACTCGGATTGAAGGTACGTTTCATAAGGCACTTCGGGGAAAACTACGGGGCAAATCAAGCAACTGAGCTCGGAAAATGCGCTAGTTGCGAGAGGCGGCAAGGGTACTGAGCGGACGTGGAAGTGTCAATAGACGCCTCGCTCGGTTGGAGCTAGACTCGCTCCCCCTTTCGTTTAGTCCCAACCGCCGCCCGTAGGAGAGCGCTCTTGCCAGAGACGCTATGGAACCGCTGTCTGCGCGTGCTCGAGAACGAGCTGCCCATAGAGCAGTTCAATACCTGGCTGCGGCCCCTGCAGGCGATCGAGCGCGACGGCCAGGTGCGGCTTCTCGCGCCGAATTCTTATGTCATCAAGTGGGTCGGGGACAATTCGTTGCCGCGCATCAAGGAATTGGTTCGTCAGTTCGCCGAGGATTCCGCGCTCGACGTGGTCCTCGATGTCGGGACCCGCGCGGCGGACAGCCCTTTGAAGGCACCGCCGCTGTCCAATGGGACGGCGCCCGTCAATCCCGCGGGGGTGTTCAACGGCCCGGGGGATCCCCGCGCACCGGGGATCGGGCGGCCGCGGCGCAGCGGCCCTACCGTACTCGGCAGCCCGATCAACGAGAATTTCACGTTCAACAGCTTCGTCGAGGGCAAGAGCAACCAGCTCGCCAAGGCCGCCGCGATCCAGGTCGCCGGACATCCCGGAAAGGCCTACAACCCGCTGTTCATCTATGGCGGCGTCGGTCTCGGCAAGACCCACTTGATGCATGCCGTGGCGAACAAGCTCAAGGAGCGCAACTCCGACGCGCGCGTGGCCTACGTTCACAGCGAAGGCTTCGTGAGTGAAATGGTCAAAGCTCTGCAGCACAACACGATCAATGATTTCAAGACGGCGTATCGATCCCTCGATGCGCTGATGATCGACGACATTCAGTTTTTTGCCGGCAAGGATCGCTCCCAGGAGGAGTTCTTCCACACGTTCAACGCGCTTCTGGAGAGCCAGCAGCAGGTCATTCTCACGTGCGACCGTTATCCGAAGGAGGTGGACGGTCTCGAGGAGAGGCTCAAGTCGCGCTTCGGCTGGGGATTGACCGTGGCGATAGAGCCGCCGGAGCTCGAGACCTGTGTCGCCATCCTGATGAGCAAGGCGGCCATGTCCAAGGTCGACCTGCCCGAGGAAGTCGCGTTTTTCGTCGCCAAGCGCATCCGCTCGAATGTGCGCGAATTGGAGGGGGCGCTGCGGCGGATCATGGCAACCTGCGAATTCACCGGCCGGCCGATCACGGTCGAGTTCGCCAAGGAGGCGCTGCGCGATCTTCTGGCGCTTCAAGAGAAGTTGGTAACGGTGGAAAATATCCAAAAGACCGTCGCCGAGTACTACAAGATCAGGATCGCCGATTTGTTGTCGAAGCGGCGCAGCCGCTCCATCGCGCGGCCGCGCCAAGTGGCGATGGCGCTCGCGAAGGAATTGACCAATTACAGTTTGCCCGAAATTGGCGACGCGTTTGGGGGTCGGGACCATACGACGGTGCTGCACGCATGCCGTCGGGTGAAGGAATTGCGCGAGATCGAGCGGCGCATCGGCGAGGACTATATGAACCTGTTGAGAACTCTGGCTGGATAGGGTGACAAACCTGTGGACGAAATGGAGGCCGAAGATATCCACAGGTGGACTACAGGATGCACCGGGTTGTCAGAGGATTCCTACAGAGGTAATCACTGGAATTAACTAATTGATTATTAAGAATTATATCGGGTTATCCCCAGAGAGGGGCGCCCCTCATAATCATAATAATTAATATCTTTAAGATAAGATCTTTAAGAATTAGAGATGGGTGAGCGCATGAAATTGACGGTGGAACGGGAGAGATTATTGGCCCCCTTGCAGGCGGTCATCGGCGTGGTTGAACGACGGCAGACGATGCCGGTGCTGGCGAATGTGCTACTCGCTGTTTCCGACAGCCGATTGTCGATTACCGCAACGGACTTGGAGGTTGAACTGGTTGCCGCCACGGACGTGAGCATTCAGCAGGCCGGCGACATCACCGTTCCTGGAAGGAAATTTCTGGATATTTTGCGCGCGCTACCGGAGAAGTCCTCGGTCTCGTTGAGCGTCGAAGGCGAGAAGGTCGTGATCAAGGCCGCGCGTAGCCGCTTCAGCCTTTCCACGTTGCCGGCAGCCGAGTTTCCGGTGATCGATGACATCAATGCCCAGCAAACGGTGGAGATTCCGCGCAAGGAACTCAGCCGGCTGCTCGAGAAAACGCATTTTTCGATGGCCCAGCAGGATGTTCGCTATTATCTCAACGGGATGCTGCTGGAGATCGATGGGCAGACGCTGCGTGCCGTGGCAACCGACGGTCATCGGCTGGCTTTGTGCGAGTCGACCTTGGAACACAAGGCCAAATCGGCGCAGCAAGTGATCATTCCGCGCAAAGGCGTGTTGGAATTGCAGCGCATACTCACCGCCGAAGGGACCGCGGCCGTGGCCATCGGAACCAATCATGTTAGAGCCCAGATCGGCGACATTCGATTTACTTCCAAGCTAATTGATGGCAGGTTTCCGGAATATTCGAGGGTCATTCCGGCCGCGCCTGCATCCGCTATTCGCGCCGATCGGGACTCGTTGAGACAAGCACTGCAGCGAACGGCGATTTTGTCGAACGAGAAGTACCGCGGGATCCGAATCACCGTCAAAACCAATGCGCTCACCGTTCAGGCCCACAACCCGGAGCAAGAGGAGGCTGAGGAAGAGATCGAGGTGACCTACGACGGCGCCGATCTCGAGGTGGGCTTCAACGTGAATTACTTGCTGGACGCGCTGGCTGCCATCGACGGCCAAGAAGTGGAATTGGGGCTTACGGACAGCAATAGCAGCTGTCTGATCCGATCGCCGGGAGCCGCGGGTACTCGCTATGTCGTCATGCCGATGAGGCTCTGATCGGATGACCCTACGCCGGATGCAGGTGACGGATTTCCGCTGCTTGCATCACGGGGATATCGAGTTCGACCCACAGTTCACCCTGTTCAGCGGTCCCAATGCGGCCGGCAAGACGAGCGTGCTCGAAGCGATCTATGTGCTCGGGCGCGGACGGTCATTTCGTACGAGGCGATTGCCGCATCTCATACGGGCGGGCAGCGAGCTTTTCCGGGTGGTGGGAGAGGCCGAGGTCGGGAGCCGCCACGTCACGCTCGGCGTCGAGGGGACAATCGAGGGCATTCGGGCTCGAATCGCCGGTGAGCCGGCCGAGTCCTTGGCGGATCTCGCCACCTTCTTACCCGTTCAGATCGTCGATCCCGAGGTCCATCGGTTGATCGAGGAGGGGCCGAGCCGTCGCCGACGGTTTCTGGATTGGGGTGTGTTCCACGTGGAACCTCGTTTCGTCCGGGATTGGCAGATGTACGGCCAAGCTCTACGCCAGCGAAACGCCGCTCTTCGCTCCGGCGCTTCCCGACCCGTCGTGTGCGCGTGGGACGCCGAGTTGACTCGGAATGCCGAGCTGGTCACGGGGGCGCGCAGGCGCTATGTCGGGCTGTTGGCGCCGATGGCGAGACAAGTGGCAGCGAGGCTGTTGGGCCTGGAGCTCGATCTGGACTATCGACCCGGCTGGCTTCGCGATCTGGAGTTTCCCCAGGCGCTGGAACGCAGCTGGCGGCAAGACCAGGAGCTGGGCTCGACGCAGGTGGGCCCCCAGCGGGCCGAGCTCGTTGTGAGGCTGGACGGCGTGCTCGCGCGCGAGCGGATATCCCGCGGCCAGCAAAAGCTCCTGGCGGCGGTTCTTCTCATTGCGCAAATCAAGCTGTTCAGACCGGACGCCGAGATACGGCCCCTCCTTCTGCTGGACGATCCGGCAGCGGAATTGGATGCGGATCGCCTGGGCGCCTTCATCCAGGAGCTGGGCTCCCAGCCGCTGCAATTGGTGATCACCACGCTGAACCCAGAGCTGGCGACTTTTGGAGCGTTTGGGCGCCCCGGACGCCGCTATCGGCTGCAGCAGGGTGTCGTGGCGGCGGACTGATCCTCTGGAACGTTCCACGTGGAACATCGGCACCGCCGGCAAAAAGAGCTCGTCCCGCCGGCGGCACGAGCCCCCGAGAGCGCTGGAAAGCCAATGCCCGTGCCGGCTCGCCTGCGAGCCCATAACTCATTGAATCAGAAGTGTTTTCCCAGGCGCCAGGACTCGTGTTTTGGCTCCGTTACTGTTAGAATGGGCGGTCAACCAGCAGGACCCAATAATGGCCGATAACGACGTCTACGACTCCAGTAAAATCAAAGTCTTAAAAGGTCTCGACGCCGTGAGAAAGCGACCTGGAATGTACATCGGGGACACCGATGACGGGAGCGGTCTGCATCACATGGTTTTTGAGGTGGTGGATAACGCCATCGATGAAGCGCTGGCGGGCCATTGTGACCGCGTGGTGGTCACGATCCATGCGGACGAGTCGGTGACGGTGACCGACAACGGCCGTGGGATCCCGGTCGATATCCATAGCGAAGAGGGCGTCTCCGCTGCCGAGGTCATCATGACCGTGCTTCATTCCGGCGGGAAATTCGACGACAGCTCCTACAAGGTCTCCGGCGGTCTGCACGGCGTGGGCGTTTCCGTCGTGAACGCCCTTTCGGATTTCCTCGAGCTCAACATCCGCCGCGACGGCAAGCTTCACCGCCAGGAGTATCGTTTGGGCGAGCCTCAGGCGCCGCTCGCGGCCATCGGCGACACCACCGAGCGCGGTACGACGCTTCGCTTCAAGCCGAGCGCGAAAATTTTCACCAATATCTCGTTCAACTACGAGACGCTCGCCAAACGTCTGCGCGAGCTGTCGTTTCTCAACTCCGGTGTCCGCATCGAGCTCATCGACGAGCGCGACGAAAAAAGTGAAGTGTTCCAGCACGAGGGCGGGCTCTCCGCCTTCGTCGGTTATTTGAACCGCAGCAAGACCGCGGTGCATCCCACCGTGATGTGGTTCCAGACCCGCGATGGAAACACGCAGGTCGAAGTCGCGATGCAGTGGAACGACTCCTATCAGGAGAGCATGTACTGCTACACGAACAACATTCCGCAGAAGGATGGCGGCACCCATCTCGCCGGCTATCGGGCGGCGCTCACGCGCACGCTCAACAAGTACATCGAGAAGGAGCTCGCGGCGAAAAAGGAAAAGATCGCCACGACCGGCGATGACGCGCGCGAAGGCTTGACGGCGATCCTCTCGGTGAAGCTGCCCGATCCGAAATTCTCCTCGCAGACCAAGGACAAGCTGGTGTCCTCGGAGGTGAAGGGTGTGGTCGAATCGGCGGTCGCGCAGCGACTGGAGGAATTCCTGCTGGAGCATCCGCAGGAGGCGCGCGCCATCGTCAACAAGATCCTGGAAGCGGCCTACGCGCGCGAGGCGGCGCGCAAGGCGCGCGAGATGACGAGGCGAAAGGGCGCGCTCGACATCGCCGGCCTGCCCGGCAAACTCGCCGACTGCCAGGAAAAAGATCCCGCGCTCTCCGAAATGTTCCTGGTCGAGGGCGACTCCGCCGGCGGCTCCGCCAAACAGGGACGCGATCGCCGCACGCAGGCCATCCTTCCGCTCAAGGGGAAGATCCTGAACGTCGAGAAGGCGCGCTTCGACAAAATGCTGGCATCGATCGAGGTGGGAACGCTGATCACCGCGCTCGGCTGCGGCATCGGCCGCGACGATTTCAACGTCGACAAGCTGCGTTATCACCGCATCATCATCATGACGGATGCCGACGTCGACGGTTCGCACATCCGCACGCTGCTGTTGACCTTCTTCTACCGCCAGATGCCCGTGCTCATCGAGCGCGGGCACATCTACATCGCCCAGCCGCCGCTCTACAAGGTGAAAAAGGGCAAGCAGGAGCACTACGTCAAGGACGACCTCGAGTTGAACGCGCTGCTCCTCGGCACCGCGATCGACGGCGCGGCACTGCACGTCAATGCCGGGGCGCCGCCGTTATCGGGGACCGGGCTCGAGTCGCTGTCGCGCAAGTACGTCGAGGTCCAGGCCATCATCAAGCGCTGGGCGCGCCGCTACGATGAGCGCTTCCTCGAACAGCTTCTGTACGTTCCGACTCTGACCACCGAGTCATTCGACCGGCTCGATGCTCTCAAGGACTGGTGCCGCGCGCTCGAGCTCAAGCTGAATGCGCTCGATGACGTCTCGCGTCGGTATAAGGTGAACATTCACACCCTTTCCGCGGGCGGACATCGCATCGACCTTTCTCGCCTGGAGCACGGACTCTCATCGGAGAAGCACATTCCGCGCGAGTTCTTCGGTTCGGCCGAATATTTGCGCATCGCCGAACTCGCGGCCACCTTGAGCGACCTGATCGGAGCGGGCGCCTTCGTCCAGCGCGGCGACGCGCGTCAGGATGTGGGCAGCTTCAAGACGGCGATAGGCTGGTTGTTCGACGAGGCCAAGAAGGGGCAGAGCATCCAACGCTACAAGGGCCTGGGTGAGATGAATCCCGAGCAGCTGTGGGACACGACGATCAACCCCGAGACCCGTCGGCTGATGCAGGTGCGAATCGAGGACGCCGTGGCCGCGGACGACATCTTCACCACCTTGATGGGCGATGCGGTGGAACCCCGCCGCGAGTTCATCGAAAAGAACGCGCTGCACGTGTCGAATTTGGATATCTGATCTCCCGGAAATCATCGTCCATTCGCCAGACCGGGCAAGGTCCGCCCATCGCCGACAGAGCGGTCAATACACCTCGCGCTGATAGGTGCGGGAGGCGGGCCCCGGATACACGCCGAACGTCGCGATCCCCGTGGGGCTCGTGTCACCTGAGGCTGCATTCCACGGATACTCGAGCCAGCTCGGCGCCGTGGCGGTCGCGTTGGCGGCGCCGTTGTTGCCGCTGCCGGGCGCGGCCAGGATCAGATTGAAGACGCCGGCGGAGGCGGGCGACGTGTAGCGGCTCGATGCCGCCGCGGCGCAGCCGGCGCCCGAGACCCCGGGGCTGCCCGAGTCGCGCACGCATAGCTTTGCGGCGCTCAAATTCTGCTGATAATTGCTGAATGCGATCGCCGGTGCGCTCGTACAGGAGTCATTCGTGTTGGTCGCGAAACCCAGCGCCGTGCTCGCGTAATACTGCGTCGTCAGGGACATCGGCAGATCGAGCAGCTCCGAGCCCACGGCATCGCGCAGCGCCAGCCGCCCGTACCATTGGGCGGGACTCGCCGTGAACAGCATTCCGCTCCCGGCCCCGAAGGTGACGGGGTTGACCGTAGCCGCCACGCCGTCGAGATCGATCACGTCGATCGACAGGGCGATATTGGCATTGAACGGCGCGACCGGGGTGCTCCGCGCGAACGCAATGCCCGTGCCCGCGCTGAAGGTCAGTGTTCCCTGGCCGCCGCCGAGACTGACGATCGCGGGATCCGCCGTGGTCGCCGGCAGGCCGCCGAGCGCGAGAGCGGGGCTCGCCGGTGTCGGGGTGTAAGCCCGTCCGGTCAGGGAGGCATTGCTCAGCCGAAACAGGGAGCCGCTGTAATTCTGCGTCGTCGTCCCGCCCAGCGCCTGTGCCGTCACGCTGATCACCGGCGCAACGGCATACGTGAACGGCTGACCGACGTAGGTGAAACTGCCTGCGCTGCAAGCGGTGGCGAAAACCGGCGTGTTCAGCGCCGTCGCGAAATTGTTGGGTACGAAACGCCCCACCGGGCCTGAGGTGGTGCCGGTCAACGCGCCGCCGCCGAGGTAATTGGCCACGGCCGGAGTGAGCGTGATGCTGCCGACCTCGGGCCAGCTGAAGCTCGAGCCCGTGGAACTGCCGGCGGTGTAGGCGCCGAAGCTTCCGCCGACGGCGGGATTGTCGCCCGAGGTCGGCAGCACGAGAGCCGGCGTCAGGGTCACGTTCGCCGGTGAGGTTTCCTGGCCGAAATTAGGCGTGGCCACGCCCTGATAATTGAGCGCCGTCACGGCCGCCGTGAACGCCTGGCCGGCGCCGATGAACACGGCGCCGCCCGCCGTGCCCGCTCCCGGATTGGCGAAGCCGTCTCTCGTACGGCTGATCTTGGACAGCTGCAGCGTGTAAGGTTCGACCACGAACTGGCTGGCGCCGGTCATGAAATTGGCCGAGCTCGAGCCATTGCCGAGCGGAATGGCGTATTTCTCCGCCAGCGTGACCTGGCCCGCGTCGGAATACGTCAGCGTGATCGGGGCCTCCGCGTTGGCGGTGCTGAATTTCAGCGGCACCGCGGTGTAGCTCGAGACGCCGGAATTCGGATTCGCGGCGATGTTGGTGGACACGCCGTTGTTGCCGATGGTCAATGTCTGGCCGGCCACGCACGCGGTGGGGTTGTTGCATTGATAGGCGAGCCCGACGTTCGCCGTGGTGCCGCTCGCAAATGCGCTCGTGCAGGCGCCCGTCTTGGTGTCGGTGCGCACCGCCTGCAGCGCGAGACTCTGGCTCGAGGTGACCCCGGATCTCTGCGTGCCGATGGTCGTGGCGACGTTGCTGCCGTTGGTGACGATGAAGCCGGAGGCGACGAAGGTGAGCGGCAGGTCTCCGGAGGCGAGCGCGGATCCCGAGGTCGCGCTCGCCGAGCCGTCGGCCACGTTGATGGTCACCGTTTCGGCGTAGGTGTCGCGCAGCGCGAACACGGCGACGCCCCCGTCGGCGATCGCATAGGTATAGCTCGCGGTTCCGCTGTTGGAACCTCCCGCGACGAATGTGCCGCCGCCCGAGATCAGCGTCCAATCGCCATGACCGGTGCTGGTGCTGAGCGCGATCGTGTCGGACGTCGCCACCAGCGCCTGGGTGCTCGAGAGCGCGCTGACGGTGACGGTTGCCGCCTGGCAATTGACTGCGGTGCCGGGCGTGCTGACCGAATAGTGGTCGGGCGTCGCGGCGGCGGTGCCGCAAGGATGCGCCAGAGTCTGCGCGGCGACGACGTCGTTGTAGCTGAGCGCGATCGGATAGACCGTCACCTCGTCGATATTGCCCTGAAAGCGCAGGACGGCGCCCTCGACCGCGCCGTCGGCGTTCCCGCCGACCGCCGCGTTGGCACCCGTGCCCGGGGAGAACGAGGTTTTGCTGGTTGAATTGAGGTTGATGAGCGAGCCGCTCGAATTGAAGATGTACAGCGACATCGTCTGATTGGTCACGGCGTCCATCACGATGGCGACGAAATACCACTGATTCAGGCTGAGCGTCGTATAGGCGTCCAGGATCGTGAGCGACGGGCTGCGGCTGAAGAAGCGCATCACGCCCTGGCTCGCGTCGCCGAAACTCATCGCGTAGCCGTTGTAATTTTCGTCGTCGATCCAGATTCGCCCGTTGGTGTAGGAGGTCGGTCGGATCCAAGCCGTGACGGTGAAGGTGTTGCCGACGTGGGGCAGGGAGCTCGGCATTTGAACGTACTGGGTCGAACCGTTGAACGTGCCGTAGCCGCAGGTTCCCGTGGCACCCACGATGGCGGGGCTGGTGTTCGCCGTCGTCCCGCCATGCTCCGCGGTAGCGTTATAGCCGTTGCCGCTCGAGTCGAGCACTTGACCGCTCGCACCGGTCCAGATGCTTTCGTCGAAATGCCATTGCGCCATCGCGGTTCCGACCAGCGGGATCAGCGCCAGAGTCGCGCCGATGTTCGGCGCGCTCAGCGACGAACCGGAATTGGACACTTGAGGACCGGTCGCCGTCGAGGCGGTAACCAGCCCGTAGAACGCGCTCAGTAGAATGCCGTTCGCCCCGCCCTGCGTGCTCCGGTCGAAGGCCTGGGTCAACCCCGCGGGACTCGATTGGGCGTCGGCCGTGCCGTTCGCGACCGCGTACAAGGTGACCAGGAGCGTGTCCGGCGTTCCCGGGGTGACGGACGGCGCGGTGCGGCTGGTGCTCGCGGTATTTCCCTGGATATTGGCGGCGGCAATCTGGTAGCCGGTGGTCAACCCGCCGAAAGCCAGAATCGCACCGGCGGTCACCGCCGACTCGTTGAACGTCCAGGTGTAGGTGGTGCTGCCCCCCACATCGGCAGAGGTCGCCACCTTGGTGAACACGGCCATGCCGATGGTGGTGACGAAGCTGTCCTGATAATTGGTCCACCCGGAGGGCGACTGATTGATGGAGAGATAGCTGTAATTTTGCGCGACATACGCGATCATCAGTTCGCCTGCGGCGACGCCGGTCGGCGCGGTGAGGGTGATGCTGTTGACGGCGCTGGAACTGAGCGCGGGTACCGACGAGCCCACATACGTCGCTTGCTGGGCCATGGCGGTTCGGGTCATCCACGCGCCGGCCAACACGAGCACCGCTGCCAGCGTCTTGAATCGCTGGATGCGCACGCGATGGGTGGGGCCTAAAGGGGTGATCGGCATCAAAAGGCTTCCATGCTGCTTTGAGTGTCGGCCAGACAGGTCCAAAACTGAAGCATGGCCTTTACGGATGCTCCCAGGGGCGACCCGAAGGGCCGTTGCGCCCGCATTCTGAACGATATCGACGAGGAACGCCTGCATGCCAGCCCACCGTCCCCGCGCCCGAGATCTCGGCCTGCTCCTGCCGGGGACGCCCGGTCCGCACAACGCCATCACGGATGTCGCCGGTGTCGAAGTGGGATTCACGACGATTGCGAGACCGGCGCGCAAGCCGGGCGACTCCCAGGTCTTCACCGGCGTGACGGCCATTCTGCCGCGCGGCCGGCAGCCTCAGCCGATACCGGTGCTCGCCGGACAGTTCGACTTCAACGGCAATGGCGAGATGACCGGTTCGCACTGGATCCGCGACGCGGGTGGATTCGTGGGACCCGTGTGCCTCACCAACACGCATTCGCTCGGCATGGTTCACCACGCCGCGGTGCGCTACATGATCGAGAGCCATGCTGCGCACTTTCGCAAGTTTCATGGCTGGGCGATGCCGGTGGTGGCCGAGACCTACGATGGCGTGTGCAGCGACATTTGCGGGCTGCACATCACCGAGCACCACGCCCTGGAGGCGCTCCGCAGCGCGCGCGGCGGCGCCGTCGCCGAGGGCAACGTGGGCGGCGGAACCGGCATGGCGACCTACGAGTTCAAGGGCGGCACCGGCACGAGCTCGCGGCGCTTCTCCATCGACGGCCGGCCCTATACCGTCGGGGTCCTGGTGCAATCGAATTTCGGCAAGCGCAGCGAGCTCACGGTGCTCGGAGTACCGGTGGGTCGGCATCTGACCGAGGATGCCATTTTTTCGGATAACCGGATGCCCGAGCAGGGATCGATCATCGTGATCCTGGCGACGGATCTGCCGCTGACGGCCGTGCAACTGCAGCGGCTCGCCAAGCGCGGGGCGCTCGGCATAGGCCGTACCGGAACGAGCGGCGGCCATTATTCGGGTGACCTCATGCTCGCATTCTCGGTCGCCAACCCGGTCTATCTGCCGGCAATCGGCGAATTTCAGCCGCGCTCCTTCCAATTCGAGTCGCTGAACGACGCGCATTGCGATGAGGTCTACCCGCAGGCGGTCGACGCGGTGGAGGAGTCCATCTTGAACGCGCTGCTCGCCGCGCGGACCATCCCGACTTTCAAGCCACCCGGGCTGCACCTGAAGGCGGTCGATCGCGACGCGCTGCTCGCGCTTCTGGCCGGCCACGGTCGCCTGCGGACGTAGCGCTCGAGGTCGGCACCGTCCGTTACGACCGGCGCTCAACCGGGGCCGGTCAGCGCGCGTGCGATGATGGTGCGCTGAATCTCCGAGGAGCCCTCATAGATGCGCATGATCCGCAAGTCGCGCACGTAGCGCTCGAGCGGCAGCGCGCTGGTGTATCCATAGCCGCCGTGAATCTGCAGCGCTCGGTCCGCGATCCGGCCGGCCGCCTCCGAGGCGTACAGTTTGGCCATGGACGCCTCGAGCGAGTAGCGCCGGCTGCCCCCTCGGCGCCGCGCCGCATCCTCGGTGAGAAGTCGCGCCGCGCGCAGCTCCGTGGCCATGTCCGCCAGCATCCACTGGATGCCCTGGTAATCCGCCAGGGGTTGACCGCCGATCTCGCGGCTGCGCACCCAGGCGAGCGTTGCATCGAGGGCCGCCTGGCCGATTCCGAGGCACATTGCCGCCACCTCGATACGCCCGTTGTCGAGCACCTTCATCGCGGTGCGAAAGCCGCTGCCCTCGGCGCCGATGCGCTGGCTGGTCGGAAGGACGCAGTCGAAGGCGAGCTCGTGGATATGACCGCCGCGCAGGCCCATCGTGGGCTCGGGGCTGGCGGCGACGACCCCGGGCGTGCCGCGGTCCACGACGAATGCGCTGATGCCGCGGTGGCCGAGCGATGGGTCGGTAACGGCGAACACCACGATGAAATCCGCCGCACCGCCATTGGAAATGAAGTGCTTCACCCCCTGGATGCGGTAGCCCTCGGCGCTGGCGACCGCGCGGCAGCGCATGTCCGCCGGGTTGGAGCCCGCGCGCGGCTCGGTCAACGCGAACGCTCCGAGCAGGCGGCCGCCGGCCGCGCCGGCGAGGTACCGCGAGCGCAGCGCATCGTCGCCGCCGAGGAGCACGGCATCGGTGGCCAGGAAGTGCGCGGTGACGGCCGATGCGGTCGAGGCGCAGGCGCCGGCAATCGCTTCGACGCACGCAGCGAGCGCAAGCGACGACAGTCCGGGGCCGCCCCATTGCGCCGGCAGATTCATCCCCAGGACGCCGATTTCGGCGAGCGCCTCGAGCTGCCGTCGCGGAAACGCGCAGCGGGTGTCGGTTTCCCGGGCCAGCGGCGCCAGAAGGTCGGCGGCGAGGCGGCGAACGGCCTCGATGGCGGCGCACTCCACGTCATCGATCCCGCCTGCCCCCGACTCTCGTGGATCGCTCATGGTGGGTCGGCCTCCCCTTGCCGGTTGCGTGGCTCGCGCGTGGTGCGGAGCCAGCGCGCGAGAACGGAGTCGTGGTGCTCGTCGAGACCAGGCGCCGCACGCTGCTGTCCGCGGGCGTGGCCCGTGAAATGCACCGGCTGCTCGAGCGCGGGAATTTCGCCCAGTCTTTCATGCCGGACGGTTGTGATCACGCCCCGCTCGCGGATCTGGCGGCTCGCGAACACGTCGGTGGGCTCCGCGATGCGCGATGCCGGCACACCGGCCGCCTGCAGGGCGACGAGTGCGGCCGACACCGTCTGGGATATGAGCCATCCGTTGATCAGCGCCGACAGCTCCGGTTCATGCCGTGTGCGCAGCTCATCGCTCGCATAGCGCGGATCGTCGGCCAGTTCGGGACGCCCCATGCAGCGGACGAGGGCCGCGAACTGCGCCGCATTGAGAACGCAGATCACGACGTATCCGTCCGCCGCGGCATAGGCGCCGAACGGCGTCGAGAAAGGATGGCGATTACCCGTGCGCGCCGGGGGCTCCGCGCCGAACATCCATTGGGCGACCGCCGTCGGCAGGAGCGCCACCAGCGCATCGACCATGCCGACATCGAGCCGGCGTCCCAGTCCCGTTTGAGTGCGTTCGTAGAGCGCGGCAAGAATCGCCCACGAACAAAAGAGGCCCGCGGCCAGGTCGCCGATGGATTCGCCGACCTTCGTCGGCGGACCCCCCGCGTCGCCGGTCATGGCCATCAGACCGGATAGGGCCTGCGCGGTAAGGTCGAACGCGGGAAGCTCCCGATCCGGTCCCGTCTGGCCGAAGCCGGAGATGCTGGCGTAGATGAGCCGCGGGTTGGCCGCGGACAGCGTCGCGTATCCAATGCCGAGCCGGGTCGCGACCCCTGGCCTGAAGTTCTCGACCACGACGTCGGCCTGCGCGGCAAGACGTGTCGCCAGCGCCAGCCCCTCGGCATCCTTCAGATCCACGACCACGCTTTGCTTGTTGCGATTGACGAGCTGGAACAGGGCGCTCTCGCCATCGCGGAATGGGCCGATATGGCGGTAATCATCGCCGCCCGCGGACTCGATCTTCACCACGTCGGCGCCTAGATCGGCCAGCAGCGCCGTGCAGTAGGGACCCGACAGCACCCGCGTGAAGTCGAGTACCCGTATCCCGCAAAGCGGTCCTGCAGCGCCGCCATCCGTGGGTCCCTGGTTCATGCTCGTCACCCCGCATCGATTCCGGACCACGGAGTATCGATGAACCGCGACATACGTGCAGAAAATCCTCCGGCGTGCCGCCCCCCGGGGGACCACGCAGCGGGCGCCGTCACCCCGCTTTCGAGCTCGCCGCCGCGGGATTGAAGCACACCACCCGATCGCGCCCCGCGCGCTTGGCCGCGTAAACGCATCGGTCCGCCGCCTCGATCAGATCGCTCACCCGCTTGAATCCCGTCGCTCCATCGAGCGTCGCGAGCCCGAGCGAGGCGGTCACGCGGATGCTGCCGCCCGCGACCTGGTGACGGGCGGCCCGCAGTTTCATCAAGATTCGCTCGGCGACGAGCATCGCCGCTTCCGCCGCGAGACCCGGCAATACGATGACGAACTCCTCGCCGCCGTAGCGCGCCACCGTGTCGGTGTCGCGCACCGCGCTCAGGAACAGGCGCGCCGTCTCGATCAACACCGAGTCGCCGGTGGGGTGGCCGTGCGTATCGTTGACTTGCTTGAAGCGGTCGAGATCCGCGAACACGATGCTCAGCGCCCAGCCGCCGTCGACGGCGTTGCAGAATTCCTGTCTCAGCGTCTCATCGAGATATCCCCGGTTGAAGACACCGGTCAATGGATCGCGGCGCTGCTTGTCCTCGAGCGCCGTGGTGCGCGCTTCGAGCTTCTCCGCGGTCTCGCGCAGCGCGCTCATTTGATCGATGGCCTGCAGGTTTCTGATGGTCAGAATCTCGCGTGCCTGATCGAGGATGGCGTTAGCCAGCTCGATTTCCAGAATGGACGTATCGAACAGCCGTTCGATCTCCGGAATCTCGGCGACCAAATTGCCGATCGCCTGGGTCAACGCGGCCCCATCGATGCCCAGCCACGACTGCGCGTGCGCGGCGAGCGGCTGCAGGTTGACGCTCTGCGGGTGGGTGAGAAGCATCTCGACGCATTCGCTGCCGAGCGCCACGCAGCGGGCGGCGACGCCCACGGATTCGGCGCCGGTCTCGGGATCGTGGCTCGCCTCGACGGTCGCGCAGAGCGATTCCGGAAGCTTCCATTGCCGGAGCAGCCAGCCGCCGAGCGCCGCGTGGTCGGTCCCGAGGAGCGACCTCTCGTGGGCGGCGATCTCGTCATGCGTCGCTTCCGCCGGCAGCGGGCGGTAGAAATCCGGCTGCACCCGATCGACGCCGAGCATCGCGATGTCCTGCAG
Organism: uncultured Gammaproteobacteria bacterium; assembly: GCA_963736185.1. Taxonomy (GTDB): domain Bacteria; phylum Pseudomonadota; class Gammaproteobacteria; order Steroidobacterales; family Steroidobacteraceae; genus Bog-1198. Next base: position 140,080 of record CAVTNZ010000073.1, on the reverse strand, counting down.
CAGCGCCGCCAGAAAAACATCTTCAGGCGACCGCACGCCGATCAGGGCGCCCAGGGTGCGCGCGGCGGAGGCGCCCAGAATGGCGCGTCGCCAGTAGCGGGTGTAGTTGATCCCCGCCCCCGTACCGCTCTTATAGGTCGCCACGAGGGAGAAGCTGAGAGCCAGCGTGGTGGCGGCGTTGAGCCCGAGCGCAACCAGCGCCTGCCGAAGGTTCTCGCTCTTGCGCCGCTTCGAATACAGCGGTGAATTTGCCACGCGCAGGACCTTGGCGGAAAGCCCCGGATCCTTGGCTATCGTCGTAGCCACCTTGCCCACCTCGATATCGGGATCGCCGGCGAGAGCGACGATTTGCAGGGCGATGGCGGGTGGGGTGGGAAAATTCGAGGCCAGGGAAAGCTTGTTCTTCAGGGGCTCGAGCACGTCGGTTTATCCTGTTATGGGCTCATCCTCGCCCTTAACGGCAGCCCCGGAGATTCCTTGAGGGTTTGTATGAAGGAATCCCCGGCGCCGCCCGGGGCCGGGCCGGGCGCCCCGAATCCTCAGGCGGCGGCGCTTGCGATGCGGGCCAGGCCGCCCTCGATGGCGCTGCGGATTTCGGCATTGAGCTCCCGCGGGTCTTTGCCGCGGGCCTCGATGGGCTCGCCGATGATCACCCGGATGGTGCCCGGCCTCTTGAGGATGCCGCGCCTCGGCCAGAACTCGCCGGCGTTGTGCGATACGGGCACCACGAGACTTTCCGCCGCCGCGGCGAGCAGGGCGCCGCTGAGGCCGTACTTGCGCGTCTCCCCCTGGGCCACCCGGGTGCCTTCCGGAAAGACGATGACCCAAAGCCCCTCGGCGAGCCGTTCCCTGCCCTGCTCGATGACCTGATTGACCGCCCGGTGGCCTGCGCCGCGATCGATCGCGATGGGCCGAAGTAATTTGAGCCCCCAACCCATGAGCGGAATCCAAAGGAGCTCGCGCTTCAACACCCACACTTGCGGGGGAAAAATCACGAACATCGCGACCGTCTCCCACGCCGACGTGTGCTTGCTCATGACGACATGGTTGCCGGCCGGGATTCGTTCCAATCCCTCCACGGTGAATTTGAGGCCGCAGAGCCGGTCCAGCATCCAAAGGCTCCATCGAGCCCACCCGCGCGCCATGGCGAAATGCAGGCGATAGGGCAGGAAGAAGCAAAGCGCCATGAGTCCGCCCCACAGGCAGGCCGACACCATCAGATACCCGGTGAACAGGAGCGAGGCGAGAAGCTGCACGGGATGTCTAACCGGGCAGGCGGGACAGATCGACGATGCTTCCGAGCAGGCGTTGAACCTCGCGAAGCAGCGCCAATCGGTTCGCGCGGCGCTCGAGATTCTCGTCCATCACCATGATGCGCTCGAAGAATTCGTCGACCGGCGCACGCAGATCGATCAGTGCCCGCAAGCTGTCGGCATAGCGCGGCCCCTCGACGGTGTCCGCGGCGCCCGTGTGCACGGCGCCTGCATGCACGATCCTTTGCGAAAGACCCTGGACGACCCGGTACAACGCCGCTTCGGCGCCTTGCGCCTCGCCGAACAGCGCCGGGTTCACCGGGGTGTGCGCATCCGGCGAGGCCTTGCGCAGGATGTTGCCGATGCGCTTGTTGATCGCGGTCAGCACGGCGGACTCGGGCAGCAGCAGGAATTCCTTGAGTGCATGAAGGCGGGACTCCGCATCGACGGGAGAGGCCGGCCGGTTCGCCAGCACGGCATCGACCATTTCGGCGGTGGCGCCGGCCACGCGCTCGGCCAACAGGCCGCGCAGCCGATCCGCCATGAAATCGCGGACCTCGGCCGCGGTCGCCGCGCGCCGCACCGGTTGCGCCGCCGCCGCCGCTTCGATCAGCGCGTCGAGATCGAGATCGAGACGGCACTCGAGCAGGATTCGGAGCACTCCGAGGGCGGCTCTGCGCAATCCGAAAGGATCCTTGGCGCCCGTAGGCCGCTGCTCGATCGCGAATATGCCGGCCAGCGTGTCGAGCTTGTCGGCGAGCGCGAGCGCCTGGCCGACCTTGGCGGACGGCAGCGAATCGCCGGCAAACCGCGGCCGGTAGTGCTCCTCGATCGCCCGCGACAGCTCCTCTGGATATCCTTCGGCCTGTGCGTAGTAGCGGCCCATGATGCCCTGGAGCTCGGGGAACTCGCCGACCATGGCCGTCAACAGATCGGCCTTCGCGAGCTCGGCCGCGGTTCCGATCTGCTCGCCCGCGCCGATCCGAAGCCCGATCGTCGTCGCCAGGGATTTCACGCGTGCGGTCTTGTCCGCGTAGCTGCCGAGCTTCGCCTGGAAGGTCACGCCCTGAAGTTCCGCCGCGCGCTGCTCGAGCGGTACCTTGCGGTCTTGATCCCAGAAAAACGCGGCATCCCGCAGGCGCGGACGCACCACGCGCTCATTGCCCTCCCGCACCTTGTCGGGGTCGCGGCTCTGGATGTTGCACACCGTCACGAAGCCGCCGGTGAGCGCGCCATCCGCCCCCTCGATGGCGAAGTAGCGCTGGTGGTCCTGGATGGTGGCGATGACCACTTCGCGGGGCAGCGCCAGGAACCGCTCCTCGAAGCGGCCCGTGATGGGGACCGGCCATTCCACCAGGGCGGTGACTTCATCGAGCAGATCGCTCTCGATCAGTGCGGTGCCTCCGGCCGCCTGAGCCGCCGCGGTGACGCCCGCGCGAACCCGCTCGCGCCGTAGCGCGAAATCGGCCACCACCTTCGCGCCCTTGAGGCGCGATTCGAAAGACCTCGCCGATTTGAGCGATATGGGGCGGGGCGCGTGAAACCGGTGCCCGAGGGTGATCCGGCCGGTGGTGAGGCCGAGGACCTCGATCTCGACCACCTCCTCGCCATATAGAAGAACGGCGCCGTGCACGGGGCGCACGAACTCCGTGGTGTGCGCTCCCCAGCGCATCCGCCGGGCAATGGGCAACGCGGCAATGGCGGCATGGATGATTGCCGCGATCAGCGTGCGGGTGGCGGCGCCCCGCTCGGTGCCGCGAAACACCAGCCATGCGCCCTTGTCGGTCACCAGCCGCTCGAGTTCGCCCGTGGACACGCCGCAGTTGCGGGCAAATGCGGTGGCGGCCTGTGTGGGGGCCCCGCCGGCATCGAAGGCGCTGGCGACGGGCGGACCGCGCCGCTCGACCTGGCGGTCGGGCGCCGAGTCGGCGCACGCGGAGACGAGCACGGCGAGACGGCGCGGCGTGGCGAACCCGCGCGCGTTGCCATGCGCAATGCCGGCCGCGTCCAGCCCCTTCACCACGCTCTCGGTGAGCGCGGCGGAAAGGGGTTGAAGCGTCCTCGGCGGCAGCTCCTCGGTGCGTAATTCGAACAGCAGGTCGCGCTTTTCCATCACGCCGCCCGCGGGCCGGATTGTTTGATCAGCGGGAAGCCGAGCGCCTCCCGGCTGCCCAAGTAGGCTTCGGCGACGCCGCGCGCCAGGGTGCGCACCCGCAAGATGTAGCGCTGGCGCTCCGTGACCGACACGGCGCGCCTGGCATCCAGGAGGTTGAACGAATGCGACGCCTTCACCATCTGTTCATAAGCTGGAAGCACCAGCTTGTCGGCGAGCAGGCTCCTGCACGCCGCCTCGTGCGTTTCGAACTGACGTAGAAGCACCGCGACGTCCGCCTTTTCGAAGTTATAGGCGGACTGCTCGACCTCGTTCTGATGGAACACATCGCCGTAGGTAACCGCACCGAACGGCCCGTCGGTCCACAAGATATCGAAGATGCTCTCCTTCCCTTGGATGTACATCGCCAGCCGTTCGAGCCCATAGGTGATCTCGCCCATCACCGGACGGCAATCGAGGCCTCCCACCTGCTGAAAATAGGTGAATTGCGAGACCTCCATGCCGTTGAGCCACACTTCCCAGCCCAGGCCCCAAGCGCCCAGGGTCGGCGATTCCCAGTTGTCTTCGACGAACCGGATGTCGTGCACCAACGGGTCGAAGCCGAGCGAGCGCAAGGATCCCAGATACAGGTCCTGGAAGTCGTCGGGGGAGGGTTTGATGGCCACCTGGAATTGGTAGTAGTGCTGCAGCCGGAAGGGGTTGTCGCCGTAGCGGCCGTCGGTAGGCCTGCGCGATGGCTGCACATAGGCGGCGCTCCAGGGTTCCGGTCCGACCGCGCGCAAAAAGGTGGCCGTATGGAAGGTGCCCGCGCCCATTTCCATGTCGTAGGGCTGCAGGATGACGCAGCCCCGCTCCGCCCAGTAGCGCTGGAGCGCGAAGATCAGATCCTGAAAGGTGCGCGGAGGCGCATGTGGCGATTTGGTCATTCGCGGCAGTATAACGAGGGCCCGGTCACGCTGCCCTGCATCGCAAAAGGGGTCCGCGCCATGCACTGATTTAGCTCAGGAGAGAGGCGGCGGGAGGGAACGCGGCGATCAATTGCAGCGGACCATAGATTTTCTGCACCAAAACAATGCAGCCAGAGGGTCAGATGCTCTAACATGGCGCAGCGGTCTTCGCGGCTTCGGTGCAAGTGCTTGATCTGTATACGCACCTTATTGGCACACAACCTGCACTGTCGGGGAACCCGGCGTTGGCCGGGCCCGAAATCAACCAATACGCGAGGACGCACATGACTCCCGCCGATGTTCTGAAATTAATAAACGAAAAAGAGGCTAAATTCGCCGATCTCCGCTTTACCGATACTCTCGGCAAGGAGCAGCACGTCACCATCCCCACCCGGCTGGTGGACCAGGGATTTTTTACCGACGGCAAGATGTTCGACGGATCGTCGATCGCGGGTTGGAAGGGAATCAACGAGTCGGACATGATCTTGATGCCCGATCCGGCGACCGCCGTGATCGACCCGTTCTACGAGGAGACCACGGTCAACCTGCGCTGCGATGTCATCGAGCCGATGACCATGCAGGGTTACGAGCGCGACCCGCGCTCGCTCGCGAAGCGCGCCGAGGCACATCTTAAGGCCTCCGGAATCGCCGACTCCGCGCTGTTCGGTCCGGAGAACGAGTTCTTCATCTTCGACAACGTGCGCTACAGCTCGAACATGAACGGCTGCTCGTACGAGGTCGACTCCTATGAAGGCGCGTGGAACTCGGGCAAGGACTACGAGGATGGCAACAAGGGGCATCGCCCCGGCGTGAAGGGCGGCTACTTCCCGGTGCCCCCCACCGATTCGCAGCAGGACATCCGCACCGCCATGTCGTTGGCCTGCGAAGAGATGGGCTTGAAGTTCGAGGTCCATCATCACGAAGTCGCCACCGCGGGCCAGGGCGAGATCAACGTCGCCGCGAACACCCTCACCAAGAAGGCCGATGAGGTGCAGATCCTCAAGTACGCGCTGCAGAACGTGGCTCACGGGTACGGCAAGACGCTGACGTTCATGCCGAAGCCCATCGTCGGCGACAACGGCAGCGGCATGCACGTGCATCAATCCCTGCAGAAAGACGGCAAAGCGCTCTTTTCCGGCGACAAGTACGGCGGCCTGTCCGAGACCGCCCTGTTTTACATCGGCGGCATCATCAAGCATGCGCGCGCGATCAATGCATTCACCAACGCGAGCACCAACAGCTACAAGCGGCTGGTGCCGGGATTCGAAGCGCCGGTGAAGCTCGCCTACTCGGCGCGCAATCGATCCGCCTCCATCCGCATTCCCTGGGTGTCCAATCCCAAGGCGCGCCGCATCGAGGTGCGTTTCCCGGACGCCACCGCCAACCCCTATTTTGCGTTCGCGGCCATGCTGCTCGCGGGGCTCGATGGTATCCAGAACAAGATCCATCCCGGCGATCCGGCCGACAAGGATCTGTACGACCTCGAGCCCGAGGAGGACAAGAAGATCCCCACTGTCTGTCACTCGCTCGACATGGCGCTCGATTATCTGGATCGCGACCGCGCGTTCCTGAAAGCCGGCGGCGTATTCACCGACGACCTGATAGACGCCTACATCGAGCTCAAGATGAAGGAGGTCACCCGGCTGCGGATGACCACGCATCCCATCGAGATGGAGATGTATTACAGCCTGTGACGCGATTTGGACCCCAAAGGTGACGGCGGTCACGACGCCGTCACCTCGTTTTGAGGACGGGAGGCGATAGGACTATGCTTTCGAGTTATGCGCCTTTGCCGATCATGGCTCGCTTTCGGCTTGGTTTCGATCCTCTCGACGCCGCTGCTGTTGCGCGCGGCGACCGTGTACAAATGGGTCGATGCCGACGGGGTGGTGCATTTCTCGGATCAGCCGGCGGAGGGCGCGGAGAAGATCACCACTTCCGCGGGTTCGACCCATGGCATCCTGACCGGACCCGCGCCGGCCGCCACCAGGCCGCAGGACAAGCCGAAAACGAGCGCCTTCGGGGATGCCCAGATCACCATCGTGTCGCCGGCGCGCGAACAGACCTTTTCCGGGGGCGAAGCGGTGACGGCCAGTCTGTCGATCGAGCCGCCTCCCAAGTCGGCCCATCAGTTCTCGATCACCTGGACCCTGAACGGGGCGCCCGTGGGCGAGGGCTCCGATGCGATGTCGTTCACGCTGCCGCAGGCCCTGACCGCGGGCCGCGGGAGCTACACGCTGGGCGTGACCGTGACCGACCCGGTCTCCGGCGAATCGAAGAGCGCCGACCCCGTGACTTTCAACGTGCTGCGGCCGAGTTTGTTGTCGCCCCAGCGCAAATAACACTTCCCCCGATCGGGCCGGCGCGAACACCGCTTGGCCGCTGAACTCAAGATGCAGACGCTGCACGTCGAGGGCACGGAGCTCCTCGATTCCCTCGTGACCGGCATCATCGTTCTCGATTCCGGCTACCACGTCACCTACTTGAACGCCGCCGCGCAGACGCTGCTCGGCTTTTCGCCCAACCAGGCGGTGGGCCGCCGCATCACCGATTTGGGCCGCGGCGCCGAGACGCTGCTGCCGCTGTTCGAGCGGGCGAGACAGGGCGGCGAAGGGGTCGTGCAACGCGAGCTCTCCTGGCCCGCCCCGGGGGGTACCGACCGGATCCTCGACTGCGCGGTCACCGAGGCCTCGCTCGGATCACGGGGCGGATGTCTGTTGCTGGAGATCGAGGACATCACCCAGCACAAGCGGCTCACGCGCGAGAACGCCTTGCTCGCGCAGCTGGGCGGCAGCCGTCTGATGGTGAGACAGCTGGCGCACGAGATCAAGAATCCGCTGGGCGGTCTGCGCGGAGCGGCGCAGCTGCTCGAGCGCGAGCTGCTCGATCCGAGTCTGCGCGAATACACGCGGGTCATCATCTCGGAGGCGGACCGGCTCACCCACCTGCTCGATTCCATGCTCGGTCCGGGACGGCCCCCCGCGAAGCAGCTCATCAACGTGCACGAGCTCCTCGAGCGCGTGTATCACCTGCTGCGCAGCGAGGCCGCGGAAGGCGTGACGGTGGACCGCGACTACGATCCGAGCCTGCCTGCGTTGACGGTGGATCCGAATCACATCATTCAGGCGATGCTCAATCTCGGCCGCAACGCCATCCAGGCCCTGTCGGGCGCGCGGGTGGAGAACCCCCGGCTCACCCTGCGCACGCGGGTCGCCGGCAATGTCGGTGTGGGCGGACGCCGCCATCGCCTCGTGGCCACCATTCAATTCGAGGACAACGGACCCGGTGTGGCGCCGGAAATCCGAGACACGATCTTCTATCCGCTGGTGTCCGGCCGCACGGACGGCACCGGCCTCGGGCTCGGCATCGCACAGGATCTGGTCAGCCGCCACGGCGGCCTGATCGAATTCGACAGCGCCCCGGGCCGGACCATATTCGTGATTTATCTTCCGATGGACGGTGTATGAACTCCAAGGCGCTTCAGGTCTGGCTGGTCGACGACGATGCCTCCATCCGATGGGTGCTCGAAAAGGCGCTGAAGGGCAGCGGCATGACGGCGCGCTGCTTCGATCAGGCCGACAACGCGCTCGCCGCGCTGCGCACCGAGGCGCCCGATGTGCTGATGACCGACATCCGGATGCCGGGCAGGAGCGGCCTGGATCTGCTCAAGGACATCCAGGCGTCACGGCCGGGTCTGCCGGTCATCGTCATGACCGCGCACTCGGACCTGGATGCCGCGGTCGCCTCCTACCAGGGGGGCGCGTTCGAGTATCTGCCGAAGCCGTTCGACATCGACAAGGCGGTGGATCTGGTCCGCCGCGCCGCCCAGCAGGCCACGGTATCGATCGATGTGGATGCCGCGCGCAGAAGCATCCCGGAGCTCCTCGGCCAGGCCGCCGCCATGCAGCAGGTGTTCCGGGCGGTCGGCCGCTTGTCGCGCTCGAGCATGACGGTGCTCATCACCGGCGAGTCGGGCACGGGCAAGGAGCTCGTGGCGCGTGCCCTGCATCGTCACAGCCCGCGCTCGAACAAGGCATTCGTCGCGCTCAACACCGCCGCGTTCACCGCGGATCTGCTGGAATCGGAATTGTTCGGCCACGAAAAAGGCGCGTTCACCGGCGCCGATGCATTGCGCCGAGGCCGCTTCGAGCAGGCCGACGGAGGGACGCTGTTTCTCGACGAGATCGGCGATATGTCGCCCGCGCTGCAGACTCGGCTGCTGCGGGTGCTGGCCGAGGGCGAGTTCTACCGTGTCGGCGGTCAGACACCGGTCAAGGTGGACGTGCGCGTGATCGCGGCGACCCACCAGGATCTCGAACAGCGGGTGAAGTCGGAACATTTCCGCGAGGACCTGCTGCACCGGCTGAACGTGATCCGCATAGAGATCCCGCCGCTGCGCGAACGTCGCGAGGACATACCCGAGCTTCTGCACCATTACCTGAGCGTCGCCGGACAGGAGCTCGGCGTGGAGCCGAAACTGCTGACACCTCCCGCGGAAACCGCGCTGGTGACGTTCGACTGGCCGGGTAACGTGCGCCAGCTCGTGAACGCATGCCGCCGCCTCACGGTGACGGCGCCCGGCCGCGAAATACGCACCGAGGATATTCCCTCGGACCTGGGCGGCCTGTCGGCGGACCGCGCAGCGAACCACGACTGGACCGCGAAGCTGTCGTACTGGGCCGAGCGCGAGCTCGATTCGGGCACACGCAGGCTCCTCGATCAGGCCGTGCCCGAGGTGGAGCGCATATTGATCCGTGCCGCCATGCGCAAGGCGGACGGCCTGAAGCAGAACGCGGCGAAGCTCCTCGGCTGGGGCCGCAATACGCTGTCGCGCAAGATGAAGGAGCTCGGCATGGAGGATGTGAGCTAGCCCCAGCCTATAATCGCGCCCCATCATGGCCGACTTTCTCAAAAGCACCCTGGGGCTCTCCGAGCATATCTTCATCGGGAATTCGCTGGCCGACTGGATCGTCGCGGGCCTGCTGGCAGCCGCCGTCTGGGTCGGATTGTCGGTCGTCCGGCGCGTGATTTTTTCGCGCTACCAGAAATATGCCACCGCCGGGCATCCGACGCCGATCCGCCTGATCTTCTACCTGCTCGGCAACACCAAGCAGTTCTTCGTGCTGGCGCTCGCGCTCTACGTCGGGCAGGAGGACCTGACCTTCGCGCCGAAGGTCCAGCGTGTCGTCGACAACGTCGTAGTGGTGCTGCTGCTGTTGCAGATCGGGCTGTGGGCCGCCCGGTCCCTGAAGTTCTACCTCGAAATAAAGGAAATGGAGCGGGGCCCGGACAGAAGCTTCGCCGGCTCGCTGGAGATCATCAACTTCGTCGCGCACCTTCTGATCTGGTCGCTGCTCACGCTGGTCGCGCTCGAGAATCTCGGCATCAACATCACGGCGCTGCTCGCCGGTTTGGGTGTTGGCGGCGTCGCCGTGGCGCTCGCGCTGCAGAGCGTGCTGGGAGACCTGTTCGCCTCGCTGTCCATCGCCCTCGACAAGCCGTTCGTGGTCGGCGACCGGCTGGTGATCGACGCATTCGCGGGCACCGTGGAGCGCATCGGCATCAAGAGCACGCGGATGCGCAGCGACACGGGCGAACAGATCGTGCTGTCGAACGCGGATATCCTGAAGAGCCGGGTGCGCAACTTCGGCCGCGCCCCGGAGCAGCGCGCGCTCGCCACCATCCGGGTCGATTACTCGACCGCCGCGGACAAGCTCCAGGCGATTCCCAAGCTCCTCGAGGGCATCGTCCGCGAGCAGCAGAACGTGCGCTTCGAGCGCTGTCACCTCACGGCGCTGGGCGACTCCGCCCTGCAATTCGAGCTGTCCTATTTCGTGCAGCAGCCGAAGCTGAATCCGCTGCTGGATCTGCAGCAGACCGTGAACTTTCGCATCATCGAGGAATTTCGCCGCCTGGGCGTCCAATTCGCGTACCCGACGCAGCGCGTGGTCGTCGATCCGGGATGATCCACGTCGTTCTGTTCGAGCCGGAGATCCCGCCGAATACCGGCAACGTGATCAGGCTGTGCGCCAACACCGGCGCGACGCTGCACCTGGTCGGGCCGCTGGGGTTCCGACTCGACGACAGGAGCCTGAGGCGCTCCGGGCTCGACTACCACGATCTCGCGGACGTCCGGGTGCACGTCGACCTGGCCGCGTGCGTCGGCGCACTCGAGGGTGCCCGGCTGCTCGCGGTCGAAACGGATGCGCCCCGAAGCTATGCGAACTTCGCGTATCGCGCGGGCGATGCGCTGATGTTCGGTCCGGAGACCCGGGGCCTGCCCGCGCACGTGCGCGGGCGGATCGCCGAAGGACATTCGCTGCACATTCCGATGCGCCCGGCGAGCCGAAGCCTCAACTTGTCGAACGCCGTGGCGCTGGTGGTTTACGAGGCCTGGCGGCAGCTAGGCTTCGCGATGGGCGCAGCGCCGCGGGCGCCGACATGAGCGCGGCGCCGTGAACGCACCGGAATTCAAAATCGGCCGCGCCACGCTGATCCACGCGGATGCGATGGAGTGGATGCAGGAGCGCGAGGCGCGCTCCGTTCACGCCATCGTCACCGATCCGCCCTATGGACTGATCGAATACTCGGCCCGGGAGCAGGCGAAGCTGCGCCGTGGACGCGGGGGTGTCTGGAGGATTCCGCCCTCCTTCGACGGACGCCGGCGCGCCCCGCTGCCCCGATTCACCGTGCTGACGCCGCGCGACCAAGCGGCGCTGCACGATTTTTTCCTCGCCTTCGGCACTTCGGCACTGCGCGTGACGGTGCCGGGCGCCCATGTGCTGGTGGCGAGCAATCCGCTGTTGGTGCACGTCGTGGCGAATGCGATGAGCGCGGCGGGCCTCGAGATCAGGGGCTATCTCGCGCGCCTGGTGATGACGCTTCGCGGCGGGGACCGTCCGAAAAATGCGCACGAGGAGTTTCACGGAGTGAGCGTCATGCCGAGATCGATGTTCGAGCCCTGGGTGATCCTGCGCCATCCTCTCGAGGGCCGCGTGCAGGACAACTTGCGGCGCTGGGGCACGGGCGGATTTCGGCGCCCCGGCGCAAGCCGCCCATTCGGCGACGTCATAGTCTCGCACCCCACGCCGCGCATCGAACGCGGCATCGCGCCGCATCCCTCGTTGAAACCCCAGGGGTTCCTGCGCCAGGTGGTGCGGGCGGTGCTGCCGCTCGGACGGGGACTCATCCTCGATCCCTTCGCAGGCTCCGGTTCCACGCTGGCCGCTGCGAATGCCGTCGGCTGCCGCAGTGTCGGCGTCGAGCGCGACCGGCGCTACGTCGACATGGCGCGCAAGGCCATCCCGGAGCTCGCCGCGCTCATTCCATCTCCGACCGCACCTCCCGGCCCATGAGCGCCTGCAGCGCGTCGCGCACCGGACGCGCCTCGTGCATGATCCGGTACACTTCGAGGCAGATCGGCATGTCCACGCCCTCGCGCTCGGCGACGAGACGAACCGCGTCGGCGGCGGTTGCGCCCTCGACCACCTGCCCGATGGCGCGCTGAGCATGCTCGAGCGAGCGGCCATGGCCGAGCGCCAGGCCCAGGCGTCGGTTGCGCGACTGATCGTCGGTACAGGTGAGCACCAGATCGCCGAGTGCGGCGAGGCCCATGAAGGTCGTGCGCTGCGCGCCGAGTGCGAGGCCGAGCCGCATCATCTCGGCCAGGCCGCGGGTGATCAGCGCGACGCGGGTGTTGGCGCCGAATCCCATGCCGTCCGCGATCCCGGCGCCGATGGCGATCACGTTCTTGACGGCGCCGCCCACTTCCACACCGACGATGTCCGATTGCATGTAGGCGCGAAACTTCGGTCCCGACAGGCGCAGTGCGAGCTCCCTCGCGAATTCCGGATCGCACGAGGCCACCGTCATCGCCGTCGGCAGGCCGGCGCCCACTTCGGTGGCGAATGTCGGGCCGGACAGCACGGCGCCCGGCCGATCCCCCAGGATTTCGGCGGCGACCTCGTGCGGCAGGAGGCCCGTGTGCCGCTCGAAACCCTTGCTGGCCCAGGACAGACGCGTGTCGTCGTCCAGGTGCGGGCGGATGGCGAGCAGGACGGGGCGAAAAGCGCTCGACGGCACCGCAATGAGCACGTCGCGGGCGTCGCGCAGCGCCGCCGATAGGTCCGCCATGATCTCGAGGGTCTTCGGAAACGGCGCTTCGGGCAGGTAGCGCTCGTTGCGCCGTGCGTGCCGCATCGCGTCCATCAACGCGGCGTCGCGGCCCCACAGCCGTGTGGGATGGCCGGCCCGCGCGCCCTGGATCGCGAGCGCCGTTCCCCAGGAGCCGGCGCCGATCACGGTCATCGGAGCTTGGAGTGGGCTCTGCATGATGGGGGGATCTGCCCCTTTTGAGGCTCGCGCTTCTAGTTGACGAGCGCCGATCCCGGCTGCGGCTGTTCCGACGCCTGCGCGAACAGCGCGTCGAAATTCACCAGCGGGAGCAGGAAGTTCGGGAATCCGCCCTTGGTGATCAAATCCGAGATCACCTCGCGCGCATAAGGGAAGAGCACGCTCGGGCAGAAGCTGCCGATCAGCCGCTTCATGTCCTCCTCGGAGGCGCCCGCGATCGTGAACACCCCGGCCTGTTTCACCTCGACGAGATACATCGTCGCATCGCCCTGCTTGGCCTCGAGCGTGATGGTGAGCAGCACCTCGCGCACGTCCGGTGCGAGCTCGCCCCCCGACGTGTTCATGTTGAGCTGGAACTTCGGCTCCCAGGTCTGGTTGTTGGGCACCCGCGGACCGTTCGGCGATTCGTAGGAGCAATCCTTCAAATAGACCGTCTGCAGGCTCACCTGCACGCCCGCCACCGGCGATGCGGTCGCCTCGTTAGTCACATCGTTCATCAAGCCCCCTGAATTAGTCGATCGAGCTCGCCCGAGCCGTCGAGCGCAAACAGATCGTCGCAGCCCCCGACGTGCTTCTCGCCGATGAAAATTTGCGGTACGGTGCGCCTGCCCGACCGCGCGATCATCTCTTCGCGGAGTTTACCGTCCTCCTCCACATCGATTTCCGTGACGGCGGCTCCCTTCCCGGCCAGGAGTCCGCGCGCCCGCTGACAGTACGGACACCAGCCGGTCACGTACATGACGATCGCCGGCCGGCTCACTTGGATTTGACCTTTCCGCCGCTCGAGCCCTTGATCACGGGCAGGTTGTCCTTGACCCAGGCGTTCAAGCCGCCATCCAGGTTGAACACCTTGCTGAACCCGAGCTTCGCGAGCGTCCGGGCGGCGGCGGCACCGCTCACCCCCGAATCACAGTAGGTGATCACGGTGCGGTCCCGCCATTTCTTCAGCGAGTCCGCCTGCGCCACGAGGTCGGCGGCCGGCACGTTGCGCGCGTCGCCGATATGTCCGGCCTCGAATGCCGCCTGGGGCCGCAGGTCGATGATCAATGCCCCCTGATTCATCAGACGCACCGCCTGCGGGGCGGAGAGCGCCGCGAACTTGTGGATGCGTTCCTTGAGCTCGACGGCGATCACCGCCAGGGCGGCCACGACCGCTCCGCCGGCGAGAAACGCATGATGCCCAATGTACTCTAGCAGTCGCTGCATGCGGGGTGATTTCGGCAATTTCGGGCGGGCAAGTATAGCAGCGGCCACAAGGCTTGTATGCTTGCGCCCTTCGAGGCCCGGATCCGCTGTGAACCCCAAATTTATCAGACGCTTGACTGAACTCGCCGCGCTCGCGATATGCCTCCAGGCGCCGGCCGCGGCGGCGCGCTCCCAGTCGGGCGCGCCGGGCGAGGGTGCCGCCCCCAAGGCGGATGCCGCCCAGGCGAAGGCCAAGCTCGCGGCGGTGCGCGGGCGCATCGCGGACCTGACCGGCCGGCTGGGTGCCGAGCTCAAGCAGCGCGATGCGCTCAGCGCGCGACTGAGGGAGGCCGACCTCGGCATCACCGAGAAGCGCCGGCGGCTCGAGAGTCTCGACGCGGCGGAGCAGACCGCGGAGCGCAAACGCAGCGAGCTTCGCGCCGAGCAAAGCCGCACGCGCGAGGCGCTCGACTCCGAACGCGCCGTGCTCGCGGCGCAGGTGCGCACCGAGTACATGCTCGGGCGCAGCGACGAGATGAGGCTGCTCCTGAGCCAAACCAATCCGGCCGAAGTCGGCCGCACCTTGACCTATTACGGCTACTTCGCCCGCGCGCGCGCGGCGAAGATCGGGGAGATCGGCGCCCAGGAGTCGCACCTGCAGGATCTGGTCGCCGGCATCGATCAGCAAACGCTCGAGCTCAGATCGCTGCGCGACGATGCCAGCCGCGAGGTCGCGGATCTCGAACGGGCGCGGCACGAGCGCGGCGTGGCGTTGGCGGCGCTCGCCGAACAGGTGCAAAGCGGGCACGAGGAGCTCGCCCGCCTGCATCGGGAGGAGCAGGCGGTCGAGGCCCTGGTCGCCGAGCTGTCGCGTGTGCTTCGGGACTTTCCGGTGGATTCGCACCAGCATTTCGACCATGAGCTGCGCGGCACGCTGCCCTGGCCGGTTGCCGGCCGCATGACGGTGCGCAACCTCGAGACGCGCACCAACGGCGCGCCCACCGCGGTGCGCCTGAACGGCGTGCTGATCGAGACGGCGCGCGGCGCGAAGGTGCGCGCGCCGCTAGCCGGCCGCGTCGTGTACGCCGACTGGCTGCAGGGCATGGGAATGCTCCTCATCATCGCGCATGCGGGAAATTATCTGACGCTTTACGGCCACGCCGAGGTGCTCTACAAGTCGGTGGGCGACCCGGTGGCCGCGGGCGACCCGATCGCGGCGATGAGCGACGCACCGGGCGGTGCGGCGCCGCAACTCTATTTCGAGATACGCGAGGGGCGCAAACCCGTCGATCCCAGAGACTGGCTCCGGCGGACCCCCTGAATGCGACGCCGGTACCTGGCGGCGGGACGTGCCCGCACGTATGCTCTGTCGCCGATGAGCATGAAAACGCGGAAATTCGCGGGCCTCGCGCTGGGCATATCGATCGGGCTGTCGCTCGGATGGGCGGGCTGTCTCCGGGCGGACGAGGCGCCGGCGCCGCCGTCGCCGCCAGCGCCGGACCAGAACGTGCCCTGGCAGGACGCGCGGCTGCTGGCCGAGGTGCTCGAGCGCGTCGAGCGGGAATACGTCGAGCCCGTCGACGATCATCAATTGCTGCAGGCCGCCATTCGCGGCATGGTGTCCTCGCTCGACCCCTACTCCGCGTACCTGGACGGGGAGGAGTACGACGACATCAAAATCTCGAGCTCGGGCGAGTACTCGGGTGTCGGAATCGAAGTGTCGATGGAGGACGGCGAGGTCGTGGTGATCGCGCCGCTCGATGGATCCTCGGCCGCGGCCGCCGGAATCCGTTCGGGCGACGTGATCGCAACCATCGATGGCGTGCCTGTCAATACCACCACCCTGGCGGACACCATCGGGCGCATGCGCGGCAAGGAGGGCACCTCCGTCAAGGTCGGAATCTTGCGCGAGGGATCGACCGAACCGATCGTCGTGACGCTCAAACGAACCCGGATCGAAGTGCACAGCGTGAGCTCCGAGATGGCGGCGCCAGGCTACGGTTACGTGCGCATCGCCGAGTTCAGCGACAACACCGGCGATGAAATGACGAAGCAGCTTCGGGCGTTGCGGACCAAGAGCGGCGCCCCCCTGAAAGGACTGGTGCTCGACCTGCGCAACAATCCGGGCGGCGTGCTGGAGGCCGCCGTCGCCGTGGCGGACGCGTTTCTGAATTCCGGGGTGATCGTGAGCGCTAAGGGACGCACGGCGGAGTCGAAATTCGAGATGAGCGCGACCCCGGGGGACGAGCTCAACGGCGCGCCCATCGTCGTGCTGGTGAACGGCGGCTCCGCGTCCGCGGCGGAGATCGTCGCCGGAGCTCTGAAAGACAATCACCGCGCCACGCTGATGGGGCGCACCACCTTCGGCAAGGGGTCGGTACAGACCGTGATGCCTTTGGATCACGGCCGTGCGCTCAAGCTCACGACCTCTCTCTATTACACGCCCTCCGGGGTGTCCATCAATCATCGCGGCATCGCCCCGGACATCGAGACCGAGCGCGATCCCGCCCCGCCCGCGACGCCGCCGCCGGCCGGCGCGCCCCTGATCGAGCGCGATCCGGAGGTCAAGCGGGCCGTGCAGGAGCTCAGGACATCGACGACTGGCGGACGCAGCGCGGTGTCCGCCGGCGCCGCGCCCGCTTCCACACGCGACTAGCCGCATCGTGCGCAGCACCCGCTCCATCGAAATTCTCTGCCTGGCGCTCGCGGCGCTGGTCCTGGTGTGGTCGGGGGCGCTGATCAAGGAGCCCTGGCCCGTCTCGGGCCTGCTGCTGCTGTTTGCTCTCGCCATCGTGCTGTTCCGCGCCCGCCGCTTCTTTCCCGGACAGAGCCGGACCCGGCTTTCGATCGAATCGTGGTCGATGGTGGGCTTCATCACGGCGGTGCTCTGGTTCACCGGCCAGAGCGCGAGCCCGCTGTTCAACCTGTACCTCCTGCCGATCATCCTGAGCGCCCTCACCCTCGGAAGACTCGTCACGCTCGCCCAGGTGGGGGTCATTGCGCTGTGCCACGTGCTGCTCGCGGCCGCCACTCCCGGCCTCGACGTGGTGTCGCTGATCTATGCCAGCCGGGCGGTCGGACAGCTCGCGCCGTTCCTGCTGGTCGCTTACCTGACCACCACGCTGTCCGCGGACATCGAAGAGGCGCGCGAGCGCATCGAGAATCTTGCACAGACCGATTCGCTGACCGGGCTCTACAACCTGCGCATGTTCAACGAGGTCTGGCAGCGCGAGCATGCGCTGGCCGAGCGGGACAGGAGCGTGTATTCGCTCCTGCTGGTCGACATCGACAAGCTCAAGAACATCAACGACACCTTCGGGCACGAGGCGGGCAACAGCGCCATCACGCTGGTGGCCGAGTGTCTGCAGCGGAGCATCCGCGGCACCGACAGCGCCGGCCGTTTCGGCGGCGACGAGTTCATCGTGCTGCTGCCGGGGGCCTCGCAGGAGGTTGCCGAGTCGGTGGTCAAGCGGATTCGCCACAACGTCTACAAGACCACCCTCGATCTGCGTTCGCGCATGATCCGCTGCAGCGTGAGCATCGGCGTGGTCACCTACCCGAAGGACGGCCGCGACATGCGTGAGCTCATGAGCAGCGCCGATCATCGCGTGTACCGCGACAAGGAACTGCGCCGGGTCCCCGGTGCGCAGGCCAACGCGTAGCCCCGGATGGGCTTCCCGCCGAAAACCGTTTGGAGTTTCCGGGGATTAATGGCAAAGTTAGCGTTGCATCACGCCAAGGCGTGATTAACATATGGTTACCTTCACAACTTGAAGTAACATCCGCGAATTTGACACCTCTTAGGAATGTAATGGGACTCACGAATCGAGGACCGCGCTCCACCGTGGCGGTGCTGGTCGGAACGCTGTTCACCGCCCTGGCCGCGACCGCCGCCGCAAGCCCGGCGCTGAGCCCCAAGCTTAAGTCAAGTTCGGTATTGATCATCGACCCGAGCGACTCCTCGGTGCTCTATTCGCGCAATTCCGATGTCGCGGCACCGATCGCGTCCATCACCAAGCTGATGACCGCGCTGGTGGTGCTCGACGCCCACCAGTCCATGGGCGAGCCGCTGGAGATTACCCAGGCTGAGACCGAGCTTCCCAAGACCAATTTTTCCCGTCTGACGGTGGGCACGGTGCTGACCCGCGGCGACATGATGCATCTGGCATTGATGTCCTCCGAGAACCGCGCGGCCCATGCGCTCGGCACCTATTATCCGGGCGGCGTACCTGCGCTGGTCCGCGCCATGAACGCGAAGGCCCAGGCGCTCGGCATGACCAGCGCGCATTTCGACGATCCGACCGGCTTGTCGAGCGAGAACGTCGCCAGCCCCGCGGACCTGTCGAAGCTGGTGGTCGCCGCCTCGCGCAACGCGACCATCCGCGAATACTCCACCGATAAGAGCTATACGGTGCGCGTGCGCCGGCGCCTGCTGGAGTTCCACAACACCGACAACCTGGTGGCCAATCCCACCTGGAAGATCATCGTTCAGAAAACGGGCTACATTTCCGAGGCCGGCAAGTGCCTGGTGATGGAGGCCGTGATCGAAGGCCGCAATGTCGTGATCGTATTGCTGGATTCCCTGGGCAAGTACACGCGGGTTGCCGATGCCAAGCGCGTCAAGAGTTGGATGGAGTCGCTCACCACCGAGCGCGTGGTGTCGATGCGGTAAGCCGCGCGGCGGCCTCACGGTCGCCGCCCGCTGTCTCTGGCTGGCGTTCCTCGCGCCGGCGGCCCACGCCGCCGATAAATCCCTGTCGGTCACGATTTACACCGGTGACCTCGCCCTCGTCCAGGAGCGGCGCGACATCGACGTGAAAGGGGGCCGCCAGCGCATCGAGTTCGAGGGTGTTTCGGCTCAAATTCGTCCCGAGACCGTGTCGCTGACCGCAGGCGACATCACCATCGTCGAACAGAACTTCGATTTCGACCTGCTGACCCCCGCGAAGCTCATGGAAAAGGCGGTGGGCAGGCAGATCACGATCGTGCGCGTCAATCCGGCCACGGGCGCGGAGACGCGCGAGCAGGCCGAGGTGCTCGCCGCCAACGGCGGGGTGGTGCTCAGGATCGGTGAGCGCATCGAGGTATTGCGCGACGATGGACTGCCCGTTCGGGTGATCTTCGACAAGGTGCCCGACAACCTGCGCGCCCGTCCGACGCTGTCGGTGACCATCGATGCCGCCCGCGCCGGCACGCGCCCGGCGACCTTGAGCTACCTCACGCCCGGTCTCGGGTGGAATGCGGACTATGTGGCGCTCTACGATGAGGCGGCCGGCAAGATCGATGTGCAGGGCTGGATCACGCTTACCAATTCGAGCGGCACCACCTACGAGAGCGCCCAGACTCTGCTGGTGGCCGGCGCACCCGGCCAGGCCGAGTCGCCAGGCCGGCCGTTCGGCGCGACCCCCAACGGATGGCGCCCGTCGGGCCGTCGGCCGACGCTGGAGCAGGCGGGCACCGAGAGCGGCAGCCGCGAGCGTCTCGGCGATTTTTACCTCTACCCGCTGCCGGAGCGCACCACCATCGCCAACCTGCAGACCAAGCAGGTCGGATTTCTCGATGTGCACGGCGTCCCGGCCGAACACGGGTACGAGTTTCTGAACCACTGGCTGGCAAGCTCCGATCAGCCGCAGAGCGCGAAGAGCACGTACCGCTTTTCGACCAGCGCGCACGCGGGCCTCGGCGATCAACTGCCGGCGGGCACCCTGCGCTTTTACATGCGCGACAAACGCGGCGAGCCGCAGTTCATCGGCGAGAGCCGCATCGATCACACCCCGATGGGCTCGACGCTCTCGCTCGCCACCGGCGACGCCTTCGACGTGAAGGTGAAGGCGGTGGTCGACAAGCGCACCCGCATGGGCGAGCGCGACTGGAAGACGGACATGCGATACGAGCTCTCGAACGCCTTGCCCCGCCCGGTGACGGTCACTTTGCTGCAGGACGGTCTGTGGGGCGACGCGCGCATCAGTGCCGAGAGCGAGAAGAGCACCCGGCGCAGCGCCGATACGGCCGAATGGGCCGTGAACGTTCCGGCGAACGGCAGAGCCGTGCTGACCGCCAGCTTCGACACCCGCTTCTAGCGCGGAATCGCTGCCATGGCCGTGCGACGCTGCGGATGGCTGGTCCTTTCGTCGGGCGCTGCGGTCACGGGGCTGCTCCTCACCGCGTCCTCCGAATCCCAGGGTTCCATTCCGGACGAACGCGCGGATGCGCCGAGCACAATCTCCGTGACCCTCTATCGGGATCCCTACCGCGTCTCAGGCTCGATCGACCTCGATAGGCTGAACGGCTTCGCCCTGATCACCGAGACGCGGGCCGTGCACCTTCGCGCGGGAGAGCAGAGCCTGCGCTTCGAGGGGGTGGCGGACGGGATCGAGCCCGAGAGCGCCATCCTGACCGGCCTCGAGGATGGGAGTCTCGAGAAGAACCGCGATGCCGCCGTGCTGAGCCCCTCGGCGCTGGTGGCCGCCGCCGTGGGCAAGCCCCTGCTGCTCACCCGCACCAATCCGCGGACCGGCCGTGTGGAGCGGGTGTCGGGCACGGTATTGTCGGACGCGCAAGGCGGGGTGATTTTCCAGAGTGAGCAGGGCATCGAGGCGCTGCGTTGCTCGGGACTGCCGGAAACGTTCAGCTTCGAGGGTACGGCGGGTTTGCGCTCTCATCCCACCCTCTCGGTCAAGGTTCGATCCAACCGCGAGAGGGATGCCACGGTGAACCTGTCGTACCTGGCCCACGGCTTTGACTGGGCGGCGGATTACACCGCGACGCTGGCCGAAGACGGCCGCTCCATGGATCTCGGCGCCTGGATCACGTTGGCGAACGACAACGGCACGGGCTTTCCCAACGCCCGCACGCAGGTGGTGGCAGGGCGTGTGAACCGCGAGAGTGGTGAGGTCGAGCCCATCGACGTCGGCGGTCCCATCGTCGCCACCTGCTGGCCGCGCGGCTCGACCAGCGACATCCCGCTGCAGCTGCAAGTCGCGCTGGCGGGGGTGGACGGACTCAAGAAGCGAGGCGCCATGAATTCCCTGGCGCCGGTGGCGGCTGCTCTGCGAGAGGTCAGCCCCGGGCGAGCGCAGCAGGAGCAGCTCGGGGATCTGAAGCTGTACCGCATCGCGGAGCCGACCACCCTGGCCAGCCGGCAATCGAAGCAGGTCCGGCTCATGGATCGCGCCGCCATACCCGTCGCGTTGGTCTACGGCCTCGAGCTCGAAGCCTCCGAAACCCCCCACGACGCGGGCGGCCCCCTGCTGGCGTCGAGTTACCTGCGGACCATGAACACGGACGCGAATCACCTCGGAATCCCGCTGCCCTCCGGGCATGTCCAGGTATTCGCTTATCGTCAGGGCAGACGGCTCCTCGAGCGGGAATCGAATTTGCGCGATCTGGCGCGCGACGAGGAAGTGGAAATCGATCTGGGGCCGAGCTCCGATGTCCAGGTTGGGGCGACGAGCACCGGTCGCTCCCACCGGATCGAGATCTCGAACGCGCGGGCGTCGGCGGTTGCCTTCGAGCTCAAGCTGAGACTTCCGGACGGGGTGCGCCTCGCCGACGCCAATCCAGCCCCGGGGACCAAGAACGGCCGTCCGATCTTCACGCTGCATATTCCGGCGGGCTCGGTCGGTGTCGTGAGCTATCGAACCGCGAGTTCGCCGTAGCCGCCAAAAATCGCGGCTGAAGCCCGCCGACGTTTCCGCTGAAACCTCAACGGTGCGCCGCTCCGAAATTCACCGACACGCTCGCCACCCAGGTGCGCGGTTCGCCGAGCTGGATGTACACCTCGTTCGGGAAATTCGGCGGCACGTCGCCGAAATAAAAGCCGCGCACCGGATAGCGCTTGTCCAATAGATTGCGTCCCGACAGATAGGCGGACCACCGGGATGTCTCCCAGCCGATTTTCGCGTGCAGCAGTCCGTACGGCTTCGAGGTGGTGAAATTCGGCGGCAGATCGAAGTAGTACCCGCCCATGCCGGTGGCGTCGATGCGTGCGAAAGGACCGCCGGACGGACCGCGCGGATCCCGATAGGTGGCGTTCACCGCGGCTTGCCAGTGCGGTGCATTCGGCAGTTCGCGGGAAACGGACTGGAGAATCGCGCCGGTCGGCCCCTGCTGCACGAAATCCTCGAAATGCGTCTGCAGGAGTCCGAGGTCGCCGCCGAGCGTGAGACGGTCTGCCGCGCGCCACGCGAGGTCGCTCTCCAGGCCATAATTGCGGCCGCTCGCGGCGTTCCCGGTGTAGTAGGTGAAGGCGTCGGGGTTCGACGGATCGCTTTGGAAGCTGGTCTTGATTTGAGCGTCGTGACGGTAAAGGTAGAACACATCGGCGTTGACGGTGAGTCGATGATCGAGCAGGTCGGCCTTGTAGCCTGTCTCCAGGTTCAAGTCCGTCTCCGGGTTGAACGAGAGCTGGTTGGGCAAGAGGTCCTGGCTCAGGTTGAAGCCGCCTGCCTTGTAGCCGCGTACCAGCGTGGCATAGAGCGACTGGCCCGGATCGAGCTTGTAGGTCAGCGACAGGTGACCGCCCCATAAATCGTTGGCCGGACTCAAGCTCGCCGGCGTCACCGATTCGATTGCCGTCGGGGTCACTGCAGCGTTGGTGTAGCCGGTGTTGGTGCCGAGGAAGTCGGTGGTCGTGCCCCGGTAGCTCGCGCTCCAGCGCTCGCCGCGCAGCCCCGCGGACCAGCGCAGATCCGCCGCGAGATCGCCGTCCAGCTCGCCGAACAGGGCGACATTGCGCGCCCGATAGCCGCTGTCGATCACGTTGTTGCTCTGGTCATCGGCGGGGTCCAACGGGAGGCCGAGGGGTTGGTAGTCGCTCAAGCTCAGATCGTTGAGGCTTTCGTCGAGCTGATTTCCGTAGAAGCCGGCCAACCAGCCGAATCCTTGATTGGATTCGGTGCCGAGCCGCAACTCGAGTGTCTTCGTGGTGCGGTCGCGATTCTGCACCTCGGACGCCTGATAGACGGTGGCGACGGGGGCCCACAAGATCGGGTTGCCCCAGTCGCCGTCATAGCTGTATTTGATGACCGACTTGGCATAGGCGGCGATAACGGTGAACCCGACCGTGTCGCTCACGAGGTCATGAGCGCGCAAGGAGACGCCGGTCGAATGCTGCGAATCGACGCCCGGCTGATCGGACTCGGTGTTGCGCGAGTTGTCGATCGCGAAGGCGTCGTAGCCGTTGTCGATGTTCACCTGCATCGCGGTCAGTTCGATGCGCAGGCGATCCGACGGCGTGGACACCCACTTGGCCCGGTAGGTGTATTCGTCCTGCCGGTTGGTATCGTCCCGGTTCAAGTACAAATCGTGATAGTAGCCGTTGCTGTAGTACCGCTGGACCGCCAGTCGAAATCCCGAATCGAGCGGAGCGACGGGTCCCGACAGGACGGCGCCCTGGGAATTCGTTCCGTAGTCGCCCGCGCCGAGGTCGACGCGGCCATAGGGGCTGTCGGTGGGCTCGGCGCTCTTCAGGTAGATCAGCCCGCCGAGCGCGTTTGCCCCGTAGCGGGTCGGCTGGGGACCCCGCAGCACGTCGACCTGGTCGATGTCGTACAGGGTGCCCGCCGTGCCGAGGCCGCTGAAATCGATGTCATCGATCAGGAAGCCCACCGAAGGGTTGGGGGCGCCCTGGTACTGTTCCAACTCGCCTATGCCGCGCAGCTGGAAGTAGCGCGGCAGGGAGGTGTCGCCGGCCCAGTTGAGGTTCGGAATCAGGCCGAGCACGTCCTCGAAATTGGCGCGGCCCGCATCGCGCAGCGTCTGTTCCGACAGGACCGTGACGCTCGCCGGTACCTGGATGGCCGGCGTGCTGCGAAGCGTGGCGGTGACCACGATCTCCTGCAGCTCGGAGGAATCGGCCCCTTCGTTGGGGGTCGCCGCAGCGGCCGATGCCGACCAGGCGGCGACGGCGATGGTGGTGGCGAGAAGATCGAGACGCGCGACCGTCGAGTGGCTAACCATGCTCCCTCCGCCGGTATTAACCGGATCAGGTTCAATGGGTTCGCCGGTGCGCGTCCCACAACGGACGCAGCCGACGTCTCAGGCCCTCGAGGCCACCCCAGCTTGTTTCAGACCCATACTGTAAGCGATCGCGGGGCGAATTGCCCGTGCCGGCTCAGTGCCGGACGATCTGCAGGACCGCCCCGATCAATCCGCCGACGAGCAGGGCGAGCACGGGCAGCACCGTGAGGCCGTAGCCCGGCCCCCGCCTGGCGGGATCCTTCACGTAGGCGGCGGCGTACAGCTGTCTTCCGATCAGGTAGATCACGCCGAGACCGGCCGCCCAGAGCGGATTGAAATAGCGGCTGAAGAGAAAGAGCGAAGGGACGAATACTACGATGGTTTCGAGCGTGTTCTGCTGGACGCGGAAATGGCGTTCGAATTGCTCGTTGCCCGTGACGGCGGGCGCCTTGACGCCGAAGCGTTCCCGGGCGCGGCCCACTTGAATGCCGAAATAAACGAACTGCAGAAGTGCGAGGGCAGTCACGATATCGACATATGCCATGAAATTTTCCCCTCGTTATTGAAATCTAGCACTGCGCGACAACTTGCTTTCCGGCAAGCTGGCGATCTTCCTGAAAGATCACACGAGGCAGCCGTTCCGCGATGAGCTCACCCCGCAAGCTTACCCGTTCCGGCACCCGAGGCTACGCGCATTTGGTGGAGGTGTCGGTGCCGGTGGCGCGCTTGTGGCGGGCGTTGACCGATCCGGCATTGGTGCGCATCTGGTCGGGCCAGGAGGCGGAGATCGATCCGCGCGAAGGCGGCCTGTACCGCATCGGCAAGCGCGGCGCCGGCGGACGCGAAGCGCACATCGACGTGTTCGATGTGAACCGCCGGCTGCGTTTGATCTACCTGAGCGGCCCGGATACTCCCGCCAGCGACTCCGCAGTGGTGGACGACTTCCTGCTCGACGTGCGCAAGGCCGAGGGCATGACCTCGCTGCGATTATTGGGGTCGGGCATCCCCGAATCCCCCACCTGGGACGCCTCCTATGTGAAGATGCGGCTCGGCTGGGAACGGTTCATGGCGCGCATCAAGGTGACGCTGGAGAGCCCGCCCAAGCCCAAGCCGGTGAAGGCGCCGGAGCCCCCGAAGGATCCGGGACTGCCAGGGTTGGACTACTAGCCGGGGATTCGGCACACCTTGAATTCTCCGCCGGCGGCGGCATAGTGCGTCCATGGAGCGCACATGATCGGATTTCTCCTGCGTGCAGCCATCGTCGCCTTGGGTCTGTGGCTGGCCACTTTGTGGGTGGCGGGCGTGCGCATCGACAGCCCCACCACCCTCGTGCTCGCCGGCATCCTGCTCGGGATCGTCAACTCCGTCATCCGCCCCATCGCCATCGTGCTCACGCTGCCCATGACGCTGGTCACGCTCGGCTTGTTCCTGCTGGTGATCAACGCCGGCATGGTCGCGCTGGTTGCCTGGATGCTGCCCGGGATGCACCTGGCGGGGTTCAGCTCCGCGTTCTGGACCTCGGTGATCGTCAGCCTGACGAGCATGGTGGGATCCTGGTTCATCGGGTCGAAGGGGCGATTCGAGGTGATCGTCAAGCGTCGCTAGCCGCCGGGGCTGAATCGCTCCGCGCTCATTCGACGCTTCCCATGAGCCGTTTCACCGGCCGGCTCAATACCAGCAGCACCGCGCCGAGTCCCACCGCGAAATACACGATGTGCAGGTATTGCCCCGGCATGGCCTCGACGTGGTTCGCATCGAATTCCCCTGCGATCAACCCGGCCGCGAGATTGCCGAGGGACAGCGACAGAAACCACATGCCCATCATCTGCCCGACCAGGCGCTGCGGGGACAGCTTGGTCACATAGCTCAAGCCCACCGGACTCAAGCACAGCTCGCCGAAGGTATGCAGCAGATAGGTGAGGATCAACCAGTACGGCAGCACCCTCGATCCGTGCGCGACCACCGAAGCCGCGGCGGCCATCACCAGAAACCCGGAGCCCATGAGAATGACGCCGATGGCGAACTTCGCGGGCGCGGACGGATTGAGATGACGCCGCGCGAGCGCCACCCAGATCCAGCCCACGAGCGGCGCGAAGATGATCACGAACGCCGGATTGAGCGATTGGAACCATCCGGAGGGGATGACGAAGTGCGCCCCGATATGCCGGTCGGTATAGCGCTCCGCGAACAGGTTGAGCGACGAGCCCGCCTGTTCGTAGCCCGACCAGAACAGCGCGCTACCGAGGAACAGCACGACGATGACGAGCGCGCGCCGGCGCTCCTCGGCCGACAAGCCCGCGGCCAGGAACACGTACGCGAAAAAAGCCGCCGCCGTGAGGGCGATCAACAGCGTCGAAGCATGCGCGAGCCGCAGCGGATCGACCTCGATCCAACCCCGGGTGCAGGCGGCGAGCGCGAGCAAGCCTGCCGCCAGCCCGATCCACAGCGGCAGCCATTGCTTGCGAGCGGTGGCCTGCGCCTGCGCCGGAGGCGGCGCGCCCGCAGTGCCGAGATGGCGCTGGGTGAAGTGGTACTGCACGAGGCCCAGCGCCATGAACAGGCCGGCGGCGGCGAATCCGGCGCGCGGACCGATCAGCTCGCGAGCCTCGCCCGTGACGACCGGCCCGAGCGTCGCGCCCAGGTTGATGCCCATGTAGAAAACGGTGAATCCCGCATCGAGCCGCGCGCCGCCTTCCGGGTAGAGTTCCGCCACCATGGCGCTCACGTTCGGCTTCAAAAGCCCCACGCCCAGCACGATGACGAACAGGCCCAGATAGAACGCATGCAGGCTCCACGAGGCCGCCAGGATGGCGTTGCCGAGCGCGATGCCGATGCCTCCGATGAATACGGCGCGCCGGGCGCCGATGAGCCGGTCGGCGATCCAGCCGCCGGGCAGCGCGGCGAGATACGCGCCGGCCGTATACAGGCCGTAAATCGCCGTCGCAGTCTTGTCGTCGATGCCGAAGCCGCCCTGCGCAACCGCGGAGACCAGGAACAGCACCAGCACGGCGCGCATGCCGTAATAGGTGAACCGTTCCCACATCTCGGTGAAGAACAGGGTGGCGAGACCGCGTGGATGCCCCAGGAAGGTGGCGCTCACGGGGCCATCAAGCTCCGGCCTGGCGCTCGGCCTCTTCCCGGGCACGCTCGGCGATCTTGTCCTTGAGCAGAAGGCCCGCCATCAGGATCCCGATTTCGTACAAGAGACACATCGGCACCGCCATGGCGCTCTGTGACACCGCATCGGGGGGCGTGACGAAGGCCGCGAAAATGAACAGCCCCAGGATCACGAAGCCCCGATTCTTCCTCAACGTCTTGATGCTGACGAAACCGGTCCACACCACCAGCACCGTGGCGACCGGCACCTCGAACGCCGCGCCGAACGCGAGCAGCATGACCATGATGAAGTCCAGGTAGGCGCCCATGTCGGTCATCATCTGCACGCCGGTCGGCGTGGTGGCGATGAAAAAGCTCAGCATCACGGGGATGACGACGTAGTACGCGAACGCCGCCCCGAGGTAGAACAGAAGGATGCTGGAGATCAGCAGCGGCACCGCAAGCTTCTTCTCGTGGCGATAGAGGCCCGGGGCCACGAACGCCCACGCCTGGTAGAGCACGAAGGGCATGGCGAGGCCGATCGCGAGCACGAGGGCGAGCTTGAAGGGCACGGTGAACGGCGCGACCACGCTGGTCGCGATCAAGGTGGCGCCGGCGGGAAGCTTCTTCTTCAAGGGATCGGCGACGAACGTGAACAGAGGATTCATGTACATCGCACAGGGAATGAAGCAGATGCCGACCGCCAGCATGGCCTTCAGCAGCCGGTCGCGCAGCTCCAGCAGATGGGAAATCAGCGTACCTTCGGCGAGCCCGCCGGGTTCGCCTTGCGGCTCGCTCATTGGTGGGCGGTGTGCGGAAGATCGGCGGCGGGCGCAGCGGAAGCGGAAGCAGGCGCAGGCGCGGGCGGGTGCATCGCGGCCACCGTGGTGGCGTGCCCGTCCGGCAAGGGCCTGGGCATCGGGGCGGGCGCAGCCTCCGCGGCAGCGGATTCGCCCAAGGAGATTCCGCCCGCGGCGACGGATTGCTGCGGCATCGGGAAGATCGGCGCCGAGGCGGGTGCAACGAGCGCGGGCTGATCGGGCTTCAATGGCGGTTTCAGCTGCTGCTTGAGCAGCTCCTCGGCATTCACTTCGCGCTCGAGCTGGTCGCTCAACTGGCGCGCCATCACGCGCGCGCGGCCCATCCAATTGCCGACCTGACGGGCCACCTTCGGCAGACGCTCAGGACCGAGCACCACCAGCGCGATGGCCGAGGTGAGCAAAATCTCGGAAAAACCGAAATCCAGCATGCAAAATCAGGCGTTCGGCTTCGGCGGAACCTTGACCTCGGCCTCACGCGCCGGGGCCGCCTCGAAGTCGGCGTCCTTCTCCTGCTTGAGCTGCTTCAGCCGCTCCTCCGACTCGCCCTCGTTCATGGCGGTCTTGAATCCCTTCACGGCGGCGCCCAAATCCGAACCGATGGAACGCAAACGCTTGGTGCCGAAAATCACCAGGGCGATCGCGAGGATGACCAATAGCATCTTTGAGTCGAACATCTCGATTCTCCAAATCCGCGAGCAGACAATCATACGCCAAGAAAGATTATGACATTCGACAGCGCCGACCCGCTGCGTGTTCGGTCGCATTTGGCCGGCTGCATTTCAACTTTCCAACCAAAGGGTTACGGGTCCGTCGTTGGTCAGCGACACCTGCATGTTCGCCCCGAACACTCCGCCCGCCACCGCGGGGTGCCTCGCCCGGGCGCTCTCGAGCAGCAAACCGAACAGGCGCCTGCCCTGATCCGGCGGGGCGGCCGTCGAAAATCCCGGCCGCAAACCATGGCGGGTATCAGCGGCCAGAGTAAACTGCGGGACGAGCAACAATTCGCCCGAGATCTGCTGCAAACTCAGGTTCATCCTGTCGGCATCGTCGGGGAAAATCCGGTATTTCAGCATCCGGTCGAGCAAACGTGCCGCCGCCGTCTCGTCATCGTCCGGGCGGACCGCGACGAGCGCCAGGATGCCGCGTCCGATGGATCCCACCACCTTGCCATCTATCTCCACTCGAGCGCTTGAAACACGCTGAATCAGGGCTATCATTCCCACTATCCTCCGAAAAATACCTAGATTCGGAATTCTTGCGCCACCAAGCCATGGCATTAGGCGCGGACGCTTCGCAAACCGGAGGCTCGTCCCGGCCGGATCGCAAAGTGGAAAACTCAGCCTGGGAAACCGGCTATTTCCGCCATAAGGTGGGGGTAAAAAGCACCAATATCGTGAAAACCTCCAGCCGCCCGAGCAGCATGGCGGCCGAGCACACCCAGGTCTGGAAATCGTTCAGCACACCGTAATTGCTGCCGGGGCCGACCAGGCCCAAACCCGGACCCGCATTGTTGATGCAGGCGATGATGGAGGAGAACGAGGTCATGAAATCCAGGCCGCTGCCCAACTGGAAGAACACCAGCGTGACGATGCTCATGAAGTAGAGAAACACGAAGGCGAGCACCGCGAACACCACGCGATTGGCGATCACGGTGCCGCCCACCTTCAGCGGGCGCACCATGTTCGGGTGCACCAGCTGATTCAGCTCGCGATTCGCCTGTTTGGCGAGAACCAGCGTGCGGATCATCTTGATGCCGCCGCCGGTGGATCCCGAGCTCGCGACGATGCAGCTCAGGAACATCATCCACATGGGCGCGAAGATCGGCCAGTGCGAATAATCGTCGGTGTGCAATCCCGAGTCGGTGGCGACGGAGATGACGTTGAAGGCGGCGTGGCGCAGCGCGGTCGGAAAATCGTGGTAGGTATCCTTCACGCACAGGAATATCGCGATTCCGATGCAGCTCACGGCGAGTACGCCGAACAGCGCCTTCGCCTCCGCATCACTGAAGTAGGCGCGCACGCCGCGCTGGCTCCAGGCCAGAAAATGGGTCGCGAAATTCAGCGCCGCGAGGATCTGGAACACGATCAGAACCAGCTCGATGCTCATCGAATTGAAGTGGCCGATGCTGGCGTCGTAGGTCGAGAATCCGCCGAGCGAGAGCGCCGAAAATCCGTGGCAGACGGCGTCAAACCAATTCATCCCGGCGGCCTTGAGGCAGGCGATGCATACCACGGTGAGCCCGGCGTACACCGCCCATAGAAGCTTCGCCGTCTGCTCTATGCGCGGCGTGAGCTTGGCGTCCTTCATGGGTCCCGGCATCTCGGCTCGGTAGATCTGCATGCCGCCGATGCCGAGCAGCGGCAGCACGGCCACGGCGAGCACGATGATTCCCATGCCCCCGAGCCAGCTCAACAGGTGGCGCCACAAATTGATCGAGCGGGGCAGCATCTCGAGCCCCGACAGCACCGTGCCCCCGGTGGTGGTGAGTCCCGAGGCCGCCTCGAAATACGCCTGGGTGAAATTGATCGGCAGATAGTGCCAGAGGGGCATGCCCGCGACGGCCGGCAGCGCGACCCAGGTGAGCGCCACCAGCGTGAGCCCGTCGCGCGTCTTCAGCTCGCGCTTGAAGCGGCGCGTCGCCAGCCACAACAGCGCGCCGAGCGCGAAAGTCGCGAGTCCCGATCCGAGAAACGACCAGAGCGCCGGATCGAACTGCCAGACCGCCATGACGAGCGGAACCAGCATCGTCACGGCGAACGCCATCAGCACCATGGCGAACACGTGCGCGACCGGCAGCAGGATCGACTTCACAGGAACGACGCTGAGCCTTGAAAGAGCTTTTCTACCGCATCCATGTGGCGGCGGTCCGTGAGAAACAGGATCAGGTGATCATCGGGCTGCACGGTGGTGTCGTGGTGGGCGATGATCACGTCCTCGCCGCGCACCACCGCCCCGAGGGTCGTCCCCTGCGGCAACGTGATGTCCTCGATGCGGCGCCCGACGACCTTGGAGCTGTTCTCATCGCCGTGCACGATCACCTCGATCGCCTCCGCCGCACCGCGCCGCAGAGAGTGCACCCGCACCACGTCGCCGCGGCGCACGTGCGCGAGCAGCGAGCCGATGGTGACGGTCTGCGGCGAGATGGCGATGTCGATCGAGCCGCTCTCGATGAGCTCGGCGTACGACGGTTTGTTGATGAGCGCCATCACCTTGTGGGCGCCGAGCCGCTTCGCGAGCATGGCGGACAGGATGTTCGCCTCCTCGGAATTGGTGAGCGCGGCGAAGATGTCCGCGCTGTCGATGTTCTCCTCGAGCAGCAGCTCCTCGTCGGCCGCATCGCCGTGCAGCACCGTGGTGCGGTTCAGAAGCTCCGAGACGCGCCTTGCGCGCTTGTTGTCGCGCTCGATCAGCTTGACCTGGTTCTTGTCCTCGAGCTCGCTCGCGAGCCTGAAACCGATGTTGCCGCCGCCCGCGATCACCACCCGCCGCGCGGGCGCCTCGGCGCGCCGCATCTCGTTCATCACCATGCGAATGTCCTTGCGCGCCGCGAGGAAGAACACCTCGTCGCCGTCCTCGATGACGGTGGTGCCTTCGGGTTGGATGCTCTTGCCCGCCCGATAGATGGCGGCGACGCGCGCATCGGCGGTGGGGATGTGCTCGCGCAGGGTGCGCAGCGCCTGGCCGACGAGCGGCCCGCCCTGAAGCGCGCGGATGCCGACCAGCCTCACCCGGCCATCGGCGAAATCCAACACCTGAAGCGCCCCGGGATAGCGGATGAGACGCGCCACGTACTCGGTGACCAGCTGCTCGGGGCTGATCCAAACGTCCACCGCGACCGCGTTCTCGCCGAACAGCGCCTCCCGCTCCGTGAACGCGGCCGATCTGACCCGGGCGATCTTCTTCGGAGTGCGGTACAGAGTCCAGGCGATGTGGCAGGCCAACATGTTGACCTCGTCCGAGTTGGTGAGTGCGACCAGGATGTCGGTGCGGGCGATGCCGGCCGCCTCCAGGATCCGCGGACTCGCCGCATTGCCACTCACCGTCCGGATGTCGAGCCGGTCCTGCAGGTCGCGCAGGATCTCCTCGTTCGTATCGACGATGGTGACTTCGTTCGCCTGTTCCCGCGACAGGTGATACGCCGCCGTTCGACCGACCTGTCCGGCGCCCAGAATGATGATTTTCACAGCCGAGCTAGTTTACACGACCTCGAGATTCGCATAGGAAAGCATCAGCCACTTCGTGCCCTGGCCCTCGAAATTCACCTGAATGCGGGCCTGCGGTCCGTTACCCTCGAAATTGAGCACCACGCCGTCGCCGAACTTGGAATGACGTACCCGGCTTCCCAGCCGCATCGAGGAAGCCGGCGTCTCGTCGAGCGTCGCCGATCGCCTGACGAACACCGGCCGGGAGACCTGCAGGCGCGGGCGGATCTCCTCGATCAGCTCGGGCGGCAGCTCCTGGATGAACCTCGAGGGCTGGCCGTACTGATCGACCCCGTAGAGGCGGCGCTGTTCTGCGTAGGTGATGTACAGCTGCCGCATGGCGCGCGTCGTCCCGACGTAGGCGAGACGGCGCTCCTCCTCGAGCGCCGCCACGTCGGCGGTCGAGCGCTGATGGGGAAACAGGCCCTCCTCCATCCCGGCGAGAAACACCATGGGGAATTCCAGACCCTTCGCCGAGTGCAGCGTCATCATCTGCACGCAGTCCGAATAGGCATCCGCCTGTCCCTCGCCCGACTCGAGCACGGCGTGCGCCAGGAACGACTCGAGCGGCTGCATGTCGGTCTCGCCGTCGGGCGAGAACCCGCGCGCCGCGCTCACGAGTTCGAGGAGGTTCTCGACCCGGGCCTCGCCGCGCTCGCCCTTCTCCTTTTTGTAGTGCTCGATGAGGCCGCTCGACTGCACCACGTGATCGACCTGGTCGTGAAGCTCGAGACCGCGGATCTCCGCGGCCAATTGTTCCACCGTCGCGAGAAAACCGTTCAAGGCCAGCGTGCCGCGCTGCGCGAGCCCGGACCCGGCGCAAAGCCCCGCGGCGCTCCACAGCGAGGTGCCCTTCTCGCGCGCGATTTCGCGGATCGCATCGAGCGTCTTCGCGCCGATGCCGCGGGTCGGCAGGTTCACCACCCGCTCGAACGAGGTGTCGTCCGCGCGGCTCGAGACCAGGCGCAGATACGCGAGCGCGTCCTTGATCTCGGCGCGCTCGAAGAACCTCAGGCCGCCGTAAACGCGATACGGCATGCGCGCATTCAGGAACGCCTCTTCGAACACGCGCGATTGCGCATTGGAGCGGTACAGCACGGCGACCTCGCTGCGCAGGCCCCCGTGCTCGACCCAGTCGCGGATGCGGTTCACCACGAAATCCGCCTCGTCGCGCTCATTGAAGGCGGCATAGAGCTTGACGCGCTCGCCGTCCGCGCCGCTGGTCCAGAGCGTCTTGCCGAGCCGGCCGGAATTGTTCTTGATCAGCGCGTTGGCCGCCTTGAGGATCGTGCCGGTGGAGCGGTAGTTCTGCTCGAGCTTGTACAACGCCGCCCGCGGGTAGTCGCGGCGGAACTGGTGCAGATTCTCCACCCGCGCGCCGCGCCACCGATAGATCGATTGGTCGTCGTCGCCCACCGCGAACAGCTGTCCCTCCGGTCCCGCGAGGAGCGTCAGCCAGCGATACTGGATGGCGTTGGTGTCCTGGAATTCGTCCACCAGCACATGGCGGAAGCGGGTGCGGTAGTGCTGTAGCAGGGCGGGATTGTCGCGCCACATCTCGAACGCGCGCAGCAGCAGCTCCGCGAAATCCACGACGCCGGCGCGCCGACAGGCCTCCTCGTAGGCCTGGTAGATTCTGATCAACTGACTCCGGGTCGGATCGCCGTCATCCTTGATGTGCTTCGGCCGCACGCCCTCGTCCTTCTGCGCATTGATGAACCAGAGAATCTCGCGTGGAACCCAGCGAGTCTCGTCCAGATCGAGTGCCTTCAACACCTTGCGCAAGAGGCGCGCCTGATCCTCCGAATCGAGGATCTGAAAGCTCTGCGGCAGGCCGGCCTCGCGCCAATGCTGGCGCAGCAGCCGGTGCGCGAGACCGTGGAAGGTGCCGATCCACAGCCCCCCGCCGGGAAACCCGAGCAGCGTCTCGATGCGCCGGCGCATTTCCGCCGCGGCCTTGTTGGTGAACGTGACCGCGAGGATGCTGTGGGGCGAGGCGCCCTCCACCTGGATCAGCCAGGCGACCCGGTGCACCAGCACCCGGGTCTTGCCGCTGCCGGCGCCCGCGAGCACGAGCGCCGAGCCGAGCGGCGAGGCCACCGCCTGCCGCTGCGCGTCATTCAAGCCGTCGAGTAGATGCGATACGTCCATGGGGGCGCGGATTGTACTGTAGGCGCCGAAGGCCTGGCGAGGCGACCGGGCGCTAGCGCGGTCCGGGCCGTCTCGCGTCGCCGCCCGTCTCTTCGGCGAACTCGATCAGCGCCAGCACCAGCGACAGCACCACGGGCCCGACGATGATGCCGATCGCGCCGAAAGCGGGAATGCCGCCGAGGACGCCCACGAATATGGCGAGCGCGGAAATGCGCGCCCGGCCCGATATCAGCACCGGCCGCAGCACGCTCTCGAGTCCGGACACCATGAGTCCCCAGGCGAGCATGAAGATCGCGAAACCCCAGCGTCCCTGATACATGAGCCATCCCACCGCGGGAACCCAGACGAAAGCGGCTCCCCCCATCGGCAGCATGGCCAGAAGGGCCACCACGACGCCGAGCACCACCGGCGAGGGAAGCCCGGCGATGGCGATGCCGATGCCGATGAGCACACCCTGGATCAGGGCGGTGAGCGTGGTGCCGAGCACGATGGCGCGCGCCACGTCCGAGAGCTGTCGAAACAGCCGATCCTTGCGACGCTCGTCGAGCGGGATCAGGCGTCGCGCCCGCTCGCCCATGGCGTCACCGTCGCGCAGAAAGAAGAACAGCAGGAACAGCATGATCGAGAAGCCGATGACCGATCCCAGCGCGCCCAGGAAGAAAGAACCCGACAGGCCGGCGGCGCGTTGCAACAGGTCCTGCGTCGCCGACAGAACCCAGCCGCGGACCTGGTCGGCCGAGATCGAGGTATGAGCCTGGAGCCAGGCATTCGCGCGGGCGATGAGCGGAAACTGCTGCAGGTCCGATAGGCTCCTGATGTCGAGCTCGCGCGCCCGCTGCTGGATCGTGCGGATCAAACCGGACACCTCCGCCACGAACGCGATCGACAGCGCGGAGAGCGGCAGCAGGATGACGATCGGCGTGAGCACGGTGAGCACGCCGGCCGCGCGGCCCTTGCCGCGGAGCCGCCGCCGGAATCGCAGATTGACGGGGTGGAGCAGGAAGGCGAGGAACGCGGCCCAGCTCATCGCGTTGAAAAAAGGCGTGAAGATCCGCCAGAGCGCGTAGCCCAGAACCGCGGCCACCACCAGGGAAAATACGCGCGAATAAAAAGCGGATTGCGTCGGCACCGCGACATCCTACCATCCGCTACAACGGGCGAAGACTCGTGTAGCATAATCGCCGCTCCAAGGAGGCGGGATGTCTCGCATAATCGTCAACGATCAAACGCTCGACATCGACGCCACGGCCGATACACCGCTTCTCTGGGTGCTGCGCGATCATCTGGCGATGACCGGCACGAAGTACGGCTGCGGGATGGCGCTGTGCGGCGCCTGCACCGTGCACGTCGACGGCGTTGCCGTCCGCTCCTGCGTGCTGCCCCTCGAGGCGGTCGAGGGCAGGCGCATCACCACCATCGAGGGACTGTCGAGCGACCGCCGTCACGCCGTGCAGCGCGCCTGGATCGAGCTGGACGTCCCGCAATGCGGATATTGCCAGTCGGGCCAGATCATGTCGGCCGCCGCCCTGCTGAAGGACCATCCGCGGCCGAGCGACGCCGAAATCGATGCGGCCATGGCGGGCAACATCTGCCGCTGCGGCACCTACCCGCGGATCCGCAAGGCCATCCATCGCGCGGCCGAGCTGCTGACGCCGGATCAGCCGCCTTGAAAGATCCAGGCAGACGCGAGTTCTGCCGCGGCACCGCGTTCGCGGGCGGCGGCCTCGTGCTCGCGATGGTGCTGCCGGCGTTCGCCGGACGCGCGCGGCCCGGGCCGGCCGGCTCGCGCGCCGCGCCCGCCGTGCTGAACGCCTGGCTCAAGATCGGCACGGATGATTCCATCACCGTGCTGGTGGACCGCTCGGAAATGGGCCAGGGCGTGTACACGGCACTGCCGATGCTGCTCGCCGAGGAGCTCGAGATCGATCTCGCGCGCATCGAGGTGGTCGCCGCGCCGGTGGGCGACGCTTACGTCAATCCCCTGAACGGCGGGCAGGTCACCGGGACGAGCAACAGCATTCAAGATGCCTGGGAGAAACTGCGCACCGCCGGTGCGCAGGCGCGGCTGATGCTCATCGACGCGGCAGCCCGCAGGTGGCATGTGGATCCGGCCGAATGCAAAGCCGCCGGCGGGAGGGTGACCAATGCGCGCGGAGCTTCCCTGCGCTACGGCGAGCTTGCCGAGGCCGCCTCCAGGCTGCCGGTGCCGAAGGATGTGAAGCTCAAGCCCGCGGCGCAGTTTCGGCTGATCGGCAGGCCGATGGCGCGCCTCGACACGCCCTCCAAGGTCGACGGCTCGGCGCAGTTCGGACTGGACGTGAAGCTCCCCGGCATGCTGTACGCGGTGATCGCGCTCTGTCCGACTCTCGGCGGCAAGGCGCGCACCGTGGATTCGACGGCCGCCGAGGCGATGCCGGGCGTGCGGCGGGTGATGTCCACGGCGAGCGGGGTGGTGGTCGTGGCCGATCACTTCTGGCAGGCGTTGAAGGCGCGCGGCGCGCTCGAGATCGCCTGGGATCCGGGCGCGAACGCGCGCCTCGACAACGCCGCCTTCCGGGCGACGCTCGATCACGCGGCCGCCACCGTGCCGGCCCTTGCGGCCAAGATGACGCGCGGCGACACGGCGCATGCGCTGAAGAATGCTGCCCGGACGCTTCGCGCGGTGTACGAGCTGCCGCTGCTGGCGCACGCGACCATGGAGCCGATGAACTGCACCGCCGACGTGCATTCCGATCGCTGCGACCTGTACGTGGGCACCCAGGTGCAGCAGGGCGCACAGGCCGCGGCGGCGGATGCCGCGGGCCTCAAGGCTGAACAGGTCACCGTCTACACCACGCTCCTCGGCGGCGGATTCGGCCGGCGCCTGGAGGTGGATTTCATCCCGGCGGCGGTGGAGGCGTCGAAGGCGCTCGGTGTCCCGGTAAAGCTCGTGTGGACGCGCGAAGACGACATGACCCACGATTTCTTCCGGCCGCCGGCGCGCGAGGAGGTCAGCGCGGGCGTGGATGCGCACGGCAACCTGACCGCCTTCAGCCTGCACATCACCTCGCCGTCGATCACCGCGCGCGCATCGCCCCCGACGGTGGCGACCGACCCGTTCGACTCGGTGATCGAGTACGCTCAGAACCTGCCCTATGCGGTGCCAAACTATCTGCTGAGCTTTTCGCGCCAGGAGATCGGCATCGACGTGGGCTATCTGCGTTCGGTCAGCCATGCGCCCAACTGCTTCGCCATCGAGTGCTTTCTGGATGAGCTGGCGTCGGCGCTGTCCAGGGATCCGCTGGAGCTGCGCCTGGCGCTCCTCGCAGGCAAGCCGCGGCACCTCGCGGTGCTTCGGGAGGCTGCGCGGCGCACGGGCTGGGGGCGGCCTCCCGCCGGACGCTTCCAGGGTCTCGCATTCATGGAGGGGTACAGCTCGTACATCGCCCAGGTGGCCGAGATCTCCGTGGCCCATGGCAGCCTCAAGGTGCACAAGCTCACCTGCGTGATCGACTGCGGCCAGATGGTCAATCCGCGCATCGTCGAGTCGCAGATCGAGAGCGGCATCGTGTACGGACTCTCGGCCGCGCTCTGGGGCGACATCACGCTCGACGCGGGCCGGGTCCGCGAGAGCAACTTCAACACCTACCGGGTGCTGCGATCGAATGAGATGCCGCAGCTCGACGTGCATCTGATGGCGAGCGGGGAGGCGCCCGGTGGAATCGGGGAGGCCGCCGTTCCGCCCGTGGCCCCCGCGGTGTGCAATGCGCTGTTCGCCGCCACGGGAAAGCGCCTGCGGCGCCTGCCGATCGCTTCCCAGAGTTTCGCCTGATCCAGAAATCTTCGTAATTTCAATTGGCTGCCCGCGTCCGTGATTTTGCGTCAGAATGATCCGACACGCGGTGTCTGGTCTTGCCCGCAGGGGTGGGACATCCTCCGCCGTAGCATCCTGCGAAGCGACTACGACGCCGGGGAACCATTCGAATGAGCAAGTGGCACCGCCGTGAATTTCTGAAATCGGCAGGGGGCGCCGCTTCCCTGGCGCTGTTTCCCCCCTCCATCCGAAAAGCGCTCGCCATTCAGGCGGCGGTGCAAACGGGCACCATCCAGGACGTGAAGCACGTGGTCATCCTCATGCAGGAGAACCGCTCGTTCGACCATTATTTCGGCACGTTGAGGGGCGTGCGCGGTTTCGGCGACCCGGTTCCCATTCCGCTTCCCAGCGGTCAGAACGTGTGGTTCCAGTCGAACGGGAGCACCGTGGTGCCGCCCTTCCATCTCAATCCCGCGGTCTCGAGCGCGCTGTTGGTCGATGAGACACCGCACACCTTTCCCGACATCCAGGCCGCCTGGAACCAGGGAACCTTCGGCCAGTGGCCGCTGTACAAAACCGACGGTTCCATGGGGTATTACCTGCGCGCGGACATTCCGTATCAATTCGCGCTCGCCGAAGCGTTCACCATCTGCGATGCCTATCATTGCTCGGTCTTGGCGGGCACGGATCCGAATCGCATCGCGTTTTTCGGGGGCTCGAATTTCAGCCCGACGTTGCTGGCCGAGGGCATCAATTGCACGGAGGCGAACGGCGAGGTGCAGAACGTCCGCTGCAGCGTGTCGGGCACGATGCCGACTCCCGGATACAACTACACCTACTCAGGCACGCCCTTCACCTGGGAGACCGTGCCGGAGGTGCTGCAAGCCGCCGGAATCACCTGGCGCTTCTATCAGGATCCCAACAACAACTCCGGCGGCTCGTTCAATGGCTGCCTGGCGTTCGAGAATTTCCGCAACGCCACGGTCGAGACCGGCGGCCCCCTGTATGAAAATGCGATGACCCTGCACACGATCGCGGAGCTGAAGAGCGATGTGCTCAACGGCACGCTGCCGCAGGTCTCCTGGATCATTCCGCCGATGTCGTCGAGTGAACATCCGTCCTACTGCAGCCCGGATGCCGGCGCCGACTACGTCGCGCAGATCCTCGAGGCGATTTCCGCCAACCCCACGGTCTGGAGCCAGACCGTGCTGTTCCTGAATTACGACGAGAACGACGGGTTTTTTGATCACATCCCGCCGCCGGCGGTCCCCTCCTACAACGCCGATGGGACGCTCGCGGGCGGATCGACGGTGCCGCTGGCGGGCGAGTACTTCTCGGATCCGAAGCGGCAGAATCTGCTGCCCGAAGACACGATCAGCGGCACGGTGCGCCCCTGGGGACTCGGCAGCCGGGTGCCCATGCTGGTCATTTCGCCCTGGAGCCGCGGCGGGTGGGTCAATTCGCAGGTGTTCGACCACACCTCCGTCGCGATGTTCTTGGAGAAGCGCTTTGGTGTGACCGTCGCCAGCATCAGTCCCTGGCACCGGGCGGTCTGCGGCGATCTGACCTCGGCGTTCGACTTCGCGACCCCGAACGACGCCACCTTCCCGACCTTGCCGAACATGAGCGACTACGCGGCCATCGACGCCGCGCAGGCCAAGCTTCCCTATCCGACCGCCCCCGCCTCTCCGGAGCCGCTGTTTCAGGAGGCGGGCACGCGGCCCTCGCGCGCGCTGCCGTACGAGCTGTCCGTCCTATTCGCGACGGGGCCCGACGTGGTCTCGCTCGAGCTCGTCAACTCGGGCACGCAGGGGGCCGTGTTCCATGTATATGACCTGTTGAACCCGACCAAGATCCCCCGGCGCTACACGGTGCAGCCAAAGATGTTCCTGTCCGACGACTGGACGCTGAGCGGTGCCTCCGGCGCCTACCATCTGCGGGTTTACGGGCCGAACGGCTTCGCGCGCTATTACTACGGCTTCACCAACAGGGCGGAGCCGTCGCTGGCGCTCACCTACGACCCCACGGCGAGCGAGGTGGTGCTCGCCATCAAGAACACCGGAGCGGCCACCAGTGCCAGCATCGTGTCGAACAGCAGCGCCTTGAAGATCGGCAATGGAACGGTGGCGATTCCCGCAAACGGCTCGACCGAGTGGGTGCTGAACGTCGCGGCCACCGGCTGCTGGTACGACTTCACGATCTCGGTCGGGTCGTTGTTCGCCCAGCGTTTCGCCGGGCGCATGGAAACCGGCGAGGACGGCATCAGCGATCCGGCCATGGCCACGAATCTCTGAAGGGAGCGCCGGGGCGGCTCAGATCGCGATGAGCGCGTAGTGATCGACGATCAGCGCCGCGAACAGCAGCATCAGGTAGGTGATGGAGAACCTGAAGGTCTGCATCGGCAGCTGCGGCCGCTCGCCGCGCTCCCGGTTGAGTCTGAGCACGAAGTGCAGGAAGCGCGCGTTCAACGGGATGGCCGCCAGCAGATAGACGACGCCGCTCATGCGCGTGAGCACCGGCAGCAAGGTGCTCAAACCGAGAAGAATGGTGTACAGCACGATCTGCAGGCGCGTGAACGGGATGCCATGCGTGACGGGCATCATCGGGATGTTCACCTTGGCGTAATCGTCGCGGCGCGCGATGGCGAGCGCCCAGAAGTGCGGCGGCGTCCAGGTGAAGATGATGAGAAACAGGAGCAGGGCGTGAGGGTCGATGGTGTTGGTGACCGCGGCCCACCCGAGAACCGGGGGCGCCGCTCCGGCCGCCCCGCCGATGACGATGTTTTGCGGCGTCGCGCGCTTCAGCCACAGGGTGTATACGACCGCGTAGCCGATCAGGGAGACGCAGGTGAGGATCGCGGTGAGCCTGCCCACCGAGGGCCACAG
The DNA here is from genome assembly GCA_963736185.1 of uncultured Gammaproteobacteria bacterium. Taxonomy (GTDB): domain Bacteria; phylum Pseudomonadota; class Gammaproteobacteria; order Steroidobacterales; family Steroidobacteraceae; genus Bog-1198. The sequence continues at coordinate 99,322 of CAVTNZ010000073.1, read as the reverse complement.
GACGAGCATCGAGCCCGCGCCGAGTGTGCTCGCGAATATCAGCGCGTGCCGCTTCGACAGATGTCCCGTCGGCAGCGGCCGGCGGCGGGTGCGGGCCATTTGCTCGTCGATCCGCCGGTCGAGCACATGATTGAATGCCGCAGCGGATCCCGACGCCAGGGCGATGCCGAGGGTCCCGAACAGGAGGGCGGGCAGCGGCACCATCCCCGGCGAGGCCAGCACCATCCCGACGATGGCGGTGAAGACGATCAGCAAACTCACCTTGGGTTTGGTGAGCTCCAAATAGTCCCGCCAATGCTCCGCGCGTACGGCCGCGATGGGATTGTCGGGAACGGTGTTCACTCCGCAAGGTTACCACGCGGGTCGAGCTGGACGACCGGGGGACCCCGCCTGGAAACCGCGGGGCAGAGCGCGTGCAGCAAGGTCACCATGACCAGGACCAGAAACGCCGCCCCGGCATTGTGCAAAGTGGCGATCGCGAGCGGCACCCCCCAATGCACGGTCGACAGGCCGAGCGAAATCTGCGCGAGCACGGCCCCGATCAGCACGCCCCCGATGACCCTCAGCCGACCCCGAGCGCGCACCGCCGTCGTGACGCCCAAGCCGAGCAGTGTCAGCCCCGCGATGACCGCCCCCAACCGGTGCGTGACCTGAATCGCGACGCGGGCGGGGTTGGCGAGCACGCCGCCCTCGTAGTCGATGCCGAGACCGCGCCAGAGCGTGAAGGCGTCCTTGAAATCCATGGCGGGCCAGAAGGATCGCTGGCACGTGGGCAGATCCGGGCACGCCACGGCGGCGTAATTGGTGCTGGTCCAGCCGCCTAGAAAGATCTGCAGCGCGAGCACGGCGAAACCGGCCAGGGCGAACGGGCGCAGGCGGCGCTCGGCCGCGCTGAGCCGGCGCCGTTCCCGCGGAAGCGACAGCCAGCGCAGGATCGCCAGTGTCGTCAGTCCTCCGAGGAGGTGCGCCGTCACGATCAGCGGCACGAGCTTGAGGGTGACCGTCGTCATGCCGAGAAGGCCCTGCAGGCAGACCACCGCGAACAGTGCCGCCGCGGGCGCCACCGGCTGATCCGGATCCCGGCGGTTGACGAGCGCCAGCGCCAGCAAGCCGGCGATGATCAGGCCGAGCGTGGAGGCGACATAGCGGTGAACCATCTCATGGACCGCCCGGGCGAAATGATGCGTGCTGCCCGCCGGGAATACGTGCCCATAGCAGCCCGGCCAATCGGGACAGCCGAGCCCCGCATCCGTGAGCCGCACCCACGCGCCCAGCACCACGACGCAGAAGGCCAAGCAGGTGCCGGCGAGCGCCAGGCGTCTGAACCACAGGACTCTCGGCTCGGGCATGGGTCTCCTGGAGAATTCAGCCGCTTCCCCCGGCGCCGTCGGGGAGGGGGCGAAACTGGGCGAGGACGTAAACGACGGCGAGCGCGGCCGCGAAACCAAACCACTGCACCGCATAGGCGATATGGCGGCCCGGCGCAAATCCCGCAGGCTGCCATTCTCGCAGGTACCCGTCCGGTTCCGTGGCATCGAGGAGAATCACCGGGGTCGCGGCGGTCCAGGGGCCCTCGTGCAGGAGGGCCGCGATTTCGGCCCGGGTGGGAAAGTCCGCCACCACCGGATACGGCGGCGAGAGCGGCAAGCGCTTGCCCAGCTCGATACCGGCGCGCGGCAAGCGGTCAGCGCGGCCGCGGATCTCGCGCGGCGCCGAGGACACGTCGACCCGGGGCTTGTCGGCGCGGCTCGCGCCGGGCGCGACCCAGCCGCGGTTGACCAGCACCCACCCGCCCGCGGCCAGCCGGAAGGGCGTGATCACGTAGTAGCCGGCCCGATCTTGGGCATTGCTCATGTTGTCGATCAGCACCTGCCGGTTGGAGTCGTAGCTTCCGCTCGCCCGCACGCGCTGGTAGCGCGGCAGTTCCGGCGTACCCAGCTCGAGCGTGCGCACCGAATCGGTGCCGCGGGCGAAGGCATCGTACAGGGCGCGCTTCTCGTCGGCGCGGTGCAGCTGCCAGCGGCCGAGCGATACCAGCGTCGCGACCGCCGCGACCGCCGCGACGGTCGGGAGCGCGGTTGGCTGAAAGCTGCGGGAACCGATTCGGATGGGCACGAAATACGCCGGGCGCTCAGTGCTCCATCTTGAGAATCAGCTCGGCCGCGGGGATCGCCACGAGCACCAAGATGAGCACCGGGAGCACGGTCCAGAAGAGCTCCACCTTCGTGCTATGCAGCATGCTGCCGGGAACCGCACCCTGCGAGCGGCGGAACTTGACCAGCGAATAGATCATCGCGGCGACCACCACGAGGGCGATGGCGACACACAGCCAAAACGCCTCCAGGTGCAGGGTGGAGAGATCGCGGTCGAGGTCGGGCACTGCGACCTGGTGGCCATTCGACAGGGTGGCCCCGGTACTTGCGGCGATGCGCTGTTCCATGGACCAAGAATAACTCAACGCCGCCGGCGCTTGGACCCCAATTGTCTCCTCATGTCCTCCAGCGAGACCGTATTGGGCGAGCCTGCCGGCCTCGGCGGCTGCGACGGGGCCCAGGCCTGGCCGAATACCACCTCGTAGGTGGCGGGCAGCCGCCCCTCCCGGCGGTGGACCTCGTACGCGGCGCTCATGGCGGCGAATTTTCGCGGGCCGGTGAGTCCCCGGGACCGGCCGGCGAGCGCGTTCACCTCCCCGAGGGCCTTCAGATCGGCCGCGAGGCGCGCAACGTCGGTGTATTCGAGCGTGTAGCGCTCCACGTCCAGCACCGGCTCGGCGAAGCCCGATCTCACCAGCGCGTCGCCGAGATCGTGCATGTCGATGAAGGCATGGACCCGGGGGTGCGGGTCCACGCCCGCCCAGGCGCTGCGAAGCTCGCGCAGCGTATCGGGGCCGAGCGTCGCGAACGTCAGCAGCCCACGCGGCGCCAGCACCCTGCGAAACTCCGCCAGCAGCCGGTCCGTGTCGCACCAGGGCAGCAGAAAATTGCTGAAAACGAGATCGACGCTCGCCTCCGGCAGCGGCAGCCGGCTCGCATCCGCGCAGACCCGCGAGAGCGGACGCAACCAGGATCCGCGCGCCGCCGCGGCGTCCAGCATCCGCTCGGCCGAATCCAGGGCAACGACCCGGGCCTTCGGATAGCGGCGCTTCAGCTCGCGGCTGGCGATGCCGGTGCCCGCGCCCGCATCGAGGATGAGGCGCGGCTCGAGGACGGCGAGCCGCAGACGCTCCAACAACAGATCCCGAACTTCCCCCTGCAGCACCGCGGCGGCATCGTAGCCCGCGCTCGCCCGGTTGAACGCGCGCCTCGCGAAAGCCGCATCGACGAGATAATCGTCATTCCCGTCGGTCACGCGGACTCAATGCGCGAACTGATAGTTCAAGAGAATGCCGATGAACACCGAGAGGCCGAAGTAATGATTGTCCAGGAATGCCCGGAAGCAGCCCTCTCGGTCGCGGTGTCGGATCATCCACAGATGCCGGACGAAGAACAACGCGCCGGCGATCAGCCCCGCGTAGTACCAGCCCCCCATGTTCAACCGGCGGCCGGCGAGGTACAGCGCCAGGATCGCAAGCGCCTGCAGCACCGCGATGATGTGCCGGTCCGAGTCGCCGAACAGGATGGCCGTCGAGCGCACGCCGATCTTCACATCGTCGTCCCGGTCGACCATGGCATAAATCGTGTCGTACACGGTGACCCACAGCATGTTGGCGATGACGAACAGCCAGGTCACCAGCGGCACGTGGCCGAGCTCGGCGGCGAAGGCCATCGGGATGCCCCAGCCGAACGCGATGCCGAGGTACATCTGCGGCACCGAGAGAAAGCGCTTGATGAAGGGATACGTCACCGCCAGGAAAGCGCCGCCCACGGCGAACAGCAGGGTGAGCTTGTTGAGCTGCAACACCAGCGCCAGGGAGGCGAGCGCCAGCACCGCGAACAGGATCAGCGCCTCGGTGGTCGTGATGCGCCCCTCCGCCAGCGGCCGGCGGGCGGTGCGCGCGACGTGCGGATCGAAGCTGCGGTCCGCATAATCGTTGACCGCGCAGCCTGCCGAGCGCATCAGCACCGTACCGGCGACGAACACGATGAAAATGCGCGGGTCCGGCTTGCCGCGGCCGGCGATCCATACCGCCCACAACGTGGGCCAGAGCAGCAGCCAGATCCCGATGGGACGATTCAGGCGCGTAAGGTCGATGTAGTCGCCGAACGTGCCCAGGATGCGGGGCAGCTCGTTCGTCGTCCAGGGATGAAAGCGAACGCGGAAGACGAACCAGCGCCAGCGCTCGGCGATCCGCTGCAAGAGTTCGGGGCCTGAGCGCGGCAGCCGCACGGCCGGTGCTCCTCAGAACCCTACGGGTATGTGGCCCATCGCGGGCAGGAACACCTCGTGCGAGACCATCGGCTGGCCCCGCAGCAGTATCCGCGAGCGCCGCGCCCACAATCCCGCGGGCGAGAGGTCGGTATCGCGCAGCGCCCGGGCGGTCAACGGATGCGCGGCCGGCAGCCACGCATACTCGTAGGAACTGCGCTCGACGGCGGACAGGTCGCTCAGGATGTCGCTCACGGCCGAATCGCCCAGCTCGCCGAGCCAGGGATGCACGCACAGGGTCGAGTCCGGCACCACCGTCCGCGCGAACACCCAGACCTGGCTGCCGCAGGCCAGCTCCTCGTCGCGGAACAATCCGGCCGAGTCGCCGACCCTGAGGCAGGCCTTGTGGTCGGGGTCCAGAAGGCCGGTCCATTGATCGACCAGATGCGCCGCGTACTTCTCGCCGCAGGCGGCCTTCATGCGCGCGCTCAACATGCCCTTGCCGATCATCCACGGACGCATCCGCGCCTCGATGTCGAGCTGGCCGAGACGCTCCGCCGGGAGCCATTGGATCGGATCGTGCTTGCGTGCGTTTTGCGAAGTCATTGCGCCATTCTAACCGACGCGGCCGTATTGCTCGCCATGTCCGACCCACCGTCTTACCAACGGCGTCACATTCGCGCTCCAATCCGCGAGCATGCGCTCCGCAGCGACCTGAACGCGCGGCAGCAGGTCCGCGTCGCGCGCGAGATCCGCCACGCGCATCTGCGCGAGGCCGGTCTGCCGGGTTCCCAGAAACTCGCCCGGCCCCCGCAGCTCGAGGTCGCGGCGCGCCACGACGAAACCGTCGTTGGTATCGCGCATGACGGCGAGCCGCTCGCGGGCGAGATGCGACAGGGGCGAGCGGTAGAGGAGCGTGCAGGAGCTCGCGTGCTGCCCGCGGCCGACGCGGCCGCGCAGCTGGTGCAGCTGCGCGAGCCCCATGCGCTCGGCGTTCTCGATGACCATGAGGGTGGCATTCGGCACGTCGACACCCACCTCGATGACGGTGGTCGCCACGAGGAGCTGGATCTTTCCCTCCTTGAACAGGCGCATGGCGCGCTCCTTCGCCGCCGCCGGCATGCGCCCGTGAACCACGGCGACCCTGAGCTGCGGCAATGCGGCCTCGAGCGCCTTCGCGGTCTCCTCGGCCGCCTGATAGGGCATCTCCTCGGATTCGTCGATCAGCGGGCACACCCAATAGGCCTGCCTTCCCGACAGACACGCCGTGCGGATCCGCACCACCACCTCGTCGCGGCGCGTGTCGGAGAGCGCGACGGTGGTCACCGGGGTGCGGCCGGGCGGCAGCTCGTCGATCACCGAGACGTCCAGATCCGCGTACGCCGTCATGGCGAGCGTGCGCGGGATCGGCGTCGCGGTCATGATCAACTGATGCGGCCGGTGTCCGTCGTGGGCGCCCTTCTCGCGGAGCGTGAGGCGCTGATGCACGCCGAAGCGGTGCTGTTCATCGACGATGGCGAGCGCGAGCGACGCGAATTCCACGCCCTCCTGGAACAACGCATGCGTGCCGATCACGATGGAGGCCGCGCCCGCGCGGATATTCGCGAGCACCGCCGCGCGCGCCTTCGCGCTCAGACGACCCGTGAGCAGCGCCTGGGGGATGCCGAGCGGGTCGAACCATCGGCGGAAGTTCTGCGCATGCTGATCGGCCAGCAGTTCCGTGGGCGCCATCAACGCAACCTGGCGACCGCTCTCGATGGCATGGGTCGCCGCGAGCGCCGCCACCAGCGTCTTGCCGCAGCCCACATCGCCCTGGATGAGCCGCAGCATGGGCTTCGCGAGCCTCAGATCCGATTCGACCTCGCCGAGCACCCGCTCCTGCGCCCCGGTCGGCCGGAACGGCAGCGCCGCGATCAGCGCCGCTTTGAGCGATCCCGCGCCGGCCAGCGGCCAGCCGGGGTCGTGCTGCACCCGGGCGCGCAGAAGCTTGAGCGAGAGATGATGAGCGAGCAGCTCCTCGAAGGCGAGCCGACGCTGCGCCGGGTGCCTTCGATCCATCAGCAGATCGACCGGCGCATCCGCCGGCGGCCGATGCACGTATTGCAACGCCTCCCGCAGGCCCGGCAGGCGCGAATCGGCGAGCACCTCGGGAGGCAGCCAGTCCTCCAGCTCGCCGGCGGCGGTCTGATCGAGCGCGAGGCCGACCAACTGCCGCAGCCGCCCCTGGGTCAACCCCTCGGTGCCGGGATAGATCGGCGTCAGGTGCTCGTCCGCGGCGCCGGCGGCCGAGGCCGGATCGACGCGGCGATACTCGGGATGCACGATCTCCAGGCCCTGCGGTCCGCGCCTCGCCTCGCCGAAGCAGCGGATGCGCGTGCCGCGCGCGAGGCCCTGCTGCTGCTGCGCCGTGAAGTGGAAGAATCGCAGCGTCAGGAAGCCCGATCCGTCGCCGATCCGGCAGAGCATCTGACGGCGGCCGCGAAACGCGACTTCGGTGAGCAACACCTCGCCCTCCACCACCGCGCGCTGTCCGGGTTGAAGCTCGCCCAGGGGGAGCACCCGCGTGCGGTCCTCATAGCGCAGCGGCAGCAGGAACAGCAGATCCTGGATGGTCTCGACCCCGAGCGCGTGCAGTCGCTCGGCCTGCCGCTCCCCGACTCCGCGCAGCGCCGTGACCGGCCGGCCGCCGCCCGGCGGGCGCGTCGTCGTTTCGGGAACGCCGCTCAAGGAAGATCGATCAGCGCGCGGTCTGGATCAGCGGGCGACGATGCATTCCACCTCGACCTGGGCCCCGCGCGGGAGCGACGCGACGCCGACCGCCGCGCGTGCCGGATAGGGCTCGCGGAAGTACTCCGCCATGATCTTGTTGACGGTGGCGAAGTGCGACAGATCGGTGAGGAACACGGTCGCCTTGACCACGTCGTCGAAACTCGCGCCGGCCGCAGTGACGATCGCCCGCAAGTTCTTGAACACCTGATGGATCTGCGCGTCGATGCCGCCCGGCACGAGCTCCTTGGTCGCGGGATCCAGCGGGATCTGCCCCGACACCCAGAGGGTGTTGCCCACCTCGACCGCCTGCGAATAGGTGCCGATGGCCGCCGGTGCCTCGGCGGTGGATATGATCTTCTTGGCCATGAGTTTTGAGTTCCTGATCGATGATATTCGTAGCCGCCCGCTCAGGCGAGCGTGCGATAGACCCGCTGCACGTCCGGCATGCGGCGAATGGTGCGGATGACGCGGGCGAGGTGCTTGCGGTCGCGCACTTGAAGCTGGAATCTCAGCGAGGAGCTGTTCACATCGCGCTCCTCCAGCGACACCTGATCGATGTTGGTCTCCGTCCCCGCGATGGCCGAGGCCACGGCCGCGAGGACGCCGACGCGATTGTTGATGTCGAGCTGGATCTCGGAGCTGAACAGCTTCCCCTGCGCCCCCTCCCATCCCACCGAGAGCCATTTCTCCGGCTGCTTGCGGTATTCGGCGAGATTACCGCAATTCTGGCGGTGGATCATCACGCCGCGGCCGGCCGAGAGGTACGCCATGATGGGATCGTTCGGAATGGGGAAGCAGCAGCGCGCATACGTGACGAGCAGCCCCTCCGTTCCGGCGATCATCAACGGGCCGGAGGTCCCGCTCTGCTCGCCATCGCGCGCGGGCTGCAGGTGACGGGCGACGAGCGGCGCGAGGCGCTCGCCGAGGCCGATTTTCTCGTAGAGCTCGTCCGCGTCCTTGAGGTTCAGATCCTTCACCACGGCGTCGATTTCCGCCGCGGAAAATTTCTTGAGACTGAGCGACATCTCCTCGAGCGCGAGTCCAAGCAGCCGTTTGCCGAGCTCCACCGCCTCGCCGCGCTTCAAATTCTTGAGGTATTGGCGGATCGCGGCGCGCGCCTTGGCGGTGACCAGGAAGCTCGACCAGGAGGGATTGGGGGTCGCGCCCTTCGCCGTGATGATCTCCACGGTCTGACCGTTGCGCAGCGGCGTGCGCAGCGGGACCAGGCGCCGGTCGACCTTCGCGGCCACGCATCGGTTGCCGACATCGGTGTGAATGGCATAGGCGAAGTCGACCGCCGTCGCGCCGGTCGGCAGGCGCAGGATCTTGCCCTTCGGGGTGAATACGTACACCTTGTCCGGGAACAGGTCGACCTTGACGCTCTCGAGGAATTCCTCCGAGCTTCCGCCCTCCTGGATCTGCACGAGGCTCGCCAGCCATTCGCGGGCCCGGTCGTGCTCGATGCCGCCGAATGCGTCGCCGCCCGATTTGTATTTCCAATGGGCGGCGATGCCCGACTCGGCGACGCGGTGCATCTGCTCGGAGCGGATCTGCACCTCGATGGGCACGCCGTTCGGCCCGAACAGCGTGGTGTGCAGGGATTGATAGCCGTTGACGCGCGGAATGGCGATGTAGTCCTTGAAGCGCCCCGGCATGGGTTTGTAGACGCTGTGCACCAGCCCGAGCACCCGGTAGCAGGTGTCGACCGAATCGACGATGATCCGAAAGCCGTACACATCGACCATCTCGTTGAGCGAGATGTGCTTGTTCTGCATCTTTCTGTAGATGCTGTAAAGATGCTTCTCGCGGCCCTCGACGCCCGCCGTGATCCCGGCCTTCTTCAAGGCGTTCTTGAAGGTCTCCTCGATCTTGCCGATGAACTGCTTCTGATTGCCCCGCGCCCGCTTGATCTCGCGCTCGAGCACGCGGTACCGGTAGGGGAACAGGGCGCGAAATCCCAGGTCCTCGAGCTCGAGCTTCACGGTGTACAGGCCGAGCCGTTCGGCGATCGGCGCGTAGATCTCGAGGGTCTCGCGCGCGATGCGCCGCCGCTTGATCGTCGGCATGGCGCCGAGGGTGCGCATGTTGTGCATGCGGTCCGCGAGCTTCACCATGATGACGCGGATGTCGCGCACCATCGCGAGCAGCATCTTGCGGAAGCTTTCCGCCTGCGCCTCCTGGCGGTTCTTGAACTGGATCTGGTCGAGTTTGCTCACCCCATCCACCAGCTCGGCGACCACCTGCCCGAACATGGTCGCGATCTCGGCCTTCGCCGTGGGCGTGTCCTCGATGACATCGTGCAGGATCGCCGCCACCAGGGTATCGGCATCGAGCTTCAGGTCCGCGAGGATGTCGGCAACGGCGACCGGATGGGTGATGTAGGGCTCGCCCGAGACCCGCTTCTGGCCCTGATGCCGTTCGGCGCCGAAGTCGTAGGCCTCGCGAACCCGCTCGACCTGCGCGGGCGGCAGGTACGTCTCGAGCTTGTCTAAAAGCTGGCTGATTCCGGTGGAGCGTCTTCCACCGGGTAAGAAACCGAGTATGGAAGACGCATAATCCATCGGACGCTTAAGGGCGGACTAATCCCCTAAGCCGAGCTGCGGCGCGCGGAAATCGGCTGGCAGATCGAGCTCGCTCGCCGGCGGCTGCTGCTGCACGGGCTCTTCGGGCTCCTCGAGCATCTCGATCGTGATGTTTCCGGCGGCAATCTCGCGCAGCGCCACGACCGTCGGCTTGTCATTCTCCCACTCGACGGTCGCTTCCGCGCCGTTCGCCAGGCGCCGCGCGCGCTTGGCGGCGAGCAGCACCAGATTGAAGAGATTGGGCTCGTTCTGCAGGCAGTCTTCGACCGTGATCCGCGCCATGGCTTAAGGGGTTCCGTTACGGGGGATGTCCATCATAGCAGAGGAAGGGTGCCCCAGGCCAGGCTCGCCCGGCCCGGTCCCGGCGCCCGGATCAGGCCCGAAGCAGCTCCGCCGCCAGGCGCTCGACCTCCGGGCGCGCCGCGACCAGCGAATCGCCGCGTTCCCGGACGATGGCGTGCAGGTCCTCGAGCGCCTGATCGAAGCGATCGTTGATGACCACGTAGTCGAATTCCGTCCAGTGGGCGATGTCGCGCTCGGCGTCCTGCAGCCGGCGCTGGATCACAGCGGCGGAATCGGTGCTTCGGGCGTTTAGCCGTTGCTCGAGCGCGCGGCGCGTCGGCGGCAGGATGAAGATCGTACGGGCCTCCGGCAGGCGCTCGCGCACCTGGCGGGCCCCCTGCCAGTCGATCTCGAGAAGCACCAGTGCACCGGCGGCCAGCGAGTCGCGCACCGCCTGCACGCCGGTGCCGTAGAAATTGTCGAAAACCTGGGCATGCTCCAGGAACTCGCCCCGGTCGGCCATCTCCTGGAAGCGGGCCGGCGTGATGAAGTGGTAGTCGCGACCGTCGATCTCGTTGGCGCGCGGCTTGCGCGTGGTGTAGGAGACCGAAAACCTCAGCCGCGGCTCGCGCTCCATCAGCGCCTTGACCAGGCTGGTCTTGCCCGCGCCCGAGGGCGCGGCGATCACGTACAAGCGTCCCGGTTCGGCCGACATTATTCGACGTTCTGTACTTGCGCGCGAAGGTTTGGCATGGCCGATCGATTATCGCATCACTTTCGCAGGCTGTGCCGACCAAGACAGTGATGGCGGTACCAGTCCATCTGTTGTATGAAGGCACAATCCCGCCGGCGCCCCCAGGGCGCGCGGCGGGAACGAGAACAAAGGCCCCGGGGACGAAACATGAACAGCCCTGCCACACCCGCATCGCCCCCAAACGCGCCGCGCGCCGAACTGACGCTGCGCGGCCTGGTGCTGGGCGTGCTCATCACGGTGGTGTTCACCGCCGCCAACGTCTACTTCGGACTCAAGGCGGGTCTCACTTTCGCCACCTCGATCCCGGCGGCGGTGATTTCCATGGCGGTGCTGCGCGGTTTCAAGGGCATGACCGTCCAGGAAAACAACATCGTGCAGACCATCGCCTCGGCGGCCGGCACCCTGTCCGCGATCATCTTCGTGCTGCCGGGCATGGTGATCATCGGCTGGTGGACGGGATTTCCGTACTGGGTTTCCTGCGCCGTCTGCGCACTCGGCGGGATTCTGGGCGTGATGTATTCGATTCCGCTGCGGCGCGCGCTGGTGACGCAATCGGATCTGCCGTATCCGGAAGGCGTGGCCTGCGCCGAGGTGCTCAAGGTCGGCGGTGGCGAGCACGCCGATGCCGCCGCGATCGAGGACAGCCGGGCGGGACTTGCGGCCGTGCTCTGGGGTGCGATCGTGTCGGCGGCGTTCGCCTGCATCGTGGCCACGCGCATCTTCGCGAGCGACGTCGTTCGCTATTTCCGCCTCGGTGGCGAGCGCGGCGGCGTGACCGGCTTCGATTTCCTGCTGTCCTTCGCGCTGTTCGGGGTCGGTCATCTGGTCGGCCTCTGGGTGGGTGTGGCGATGTTCCTGGGTGCGCTGATCGGCTGGGCGTGGGGCGTGCCGCACTTCTCGGCGCTCACGGCGAGCGCGGAGCCGATGGCGCAGCTCGCCCAGCACACCTGGAGCCACCAGGTGCGTTTCGTCGGCGCCGGCACCATCGGAGTGGCTGCGGTGTGGACGCTGGCGAAACTCGTGGGTCCGGTGGCCGCGGGGCTGCGCTCCGCCATGGCGGCATCGCGAGCGCGCGCCGCCGGGAAAGCCGCGCTCTTGCCGCGCAGCGAGCAGGACATTCCGATCGGCTACGTCGCCCTGACCACGGCGGCCTGCCTGGTACCGATCGGCGTGCTGATCGCGAACTTCGCGGCGGTAAGCGGCCTCGGCGGGCACATGCTCGCGACCGTGGCCGGCGCCCTCGTGTACATCGCGCTGATGAGCTTTTTCGTTTCCGCGGTCTGCGGCTACATGGCCGGGCTCATCGGCTCCTCGAACAGCCCCCTGTCGGGCATCGGCATCCTGGTGGTGATCGGCGCGGCACTGCTACTCGTGCCCGGTATCCGCGCCGGCCTGCCCGCGGGCGCCGATAAGGCGCTCGTGGCCTATGCGCTGTTCGTCACGTCGGTGGTGTTCGCCGTGGCCACGATCGCCAACAACAATCTGCAGGATCTGAAGACCGGTCAGCTCGTGGACGCCACGCCCTGGAAACAGCAGGTCGCGCTGGTGATCGGCGTCATCGCCGGCGCCGCCATCATTCCGCCCATCCTCGATCTGCTGAACCATGCCTACGGTTTCGCCGGCGCACCGGGACCGCATCACGAGCACCCCTTGCCCGCGCCGCAGGCCGGCCTGATTTCCGCGCTCGCGCAAGGCGTGATCCAGCACAATGTCGACTGGAGCCTGATCCGGATCGGTGCGCTCGTCGGAGTGCTGGTGATCGCCGCCGACGAGACGCTGCGCCGCGTCACCAAGAGCGCGCATCTCTCACCGCTTGCCGTGGGCCTGGGGATCTACCTCCCCACGCAGAGCACATTGATGGTGGTGGTCGGTGCGGTCGTCGGCTGGTATTACGACCGCCGCGCCGCGCGCGCGTCGAACCCCGAGGCCACCAAGCAGCTCGGCGTGCTGCTCGCATCCGGCATGATCGTCGGCGAGGGCCTGGTGGGCGTGCTCATCGCCGCATTCGTCGCCTTCTCGGGCAAGGATTTTCCGCTCGCCTTGGTCGGCGACGAGTTCGCCGACAATGCCGCGGTCTGGATCGGGAGCGGCGTGTTCGCGCTGACGGTGTTCCTGCTCTATCGATGGGCCGCGCGGATGCGGCCTTGACTCCCGCCCCACCCGGCGGTTATCTCGACACGAGGGTCGGAAGTGTGAGTCATATCCTTGAGTCGTCTCCGTCCTTCAGGTGATCTACGGCCCATCCAGTCCGCCGGATGACGGGGGGTCATTCACATGATCAGAAAAGCAGCGATGGTTGTGATGTTGGCCGGTTGCGCCACGGTCGCATGGGGGCAGGACTTTCCGTTGTGGGAGCGCCTGCTGAGCCACTACAGCGGCAAGACGGACGAGACGCCGGTACCGTCGATGAAGATGGGCCGCCACATGCAGATGTCGCTGAAGGGCGATCCGGCGCCGGGTGACGCGGCACGCGCCCAGGACATTCTCGACGCCGCGGCCGGCGTGCTGTACCGCTACCGCGACGTCGAGACCGCCGTGCACGACGGCTACAAGCCCTTTTTCCCCACCGGCCGGATCGGCGAGGAGATCCACTACACCAACTACCGCTATCGCCGGCGGGAGCAGATGCACGTCGACTACACCCGCCCGGCATCGATCCTCTACAAGCGCACGGTGGACGGCTTGAAAGCGGTCGGCGTGATGTACACCGCTCCGGCCGACGCGTCGCCGGAACAATTGGATGCGATTGTTCCCTTGAGCATCGCCACCTGGCACCGGCATGTGGACTTCTGCGGCGGACCGAAAAATCTGCCGGCGAGCGAGCAGTTCGGACCGAACGCGCGTTTCGGGCCGCAAGGCAGCATCCACACCGAGGAGGCGTGCCGCGAGGCTCAGGGATTGTGGATCCCCGTGGTGTTCAATTGGATGACGCATGTCTATCCGAACGAATCGGAGAAATGGGGCGGGATGGACATGGCCATGGAGGCGGGCGACCCCGACGCCGGCACGGCCCGGTAACGGCCGACGAGTTGGACTCAAGTGCGACCGTGCGGTGCCGATCTCTGTATGGATGGGTAGGCGAAGAAACGCTCGACGAGCCACAAGATCCGAAACTGTGACTCCCGTCACGAATCGAGCTGCAGCAGTCCCGGATTTCATGGACGAGCGCGCCGTATCGCGCAAACGGACGGATTGATGTCGGCGTGCAGGAGAATTCTGGTGGCGGACGACGACCCGGCCGCCCTCGCCATCATGAGCGCGACCTTGCAGGGCGCAGGATTTCAAGTCGAAACCGCAATCAATGGCGCGGAAGCCCTGCGGAAATTCCGGGCGGCCACCTTCGACTTGGTCATGCTCGATGTCGACATGCCGGTGCAGAACGGCTATGAGGTCTGCGTGGCGCTGCGGCGCGAGGCCGGGGAGCTGCTGCCGATAGTCATGGTCACAGGCATGAACGATGTCGAGTCCGTCGACACTGCGTACCGCAGCGGCGCCACGGACTTCATCGGCAAGCCCATCAGCTGGGCGCTGATAGGTCATCGTGTGCGCTATCTGCTGCGTGGATATCAGCTCGTCATCGACCTGAAGGCGGCTGAGGAGCGCATTCGCCGCCTGGCCTACTTCGACACGCTCACGGGTCTGCCCAACCGGGAGCAGTTCCGCCATCGGCTCGCGCATTGTCTTGAAATCGCCGAGCGCGAGAAGCGCCGGTTCGCATTGCTGTGCATCGACCTGGACAACTTCAAACGAATCAACGATACGCTGGGTCACGGCGTGGGCGACGAGTTGCTGCGATCGATGGCCTCGCGATTTCGCGAGGCCCTGCGGGCCGATTTCGTCGGAGCCTCCACGCCGTCCACCGAGGCCGAGCAGCACCTCTCGCGGCTCGGCGGAGACGAGTTCACGGTCTTGTTGCCCGACATCGAGGGAGCGGATGACGTCGGCCTGGTCGCCGGGCGCATCGTGCGCACGATCGGCCAGCCGATGCGCCTCGGGCAACATGAGGTGCTGGTGACTCCGAGTATTGGAATCTCGATTTATCCCTTCGACGGCAGGGATCACGAGACTTTGGTCAAGAACGCGGACCTGGCGATGTACTTTGCGAAGCGCAAGGGCCCCGGTAGATTCACCTTTTTCGATCCGAGCATGAACGCCGGCGCCCTCAAGCGCCTGACCATCGAGGGTCAGTTGCGCAATGCGATCGCCAACGACGAGCTCTCGCTGCACTTCCAGCCGCAATTCAACCTGGGAACCGGGCTCCTCTGCGGCATGGAGGCGCTGCTGCGATGGAACAACCCCGAGCTCGGCTCCGTGCCGCCCGGCGAGTTCGTTCCTGTCGCCGAAGAAACCGGACTGATGCTCTCCATCGGAGAGTGGGTGCTGCGCACCGCATGCCGCCAAGCCAAGGTCTGGTGCGATGAGGAACTCCCGGTCGCCCGCATAGCGGTCAATGTGTCGGGCCTGCAGTTGTCCCAGAGAGGCTTTGCCGATCTGGTGCGCGCTGTGCTGCGCGAGACGGGGTTGCCGCCCGAGCTCTTGGAGCTCGAGATCACCGAGAGTGTGGTCATGCAGAACGAGGCCTGGACCGAAGCGGTGCTGATGGACCTCAAGACGATTGGAGTCGAGATCGCGATCGATGACTTTGGCACGGGGTACTCGAGCCTGGCCCGCCTCAGGCAATTCCCGATCGACCGGCTGAAGATCGACCGCTCCTTCGTCCGACACGTCCACAACAACGGTGAAGATCACGCAATCACATCCGCCATCATCGCGATGGCCAGAACGCTCAAGCTCGAGGTCGTCGCCGAAGGTATCGAGCACATGGCGCAGTTGATGATCCTGCAGGACGAGAATTGCACCCTGGCGCAGGGATACCTCTTGGGTCGCCCGCTGCCGACCACCCAGGCACACAACCTGCTGCGGCGCCTCGCCGAATACGCGGACGGCACACGAACGCAGCGGTTCAAGCGCCTGATCGGGTGAGGCATGACCGGGGAGGGCTCGCAGGCGCGGCCGGAGGCCCGAACCATCATGCCGGCAGCCCCGTCGGCAGCCGGGCTGCCGCCGAGGTTCGGGTGGCTGTGGATGCTGTGGCTGCTCGCCGGGCTCGCGCAGCCGGCATCCGCGCTCGATCCCGCCGCACGCCCCAGCCAGTATGTGCTCGACAACTGGCAGCTCGCGGAAGGATTGCCCCAGAACTCGGCGCTGGCGATTGCCCGGACACCGGACGGCTATTTATGGATCGGCACGCAGGAGGGCCTGGCTCGATTCGACGGCGTCCGCTTCACCGTATTCGACGACACCACCGATAGGGGGCTTCCCGATAAATTCATCTCGGTCCTCACGCTGGATCACGCGGGACGACTCTGGGTGGGTACGCGCACGGGCCTGGCAGTGCTCGAGAACGCCCACTTTCGCGCGCAACCGTTGCCGCCCCCCTTCGCCGGCGCTTTTGTGCGCTGCATTCTCGAAGATCGGCTCGGCCGCATCTATGTCGGAACCGAAGCGGGTCTATTCCGTATCGCCCCGCGCGGTGTCGAGCCGCTGAAGCTCGCCAGCGGGTCTGCCATGGAGGCGATACGGTCGCTCGCGGAGGATCAGGAGGGCGCCGTGTGGGTATCGACCGCGAGCGGTGCGCTCTATCGACTCGCGGGGGAGCATGTGGTCGCGGTGCCCGTTGCCGGGGACGCGAGCGTCACCATCAGCGCGATGTTTCAAGAGCCCGGCGGGGCTTTGTGGTTGGGAAGCTCTCAAGGAGATCTGTTTCGGTGGACCAACGATCAGCTGCTGCGGGTGGCGGAGCGGGGTCGTATCGGTTCCGCCATCCGAACGATGATGCGCGACCGTCAGGGCAACCTCTGGATCGGAACCCGCGGCGGCGGATTGGCCAGGTGGCGCGAGGGCAGCCTCACGACTGTCCAAAGCGGGCTCTTCGCGGGCGCGGACATTCGGGCATTGGTCGAGGACCCCGAGGGAAGCCTCTGGATCGGCAGCGCCGGCAGCGGGTTGCTGCGCTGGCGCGACGCTAAATTTCTGGACTTCGGCGAGCCTGAGGGTCTCGAGGGGAGCCCGGCCTGGAGTGTCGCCCCGCGCAGCAGTGGTGGACTCTGGGTGGGTACCGACGTCGGCCTCAGCATCTTCGAGGCCGGCGCATTCCGCCACATCAACGGTCCGGCCGGACACGAACGCACGCGCGTGCGCGCCGTTTACGAAGATCGCAACCACGTGCTGTGGGCGGGGACCGACGGAGCGGGCCTGTACCGCCTCGAACGGGGGCAATTGACGGTGTTCGATCGAGGCGCGGGACTCTCGGGCAACACAGTCACCGCCATCGAGGAGGACCGGCTGGGCCGGCTCTGGATCGGAACCAACAGCGGACTCGATCGCATCGAGCAGGGAAGTTTGGTCTCGATGCGATCCTTGATTCCGGTGCCGGGTGTCATCGGCGTGAACCTGATCCACGAAGATCGTCTCGGGCACCTGTGGATTGCCACCGAGGCACAGGGCCTCTTCGTGGTTGATGGCGGCAAAACCCGTCACTACGGTGCCGCAGACGGCCTGCCCAGCGATTGGGTGATCGCCTTGCTCGAGGACGCAGGGAGCGGCATCTGGCTCGGCACGACCGGAGGCCTCGCGCTGTACCGCGGCGGAACGATCACATCGCTTGCGAAGACCGCACCGCCCTTTCGCGAAACCATTCTGCAACTGCTCGAGGATGGTTCGCGCCGGATTTGGATGACGACCAACAAGGGACTGCTCTCGGTGCCCCGTGCGGCGCTCGATGCGCTGGCGAGGGGTGATGCCCGCACTCCCCCTATTCAGCTCTACGGCGCGTCGGACGGGCTGCGCAGTCCGGAATTCGCCGGGGGCAACACCAACCCGGGCGCGCGCACCGCGGACGGTCTGATGTGGTTTCCAGGTATTCGCGGGTTGGTTCGGGTCGACCCGTCGAACATACGAACCAATCCGCTTCCGCCCCCGGTCCATATCGAAGCGATCAGCGTCGACGACAAGCCGCTCCCCCTCACTCCGGGCATTGCCGTCTCACCCGGCAACCACCGTTGGGAGTTCACCTATACGGGCCTGAGTCTCCTGGCGCCGAGGCTCGCCCGCTTTCGCTATCGGCTGGACGGCTACGACCAGGACTGGATCGAGGCGGGCAATCGCAGAACCGCCTACTACACGGGTTTGCCGCCCGGCACCTACACGTTCCGGGTCTCCGCCAGCAACAATGACGGCGTCTGGAATACCGCGGGCGCAACCCTGCGCTTCACGCTGAGACCGCATTTCTATCAGACGGCGTGGTTCGCACTGGCGGGTGCCGTCACCCTCGCCCTGATCGGCGTGCTGTCCTATCGCCGACGGGTGAGCCGTTTGCGCCATCTCGCGGCTGCTCTCACGGAACAAGTGGCTCAACGCACGCTGGACCTCGAGAGCGCCAACAGAACGCTGCAGGTCGAGAAGGCGAGGGCCGAGTCAGCCGCCGCCGCCAAGTCGCAGTTTCTCGCCAACATGAGCCACGAGATCCGCACCCCCATGCACGGCGTCATCGGAATGTCGCAGCTCCTCCTGGCCAATCCTCTCGAGCCGATACAACGCTCGCGCGTGCAGACCATCCGCGACAGCGCGACCGGCTTGCTCGCGATCCTCAACGATATCCTCGATTTCTCGAAGATCGAAGCGGGCAAACTCGATCTCGAGAATGTCGAGATGGATCTACGAGAGGTTATTCACCTCTGCGCCCAACTGCTCTCGGTACAGGCGCAGTCGAAAGGACTGGCGTTGAGCCTCGATGTGGATCCCCGATTGCCCGCGCGGCTGATGGGCGACCCGGGACGGTTGCGGCAGGTTCTGCTCAACCTGGGCGGCAACGCGATCAAATTCACCTCCACAGGGGAAGTGACGATCTCCTTGCAGGTTCTCTCGACGGATCCCGATCACACCCTCATCCGCTGCGCCATACGCGACACCGGCATCGGCATCCCGGCCGCCAGGCTCCAACAGCTCTTCCAACCCTTTTCGCAAATCGATCCCTCGACGACCCGACACTATGGCGGTACCGGGCTGGGCCTCTCCATCGTCCGCTGTTTGGTCGAGCTCATGGGCGGAGAAACGGGCGCCGAAAGCACGGAGGGAGCCGGCTCCACCTTTTGGTTCAAGGCGCGCTTCGGCGCATCGACAAGCCGGTCCCTCGCCACACCTTCCAGTGCCGGATCGACCGTTGACACGACGCCGCTCGACGCGTCCGGGACCCCGCCGCCCTCCACCCGCATCGGGCGAATCCTGGTCGCCGAGGACAACACCATCAATCAAGAAGTCGCTCGAACGTTCGTCGAGATGCTGGGATACCAGGTGGACATCGTCGAGAATGGCGCCGCGGCGGTGCAGGCGTCGCAGCGGATCGCGTATGACCTCATCCTGATGGATTGCCAGATGCCCGTGATGGACGGCTACCAGGCCGCACGCGAAATTCGGCGAGTTCAGCCGACCTCGGGAGGCATTCCGATCGTAGCCCTCACCGCCAATGCGATGAAGGAGGAGAAGGAGAAGTGCCGCGCGGCCGGCATGAACGATTTGCTCGCAAAGCCATTCCTGCTGGAACAACTGCAGGCGGTGCTCAGCCGGTGGATACCGGGGGCGGATCGCACGCCGCCGGCGGCCGCCGGTCCTCGCTCGGGCGCCGATCCCGATCGGACATCGCCGAGCGACGCCATCGACATGGCAACCCTTCAGACGCTGCGGGACATCGGAGCAAGAGTCGGCAAGGATCTCGTGACCGAGCTCCTGACGAGCTTCCTCGCGAGCGCGGACGAGAACATCCATGGGGTCGAACGGGCGGTGCGGCAGCGCGACGCGCAAGGCCTCAGGCGCGCCGCGCACGGCCTCGCCTCGAGCACGGCCAATCTGGGAGCTCACGCGCTCTCCGGTTGCTACCGGCAACTGGAGCGGGCCGCCCGCGAGTTGCGTCTTGAGGAGGCCGAGGCGGCGCTAGGGGATGTGAAGCGGGAACACCTGCGAGTCGTTGCACGCATGCAGGAGATCCTCGCGGTGGCCGCCTAAGCCTGCGGTTTAATCCATGGGTCGACGAGGGTCAGGCGCGACGCGGATGCCATTAAGGACTTCTCCGGATCACATTGGGTGGCGCGAGTGATTTATTTTACCGGGATGCGCGCTGGCGATTTCGCAAGATGGTTATACCGTGATCGGCGCCCCCATGGGATTGCAAGCATCCTTAATCGAATGTGGGCGGCGGTCGGGTCCGCCGGATTTCTGAGCGACCGGCTCGTGACGCTCGAAGTGGTTGGCCGTAAATCCAGGCGGGTCGTTTCGCTGCCATTGGTCGTGGCGGTCGTTGATGGACAGCGATACCTCGTATCGATGCTCGGGAATGACGCTTCCTGGGTGAAAAATGTCCGAGCTGCCGAGGGGCACGCGATACTTCGCAGTCGGGTCCGCGTTCCCGTTTTTCTCGAAGAGCTACCCGCTGCCGAGCGGCCGTCGATTCTAAAGGCCTATCTTCAGCGTGCGCCGGGTGCACGACCACACATCCCGGTGGACAAGGATGCCGATCTCGCTGAGTTCTCCCGGATTGCGGCGGCGTTTCCTGTTTTTCGAGTGAATTCGACCGCACCGCATTTCTAGCTAGCGTATGAACAATGCCTCCAAGCTGCATGGGTCGATGGGCTTCGTCAAATGGTGATCAAAGCCGGCTGCGAGGGCTCGGCGCTTATCGGACTCCTGTCCCCAGCCCGTCACCGCTATCAAGGTTATCTGGCTACCCCATGCCTCGTGGCGGATGCGCTCGGCCAGCTCGTAGCCGCTCAAATCGGGCATCCCAATATCGAACACACCGATGTCGGGGCGAATCTCCTTCGCCAGTGCCAGAGCCTGGGCGCCGCTATGGGCGAGGTACACCTCGTGACCCGACTGCTCGAGTAGCAACCCCAATGTCGTGGCACTATCTCGATTGTCATCCGCCACAAGAACACGTCGAGGCTTGCTCGCGACGCTGCTGCCATTGGCTTCAGCCGAAGACGGTAGTGCTGCCTGAACGATGAGTGTGCGGGGTAGATAGATCAGGAATTCGCAGCCCTGGCCGTGTCCGGCGCTGCTGACGCGCAATTTTCCGTCGTGCAATTCGACCAAGCCTTTGGCGAGGGCCAGACCGATCCCCAAGCCGCCCTCGGATCGAGCCGTCTCCGATTCGATGCGCGTGAACATATCGAACACTGTATTCATCGCCTCAGGGCTCAGTCCGATGCCGTTATCGCGTACCGAAATCACCAAATGCTGTCCATCCAGGCGCGTCCCGAGATACAGGAGGCCGCCATTCGGCGTGTACTTGACGGCATTGGTCAGGAGATTGGTGATGACCTGAGTGATGCGCACCGGGTCGACTTCCAGGCGAATCTCCTCCGCAGGTCGCTCCACGCGCAACGTATGTTGCTTCGCGTCAATGAGAGGTCGTACCGTCTCGACCGCATCATCCAATAACGTCTGGACATCGACGTATTCTTTTTTGAGCAGGAACGATCCGCGCGTAATTCTCGATACGTCGAGAAGGTCATCCAATAACGAGCTCAAGTGAGCAACTTGCCGGCTGATGACGTGCTGCGCGTGCTGGAGCTCCTTGGAGCCGAGCTTCGGTGACTTCAGGAGCTGCGCGGCATTGCGAATGGGCGCGAGCGGATTGCGAAGCTCATGCGATAGCGTTGCCAAAAACACGTCCTTACGGACATCCGCCGCGACCAGCGCTTCCTCGGCTTGTACGATGTTGGTGACGTCAACGAAGGTGACCAACACCCCGCTCACTGTGCTGTCGGGTTCGCGGTAAGGCAGGATGCGCATGACGTAGTGCGCGGAGCCATCCTCCCGCATCACCCGTCGCTCCAGCGGCTCCAGTGTCGAGAGTACGAAGGCCACGTCTTCTCGAAGGTTGTTGTACTTGAGATGGCTGACAAAGTGAGTGAGCGGCCTACCTTGATCGCTAGGTATCAGGTTGTACAGATTCGCAATGGCCGGGGTGAAGCTTCGCACGATCAGATGGCGGTCGAGAAAGGCCGTGGCAATCTCGGTACTGTCGAAAAGATTGCGCAAATCACTGTTGGTTTGAGCGAGCTCATCGATTTTCTCGGTCAATCGGAGATTGACCGTGTGCAGCTCCTCGTTGAGAGACTGCAACTCCTCTTTGGAGGTTTCGAGCTCCTCATTGGTCGATTGCATTTCCTCGTTGACCGAATGCAGTTCCTCATTAGAGCTGCGAAGCTCCTCGAGCGCCGTCTGATGCTCTTCGCTCAAGGATTGAAGCTCCTCACACGCTTTCGCCAGCGCCGCTTGCAGCTGGGCCACGCTGTCTGCGCCGGAGGCTAACGATCCCAAGAGCGGTTGAAAGCTCGCGATCGTCGCAATCACGTCTTCACTGCGGCGCTGATTCGTCTCTGGGCTATCCGTCTTCTGCCGGGCGGAGTGGGAGTGTCCCGGTTCTTGCATATGGACCCCCTTGGGTAGCGCCCTTCCCGGATGGATCTCCGTGGAGGCTCGCGGCCATTCGAGATTCAGGTCGGGACTTCGGCCAGGACGCCTGATGAAGATTCTGGCGGTTTTGTCCAGCGTTTCAAACAAATCGCCGTGGTGGGCGACCGACTCCGAGCCGCCTAGCAGCAATACACCGTTCGGAATAAGTGCATAGTGAAACAGCGGAATGATGCGCGCCTGTAAATCCGGATTCATGTAGATGAGTAGATTGCGGCACGACACCAGGCTCATCATCGAGAAGGGAGGATCACGAATCAAGTTGTGCACGGAGAAAGTGCACAGTTCTCGAACCTCCTTGTTGACGATATAGCCGCCATGCTCCACCCTGAAGAACCGCTCGCGTCTCGCGTCCGAGAGGCCCTCCAGGAGGGTTGGTGGATAACGCCCCAATCGAGCCGTCGTGATGGCCGCCTCGTCGATGTCAGTCGCGAAGAGTTGTACCCTGGGAGTCGCCGACAGCCGGTCCATGTGCTCCCGTAAAAGCATTGCCAGTGAATAGGCTTCCTCACCGGTCGCACATCCCGGTACCCAGATACGGACCGTGCCATCGGCGCCTTTGCCCTCAAAGAGCCGCGGAATGAGCTTCTCGGCGAGGATCTCGAAGGTCTCGCTGTCGCGAAAGAAGCTCGTCACGCGGATGAGTAGGTCCCGGAACAGGGAATTTGCCTCATCCGGATTCGCCTGGAGCTTCTCAACGTAGGCGCCCAAGTTCTCCACGTTCAGAACTTGCATGCGGCGGGCGACCCGCCGCAGGAAGGTTTGACTGCGGTAGTTACTGAAATCGTGTCCAAGCCTCGTGCGCAGGACGTTGCAAATTCTCAGCCGCGCGGTATCGGCATCCGACGCCGGGTCGGTGGGAGCGAGCTCTTCGAGACCCGTCTTCTTCAGGCGCATGAGCTGTGCGGCCATTTTCTCGACCGGCAATATCAGGTCGACCGCTCCGGTGGCGATGGCGCCGGCAGGCATCTCTCCATACTGCGGGGCGGTTCCATTGCTTCCTTGAGCAATCGTCAGACCGCCACATTCCTTGATGGCCTTCAGTCCGAGCGCCCCGTCGCTGCCCGTACCTGACAGCACGATTCCCACGGATTGCTCACGAAACACGACGCCCAGTGAATCAAAGAAACCATCGATCGGGCGGAACATCCGCTCACCACCCTCCGGCGGCTGCTCGACGGACAAGTGTCCATCGAGGAGCGTCACGACCGTGTGCGGGGGCGGTACGTACACGCAGTCAGGCTCTATCCGAATGCCATCGGTGGCATCCAGTACCCTCATCGAGGTCCAACGGCGGAGAATCTCCGTCAACATGCTCTTGCGATCCGCCGGCAAATGTAGGATGACCACAAACGCCATGCCGGAGTCGGTCGGCATCGGCTCGAAGAACTGTCGAAATGCATCGATACCGCCGGCGGATGCACCGATTCCGATGACGGGAACTGTGGATGGCGGCATCTAGCGATCCTCACGCAGGGTGAGTTGAGTACCGCGCGTCGTTTTCGGGAGGGCGTATCGTCGGGACCATCATAGCGCACATCAGCAACCCTCCCCTGTAGGACATGCGCTTAAGGGCCTAGCGCGCACTTAGTGTGCCGGGCGTGGCCACGCTCCAGCCGGACGAGGCCACAGCCTTCCATGGCCTTCAATGTTCGACATGCCGCCTTAACAACCTCAAGCTTGATCACCGGGCTCCATTTGATCTATGTCGACGTATGAAGGGTCGGAGAGGTGACGCCTGAAGCACTCAAAGTGCGAGAAGAGCTGCTGTGAGAGTTGCTCGGGTTCTGGTGCCTGCCAATTCCCGATGAGCACCACTGCGCAAGGATCGAGGGCGTGACGCCGGTCGGCGCCGGACTCGATCCCTTCGCCGCAATAGCAGCATTGATACTCCACCGTGCGCATAGACGTGTTACCTAATGCCCAAGTTGAGCGGCCGCGCGACGAAGGGGCCACGATGAGGCGAGCGCACAGCGCCACGGGCGCTCGCCGAATCCGGACACTTTATCCTGCACGGTCCTCTCCAATGAGTGTGAGTTTCAGACGCGCGCTCGCCCCACAAGCGGATCGCGGCGCGCATGGAATACCGCAAGCACAACAATCCGGCTGGCATCCGGCAAGAAAAACACTGGATAGGGAAATCGCTTGACCCGAACGCAGCGGGCGGCTTGGGACCCATCCACGAGCGAAGTTGCGCTCCACATAGTGTCGTAGTACATGTAACGCATGAGTACCCTGACGCTGCGCGTACCGGACGATCTGGATAAGGCTCTCGAGCGCCAAAGCGCCGCGCTGGGTATATCCAAGAGCGATCTTGCGCGAGAGGCGTTGAAGCGGTACCTGCGAGTGGCAGAATTTCGTACCTTACGGTCCAGGTTGGTTTCCCGTGCACAAGCAGCAGGGATCAACACCGATGAAGATGTATTCGAAGTCCTACAGCAGAAGTGAGGATCGCGCGGGGAGCTCAGGCGGAAGCTGGTGAAGAAATTCCGCTTCCCCGAGCGTGAAGCTGGCCACGTGGCCGCATTTCTTCGCCGCGCGGCTGCAATTGTCGAGCCCGCCGATCTGCCGTCAGACGTATGTCGGGATACTACGGATATACCCATCTTGGGCACCGCAGTCGGGGGCGACTGCGCACTTCTGATCAGCGTCGATCGTGATCTGCTCGACATGGGGCATATCAACGAGATTCCAATCGTTCGGCCGGGGGAATATTGGCGGCGCACAACCGAGAACGGTTGAGCCGCGGCTGACGGACCCTCTGCCGTCGGTGCGGGCGGCTGCTTCCGGGCGCGTTCAAACGGGTACGCGGGAGATGTGAGATCAGCCCGCCGCCTTGCGCTTGATCGGACCGCCGAAGCGATGTGCGCGCTCGATCGACAGGGAGTTGAGTTTTCCGGAACGTCATGTGCAGACCCCCCAGCCGGAACAGTAGTCCAGACGACCCAAAACGTCCAGAGACAATAACTGACGCAAAACCCTAGTTTTGCAGGGGTTTAACGCACTTTCTGAGGACGGCGCGCGACAGCCGACGACAGCCCAAAACACTATTCGATGTTCTGCACCTGTTCGTGGGTACGGTTCGTAACCGCTTGATCCTGCGGCGATTGAGGCTTTGCGGCTGCGGCGTAGCTACGCGGCTAGCCACGCGGGCCGGAGGCCGTCGGCGTCGGTGCCGCCTGCCTGCCGGCGTGCCGGCGGCATCCCCTACCGGCTCTGCACCTTCTCCTGCAGCCACACCTTGATCAGCGACTGATACGGAACGTCCCTCGCATTCGCGGCCACCTTGATCGCGTCCAGCAAGTGCTGGGGTAGCCGCAGCGAAATGGTCTTCGTCGACGGCTTGAGGTTGGGGAAGGCCGCGGGTCGTGCCTTTCCCCAATCCAGATACTCCGTGGAATCGTTCACTTCCCAAAACTTTCTCTCAGCCGCTTCGCTTGAGAACTTAGGAATGGTCTTTTGGCGCTTGCTCATAAACTACCCTTTCCTTCCTCGACATGTCCCGAGCCGATATCACTCGGATCGCCGTGCCGTCACGGCGCAGCGTGAACGATAGATGCAGACGCCTGCCGGCTGCCGTGACACCGAGCGCATGGTACCGAGGCTCCTCCTGGCTGTGAGGTTCATCGTCGAGCAGCAGAAGCGGTGTGGAGAAAAACACCTCCTCTGCCTCGCCTGCAGAAACCCCGTGACGCTCGTTCTTGCGGGCGTTCCCCGCGTCCCAGTCGAACTCAGTGATCTTCGATAGGTCGATCAAGGCTGTATATTACCGTAATATACAAGATGCGGCAAATTGCCCGGGGACCGAGGGGCCGGAAATCATGGCGAGCCGCACGTCGGAAGACGACCGGAAAGGTCATCTCTTCAATTGGTCAATGACTGAGGATCTAACCTCATCCCATGACATGACGTCAGTCGGATCAGTCCCATGGCCAGCAAGGCGTCGATGCAGCTCTACGCGCTGCGGACCCGTTAGCAGAACCGCCCCGCTGTCAGCCGCAATGCTGTCCCAGAGCTCCTCGACAAGTGACAGCCGATCTTCGCGCCCGAGTCGATCTAGTCCAAGCGACTTTATCGAAATTGCCATGTCACCAACCTACACCTGCCCCCCGAGCACGCAAACCGAGAACCTAGCGGGCACGTCTAGATAAGCGTCATCGATACGCGCTGCGTCCAAGTTTGCCTTGGCGACTACCGAGTCGCATCACACGTGAACTTGGGCCCTGTCTTGGGCCGAGCGGAGCGCTCTAGCGGACGCCTCTTCCACCCACGGACTCGTCACGACCCGTTACTGTCTGTGACGACCGTCGCCTATCGTGGTGCTAGAAACTCTGGCGCAGATGGCATAACCAATCATCGGTGCAGATTCCGCTCGTAATTGCGCTTTGCAATGAACCATCCGACCGTCACGCAAACCGCCATTATCAATTCCCCGATTATGACTGACTGCCAGAAGCCTCGGTCCAATGTCGCGGCGGGCGAACCTCGATTGCCTAAGAGGATCATAGGAGGCAGCAATAAAGCAATGAAGATTAGGGCTATGAGCGTTCCGCGCCTTTTCATCATTGCCGCACCGAATGAAACTTGTGGCTTTGCGGGTAAGTTGTGGGCAAGCAGGGTATCTGTTGAATTGGCATGCAATCTATTGGAATGCTCCGCTTGATCGTGATCGGCTCTGAGCCACGACGACGCTCGAAACAGGGCAACAACCGCTAGAAGTGCACCAAGGCCTAGCAAGAGATCCATACGAGTGAAGTCAGATATCGAAGGCAGGTGATGGGGGTACAAAACTCCCAAAACTACAAAATATCCTACGGCCGCGATAAGCGTGGCCAGATGTAAAACCTATTCATAGCGCCCAGGTTGGGTCTGCTTCCACTTGCCGTGCGTCAAGGTTAGCGCAATTAGTAAACGGCCGCTTCAAGGCAATCACCGCGGTACCGCCACTGGCCGGTATTGGGCGCACGGAGCCGGTCCTGACGCCGACCGCCAATGAGAACGCTCAACCCGATCCGGCCACACCGAGGGGCACCCATAAAGCCTAAGCTTCGGCGATGTCGATTTCAGTTCCCATCTCACACAAGTCATGGCACAGCTTAGCGTCCTCGGCCGTAGTCTCGGCACATACTAGGCCAACGAGCGACTCTTGACCGCCTGCGATCTTATCTATGAACTCGACGCCGACAATTGGGATACGCCAGTAAAGCTTTGAGTCGAGCAACACAAGCATGTACATTCCAGGTCGAACTTGGCCAACCGTGACTTTACCTGCGATTACGAATTGCGCTCTCGACGGTAAACGGAAAATTTCGATGACCTGAAACTTTGACACTCATAGGCCCACAATTGCTCGGCAGCCATTAGGGTGACCCAAATGGCTCAATGCTCGCTTTTGCGCTGTTTGCCTCGAGCCGTCATCGGCCGCTTGTGGCCCCGACCAGAGACCTTGCGCGACATCAAAACGCCGTCCGCCAGATCGCGCATATCACGTCGCAGGAGTTTCCGAGAACGGAAGCCGAATGCTATGTTCGCCAAGTACAGTCTTGTAGTGGGCGAGAAGCGACCAAAGCCGGTTCCGTAGCTCATTAAGTTCCTCAAACCCTTCGTCTCCGATCGCAACTCGCACCTGCGCGCAAGCTGCATCCGCCGAGACACAAAGGGAGTGCAATGTGTCCCCTTGAACCAGTATTCCGGGAAATCTCCGCCCTGGATGCCGCATGACCGCTGCATTCGCTTGGTCAGAGTAAATTTCGACGGACTCTGTGTGCATTGTGGGGCTCCCAAGTACTCCTGGCATTCTATGCGAGCTTCCGCTGAGGCGAACCCGGCTTTAGAACGCGTGCAGCCGGTGTCGGGCCGGAAGTCGCCTCACGTCCCATTCAGCCATCCGCCAGCGTCTAGCACCAGAAAGCAGAACTGTGAATTGCTCGATCCCATTGCTAGGCTGTCGTTCCACCCCGCTGCCGCATAGGCAAACAAGCGGGACTCATCGGTTCCGAAGCACGGTGATGTTTAAATTCGCCGAATCGGCCCTTAAGCGTCATCGTTCCGGACGTGAACGTGACTGTGTCAGTGCCCCAAATGTTCTGCCATTTGATTGAGTTCGGAGAAACGAAGATACCGCTCCCAGAAAAAACTGTTCCTTCTCTACCGATGCGACATTGATATGAAGCGCCCTTTTCGTCAATTTGAATCCAGACATTCTTGTCCTCGAACTGCCAAAGCCCCGAGATCGACGTCAATAGAGATGGCTGCTTCGCAGAAGCTAGGGCGGAAAAGAGAAGGAATGTTGCAGTGGCGATTTTTGCCATGGGTCTACCTGGTTGACGGACGCCCAGATCGTGGCGGGAGCGCGACCGATTTATCGGAAGGCATTTGTGCGCTCCTTGCTATGCGGCTGGGCTCTCCAATCGTGCGCCTAATATTACCGCTTACCGCAAAGGAAGGTTCAAGGCGATATTTCGTGTGATCCAGTGCCCCGGTTTTGGCCGAGACCTGCCCGTCGCACCCCGACGCATTACGTTGCACTCTATGCGGCTCACGACGGAATCAGATTCTCGGCGACGGAACTAGCCAGTATTCGTCCGCCAATTCATACCAATCATCGCCTTATTCGATTCCAACCGGTAGCTCATAGTCATGTTGGTGACTTAACCGGAGAACTCGCCATGGATCGTGCGTTGTATTCGATCGAAGAAACCCGAGCGCGTCTCGGTGGCATTTCGCGCAACAGCCTTTATGCCATGTTGAGGGCTGGCGACCTTCCGAGCGTCGTCATCGGTTGCCGCCGCTTCATATCGGCGGAGGCGATTGCTGCGCTCATCACCGATTCCACGACATCGATCAGCCCATCTCAGGACGCGGTACGGTCACGGCGGCCTCTGGTCAATGTAGGCCAGGGGCTTTCGTTCGACCGCTCGACCCAGCACTCATCCTCGGAAGTCCGACGCCGAGTAAGTATTCGGACCGGGCGCAATGAGTTCGTGGATGCAATCAGGACCACGCTGTCGTCGCTTACATCGAGGAGCGTTGTCGGGTCGGTATTGGAGTGAGGGCAGGATAGCGAGGTGTCCGCGTTCTGCCGCAACAGGCGTTGGCGCGCAATGACCGACAGCACGCTGAAATCGACCGCCCCATCGATCACGGCGAGGCCGACGCCGAAGGAGAAGCGCTCGTTCGCCGAGGTCGCTGCGAAGCTGCGAGTATCGGAGTCGACGCTGGCGCTGATCGCCATTCGGACATTGCTCGCTTCGGATGTCCCCGACTTACCGCCGCGGACATCGAGCAGCGAACCCGCCGTGGATCGGATCACGATCCGTTTGCGGCCGGGAGATCGACTTGCGATTCGGCATCGAGCGGCTGAGCGCCGCATGAAGGACTCAGCCTATATTGCCGCCCTCGTCCGGGGTCATGTGGCCGCCAACCCGCCGCTGGCAGCCCAGGAGCTCGCTGCGCTCAAGGCGGCCGTGTCCGTCTTGGCGGGTGTCGGTCGACTTATGGCACGGACGGCTCGGGAAGCCGCGCAGGCGGGTGTTCTGCCACGGGACCTGCAGCAGCAACTGAGCCGTACTCGAGCCCTTGTAGCGGACGTGGAGCGGCGTCTGCACGAATTCGCCCAAGCGGCGCTGGTGAGCTGGGAGAGCCGCGTTGAATAGACGGGTTGTTCGCCTACCGTCGGATGGACCCCGATCCTTCGAGGTCGTGAGCTACGGGCGCGCCGGTCTGCAAATGCCCGGTCGATTCAGCCGCGTGCAGATCGCCCATATCTCGCGCACCGTCAGGCATACGCCGGAGGTCATGGTGAAAGTGACCGGCGGAGGAACCAGCAGGGGTGCGGTTGCGGCTCACTTCGCGTACATCAGCCGCCGAGGGAGCCTGGAGATCGAGACGGACGAGGGCGAGCGCATCGGACGGCTGGAAGAGCAAAGGCGGCTCATCGATGACTGGCACCTGGAGCTCACCGCCGGACAGTACCGGACGCAGAGGGACGGCGGTCCGGCGCGGCGGCCGACGAAACTGGTGCACAACATCGTGCTGTCCATGCCGTCGCCGACGCCCCCGGACAAGGTTTTGGCCGCCGCGCGGCAATTCGCCCGCGAGAATTTCCGGCAACACCGCTACGCCATGGTGTTGCACACCCACCAGCAGCACCCGCACGTGCATCTGGTGGTGAAGGCGGAGAACGAGCTCGGCCGGCGGCTGCACATCGACAAGCAGCTTCTGCGGGATTGGCGCGAGCACTTCGCGCAGTTGATGCGCGAACAGGGCATTGCGGCCAACGCCACCTCTCGGGCAATTCGCGGCGAAAACACAAAAAAACGCCGGGAGGGGATCTTCAAGGCACGGCGATACGGGAAGTCCACGGCGATGCGCGCCAGGATGATCGGAATTGCGACAGAGCTAGCACGCACCGGAACGGTCGAAGATCCGGCGCGCGCAAGGTTGGTCGAGACTCGCAAATCGCTCGTATCGGCCTGGCTGAAGGCCGCTGAGGTGCTGGATGCCCAAGGCGAAGAAATCCTGGCGGGCGAGGTCCGGTACTTCGCCAAGCACCTTCCGCCCGTCCTAACCGACCGGCAACAGCTTGCAGCGACATTCCTCCGATTCAAGGGCGCAGCAACGCGGGGCCGAACCGCAAGGCCATGCGCAAGCCATTCCGAGGGACCAGGAACGGACTTTGTAGCTCAGCGAGCAGTGAGCGGGGGATCGGCGGAACCGTCCCGTAGGTCGCCTAGCGCGCACTCGGCGTGCCGGGAGATCAGCTCGCCGCCTTGCGTCTGATCGGCGTGACCTTCTGCGCGCCGCTTTCGATGTCGAGCAACAGCGCCGTCCAGGCTTCCAGCGCCGCGCGGCGCTCGTTGAGATAATCGTGCGTGTTGTAGGTGCCCTCGACTCCGCGCAGCTTGTGACCCAGACAGCGTTCGGCCACTTCGCTGCGGACGCCGAGGGACGCGAGGTGCGTCCGCATGGTGCGGCGCAGGTCGTGCAAGGTGAAGTGTTCCAGTCCGTGCTCGACCGCCGCAAGCGCGGCGTTCAACGTGTCGATTCCCAGGTGCAACGCGCGCTGGCGCGGGTCGCGCCGGCGCTTGGGGAACACGAACGCGCTACCGCCTGCAACCTCGCGCAACGATTTGAGCCAGGTTGCAACAGCGGGCACCAGCGGAATCGTCAGCGCCTCGCCCGTTTTGGTGCGGCTCGCCGGCAGGCGCCAGGTTGGCGCTGCGCTGTCGAGATCGAACTCGCTCCATTGGGCACCCAGCAACTCGCCTTTGCGAACGCCCAGGGCGAGCAGCAGCTTCACCGCCAGGAGGTTGGCGCCGCCGAAGCTCGGGGAGTCCCGCAGCGCCTTGAAGAGCTTCCCCAGCTCCTCGACGCTCAAGGCGCGCTTGCGCGCGCGTTCGGGCCCGCCGGCATCGCTTTGATCGAAGTCCGCCACGGGATTGCTGGCGAGCACGTGGCGGCGCACGCCGAAGCGGAACACGCGCCGCATGAAGCGCAGCAGATCGTTCGCCGCGGTGGGCGCGCTCTTGCGAACTTGCGCGAGGAGTCGGGCGGCATCGGCCGCGGTGATCTCGGCGGGCACGCGCTCGCCGAAGGCCGGCAGCAGGTATTTATCGAGATAGCGGCGCGGCACCTTCGGGTGCTTGAGACGCCGCGGGTCGATCTCCGTGCTGTACCAATCCTCCGCGAGATCCCGAAACGTCTGGCGCGCCTTCTGGGCGGCGATCGCGGCGCGCTGCGCTTCTTCGGCCTCCTGCTTGACGAACAGCGGATCGCGCCGCTTGTCGAGCATGAGGCGCTTCTCCCGCGCCTCGATCCGCGCCGCGGCGAGGCTCATGTCGGGGTAGTTGCCGAGGGTCATCCAGCGCTCGCGGCCGGCGAATCGATAGCGGAACATCCACGCGGCCCCCTCGCGTGTCTGCTTCCTGAAGTAGAGGCCGTCACCATCGCTGAGCAGCAGCACCGGACCGCCGAAGCGATGTGCGCGCTCGATCGACAGGGAGTTGAGCTTTCCGGACGCCATGTGCAGACCCCCGGGTGCGTAGCGAGATTGCGTACAAACCGCGAAGCTAAGACGCAAGCCGCGTGGCTGGAACATGAGCCGCGTAGCTACAAAATCTAGCTACGCATTTAGCTACGCACCCAGCCCCAACGGTAGTCCAGACGACCCAAAACGTCCAGAGACAATAACTGACGCAAAACCCTAGTTTTGCAGGCGTTTCGCGCACTTTCCGAGGACGGCCCGCGACAGCCGACGACAGCCCAAAACACTATTCGATGTTCTGCACCTGTTCGCGCATCTGCTCGATCAGCACCTTCATGTCCACCGCGGAACGGGTCGTCTCGATGTCCTGCGACTTCGATGACAGCGTGTTCGCCTCCCGATTCAGTTCCTGCATCAGAAAATCCAGCCGCCGTCCCGCCGGTTCCTTGCCGCCGAAGGTCTTGCGAATCTCGGTGACGTGACCGCGCAGCCGGTCGAGCTCCTCGTCCACGTCCAAGCGTTGAGCCAGGATGGCGAGCTCCTGTTCGAGCCGCTCATGGTCGACATCCGTGCAGAGCTGCGCGATGCGCTCCAACAACTTCGAGCGGATGCGGGCGCGCACTTCCGGCAATCGCGCGGCGACCTGCGAGGCGAAATCCGCGAGCCCCGCGCAGCGCAGCTCGAGCGCCTCCTCGAGGCGGCCGCCTTCGCTGTCGCGAAAGCGCGTGAGTTCGGCCAACGCCTCCTCGAGGAGCGCATGGGCGGCGCCGATCAACGGTGCGGTGTCCTTGGGCGGCTCGCGCACCACCCCCGGCCAGCGCAATAGATCGGTCACCTCGATGCGCGCGGCGGGGCCGGCCTGCAAAGCCGCCTGCTGTGCCCGCTGGGTGAGCGAGGCGAGCAGGTCGGCGTCGACCTCCAGCGTGGTCGAGGCCGTGGCCGGCCTGAAATGCAACGACGCGTCGACCTTGCCGCGACGCACGGCGCCTGCGATGGTCTGGCGGAAGTCGGATTCCGCCGCGCGGAAATCCTCCGGCAGCCGGCAGCCGATCTCTAAAAAGCGGTGATTGACGGTCTTCAGCTCCCAGGCGATAAGCCCCCAGGGATACTGACGCTCGCGCCGGGCGAAGCCGGTCATGCTTCGAATCATAGGGTTTGAACGCCAAAATCGGCCATAATCGTTTCTTCGGGCCGTCTTACGGCGTTTCAGTCTATCGAAAGGGTCAGGAGCTGTCATTGCAGATCGAGATCGCAGATGTGAGCTTGATCGGGCATCGCGAGGAGAATCAGGACCGCGTGGCGGTGGCCGCTGCCGAGCAGGCGGTGCTTCTGGCGGTGATCGATGGCATGGGCGGCCACGCCGAGGGGGCTCGCGCCGCCGAAACCGCGCTCGCCACGCTCTTGGAGGCCTTCTGGCAGATCCCGCATCCGATTTTCGATCCGCTCGGCTTTTTGCATTTGTCGATCGGCCGGGCGCACGAGGAAGTCGTCAAGCTGGGCGTGGGATTGTCCGTGGAGGCGCGTCCGCGCGCCACTTGTGCCGTGTGTCTGGTGCAGGACTCGGCGGCTTATTGGGCGCATGTGGGAGATAGCCGGGTGTATCAGATGAGACAGTCTCAGGTATTGGAGCGCACCCGCGATCACAGCCACGTGGAAGTGCTGCTGCGCGAGGGGCTGATCACGGAGGCCGAAGTGCACGGTCACCCCATGCGCAACTACGTCGAGTGCTGTCTGGGCGGCGATGCGGCGCTGCCCGAAATGAGCATCTCGACGCGCCGGCGGCTCAAGTCGGGCGATGTGCTGCTGCTCTGCACGGACGGCTTGTGGGCGAATCTCAAGGACCAGGATTTCGTGCGCTTCGCCCAGAATGTGGGCAAGCCGCTGCGCGAAACGCTCACCGACCTGGGCACCCAGGCGGTCGCCGCGTCCGCTCCCTACAGCGACAATACCAGCGCCGCGGCGCTGCGCTGGAGAGCGGCGTGAGCGTGCGGCCGAGCGGCCGGGCGCCCGATCAGCTTCGGGAGCTGTCCTTTGCCAGGGGTTATACCGCCCACGCCGAAGGCTCGGTGCTGGTGGGCTTTGGCGCGACGCGCGTGCTGTGCACGGCGAGCATCGAAGACGGCGTCCCTTCGTTTCTGCGCGGCTCCGGGCAGGGATGGGTCACGGCGGAGTACGGCATGCTTCCCCGCGCCACCCACACTCGTTCGGCGCGCGAGGCTGCGCGCGGCAAGCAGTCGGGGCGTACGCAGGAAATCCAGCGATTGATCGGGCGTTCGCTCCGGGCCGTGGTCGATCTGAAGGCCCTGGGCGACCGCACCGTCACCCTCGATTGCGATGTGCTGCAGGCGGATGGCGGAACGCGCACCGCCGCGATCACCGGTGCCTTCGTCGCATTGGCGGATGCCATCGACAAGCTCATGAAGCGCCGTGCACTGGCGGCGAATCCGATCCACGGCCAGGTGGCCGCCGTTTCGGTGGGCATCTATCGCGGCGTTCCCGTGCTCGACCTGGACTATGCCGAGGATTCCAGCGCCGAGACCGACATGAACGTGGTGATGAACTCGGGCGGCGGGTTCGTCGAGGTGCAGGGGACGGCAGAAGGCCATGCGTTCCGGCGCCACGAGCTCGACAAGCTCCTCGATCTGGCCGTGCAAGGGATCGCCCAATTGCATGAGGCCCAGCAAACCGCACGCGCCGCTTGAGAAGGCTGATCGTCGCCACGGCCAATCCCGGCAAGCTGCGCGAATTCCGGGCGCTGCTCGAGGGGCTTGCGTTCGCGCCCGAAACCCAAGCCTCGGCGGGGGTGACTGCCCCGGAGGAGACCGGAACGACCTTTTTCGCGAATGCGCTGTTGAAGGCGCACCACGCCGCCGCGGCCACGGGCGAGGCGGCCGTCGCCGACGACTCAGGCCTCGAGGTGGACGCGCTGGGCGGGGCGCCGGGCGTGTACTCGGCGCGCTACGCAGGGCCCGGCGCGGATGACGCCGCGAACAACGCGAAGCTCCTCGCGGCACTCTCAGGCGTACCTCCCGGTGCACGGCGGGCGCGCTATCGCTGCGTGCTGGTGTATCTCGACGGACCCGGCGACCTCGAGCCGTTGACTGCCGTCGGCACCTGGGAGGGATGCATCGTCGATGCGCCGCGCGGTGCGGGCGGTTTCGGCTACGACCCGTATTTCTGGCTGCCCGACCTCGCGATGACCGCGGCCGAGCTCGATCCCGCGGAGAAGAATCGGCTGAGCCACCGCGGCCGCGCCATGCGCGAGCTGCGCGCCAAGCTCGAAGCCCGCACGTGATCCCCGTGCCGCTCTCGTTGTACGTGCACATGCCCTGGTGCGTGCGCAAGTGTCCTTACTGCGACTTCAATTCCCACCAGCGGGGCACCAGCGCCGTACCGCCGAGCTACATCGACGCGCTGCTCCAGGATTTCGCACATGAGCTGCCGTCGATCGGTGGGCGCCCGATCGAGACCATCTTTTTCGGCGGCGGCACGCCGAGCCTGTTTCCGCCGGAGGACTATGCGCGGCTGCTGGAGGGGTTGCGGCGGCTGACTCCCGTCGCCGCGGATGCGGAAGTCACCCTGGAGGCGAATCCCGGCACGGTGGAGCGGGGCCGCTTCGCCGGCTATCGGGACGCCGGCATCACCCGCGTTTCGCTCGGCGCGCAGAGCTTCGATCCCGCGGCGCTGCTGCGGCTGGGGCGGATTCATGCGGCCGAGGATACCCACCGGGCGGTCGAGGAGCTGCATGCGGCCGGTCTTGCGAACTTCAATCTGGACCTGATGTACGCGTTGCCCGAACAGACGCTCGAGAAGGCGCTCGCCGACGTGCGCATCGCCTGCGGTCTGAAGCCCGCTCATATCTCCCACTACCAGCTGACTCTCGAGCCCGGCACGGTGTTTCACGCCCGGCCTCCGCCGCTGCCCGATGAGGATGCGGCGTTCGCGATTCAGCGCGACTGCCAGCAATTGCTGGCCGCCGAGGGCTTCGAGCAGTACGAGGTGTCGGCCTACGCGCGCCCCGCCGCGCGCTGCCGCCACAATTTGAACTACTGGACGTTCGGCGACTACGTGGGCATCGGCGCGGGCGCCCACGGCAAGCTCACGTCTCAGGCGCCCGACCACATCGTGAGAACCGAAAAGCCGCGCCAACCGCGCGATTTTCTGGAGCGGATCGAGGCCCTGGCGAGCACCGATGGCACAGAATCGTGCGGCGTTCGCCGAAGAGTCCCGCGTGCGGAACTGCCCTTCGAGTTCATGCTGAATGCGCTGCGGCTGAACGAGGGCTTCCGTTGCCGGGATTTCGAGCAGCGTACCGGGCTGCCGATCGGACTCATCGAGGCTGCCTTGGGTCGCGCCGGCGGCCGGGGGCTTTTGGAGAGGACCGCCGCCGGCTGGCGGCCGACCGAGCTCGGTTCGAGGTTCCTAAACGACCTTCAGGGCGGTTTTCTCGAATGAGCTTATACACATCGGTCGCCGCACCCCGCCCAGAGGGGCACCTACAGCGTATTGCGCCTCCTTTAGGTCAGATGGTGCTCGTAACTTGCTAATTATATTGAAGAAACATGCTTGTCTATTTTTTGACCAAGTTAACATTTATGCGAAAATCCTGTGTGACAGTTATGCGAAGGCCATTCCGTCCACAGACTTATCCACAGTTATTGTGGACAAGCTGGCCGGAAGCCCGCCGAACGCAGCCGCCCCGCCCCGGCGCGGGGAGAATTTCCCGAGATTGCTTGTTGAACGGAGGGCTTTGAGCTAAGGTACGCGACCCCGTTTTGGGCGGGCCGATTGGCGTGGCGGCGGTCCCTTGAGAACCGTCGATTCTGCCTCATAAAAGATCACCAGAGGTTTACGACATGAAAGCCGGCATTCATCCCGAATACAACGAGATCAACGTGACCTGCACCTGCGGCAACTCGTTCAAGACGCGTTCGACCATCGGACAGGATCTGCAGGTGGAAGTGTGCTCGAACTGCCACCCGTTCTACACGGGCAAGCAGAAGATCGTGGACACCGGCGGCCGGGTGGATAAGTTCCGCAAGAAGTACGCCGCCGCGGCGGCGAAAACTTAAGCCCGCAAGGGCGCGCAAGCGCCCGCTCGCGGGCGGTTCGTCCGCCCCTCATCTCGAGGGATCGTCGGCGGGTCGCTTGATTCCGCCGAACTACCGTGCAAGGCTTCCGGGCCATCGTCAATGAACCCATCCGAAGCCGGAAACGCGTATGAGCACGAAGTACGAACTGAAGAACCTCTCCACGGGCAAGAGCGGTGAATTGACCGCGTTGACCGGAACCGTCGGGCCCGAAGCCCTCGACATCTCGCACCTGATCCGCGACTTCGGTGTATTCACCTACGATCCCGGCTTCATGGCCACCGCGAGTACCGACAGCAAGATCACCTATATCGACGGCGATGCGGGCGTTCTCCTGTACCGCGGCTATCCCGTGGAACAGCTGGCCGAGAAATCCAGCTTCCTCGAGGTCGCCCATCTGTTGATCCACGGCGAACTGCCGAACAAGACGCAGCTTTGCGGGTTCACCCACTCGATCACGCGTCACACCATGATCAACGAACCGCTGTTGAGTTTTTTTCGCGGCTTCCACCACGACGCCCATCCGATGGCCATGGTGTCGGCGGTGGTCGCGTCCATGGCGGCCTTCTATCAGGACTCGACCGACATCAACGACCCGCGCCACCGGGAGATCTTCTCGCACCGGATCATCGCGAAGCTCCCCACGATCGCGGCCGCAGCGTACAAGCACACGCTCGGACAACCGTTCGTGTATCCGCGCAACGATTTGCGCTACTGCGCGAACATGTTGAACATGTTCTTCGCGGTGCCGTGCGAGCCCTATGCCATCGATCCGGTGGCCGCCGAGGCGCTGGACCTTCTGTTCATCCTGCATGCCGACCATGAGCAGAACGCGAGCACCTCGACCGTGCGTCTGGCGGGCAGCACGGGCACCAATCCCTACGCGGCGATCTCCTCCGGCGTCTCCGCGCTCTGGGGCCCCGCCCACGGCGGCGCCAACGAGGCGGTTCTCGACATGCTGGACGGCATCGGCTCGGCCAGGAACATCGACAAGTTCCTCGCCCGCGTGAAGGACAAATCGGACAGCGTGCGCCTCATGGGCTTCGGACATCGCGTCTACAAGAACTTCGATCCGCGCGCCAAGATCATCCGCGAGATGTGCTATCGGGTGCTGGAAAAAATGGGCGTGGGGGTGAACAACAATCCGCTGTTCGAACTGGCGCTCAAGCTCGAGGAGGTCGCGCTGAAGGACGAATACTTCGTGTCGCGCAAGCTCTACCCGAACGTCGACTTCTATTCCGGCATCATCTACTCCGCCCTCGGGATTCCGCGTTCGATGTTCACCGTGCTGTTCGCGATCGCCCGCACCGCCGGCTGGGTGGCGCATTGGCAGGAGATGGTCTCCGACCCGCACATGCGCATCGGGCGCCCGCGCCAGCTGTACACCGGCCCCACGCAGCGAGACTACACCCCGTTAGACAAGCGTTGAAAATGGCCGCCCCCGTGCATGCCAGATCGTCCGTGGCGGCTGCGGTCACCGCCGCCGCGCTGTTTGCCTGGGTGGGTCAGGCCGCCGCCGAAGACCCGCCGTCGCCCGCTCCCGCGGCACAGATTCTTTGTTCGGAGCCCCCGAGTCCGGTGGCCCTCGGCAGCGCCCAGTGGAACGGCTGGGGCCGCGGTATCGAGAACACGCGCTATCAGCCCGAACCCGCCATACGGGCGACGGATGTA
Organism: uncultured Gammaproteobacteria bacterium; assembly: GCA_963736185.1. GTDB lineage: Bacteria > Pseudomonadota > Gammaproteobacteria > Steroidobacterales > Steroidobacteraceae > Bog-1198. Next base: position 60,352 of record CAVTNZ010000073.1, on the reverse strand, counting down.
TCGCGCCTCGCGCTGAAATGGGCGTTTGGATACCCCGGCGCCAGCACCGTTTCCGGCCAGCCCACGATCGTCGACGGACGGGTGTTCGTCGCCTCGGCGGGACACGTGTACGCGCTCGATGCGCGGAGCGGCTGCACCTATTGGCGCTACGATACCGATGCACATGCCTTCAGTCCCATCGCGATCGCGGAGCTCGGCGCCCTGCGCCAGGTCGCCAAGCCCAGGAAGGCCAAGCGTGGACGCATCGATGCGCACCTGGACGTGCTCAAGCCGCCGAGCGCAGCGTTCGTCGGCGACGACAAGGGCGCGGTGTACGCGCTGGATGCCGAGCGCGGCACTCTGATGTGGAAGACCCAGCTCGAAGCCGATCCCAGCGCGCGCATTCTCGGCGCGCCGACCGTGTACCAAAACCGGCTCTATGTCGCCGTCGGCTCGAGCGAGTCCGTCGAAGCCCGACGTGGGAGCTACTCCTGCTGCACTTTCCGCGGGAGCGTGGCGGCGCTGGACATTGCCACCGGGCGGGTCGACTGGAAGACCTACCTGTTGAGCGAGGAGCCGCGAGCGACACCAGCCGCCGGCGGAGTGCAGCGATTCGGTCCTGCGGGAGTCGCGGTCGCGGGCGCTCCGACCGTGGATGGCGTGCGGGGTCTCCTCTACGTCGCGACCGGCGATTCCTTCAATCCGGCGCTCCAATCGACGGCGGACGGAGTGGTCGCGCTCGATCTTTCGAGCGGTCAGGTGCGCTGGTCGAAGCAGCTTGCGCCCTCCGCCTCCGACGCCGCCGACGTGGGGGCCGCGCGCGAATTCACCTCCTCCCCGATCCTGCGGCCCCTGGCGGGCGGGCGGCAGGTCCTGCTGGTCGGCCAGCGCTCGGGCGTGGTGTACGGGCTCGATCCCGAGCGCTCCGGGGAGGTGTTGTGGCAATTGAGCGGCGCCGAGAACAAGATCCCCGGGGGCATCGAGGCCGGCATGGCCGCGGACCACCGCAGCGTCTACGCCGCCCTCTCGGGACTGAGCGCGGAGCCGTCCAACTCGAGCGGCAGTCTGGTCGCGATCGACATGAAAACGGGCGTGCGACGTTGGCAGACCGCCGCGCCCGACGTGGCGTGCAGCTGGTCGAGCGCCTCGACGTGCGCCCATGGACAGGCTCAGGCGGTCACCGTGATCCCGGGCGCCGCGTTCTCCGGATCGATGGACGGCCACTTGCGGGCCTACTCCACCATCGACGGCAAGATCTTGTGGGATTACGACACCGCCAAGGACTTCGCGACCGTCAACCGCGTGAAGGCCGGCGGCGGTTCGCTGGACCAGGGCGGCGCGACCATCGTCAATGGAGTCGTGTACGTCAACTCGGGCAGCGAACGGGGCAACCCGGGAAACGTGCTGCTCGCCTTTTCCGTCGACGGCAAATAGGACCTTTCATGCCAGTTCTCAAGCGGACTCTCCCGGCCTGCCTTGCGGCCTGCCTCGCCCTTTCGACCGCGGCCGTGCAGGCCGCCAATCCGCACCCCGCGGCGCCCGCGCCGGCCATCGAGGATTCGGTGGTGAAGGTGTTCGCCACCGTGCGCCACCCCGATCCGTTCAAACCGTGGACCAAGCAGGGTCCCGCCGATGTCACCGCCTCCGGCGTGGTCATCGACGGCAAGCGCATATTGACCAACGCGCACGTCGTGCTCTACGCGACCCAGGTGCAGGTGCAGGCCAATGCGGCCGGCGACAAGGTCCCGGCGAACGTCATCGCGGTCGCTCCCGGCATCGACCTCGCCGTGCTGCAACTCGACGATACGAGCTTCTTCGACACCCATCCGGCGATCAAGCGCGCGAGCGAGCTGCCGCAGATCAAGGATACGGTGCTCGCCTACGGATTTCCGACCGGCGGGACCTCGCTCTCGATCACCAAGGGAATCGTGTCGCGGATCGAATTCGTGCCGTACAACTTTCCGGTCTCGGGACTGCGCATCCAGGTGGATGCGGCGATCAATCCGGGAAACAGCGGTGGCCCGGCGATCGCCGGCGACAAGATGATCGGTCTCGCGTTCAGCAAGCTCACGGGCGGGGACACTCAGAGCATCGGCTACATCATTCCGAACGAGGAAGTGGAGCTGTTCCTCAAGGACATCGCCGATGGCCACTACGACGGCAAGCCCGCGATGTACGACGAGCTGCAGACCCTGGAGAATCCCGCGCTGCGCGATTATCTGAAGCTCGGCAAATCGGTCGAGGGCATGGTGGTCCATCGACCCTACAAGGAGGACGCCTCCTATCCGTTGAAGGAATGGGACGTGATCACCCGCATCGGCGACACCCCCATCGACAACCAGGGCATGGTGATGATCGGCAAGGATTTGCGCGTGAGCTTCGGCTACCTCATCCAGAAGCAGGCGAAGAACGGCGAGCTGCCGCTGACCGTGGTGCGTGCGGGTAAAACACTCGACGTGCGGCTGCCCGTGCCCACGGATCGTCCCTCGGTGGTCTCCGATCTGCGGGGCTCCTACCCGCCGTACTTCATCTACGGGCCGCTGGTGTTCTCCAAGGCTACCTGGCAGATGATCGGCGCGGTCGAAAGCAACATCGGCATGCTGCGTGCGCTCGGCTTCGAGAAGAGCCCGCTCGTGACCCGCGCGCTCGATCCGCCGGACGCAAATCTCGAGGAACTCGTCGTGGTCTCCTCACCCTTCTTTCCGCACAAGCTCGCCACCGGCTATTCCAATCCCGCGGGCTCGGTGGTGTATTCCGTCAACGGAACGCGCATCAAGAGCCTCGCCCACCTCGTCGCCGTGCTGCGCGACCTGAAGGATCCGTTCGTCACCTTCGAATTCGATCAGAAGGGCGGCGAGGCGATGGTCTTCCCGCGGGCCGCGATGGTGGCCGCCACCGACGAGATCCTGAACGACAACGGCGTGCGGGCGCAGGGCTCGCCGGACACCTTGGCGGTGTGGCAGGCGAAGGGCGCGAACTAACTTAACTAGCGGCCTGTGGGGCTGCTAGCTTAGCCTAAGCTAGTTGGCGCGACCTCCGCCCGCCGAGCGGGCTTTCCCTCAGAACCGGTACGTGCCCGTGACCCCCACGGTCCTCGGGGCGTAGCCGCGGCCGAAGTAGTTGGTGTCCAGGTTCGGCAAGCCGTACGCCGGCGCATTGAAGTCGCGCGACACGAAGATCGGCGTGTGGTAATTGAGCGCGTTGTTCGCGAACAACGAGACATCCACGCCGTTCAGGCGTACGCCGGCGCGCAGATTGAGGACCCGGACCTCAGGCAGCCCCGGCAGTGTCGGATCCGAGTTCTCACCGTTCGCAGGATCGGTGTACGGGATGAGGCTTTTCTGCGCGGTCGTATACTGATAGTCGAGGCGCAAATAAGGTTTGAAGTCCGTCGCGGTCCAGACGTACTCCCCGGTGAGGTCGAGGTTCCAGGGCGAGGCTTGCAAGTGGTCCCCGCTAGTGACGACCCTGTCCGAGGTCCCGAGTACGACATTGTCATCGAAGGAAGAGTCGGTATACGAGGCGGTGAGACCGAGCGTGAGAGCGTCGAGGGGCCGCCACTGCACCTCGAGGTCGCCGCCCTTACCCGTGACTTCACCCGAGTTGTAATCGAGGCCGAGGCCGCAGGCCAGATAGATGAACTGTTGGATGTTCTTCCATTTGATGTAGTAGATGGCGGCGTTGACCGTCAGATGATGGTCGAACAGCGAATTCTTGGTGCCGATCTCGTATTGCCACAAGGAATCCGAGGAAAATGGCGCTGCCGCCGCTTTCGGGGAGACTCCCGTGTTGAGAAAACAATCGGATGGGAGCGTCGTGTTGATGCCGCCCGGACGGAAGCCCTTCGCGGCGCTGGCGTAGATCAGGTTGTCGACGGTCGGCTGATAGTTGAGCACGAAGCGCGGTGTAAGCGGTCTCGAGCTGCCCGAGCTGGGTGTGTTCACGTTGAGCGTGCCGAACAACCCCTGTTCGACCTCCTGCACCACGCCGTAGTATTGAAGATCCGAGTAGCGCAGCCCCGCGGTGAACTTCAATTGATCCGTGAACTTCCAGCTCGCTTCGCCGAATATTGCGGCTTGCTTATCAAGCATGGAAAAGCGCGGCTGCAGATAGGTCTCGGCGCCCGCGGGAAATCCCGGTGCGGTTATAGGGCAGGTATTGCCGGCGCAGGCGGCATCGCTGACCACGTACTCCGTGGAGTCCTCGTTGGTGTGCGTATAGAACAGGCCCGCGGTCCACTGCAATGGCGAGTTCGAATCCACAGAGCTCGCCCGGATTTCCTCGTTGAAGTTGTTCTGGTGATCGGTGAAGTAGGAGCTGTTGATCTCTCCGGCGGGCGGGTACTGGTTATAGAAAAACACCGTGTCGAACCACTGGGAGTAGTCCGAAACCGAGTGCTGCTGACGCGAGAAGTACGAGGTGTTCGAGACGATGTTTGCCCAGGGCTGGTTCCAGCTCACCTTGATCGAGCCTAGGTACCAGGGATCCGTGCTGGGGTCGCGCTGCGCATTGCCGTTGTTGTAGACGTTGTTCGACGGATTGGAGATGTTGAGCCAGTAAGCCCCAGTATCGTTGATGTGCAGCGTCTGCACATACAGCGACGGGTCGATCGACAGACCGTCGATCGGTTGCCATTTCAGGGCTACGCGGAAGGTCTGCGTATCCTTCCAATTGGCATTCTTTTCAGTCGTGCCCGTGACCACCGGGTCCCCGCTGTATAGCGTCGCGTAGCTCGGCAGGACCAACGTGCTCGGCGGAGGATTGTAGGTCACGCGATTCACCCAGCCGCCGTCCTCCTGGAACGAGGCGCTGACGCGAAAACCGAGCACGCCGTCGATGATCGGGCCGCCGACCGCGGCGCCCGCCGTGTAGCTGTTGCCGCCGTTGTCGATCTGGCCGAATTCCGCCCGGGCGTAGCCCGAATAAGTGGTCAGGCTCGGCTCCGGGGTGATGAAGCGGATGGTGCCGCCCTCCGAGCCCGCGCCGAACAGGGTGCCCTGCGGACCCTTCAGGACTTCGACCCGGTCGAGGTCGAACAGGGCCGGATAGGGGTTGACGGTACCGAAGTTGAGGTGGCGGGTCTGGATCGGCGTGTCATCGACATAGATCCCGGTGGTCGCCGTGCCCGCGGTGGAGTCGATGCCGCGGATCGAGATATCCGAGTCCTCGTCGTTGTAATTGCCGCTCGAGCTCATGCCGTTGCGTATGAAGGTCACGCCGGGAGCCACTCGGGTGAGGTCGTCGACCGACCGCACGCCCTGTTGGTCGAGACCTTCCTGGCTGAAGGCCTGGATGCTCATGGGCACGTCCTGGAGCCTTTCGGCGCGCCGCTGGGCGGTGACGACGATCTCGCCGAGCTCGCCGGTGTCGGCCGGAGTATCGGCAAATCCGGGCAAGGCCGCGAGCACGCTCAAGAAGGCGGCCGCCGCGGCGGTTGCCCGCGCAGTCGATTGCTTGCCGGCAGCCGCCCGGCTCCCGCTGGGATTCAATTTGATCCTGGCATCCGAACGCATCCCACACCCCATTCTTTTGTAATACGTTGCCGTTTCCCCACATCTCGGACCCACGGGCAGATGGCTCTGCTGGCCATTTCGTTGCGTACTTGTACTGGTCTCCCGTTGAGCTTAATACGCCGCTGGACGGCTGTTCAACCGATTTACTGAGAATTAAGCAAAATTGCGTAAAGATTAAGGGATGTCGCGGACCCGCCGAGCTCACCCCTCGTCGACCAGCTCCGCCACCTCGCGCGCGTCGGCGCGCTTCATCGGCCGCCCGTCGACGGGGGAATAGGGCGACTGGCGGATGCCGTCGATCGGAAACACCGTGGCATCGACGGTGCGCCCGCTGGCCTCGAATCGCAGCGCGGGATAGCTCACCGTGCGCTCGGCATCCATCTTCACCCGGCGCTCATAGAACTGGTGCGGCACGCCCAGGTCGATCAGGCGGATGGCGACCGTCTCCGACCGGTCGGCGAACAGATGCAAATTGATGTCGCTGTAGTTGGTGGCCGTGCCGGTCAGCACGGAGCCCACCAGCCGCGGCTTGAACTCCTCCAGCAGGCGCATGGTGTCGAGCGCGATGCGGCGCTGTTCCTTGAGCGTATGGTCGTGGGAATCGCGGCCGAACAGGCGCTGATGCGCGCGGAGCGCGGCCTCGATCTCGACGTTCTTCGGCAAAACCGCCACATCGTGCACGCCGAGGCGATCCGCCGCCTTGCGCTTGGCCTGCAAAAAATCCTCGATGCCGTGCTCGGCCATGATGCGCGCGGCTTCCTGGGCCAGCGCCCGGCGCAAATCCTCGGCGCGCTGCGAATATTTCTTCGGCATACGGGGATACTCGCACAGGAGTGCGGCTAGAACAGCGGCTTTTCTCCATCGTTCAACGGATTCTGGTTGGTCGGCGTCTCGGAGGCTTCCGGCTTCGGCAGCGTGCCCTCCATGAACTTCTCCATGATGGCATTGGGATCGTCCGCGCTCGCGAGCAGGCCGGTGGTGGGCGATATGCGCGCCGTGACGATGCCATCGGGGGCGGGCAGCTTGTAGCGGGGGGTGCCGGCCAGCGCCTGGCGCATGAAGAAGATCCAGGTTGGAAGCGCCGCGCGCGAGCCTTGCTCGCCTTCGCCCAGCGATCGGTCCTGGTCGAAACCCGTCCACACGGAGGCGACCAGATTGCCGTTGAACCCGTTGAACCACGCATCGTGGGCATCGTTGGTGGTGCCGGTCTTGCCGGCGATGTCGTCTCGATTCAGCACGAGCGCGCGCTGCCCGGTGCCATGGCGGATCACATCCGCCATCATGTCGGACAGAAGGTAGGCGATCTGCGGCCGGATGATCTGCGGGGCCAGATCCTTGGCGGGAATCAGGGTCTTGCCGTCGCTCTCGCCTCGATCGAGCTGGCTGTCCTTTGCCGGGCCCGATGCGCTGCGCGATTCGGCCGGGCCGCCCGTTTCCGGCTCGGCGGGGTGGCCCGCGGCGGCCGGCGCGGGATCCGAGGCGTGGCCGCACTCGGGGCACGCGAGCAGCGGTTGCGCCTGAAATATCGGGTTGCCGGATGCATCCAGGATGTGGTCGATGTAATAAGGGTTGACCTTGAAGCCGCCGTTGGCAAAGGTCGAGTAGGCCGTGGCCATTTGCAGCGGGCTCACCTCCGCGGTTCCGAGAGCCATGGTGAGGTCTTGCGGCAGCTGGCTCTTGTCGAACCCGAACCGCTGCACGTAATTCCACGTGTAATCGAGGCCGATGTCGCGCACCAGGCGCACGGACACCAGATTGATCGATCTCGCCATCGCTTCGCGCAGGCGCACCAGCCCCTCGAACCGGTCCGTGTCCTCCTTCGGCCGCCACGCCTGCTGCATCCCAGCCTCGTCGATGACGATGGGCGCATCGAGCACCACGCTCGCCGGCGTGTAGCCCTTGTCGAACGCCGCGGCATAGACGAACGGCTTGAAGCTCGAACCCGGCTGGCGCCTCGCCTGGGTTACCCGGTTGTATTTGCTCTGGAAATAGTCGAAGCCGCCGACCAGGGCGACCACTGCCCCATCATGCGGATCCATCGCGACCAGCGCGCTCTGCGCCTCGGGCACCTGCACGAATTGCAGCGAGCTTGCGGTGGTGCCCACGGTGTAGATCACATCGCCGGGGCTCATGATTTCGGAGGCCTGCGCCGGGGCGCGGTCGACTTTCTCGTCGGGCAATTCGCGCCGCGCCCAGGACATCTTTTCCCACGGCAGCTCCACGCGGCCGAGATCCTTCACATAGATGCGCGCGCTCCTGCTCTCGACGCTCTCCACGATCGCGGGCCGCAGGCCTCCGACCACCGGAAATTCCTCGAGCTCGGCGTCCAGGCCGGACTCCCCCTGAACCTTGGACAGATCGACCTTGGCGGTCGCACCCCGCCAGCCGTGGCGGCGATCGTATTCGAGAAGCCCGGTGCGCAGCGACACCGTGGCGGCGGGCTGCAGCCGCGAATCGATGGTCGTGAACACCTGATAACCGGCGGTGTAGATGCTGTCGCCGTACTTGGCCTGCATCTCGTTGCGCACCATTTCCGCCACGTAGGGCGCGTCGACCTCGATGGAGGGGCCGTGCAGCCGGCTTTCCATCGGCGTCGCCTTGGCCTTCTCGTACTCTTCGGGGGTGATGTAGTGCAGCTCCAGCATGCGGCCGAGCACGTGCGCCCGCCGCACCGTCGCCGCCTGCGCGTTCGCGACCGGATTGATGGTGGAAGGGGCCGTGGGGATGCCCGCGAGGGTCGCCATCTCCGCCAGGCTCAGCTGATCGAGCGTCTTGCCGAAATACACTTCCGCCGCCGCGGCGACGCCGTAGGCGCGTTGCCCGAGGAAGATCTTGTTCACGTACAGCGAAAAGATCTCCTCCTTGGTGAATTCGGCCTCCATCAGCAGGGAGATGTAAACCTCGCTCATCTTGCGCTTCATGTCCCGATGCGGGGTCAGGAACATGTCGCGCGCGACCTGCATGGTGATGGTGCTCGCTCCCTGGCTGATCCGCCCGGCGCGCGCATTGGCGAGCGCGGCGCGCAAAATGCCTTCCCAATCAACACCATGGTGGCGGAAGAAGCGGTCGTCTTCGGTCGCCAGGAAGGCCTGCACGAGCTTCGGCGGCAGCTGGTCGTAGCGCACGGGGATGCGCCGCTGCTCGCCGATCGAGGCGATCAGCCGCCCATCCCGGGTGTAGACGCGCAACGGCACCTGCAGCTGCACCTCTCTCAGACTGTCGACGTCGGGCAGGGCGGGCTTCAAGTAGACATAAGCGCAGACATTGGCGAACGCAACCAGCACGATTGCCGCCAAGAGGACCACGCAAATGCGCGATATGAGAACCAGGTAACGTTTGGCCACAGAAAACCGTTCTAACTTATTGCGCCGGCGGACACAGGGCTGGCATATTACCGAAGCTTACATGGGCATACTCATCGAAAGATGAGGACGCAAAGCCACCGGTCTACGGGTTCGATACCTAGGACAGCGGGGTTGCCAGACCAAGCTTAACCAATCGCCTAGGGAGAGCATAGGCGAGTAGAGGTCTGAATGGATGAGTCGATACCTTCCGGGAATCCCCTAAGCGGGCGCGGCTGCCCGCCCCGCGTCGTATCAGCGGCGGCTGGGCCGTGTCTGCGACGCACGGGCGGCGTGGTTCGCAATTTTGCGACGCCCGTCCGTTGTCACGGCGATTACCGTGAGTAGTTTCACGTTCCATTTAACAGTTTCTTGATAACTTGATCCCGCATGGCTACTCTCGTGCACCCCGACCTCGCGCCCAAGATATTGAGCGAAAAGGAATTTTCTAGTGCTATCGCTAGGTAAGAGATATCGCCCGCTGCTCGGGCTCGACATCACCACCTCGTCGGTGAAGCTGATCGAGCTCACCATGTCGGGGGGACAGTACCGCGTGGAGTCTTACGCGGCCGAGCCGACCCCACACAATGCGATCAACGAGAAGGCCATCGTCGACGCAGAAGCGGTCGGCGAGGCGATTCGCCGCGCCGTCAAGCGGTCGGGCGCCAAGAGCCGCCTTGCCGCCATCGCCATTTCCGGCGATGCGGCCATCACCAAAGTCATCCAGATGCCCAAGAGCCTCGGCGAGAACGAGCTCGAGGGTCAGGTCGAGATGCAGGCCGATCAGTACATCCCCTTCCCCATGGAAGAGGTCAGCTACGACTACCAGGTCGTGGGTCCGTCCGACAAGGATCCGGACATGCTCGATGTGCTGCTGGTCGCCACCCGCACCGAGAACGTGGAGCAGCGCCAGGCTGCCGTGCAGGCTTCCGGCCTCACCGCCCACATCGTCGACGTCGAGGCCTTCGCGCTCGAGAACGCCTGCGCGCTGATGCGCCACCAGATGCCCGACGGCGGCATGGACCGCACGGTAGCGGTGGTCGATTTCGGCGCGAGCAGCACCACGTTCAGCGTGCTGCGCGACATGAAGGTCATCTACACCCGGGATTTCGCCTTCGGCGGGCAGCAGCTCACCGAGGAGATCATGCGCACCTACGGTCTGTCGATGGAGGAGGCGGGGCGCGCCAAGAAAGAGGGCGGTCTGCCGAGCAACTATCAGCCCGAAGTGCTCGACCCGTTCATCGACGACATGACCCAGCAGGTGAGCCGCTCGCTGCAGTTCTACCTGGCCTCCGGCAGCGGCCGCTCGCAGCCCGATCAGATCCTGATCTGCGGCGGCTGCGCCAACATCCCCGGCGTTGCCGAGGTGATCTCGAGCCGCGTCGGGGTGCCCGCCGACAAGGGAGACCCGCTCGGCAACATGAAGGTGTCCTCGAAAGCCAAGGCGCAGGCCGTGAACCGCGACGCGACCGCGCTCTTGACCGCCTGCGGCCTCGCGCTGCGAAGCTTCGATTGAAGGGAGCACGCCATGCCGCGCATTAATCTACTTCCCCACCGCGAACAGGCACGCAAGGTCCGCCGCCGCGAATTCATGGTCGGCGCGGGCGGTGCCGTGGTGCTCGCCCTCATCGTCGCCGGAGTCGGCAAAGTCGTCTACCAGAGCTGGATCGACGCGCAGCTCGAGAAGAACAACATCCTCAAGAAGGAGATCGTTCAGCTCGACTCCGAGATCGCCGACATCCAGGACCTGGAGGCGAGAAAGCAGCGCCTCGTGGCGCGCATGGACATCATCGAGAAGCTGCAGCGCAAGCGGCCGGAGATCGTGCATCAATTCGACGAGCTCGTGCGCACCGTCCCCGACGGCGTATATCTCACCGGAATAAAACAGAACGGCAAGAAGCTGGAGATCCACGGCGTCGCCCAGTCGAGCACGCGCGTCTCCACGTTCATGCGCAACATCGATTCGTCGACCTGGATGGACAACCCGGAACTGCAGGTCGTCGAGGCCGCCAAGGACTCGGCGATGGGCGGGGGCTCCAATTTCACGCTGACCGCGCAGACCGTCGGCGTGAATCTGGAGGAAGGCGGTGAAACTACCGTGAAGAAAAAGGCGGCCGGCAAATGAACCTCCTCGATGAATTGCGAACGTTGGATCCCAAGGACCCGGGGCGCTGGCCGCTGCCGATCCGGGCGTTCTTCGTGGTGCTCATATTCGCCGTCTGCACAGGGCTCGCCTGGTACATGCTGGTCTGGAACGAGGACCGGCCGGTTCTGCAGAAGGCCGAGGCCGACGAGGCGGACCTTCGCAGCCAGTTCGAGAACAAGCAGCAGCGCGCGGCCAACCTGGACGCCTACAAGGCGCAGCTCGCCGAGATGGAGCGCAGCTTCGGCGCCATGCTGCGGCAGCTGCCCGGCAAGACCGAGGTTCCGAATCTTCTCGTGGACATCTCCCAGACCGGCCTCGCCGCCGGCCTGCAGGAGAAGCTGTTCCAGCCGGGCACGGAGAAGAGCAACGGCTTTTATGCGGAGCTGCCGATCAAGATCAAGCTGGTGGGCAGCTACCACCAGTTCGGCGCCTTCGTGAGCGGCATCGCCGCCCTGCCCCGCATCGTCACGCTGGACGACATCCAGATCACGCCGGTCGATGCGAAGGGCGGCTACGACAATTTGACCATGGACGTTACGGCCAAGACGTACCGTTACATGGAGGATGACGGCAGCGCCAAGCCGGCGGCACCGAAGAAGAAAACAGGAGGCGCGACGTGAAGAGTATGTCGTTTGCCCGCATCGTCAGCGCGGTCGCGCTTGCGGCCTGCGTGACGGCAGCGTGCTCCGGGGGGCAGTCCGATCTGAAAAAGTGGATCGCCGAGACGAAGAAGCGCCCGGGCGGCCGGGTTCAGCCGATCCCCGAGGTGAAGCCCTACGAGACCTTCGTCTACTCCGCGAACAACCTGCGCTCGCCGTTCCAGCCGTTGAGCCCGAATCTCGCCAACGGCGCGGGCGTCCGGCCGAGCGTGCGGCGCAACCGCGAGTTCCTCGAAGGCTTCTCGCTGGACACCCTCAAGATGGTGGGCACCTTCAAGGTCGGGAAGAATTTTTACGGACTGGTGCAATCGAAGGACGGCCTCGTGCACAAGGTTCAGCCCGGCAACTACATCGGGCAGAACGACGGGAAGGTGACTGAGATAACGGGCAGCAAAATAAGCGTCGTTGAAATCATACCGGATGGTCTCGGCGGTTATATCGAGCGACCGGCCTCATTGGCATTGGCCAATTGAGGCCACAGGGAGTAGAACGCATGATTAGATTCAAGTTACGGACGGCGACGATCGGAGCCCTCGCGCTCGCGGCATTGTCGGCGTTCACCATCAGGGTCCAGGCGCAAGCCGCGGACTCGCTCAAGCTCGAGAGCATCGACGTCCAGACGTCGGGCCAGCAAGTGCAGCTCAAGCTTCACCTGAGCGGTCCGGCCCCCGAGCCGTTGCCCTTCACCATCGACAAGCCGGCGCGCATCGCGTTCGACCTGCCGAACACCACGCTCGCCCTCGCCTCGCGCCGCATCGACGTGCGGTCGGGCGGTGTCGACACGGTGCTCGCGGCCGAGGCCAACGGCCGTTCGCGCCTGGTGGTCAACGTCGACGCGCTGCTCCCGTACACGACCAAGGTCGACGGCAACAACATCATCGTGACCCTGGGGCATCAGCCCGGCGAGTCGCTTGCCGGCAGCAATGCCGCGCCGCGTCCGGGCTCCGGACAGAGCGCCGCCCCCGTCGAACGGTCCATCAAGACCATCGATTTTCGCCGCGGCGCGGACGGCACCGGCCGTGTGATCGTGCAGCTCTCGGATCCGCGCACCCCGGTCAACGTGCGCCAGGAGGGCAATCAGGTGGTGGTCGATTTCGCCGGCACCCTGATGCCCAAGAACTTGATGCGCCGCTACGACGTGATGGATTTCGCGACGCCCGTGCAGTCCGTGGACGCCATCCGGGTCGAGGGCAGCTCGCGCCTCGTGATCACGGCCCAGGGCGACTTCGAGCAGCTCGCGTACCAGTCAGACAACCAATATACCGTCGAGATCAAGCCCTCGCTGAAGCGCACCGCGGCGGCGGACGAGAAGAAGGAATACACCGGCGAGCGCCTGACCCTGAACTTCCAGGACATCGACGTGCGATCGGTGCTGCAGCTGCTTGCCGATACCAGCGGCCAGAACATCGTCGTCAGCGATTCGGTCACCGGCAATCTGACGCTGCGTCTGCAGAACGTTCCCTGGGACCAGGCGCTCGACATCGTGCTGCGCACCAAGGGCCTCGACAAACGGCGCCAGGACAACGTCATCATCATCGGACCGACGGAGGAGCTCGCCAACCGCGAGAAGGCCGAGCTCGCCGCGCACAAGGAGGTCCAGGATCTGTCGCCGATCCGCTCCGAGTTCATGACCGTGAATTACGCCAAGGTGGCGGATCTGGCCAAGATGATCCGTCCGACCACGGGCGGCGTGGGCGGCGGCAAGAACACGCTGCTGTCCGCCCGCGGCAGCATCTCCATCGACGAGCGCACCAATACGCTGCTGGTCCAGGACACCGCGGAGAATCTCGCGGAGATCCGCCGCCTGGTGCAGACGCTCGATGTGCCCGTGAAACAGGTGCTCATCGAATGCCGCATCGTGGTGGTGAGCGACACCTTCGAGCGCGATCTGGGCGCGCAATTCGGCGTCACCACCGCGCAGAAGAACGGCAACAACGGATTGTTGGCGGTGACGGGAAGCGGAACAGGCGCTGACTCGTTGATCCAGTCCGCGCTGGGAGGCGGCACCACCGGTACCATCACCAACACCGGCGTGACCGTGCCCTCGCCCGCGACCCCGGCGCTTGCCAACCGCTACATGGTCAACACGCCCGCCGCGAACACCAACGGCAGCATCGGCGTGTCGCTGCTCGCCGGAAGCTACCTGGTCGACCTCGCGTTGTCCGCCGCCGAGAACGAAGGCAAGAGCGAGACGATTTCCTCGCCGCGGGTGATCACCGCCAATCAGAAACAGGCGGTCATTCTGCAGGGTACCGAAATTCCCTACCAGGAATCGGCCTCGAGCGGCGCGACCACCACCCAGTTCAAGAATGCCGTCCTGTCGCTCAAGGTGACGCCGCTGATCACGCCGGACAACCGGGTGATCCTGGATCTGGACGTGAGCGACGACACGGTCGGTCAGCAGGTCACCAGCGCCACCGGCGGCTCGGTGCCCTCCATCGACACGCGCCAGATCCAAACCCAGGTGCTGGTGGGCGACGGTCAGACCGTGGTGCTCGGCGGCATCCTCGAGACCACCAAGTCGTATGCGGCGAACAAGGTGCCCTGGCTGGGAGACATCCCGGTGCTCGGCAATCTGTTCAAGAGCACCACCAACATCAACAACAAGACGGAGCTCCTGATCTTCATCACGCCGAAGATCCTGCGCGAGGGATCCAACCTGTATTGAGTCGATTCCAAGCGACTGAGCCGGGCGGGGCCGGGGCGCGCATACGTGCCCCGGCCCTTTCCATTATGATCCCCGCCCATGCTCTCCAAGCCCAATGTCTTCCTCATCGGCCCGATGGGCTCCGGCAAGTCGGCCGTCGGCCGCCACTTGGCGCGCCTGCTGCGGTTTTCCTTTTATGACAGCGATGCCGACATCGAGGCGAAGACCGGGGTCGATATCGCCTTCATCTTCGAGAAGGAGGGCGAGGCGGGCTTCAGGCAGCGGGAATTGGAGGCGATCGATCGCCTGACCCGGCTCAACGGGGTGGTCGTCGCGACCGGCGGCGGAGCGGTGATTCTCGCCGAGAATCGGCGGCTGCTGGCCGAGCGGGGTACCGTGGTGTACCTGGAGACCTCCCTGGCCCAGCAGCTCGAGCGCACGCGTCACGGGCGCCATCGGCCCCTGCTCAACGATACCGACCCCAAGGTCAAGCTCGGGGAGCTGATGGAGCAGAGGGCGGCGCTCTATGCGGAGATCGCCGATTTGACCGTGTCGACGGACGGGCGCCGGGTGCAGATCGTCGCCGACGAGATCCATCGGGAGATCGAGCGCGCGCGCGGCCTCGCCTAACGAACGTATAATCCGGGGCGTGCAAACGCTCCAAGTCGACGTCGGACACTCGCGGTATCGGATCACGATCGGCCCCGGACTGCTGGGCGACCGTGCGCTGCTCGCGTCGGAGATCCCCGCCAGCGACCTCATGATCGTCACCAACACGACCGTGGCGCGGCTCTATCTGGCAACGCTGCGCGCGTCCCTCGGCGGGCGCAACATCGCCGAGTGCATTCTCCCCGACGGCGAGCAGCACAAGACCCTGCAAACCGCCGCCCGGGTCATCGACGAGCTGGTCGGCAGGAAGCTCAACCGGGACGGCGTCGTGCTCGCGCTCGGCGGAGGCGTGGTCGGCGACATCGCCGGTTTTGCCGCGGCGTGCTACCAGCGCGGCATCGGCTGCGTGCAGCTCCCGACCACTCTGCTGGCGCAGGTCGACTCGTCGGTGGGCGGCAAGACCGGCGTCAACCATAGCGGCGGCAAGAATCTCATCGGCGCCTTCCACCAGCCGCTCGCGGTCATCGCGGACACCGATACGCTCTCGACCCTGCCGGACCGGGAGCTCTCCGCGGGGCTCGCGGAGGTCATCAAGTACGGCTGCATCGCGGATCCGCGATTTCTCGATTGGCTGGATTCGAACATGGAGAAGCTCCGGGAGCGGGACGAGGAGGCGCTGAGCTACGCGATCTTGCGGTCCTGCGAGATCAAGGCGGCCATCGTCCATGAGGACGAGCGCGAACAGGGACGGCGCGCGATCCTGAATTTCGGCCATACGTTCGGCCACGCCATCGAGGCCGCCACCGATTTCGAGCGCTATCTGCATGGCGAGGCGGTCGCGCTCGGCATGCTGATGGCGGCGGATTTCTCGCGCGAGCTCGGCCTGATCGACGCCCCCGCCAAGGAGCGCATCGGCGGCCTGCTGCGCCGTGCGGGACTGCCGACCGAGACGCCGAAGGTGGGTGCGGCCCGGGCGCTTGCGCTCATGCGCATGGACAAGAAGGTGTTGTCGGGCAAGCTGCGGCTGGTGCTGCTCGAGCGGCTCGGCTCCGGGATCGTGGTGTCCCAGTATCCGCAGCGGGCGCTGGAGACCACGCTGCGGGAATATTTCGCGTGAGCCCGCGCGCGGGCGGCCCGGCACCCTACGCGGCGCACGAGGCGGACTCGCGCGGCCGCCGCCGCCCCGAGCCCGCTCCGGCTTACCGCTCGGAGTACCAGCGCGATCGCGACCGCATCGTGCATTCCACCGCGTTCCGCCGCCTCGTCTACAAGACGCAGGTGTTCGTCAATCACGAGGGCGATCTGTACCGGACACGGCTCACCCATTCGCTGGAGGTCGCCCAGATCGCCCGCACCATCGCCCGGGCGCTCGGGCTGAACGAGGTGCTGGCCGAGGCCATCTGCCTCGCGCACGATCTGGGCCACACCCCGTTCGGCCATGCGGGGCAGGATGCGCTCAACGCCTGCATGCGCGAGTTCGGCGGGTTCGAGCACAATCTGCAGTCGCTGCGCGTGGTCGATGTGCTCGAGGAGCATTACGCGGAGTTCGACGGGCTGAATCTCACTTTCGAATGCCGCGAGGGCATCCTCAAGCATTGCTCCCAGGCCAATGCCGTGCAGCTCGGCGACGTGGGCGAGCGGTTCATCCGGCGCGAGCAGCCCGGCCTCGAGGCGCAGCTCGCGAACTTCGCCGACGAGATCGCCTACAACAACCACGATGTCGACGACGGAATCCGGGCGGGGCTCATCAGCGTCGAACAGCTGCACGCCATTCCGCTGTTCGCGCAATACCAGGACGAGGTTTCGCGCAAGTACCCCGCGCTCGCGGGCAGGAAGCTCGTGTACGAGATCCTGCGCCGCATGATCAACCGCCTGGTGACCGATCTGATCGACACGTCGGCCTCGCGCCTGGCGGCCGCGGGCGTGGCGTCGGCGGCGGACGTGAGGTCGCACGGCGCACCGTTGATCGGCTTCAGCGACCAGACCCGCGAGCTCAACCAGGGACTCAAGACGTTCCTGCGCGAGCAGGTGTACAAGCACTACAAGGTCCAGCGCATGACCGCGAAAGCCAGGCGCGTGATGACGGCGCTGTTCGACGCCTTCCTGGCGGACCCGCGCCTCATGCCGGAGGAACACCATTCGACCGCGCAGCGGCTGGAGGCCGGGCAGGGAATGGCGGGCCGGGCGCGGGCCGTGGCCGATTACATCGCCGGAATGACGGATCGGTACGCTATCCTGGAGCACCGGCGCCTGTTCGACCCGAGCGAGCGGACGTGACTCAGGGACATGACAGGAACCACATGACGGCGCCTCTCAAGAACGATTTGCTGCTGCGAGCGCTGCTGCGCGAGCCGACGCCGCGCAGACCCGTATGGCTCATGCGCCAGGCCGGGCGATATCTGCCCGAGTACCGCGCCACGAGGGCGCGGGCCGGAAATTTCCTCGCGATGTGCACCAACCCCGACATCGCCTGCGAGGTGACCCTGCAGCCTGTCGACCGATATCCGCTCGATGCCGCCATATTGTTCTCCGACATCCTGACCATTCCGCATGCGATGAATCTCGGCCTGAATTTCGAGGCGGGCGAAGGTCCGAAATTCGCGCGCCCGATCCGATCCGCCGCCGATATCGACAAGCTCGGCGTGCCAGACCCGGCCCACGAGCTGCGCTACGTGGTCGACGCGGTGGCTCTGATCCGGCGCGAGCTTGCCGGCCGCGTGCCGCTGATCGGGTTCGCGGGCAGTCCCTGGACGGTCGGTACGTACATGGTCGAGGGCGGCGGCAGCAAGACTTTCGGGATCATCAAGCGTCTGATGTACGAGGCCCCGGCCGAGCTGCATCGCCTGCTCGCGTTGCTCGCGGAGGCGACCGTCCTGTACCTGAACGCACAGATCGCGGCCGGCGCCCAGGCCGTCATGCTGTTCGACACCTGGGGAGGCATCCTGACCCCCGCGCAGTATCGCGAGTTCTCGCTGCACTACATGGCGCAGATCGTCGCCGGCCTCACCCGCGAAGCCCAGGACCGTCGGGTGCCGAACATCGTTTTCACCAAGGGCGGGGGCGCGTGGCTCGCCGAGATCGCGGCGATCGGCTGCGACGCCGTCGGAGTCGACTGGACCACGGGTCTCGAGGATGCCCGACGCGCGGTCGGCGGCCGGGCGGCGCTGCAGGGAAATCTCGACCCGTCAGCCTTGTTCGCGCCCGCGGATACTTTGCGCGCCGAGACCTTGAGGGTGCTCGAGAGCTTCGGGCCCGGGGCCGGCCACGTGTTCAATCTCGGACACGGCATCACGCCGGATGTCGATCCGGAGCGCGTCGCCGTGCTGGTCGACACGGTGCGGGGCTACGTTCCCGGCTGATTTTTGGGCGCCGCGGGGGCGCCCGGGGGGGCGGCGGAAGCCCTGCCGGCAGCCGTGCCCGGCGATGCGTGCTTCAGCTCGTCGCGAAGCGCCCGACGCAGGATCTTGCCGACGTTGGTTTTCGGCAGCTCCTGCCGGAAGTACACGTGCTTGGGAACCTTGTAGCGGGTCAGGTCGCGGCGCGCGTACTCGATCAGCGCCTCGGCCGTGAGCGCGGGATCTTTCTTCACCACGAAGATCGACACGGCCTCGCCTGAAGCCTCGTCCTGCTCCGCCACCGCCGCGACCTCGAGCACGCCGGGATGGGCGGCGATGACGCTCTCGACCTCGTTCGGGTAGACGTTGAAACCGGACACGAGGATCATGTCCTTCTTGCGATCCTCGATGTACACGAACCCCTGCGCGTCCATGCGCCCGATGTCGCCGGTCCGCAGCCAATCCCCGAACATCACCATCTCGGTCTCATCGGGCCGGTTCCAGTAGCCGCGCATGAGCTGCGGCCCGAAGACGCATATTTCGCCGACTTCGTCGGTCTTCAGCTCGCGGCCGGCGTCGTCGCGGATGGTCACGTCGGTCGAGGAGATCGGCAGACCGATCGATCCGTTGAAATCCAGGCCGATGGGGTTGATGCATGCCGCGGGCGCGGTCTCGGTGAGCCCCCAGGCCTGGGTGAGGACGTTGCCGGTGACCTTTTTCCAGCGCTCCGCGACCACCGCCTGAACCGCCATGCCGCCCCCCAGGGTGATGCGCAAGGCGGAGAAATCGAGCGAGTCGAAGCCCGGCGTATGCAGCAGCGCGTTGAACAGCGTATTGACCCCGCTGATGAAGAAGAACTTGTATTTCTTGAGCTCGGCGACGAACGCCGGGAAGTCGCGCGGATTGGCGATCAGCACGTTTTCCGCTCCGAGCCGCACGAACAGCAGGCAGTTCGCGGTGAGCGAGAAGATGTGGTAGAGCGGCAGCGCGGTGATCACCACACGGGAGGCGGAGGCGTCGAGCGCCGGTCGTATCCAGGCGTTCGCCTGGAGCACGTTCGCCACCATGTTCCGGTGGGTGAGGACCGCCGCCTTGGCGACGCCCGTCGTCCCGCCGGTGTACTGCAGGAACGCGATGTCCTGCGGGCCGATCTGCACGGGATCGAGCTTCAGGCCAAGTCCCGCACCCAAAGCGCTCTTGAACGTCGATGCGCCCGGCATCTTCCACGCCGGGATCTGCTTGCGCACGTGGCGCAGCACGAAATTCACGATCATCCCGCGGGGAAAGCCGAGAAGATCGCCGACCCGCGTCACCAGCACGTGCTTGAGGCCGGTCCTCGGCAGCACCTGCTGCAGGACGTGGGCGAAATTCTCCAAAATGACGATGACCTTGGCGCCGGAGTCCTGGAGCTGATGTTCGAGCTCGCGGGGGGTGTAGAGCGGATTGACGTTCACCACCGTGAGCCCCGCCCGCAGGATGCCGAACAAGGCGATGGGATATTGCAGGATGTTCGGCATCATCAAGGCGACCCGGTCGCCGTGCTCCAGCCCGGATTTCTTCTGCAGCCACGCCGCGAACGCCCGGCTCAGCTCGTCGAGCTGCGCGTAGCTCAGGGCCGCGCCGAGGCTCCGATAGGCGATGCGATTGCCGTAGGAAGCGCAGGCTTCCTCGAACACCTCCCGCAGCGAGGCGTACTGGTCCGGGTCGATGTCGGTGGGCACGCCGGCCGGGTAATGCTGAAGCCAAACTCGATCCACGACCGCTCCTGTTTTTGTCCCGCGTGTATAGCACCGGTTCAAGTCGCCAGCAACGTCGGCGGGGGACGGAGTATGCTTGGCGCCGGCAAGCGGAGTACGTCGAATGAGTCGATGGCGGTGGATGATCGTGTGCGCGTGCCTGGCCGCGGCGGGCTGCGTTCATGGATACGGTGCGTGCCTGTGGGTCACGCCGGTGAAACATACGCTCTCCGGGCGGGTGCAGTTCCGCCCCTATCCGACGGAGACGGGCGTGGACAACGTGCCGATTCTGGTGCTGGACAAGACGGCGTATCTCTACGCGCCGGCAGAGAGCCTGATGTGCCAGTCCGCGGACGAGCTGCAGCTCGTCGGCGTGTCCGAGTTCCCGCGAAGCGTGATGGAGAACTCGCACGTGAGCGTCCAGGGAAAGCTGTTCAGCGCCGCCTCGGCCCACGACCACACCCGCTTTCTGATGGATGTGATCACGTTGTTACCGGACAATTCGAATCGTAGCCAACCCGAGGAGCAAAACCGATGAAAACCTTTCCTCTCGCGCGCCTGATCGTCCCGTCTCTCGTCCTGCTGTCCAGCCTCGCCATGCAAACCGCGGGCGCGCAGTCCGCGGCCGCCGCGCCGACGACCTGCAAGGACGGCACCACCTCGAGCGCGACCGGCCGCGGGGCCTGCAGCGGTCATGGGGGGGTCCAGAAGGCGGCCGCGTCGGGCAGCATGGCGCCTTCCGCGGCACCCGCCGCAGCGTCGACCGCCATGACGCCGACCGCCATGGCGCCTAGCGCGACCGCTTCGAAATCCGCCGCGGCCCCCGCCGGCGCCACCGCGAAATGCAAGGACGGCAGCTACTCGAAGTCCAAGAGCCACTCGGGCGCGTGCTCCAAGCACGGCGGCGTCGATCAGTGGCTCGACGGCTCCAAGTGAGCGGATTCCTTCAGTAGCGGCATCAGGGCGGGCCATACGTTCTCGAGCAGGCGGGGCTGGCCCGCCTGATTCGGATGAATGCCGTCGGCCTGCATCAGGTCGGCGTTCAGGGCGATGCCTTCGAGCAGGAAGGGCACCGAGGCAACGTGGCGGGCCTGCGCCAGGTCGGCGAACACCTGGCTGAATTGCGCCGTGTAGGCCGGCCCGTAGTTCGGGGGGATCCGCATGCCGAGGAGCAGAACCTTGGCGCCGGCGGCGCGCGACAGATCGATCATGCGCGCGAGATCGGAGCGCAGGTCCGCGATCGGCAGCGCGCGCAGCCCGTCGTTGCCGCCGAGCTCCAGGATCACGATTCGCGGATGATGCAGGGATAGGGCGCGCGGCAGCCGGGCGAGGCCCCCCTCGGTCGTTTCGCCGCTGACGCTGGCGTTGACCACGTCATAACCGTACCCTTGGTCCTTGAGCTTCGCCTGCAGCAGCGACACCCAGCCCTGCTCCACGCGCGGCAGCCCGTAGCCGGCACTGATGCTGTCGCCGAACACGAGGATCACCGGCGCATCGGCGTGAGCCGCCGGGAGCGCCGCCACCCACAATACCGCCAGGACGAGCAGCCGCTTCATTCCGCCCCCGATGCCAGACAAAATCGTTCTCGAGGCCAAGAATCTCTCCAAAACCGTGTCGAGCCCGGAAGGCCCGCTCGCCATTCTCTCCGATGTCACCGTCGCCGTGCGAGCGGGCGAGACCCTGGCCATCGTCGGCGCCTCCGGCGCGGGTAAATCGACGCTCCTCGCCCTGCTGGCGGGCCTGGATTCGCCGACGAGCGGCCGCGTGTGCATCGCCGGCGCGGATATCACCGACCTCGACGAGGACGGACGCGCGGCGGTGCGCGGCCGCTCGGTGGGATTCGTGTTTCAGTCCTTCCATCTCATCCCTTCGCTGACCGCGCTGGAGAACGTGATGTTGCCGCTCGAGCTCAAGGCGCGTCGGGATGCGCGGCAGGCGGCCGCGCAGGCGCTCGAGCAGGTGGGCCTGACCTCGAGAGCCGCCCACTACCCGAAGCAATTGTCGGGCGGGGAGCAGCAGCGCGTGGCGATCGCGCGCGCCTTCGTGGCCGAGCCCGCGGTGTTGTTCGCGGACGAGCCGACCGGCAATCTGGATACGCACACCGGGCAGCGCATCACGGATCTGTTGTTCGGGTTCAACCGCAGGATCGGCAGCACCCTCGTGCTGGTGACGCACGATCGGGGTCTTGCCCGGCGCTGCGACCGCACGCTCGAGCTCGATGCCGGCCGGGCGGTGGCCGGCGGAACGGCGGACTGACCCGATGCAGATGCTGCGCTTCGCCTTGCGCAATCTGTGGCGCGACCTGAAGTCCGGCGAGCTGTCGGTGCTCGTGCTGGCGTTGAGCGTGGCGGTGCTGTCGCTGACCGCCGTGGGCTTCTTCACCAACCGGATTGCCCAGGGTGTCCGCGCCCAGGCGGCCGAGGTGCTGGCGGCGGATCTGCGGCTCGAGTCGCCCAGCCCCATTCCCGAGCGTTATTTCGAGCAAAGCCGCACGCTCGGGCTCGCGAGCGCCAGGCTCTTGAACTTCCCCACCGCCATCTTCAACGGCGATTCGAGCCAGCTCGCGGCGCTCAACGCGGCGACGCCCGGCTATCCGCTTCGCGGCCGCATCAAGATCTCGCATACGCCGTTCGGCGCCGCCACCGCCACCGATCGCCTCCCGGCCCGCGGCGAGGCCTGGGTGGATGCCCGCATCGTCGCGCATCTCGATATCGCGCCCGGCGCGTCGATCCGGATCGGCGCCGCCTCGTTCCGGGTCGCGGAAATCCTCGATTATCGGCCGGATCAGGGCACGGGGTTCGTCAACCTCGCGCCCGCCGTGCTCATCAATTACGACGATGTGCCCTCGACCGAGCTCATCCAGCCCGGCAGCCGCGTGACCTACGCGGCCTTGTTCGCCGGGCCGGCGTCCGCCATCGCCTCGATGCGGGATTACTTGAATGCCGTCAAGACCGGCGGCGAGCGTCTGCGCCAGGTGGACGAGTCCAGCCGTCAGCTCAACTCCGCCATCGACCGCGCCAGCCGCTTCTTGAACCTCGCGAGCCTCGCCTCGGTTCTGCTCGCCGCCGTCGCCGTCGCCATGGGCGCGCGGCGCTATGCGGCCCGCCATCTCGACACCGTGGCGTTGATGAAGTGCATGGGGGCCTCGCAGCGTTTCGTGCTGTCGATCTCGGTGGTGGAGCTCACGCTGCTCGCGCTCGCCGCGGTCGCCGTCGGCGCTTCGATGGGATACTTCGCCCAGAGCGGGCTCGCCTGGCTGCTGCGCGATCTCATCCGCACCGATCTGCCGCCGGCCTCGTTCGCGCCGCTGGCCGTGGCCCTGGTGACGGTGACCGCCATGCTGATCGGCTTCGCGCTGCCCTCGCTGCTGCATCTGAAGAACACGCCGCCCGCCCGGGTGCTGCGCAAAACGGCGGCGTCCCCGCCGCTCAAATTCGGCATCGCCTACCTGTGCGCGGTGGGCGCGCTGTTCGCGATTCTTTGGAGCCTGGTGCGCGATACGGAGCTCGTGGTGAGCGTGCTCGGCGGCGTGCTGGGCGTGGGCGCCGCCCTCGCCCTCGCCGGCTACGGCCTGGTCCTGCTCACCGGACGCCTGCGGGGCGGCGTGGGCGTGGCCTGGCGCTACGGGCTCGCCAACGTCTCACGCCGCGGAGGCGCGAGCGTGGTGCAAATCGTGGCGTTCGGCCTCGGCCTCATGATGCTCCTGCTGCTCGCCGTGGTGCGCGGCGACCTGTTGAGCGATTGGCGGCGCAGCCTCCCCGCAAACGTGCCCAACAATTTCCTGGTCAACATCAGCCCGGACGAGCGCGCGCCGCTCCACGACTTCTTGAAGGCGCACGGCTTCGGCGAGCCGGCCATGTATCCCATGGTTCGCGCCCGCATCACCGCGGTGAACGGCGTGCCGAGCGACTCGATCAAGCTCGAGGGCGACCGGGGACGCGGCTTTCTGGAGCGCGAGCAGAATCTCACCTGGACTGCCTCGCTCATGCCGGACAACCAGCTGATCGCCGGACACTGGTGGACGCCCGGCGAGATGGGCAAGCCGCTGGTCTCCATATCGACCGAGTACCAGGAAGCGCTCGGATTGAAGCTCGGCGACACACTGCGATTCGATGTCGCCGGCGAGAGCCTGACGGCGCGGGTCGCCAGCATCCGCAAGATCCGCTGGGACAGCTTCCGGCCGAATTTTTTCCTGGTGTTCCCGCCCGGTCTTCTGGACGGCGCGGCCGGGACCTACATGACGAGCATCTACCTCACTCCGGCGCAGCGTCCCGCCCTGGTCGATTTGGTGAAACGTTTCCCGACGGTGTCGGTGTTCGACGTGGACGCCATCCTGCAGCAGATTCGCGACATCATGGATCGCGCATCGCTCGCCGTGCAATACGTCTTCCTGTTCACCCTCGCGGCGGGCGTCGTCGTGCTGCTCGCGGCGGTGCAGGCGACGCGGGACGAGCGCCGCTACGAGAGCGCCATGTTGCGCACGCTGGGGGCGAGCCGCATGACCGTGCTGCAGGGAGTCGCCGCCGAGTTCTCGGCGCTCGGGTTCCTGTCCGGCACCCTGGCCGCGGTGGGCGCGAGCGGCGTGGGCTGGTTTCTCGCGCGCCGCGTGTTTTCGCTCGAGTATTCGTTCGACCCCTGGGTCTGGGTGTTCGGCCTGGTGTGCGGAACGGTGCTGGTCGGCGTCGCGGGGACGCTGGCCACGCGCCGCGTGGTGAATACCCCGCCGGTGGTGACCCTGCGGGACGAGCCGTTTTGAATCCTCGCTCAGCCGCCGGTCGGCCCGGCTAGTTCACCTCGAGCAGCAGCCAGCCTTCGGGGATCGGCGCCCCGCTCATGGGCAGCGCCTCGATGCGCACGCGATAAAGGCCGGCGGCGATCCCGGTGGTGTTGAAGGTCAGCCGGATCTCGTTGTTGGAGTCCTTGAGCACGTTGTTCATGATCAGCGCGCGTCCCTGGCCTTCCTTGTCCACGGTCACCTTGAATTGCATCAGCTTCTTGGTGTAGCTCATGTCGATGTGCAGATCGACCAGCAGGGGTGCGGCGGTGCTCACGGCGATGCGCGCATGATCGATGCCCGGCGCCCGGTCGGGCGCGACGTATAGTTCCTTCGAGACCGCGGGCTGTACCAGCGAGCCACGCGTCGCGCGCACCTTGGCATCCTCCAGTTCGCCGCGCAGCAGGCTGTACTTGCCCATCAATGCCCAGAAGGCCAGGAGGCTCACGAACGCGACGGCCGCCGATGCGATCGGCACATACGGCGACTTCCACCACGGGGCGGCCGGCTCGCCCAGATCCTGGGGTTGGCCGCTCGCTTCCAACAATTTCAGGCTCGCCTGGGTGCGCTCGGGCAGCTTGAGGTTGTTCAGGTACTCCGGATGCGCCCGGCACCAGGCCTCGAGATCGCGCGCGCCCTTGGCGGGCAGCTTGTTCTCGAGGTAGCGCTCGAGGAGCTTGTGCTCTTCGATGAACTTCTCGTCGAAGCGGGGGGAGGGCGCTCGGGCAGGCGTGGGGGGCACTGGGTCGGCGTTCATGGGCGTCAATCCTGCTACATGTTAGCCTCGGGCTGAATTGCAATATGTGAAATGTTCGACACAAGCCCGTTGGGAAAAGGGGGGCTATGTCGCAATAGCGCTGAGCTACCGGCGGCCCGCGCTCAGCCGGCGCTGAGCCGTCCGCACGATCTGGCTAGCTCATTCTCCCGCCATCGAGCTCCGCCAGCACAGCCTCGCGCTGTGCCGAATCGAGATTCCTCCAATCGATCTTGTCCCCGGGCGCCGCACGCAGCTGCGCATCGTCGAAACATGCCCCGGCGCCGCGCAACGGCGTGAACCGTGCAGGCAGCCCGCAGCGCCGGTCGCCCCGCAGCAGCGCGCCGACCGCGGCGATGATCCGGGTATTGTTGGCGAGCTCGCCGTGCGCCTCGTCGGCGAAATAGCACTCGAGGCCGGAAAGCCTCGCCAGGTGTACCGGCACGGTGCCGTCGCCGTTGAGGTTGGAGCCGTATTCGAACCCGGCGGCGGTGCGCCGAACCGAGATCACCGTGCTCCGGTTCACGCCGACGACGTGCCGCATGCGGCTGTCCGGGCCCATCATCCCGCGTCGGACCTCTGCCACGCGCGCGAGCAGAGCCGGCTCCGGTTGCGGGCCCGAGTCGGGCCATGAGCGGGGATCGAGCAGGTCTATCTCGCCGGGTGCGGGGGCGGGGGGCAGGAGCTGATACAGGCCGGGGAAGCTGCAGAACACGGATGCAGCCAGCTGCTCCGGCGAATGCGCGAGATCGAGGCGCGACAAGCGCAGCACGAAGGGATAGGTGCCGCGCAACGCGAGCACCGGCGCGAAGGCGCCCTGATTGGGGGTTCCGAGCATGATCAGCCGCTCGATCAGACGTTTCGGTACGAGCTTCGCGGCGACGCGTGCGACGAGGCCTCCCATGCTGTGCGCGACCAGCGACACGGGCGAGCCGCCGGATCGAATCCTCGCCGCAAGCGCCGCACCGATTCGGTCGATGCCGAGCCGCCAGTCGTAAGCGAAGAAGCGCGCGTCGAATCCCTCGGCCGCAAGCGTGAGCTTGAGCCTTGCGTACGACGGGAGCACCGCGCCGGCTGCGCGTATGGAGCACGGCCGCGGCCCCGACAGCGCCAATCGCACCAGGTGCCCTGCGCGGATGCGCTCCGGATCGGCCCAGAGCACCTTGTTCGGCGCATCGCTCAATCTGGAACCCATCATGCCGGGAACGATCAGCACCCGCGGGCGCGCGGAGCCGCTGCGGCTGCCTTGGCGCCTGCGGGCGGCAACGGCGAGCGTGGACAGCTCCTCCAGTGCCCTTGCCCCGAACAGTTCGCGCAGGCATTCGTGGCGCTCGCCGCGGGCGAGCGCCTCCAACACGGCCGTATTCGTGGCTTGAAATGCCCAACCGGAGCCGCCGGGGCGGCGCTTTCTTGAGGTCGGCCTCATGGCGGGAATGGTCAGCCTTTGGCGGACATCACGTCGTGCACCACGTCGCAGACCGCATTGATTGCCACGGAGCGCGTGCTGGTCTTGCGCCACACGGCGCCCACGGTGCGCATCGGCGTCGGCTTGGCGAACGGGCGCACCGTCAATCCGCGTTGCGATCCGAACGGCGGATCGAGCGCGAACTCCGGCATCAGCGTGATGCCGAGCCCGGCCACCACCATCTGCCGCAGGGTCTCGAGGCTCGTCGCGCGAAAATCCTCGTGCTCGCGGACGTGGGCCCGGCTGCACACCTCGAGCGCCTGATCGCGCAGGCAATGCCCGTCCTCGAGCAGCAGCAGCGTCTGATCCCTGAGGTCCTGCACCTTGATGACGGACTTGCGCTCCAGGGGATGGCTGCTCGGGAGCGCCACCATGAAGTCCTCCTCGTACAGTTCGCGCGACTCCAGGCCCTCCTCGTCGACCGGCAGCGCGAGCACGCCCATGTCGAGCTCGCCGTCGCGCAGCCGCTTCAGCAGATTTTCGGTTTGATGCTCGTACAGCATGAGCTTCAGATCCGGCATCGCCTTGCGGATCTTTTGCATCACCCGGGGCAGCAGATACGGCCCGATGGTCGGGATCAGCGCGATCTTGAGCTTGCCGCAGAGCGGATTGATGTTGTCCCGGGCGAGCGCGACGATCTCGTCGCCCTCGTTGAGCATGCGGCGCGCGCGCACCACGACCTGCTTGCCCACTTCCGTGAGCTGCACGTTCTTCGGCTGGCGTTCGACCAGCTTCACGCCGAGGTAGTCCTCGAGCTTCTTCAGCTGCGCGGACAGGGTCGGCTGGCTCACGAACGTACGCTCGGCCGCCCGGCCGAAGTGACCGGTGTCCGCGAGCGCCACCAGATATTTGAGGTCCTTGAGATTCATGGATTCGAACCAACTTATGCGATAGAGGAATTCTATCAAATACATCCAGATAATCAATTTCACTAATCGAAAGCCGCGGCGCATCATGGCCCCAGTGCCGAAATCACCCCATAAACGCGAGGAATCGTCCATGTCTCTGATCAATACCGAAATCAAGCCCTTCAAGGCCACGGCCTACCATAACGGCAAATTCGTGCCGGTCACGCACGAGGATCTCAAGGGCAAGTGGTCCGTGGTGGTTTTCTACCCCGCCGACTTCACCTTCGTGTGCCCGACCGAGCTCGGCGACCTGGCCGACAACTATGCGGCCTTCAAGAAACTGGGCGTGGAAATTTACGGCGTATCGACCGACACGCATTTTACCCACAAGGCGTGGCACGACACCTCCGACACCATCGCCAAGGTGCAGTACCCGCTGGTCGGGGACCCCACCCATACCCTGGCGAGAAACTTCGGCGTGCTGATCGAGGAAGAGGGCATCGCCTACCGCGGGACCTTCGTGGTCGATCCGGGCGGGCGAATCAAGATCGTCGAGATCAACGACAACGGCATCGGCCGCGACGCCAAGGAGCTGCTGCGCAAGGTCCAGGCGGCCCAGTACGTGGCCTCGCACCCGGGCGAGGTTTGCCCGGCCAAGTGGACGCCCGGCGAGCGCACGCTGTCGCCCTCTCTCGATCTGGTCGGCAAGATCTGAAGGAGACGACCCATGTTGGACGCCGCACTCAAGACGCAATTGAAGGCCTATCTCGACCGGCTCAAGGAGCCGGTCGAGATCGTGGCATCGCTCGATGACGGGGATGTGTCGCGCGAAATGCTCGCGCTGCTCGAGGACATCGCCGCCTCGTCGGCTCTCGTGCGGCTGACGGTCCGGCGCGGCGACGGCGAGCTCTCGCCGTCGTTCGCCCTGCGGCGCGCCGGGCATGAGACGGGGGTGCGTTTCGCGGGTCTGCCGCTTGGGCACGAGTTCAGCTCGCTCGTGCTCGCGCTGCTGCAGGTCGGCGGTCATCCGCCGAAGGCAGACGCGGCGGTCATGGACCAGGTTCGGCGTCTGCGGGGCGAAATGCGCTTCGAAACCTTCATTTCATTGAGCTGCCAGAACTGCCCCGATGTGGTTCAGGCGCTGAATCTCATGGCGGTGCTGAACCCGAACGTGAGCCATACCATGATCGACGGCGCGCTGTTCCAGGACGAGGTCGAGCGCCGCGGCATCATGGCGGTGCCGGCCGTCTTCCTGAACGGCCAGCCGTTCGGACAGGGGCGCATGTCGCTCGAGGACATCGTCTCGAAGCTCGACTCCGCGGGCGCCGCACACGAGGCCGGGCGCCTTTCGGCGAAGTCCCCCTACGACGTGCTGGTGGTCGGCGGCGGACCGGCGGGCGCCGCGGCGGCGATCTATGCCGCGCGCAAGGGAATCCGCACCGGCATCGCGGCCGAGCGTCTCGGCGGGCAGCTCCTCGATACGGTCGGCATCGAGAACTTCATTTCGGTGAAGGAGACCGAGGGCCACAAGCTCGCGACGGGGCTCGAACAGCATGTGACCACCTACGATGTGGACGTGATGAATTCCCAGAGGGCCGCCGCCCTCGCGCCCGGCGCGGCGGGCGCGCTGATCGAGGTGAGACTCGAGAACGGCGCCGTCCTCAAGGCGCGATCGGTGGTGCTCGCCACGGGCGCCCGATGGCGCGAGATCGACGTTCCCGGCGAGCGCGAGTACCGCAACCGGGGCGTGGCCTACTGTCCGCACTGCGACGGCCCCCTCTTCAAAGGCAAGCCCGTCGCGGTCATCGGCGGCGGCAACTCCGGCGTCGAGGCGGCGATCGACCTGGCGGGCCTCGTGAGCCACGTCACGCTGATCGAATACGATCACGCGCTGCGCGCCGATGCCGTGCTGACGAGCAAGCTCAAGAGCCTGCCCAACGTCACCGTGATCACGGGTGCGCAAACCACCGAGGTCATCGGCGACGGCCAGCGGGTGACGGGTCTCGCCTACAAGGATCGCCGGGACGGCGCCCCGCACCGGCTCGAGCTTGCCGGGGTCTTCGTGCAGATCGGGCTCGTGCCCAACACCGACTGGCTCAAGGGCGTGGTGAAGCTCTCGCCGCGCGGGGAGATCGAAGTGGACGCCCGCGGCCAGACCTCGGTGCCCGGCGTGTTTGCGGCGGGCGACTGCACCATCGTGCCCTACAAGCAGATCGTGATCGCCATGGGCGAGGGTGCGAAGGCCTCGCTGAGCGCGTTCGACCACCTGATCCGCTCCCCGTTGTCGGCGGCCGCGTAGCGCGAGCGGCCGCGCGACTCGAGGAGCGGCAGGAAACCGGCGCCGGCCGCGGTACAATCCGTCTCCATCGGCGTCGTCGAGCGTTTCTATGCCAGAAGTCGCACCGCCCACGCGGCTCTCCGCCGGCGTGGTGATCGTGAGCGTGGTCAACCGCAAACTGAAGTTTCTGCTCCTGCGCGCCTACCGAAACTGGGATTTCCCGAAAGGACTGGTGGAGGCGGGGGAGGAGCCGATCGACGCTGCGGTGCGCGAGGTTCGCGAGGAGACCGCGCTCGACGACATCTCGTTCGACTGGGGCCTGGTCTACATGGACACCGGTCCGTACAACAAGGGCAAGATTTCCCGCTACTACATCGCCCGGAGCAAGGAGACGCACATCCTGCTCCCCGTCAATCCGGAACTGGGCGTGCCCGAGCATCACGAAGCGCGCTGGATGGACTATCACAAGGCCATCGGCATGGTGTCACCGCGCCTCACGCCGGTGGTGCGCTGGGCCTATCGCATCGTCAATCACGGGCTCGGTCCCGATCCGGAGGCTTAGAAGGTCATCGCTCCGGCGCCCACCTCGATGACATCGCCGCCCACCCGGATCCGGCGGTCGGCGGTCACCTCGAGATGCAGCGTGGACGGGCGTCCGGCGAACTCGCCCTGGGAGATTTCCAGCGCGAGCGGCAGCGGCCGGTTCATCGCGAGACACCAGCCCCCGAAGTTGGCGGTCGCCGAGCCCGTGGCGGGGTCCTCGAGCATCGCCGGTCCGCTCGGAAAGAAAAAGCGGGCCAACGTCTTGGCCGGGCCGCTCGGCGCGAACACGTAGGCCATGCCGATGCCGTCCTCGCTCTTGAGGTCTGCCATGGCGCCGGCCGACGGCGAGGCGCGGCGCACGGCATCCGTCGAGCGCAGGGGCACGATGAGCTGCTCCTTGCCCGCCTTCACCCAGAGCGGCCGCTCGTCGATGTCGGCTTCCTCGAGGCCGAGCGCACGCGCCAGCACGCCGCGCGGAAAGTCGATGTCCCGGAAGGAGACCGGCGGCGCCGTCAGCGTCCAGCGGTCCCCGTCCGCCTCGACCGCGATGATCCCCGCCTTCATGTCGAGCTTCAGCGAATCGCCCCCGAGTCCGAGCGCCCTGCAGACGTGCGCGGTGCCGAGAGTCGGGTGCCCGGCGAACGGCATCTCGTAATTCGGGGTGAAAATCCGCACGCTCGCGTCGGCGCGCGCCGAGGGCGCGATGAAGGTCGTTTCGGACAAATTGAATTGCCGGGCGAGCACCTGCATGGTGGCGGTGTCGAATTCGCCGCCCTGCTCGAACACGCAAAGCGGGTTGCCCGTCAGCGTCTTGCGGCGCTGGGTGAACACATTGAGGATGCGGAATCGGTGGGCGGCCATCCCACGGATTATATACGTGGGCAGAGGGGGTGCGGCCGCCGCCGCCGGCCGCACACCGCCCGCGGGTGTCCCGTGATCACCCGCGCCTCAGCGCACCACCACGACCGGGGCCGGCGCAACCACCGCGACGCGCGGTCCGTACCATCCGCGGTGATAGCCGTAGGGCGCCACCACGCAACCGGACATCGCCAATACGCTGAGCGGAATCAACAGCAGCATCAATCGCTTCATGTCAGTTCTCCTGAAAATCCGGGCCTCCGTTCGATCAACGGGCCAGGGAGGGAGGCGGATGACAGGATGAACGATCCGTAAGAAATGATTCGGGCCGCCGGGGGGCCGGATGGCGCCTGCGCTCACGCCAGGGTGTGAAATACCTTCTGCACGTCCTCGTCCTGTTCCAGTTTGTCGATCAGCGCCAGCGCTTCGGCGGCCTGATCCTCCGGCAGCTCGGTGGACATGGAGGGAATGTACTCGTGCTCGGCCGACAAGGGGGTGAGGTGGCGCGCCTCGAGGGCCTCCTGGAGCCTGCCGAAATCGGTGAAGGCGCACCGGATCACCAGCTGCGGCTCGCCCTTCTCGCCCGTGCTCTCGCCCATCTCTTCCAGCCCATGGTCGATGAGGTCGAGCTCGAGCTCGACCTGGTCCTTCACGGTAGCGGGATCCAGCCGGAACACCCCCATCTTCTTGAACAGGAAGGCGACGCTGCCGGCGGTCCCCAGATTTCCCGCGTTGCGCGTGAATATGTTGCGCACGTTGCCGATGGTGCGGGTCGGGTTGTCGGTGGCGCACTCCACCAGAAGCGCGACCCCGTGCGGCGCGTAGCCCTCGTAGATGATTTCCTGATAGTTCTGCGCCTCCTTGCCCGAGGCGCGCCGTATGGCCGCATCGGTCTTGTCCTTCGGCATGTTCACCGCGCGGGCGTTTTGCAGCACGCGGCGCAGCGTGGAGTTGGAGGCCGGATCGGGCCCCCCGGTATGCACCGCAATGGCGATGTCCTTGGCAATTCGGGTGAATTGCTTGGCCATGCGGTTCCAGCGCGCGAACATCGCGTGCTTCCTGACTTCGAATATGCGTCCCATGTTGCGCATGGTAGCAATACCCGGCCAAACCGCTAGACTTGCCAACTACCCCAACAAGGCATCTCCATGAGCGCATCTGCAGCCGGCAACGCACCCGGTCCGGCGGCTTTCCGTGATCTGGGCCTCGGCGAATCGCTCCTGCGGGCGCTCGCCGAGGTCGGTTACGAGTCGCCCTCGCCCATCCAATCCGCCACGATCCCGGCGCTGCTCACCGGCGCCGACCTCCTCGGCCAGGCGCAGACCGGCACGGGGAAGACCGCAGCATTCGCGCTGCCCGCGCTCGAACGCATCGATTTGTCCGGGCGCGAACCCCAAGTGCTCGTGCTGGTTCCGACCCGTGAGCTCGCACTGCAGGTGGCCGAAGCTTTCCAGCGCTATGCCTCGCATCTGAAGGGTTTTCACGTACTGCCGATTTACGGCGGCCAAAGCTACCAGCCCCAGCTGAACGCCCTGAAGCGCGGAGTGCACGTGGTCGTCGGCACCCCGGGGCGGATCAGCGACCATCTCGAGCGGGGCACGCTCAAGCTCGACTCGATCAAGATGCTGGTGCTCGACGAGGCCGACGAAATGCTGCGCATGGGGTTTCTCGAGGCGGTCGAGGCCATTCTGCAGAAGACGCCGCCGAACCGGCAGGCGGCCCTGTTCTCGGCCACCCTGCCCGCGCCGATCCGCCGCATCGCCCAAAGGCATCTGCGCTCGCCGGTCGAAATTACCATCCAGAGCAAGGCCGCGACCGCGGCCAATGTCCGCCAGCGCTACTGGCTCGTGAGCGGATTGCACAAGCTCGACGCCCTGACCCGGATCCTCGAGACCGAGCCCTTCGACGGTATGCTGGTCTTCACCCGCACCAAGCAGGCCACGGTGGAGCTCGCCGAGAAGCTCGAGGCCCGGGGGTTTTCCGCGGCGCCGCTCAACGGCGACATTCCGCAGGTGCAGCGCGAGCGCACCATCGCCCGGCTGAAGGCCGGCGACGTCGACATCGTCGTCGCGACGGACGTCGCGGCCCGCGGCATCGACGTGGAGCGCGTCGGCCACGTCGTGAACTACGATGCGCCGTACGATCCGGAATCGTACGTGCATCGGGTCGGCCGAACCGGCCGTGCGGGGCGCAAAGGCGAAGCGATCCTGTTCATCGCGCCGCGCGAGCGCAATCTGTTGCGCGGCATCGAACGCGCGATGCGCCAGCAGATAGAGCCCATGAACCTTCCGACCGTCGACGCGGTGAACGCGCGCCGGATCGAGAAGTTCAAGGCCCGGATCATCGAGGCGGCCGCGAACGAGGACAGCAACCGTTACCGGCCGATCCTGGAACAGCTCGAGGCGGAGACGGATCTCGCACCGATCGACATCGCGGCGGCGCTCGCGAGCCTGGCGCAGGCGTCCACACCGCTGCTGTTGGGGAGCGCCGCTGATGCGGCTCGCCGGGACGCCCCGAGACCCGAGGCTGCGGATGTCCCCGCCCGCAGCGATGTCCCCGCCCGCAGCGATGTCCCCGCCCACAGCGATGCGCCGCGCCCGCCGCGTCGCCGCGACGAGCCGGGAGGGCGCGCCGCGCGCACGGAAACTTTTCGCATCGAGGTCGGGTCAGTACACGAGATCAAGGCCGGCAACATCGTGGGCGCGATCGCCAACGAGGCAGGCCTCGACGGCGTCTACATCGGTCGGGTGGACATCCGGGAGGACCACAGCTTCGTCGATCTGCCCGAAGGCATGCCGCGGGAGATCTTCAAGACGCTGAAAAAGACGCGCCTGGCGGGCCGGGAACTGCGCATCACCAGGGTTCAGCGCAGGGACGAGGGGCGGCCCCCGCCCCCGCCGAAACACGCGGCGCGAAGCGCCGATCGCGGACCGCCCAAGCATCGGGCCGCGAAGCATTGATGGAGTTCGTCAACCAGAGGAGCGAGTCATGAGCAAGGGCATGGAACGAAAGCGGGAAGAAAAGAAAAAGCCGGCCAAAACCTTGGAAGAGAAGCGAGCCGCCAAGAAGGCGAAGCGCGCCGAGCGCGGCTGAGCGCGGCCGAGCGCTGCGCGGGCCCGCCGTCGCGGGGCCACACGCGGGCAGCGGGCGCGGTGGGACCTCACACCACCCGCCCGCGCCGTCCGCCACCGAGAAAATCGCGGATGTTGGCGGCCATCTCGTCGAGGCAACGCTGACGCGCCTCGAATGCCGCCCAGGCGATGTGCGGCGTGACGATCAAATTGGGAATGCCCGGCTCCATCAGCGGCTCGCCCTCGAGCGGGGGCTCCACGGGAAGCACATCGATGCCGGCGCCCCCCAGCCTGCGCTCCTTGAGCGCATGGGCCAGCGCCGCACCGTCGATCAGGGCGCCGCGCGCGGTATTGATCAACAGCGCATCGGGCTTCATGAGGGCGAGTTCCCGCGCACCGATCAGGCCCCGGTTGGCGGGCGTCAGCGGGCAGTGCAGGGACACCACGTCGGCGGTTGCGAGCAGCTCCTCGAGCGGCACCCTTCCATCGACCGGCGCCGCGCCGGGCCGGTTGCAGACCAGGATCCGCATGCCGAAGGCCTCGGCAGCCCTGGCGACCGCGCGCCCGAGCTCCCCCCACCCCACGATGCCGAGGGTGCGGCCCGACAGCTCGCGGATCGGATAGGCGAGCTCGTTGAATTCGCCCCGCGCCCAGGATCCGTCGACCGCCAGCCGGTGCCAGCCCGACAGATGCTGGGTGAGGCTCAGGATCAGGGCCCAGACGTGCTGCGCCACCGAGGCACTGCAATAGCCGCGCACGTTGCACACCGCGATGCCGAGCTCCCGGGCCGCCTCGAGATCGACATTGTCGGTGCCGGTGGCGGACAAGGCGATCAGTTTGAGATGACCCGCCGCGGCCAGGTGCGCGCGCGACAGTTTCACCTTGTTGAGGAGCACGATGTCCGCCGCGCCGAGGCGCCCGGGAATTGCAGCATCCTCGGTGAAATCGCAGTAGCGGACCGTGCCCGCGGCCTCGCCTGCGGCCGCATCGATCGCGGAGTGGTCGAGGTTCGGGTCTCCGTTGCGAACGGTTTCGTAGTCGAGGAATACGGTACGCATAACGCTACAATGACCACCTACTCATGAAAAACACCGCCGTCTTCTGGTTGATCGCCGCGAACGTGGCGGTCTATGCGATGCAGCTCCTGTTCGGAGATGCGGTCGAGATACAGTTCGCGCTGTGGCCGGTGCAGGCGATACCCGAGGTCGGGCAATCCCTGTTCCATTTTTGGCAAATCGTCACCTATGCCTTCCTTCACGATCCCCACAATTATTCGCACATCCTGTTCAACATGCTCGGGCTTTTCATGTTCGGCGCGGAGATCGAGCGCTACGCGGGGCCGCTGCGCCTGCTCGCCTGCTACTTCGCTTCGGTGGTGACGGCGGCTCTCACGCAGCTCATCGTGCCGCCGCTGATGGGGGCGCCGCTCGGGCCGACGCTGGGGGCGTCGGGCGGCGTGTTCGGACTCCTGCTCGCCTACGCGTTGATGTTTCCCCATCGCAAGGTGGTGCCGCTGATTCCGCCGATCCCCATGCCCGCCTGGCTGTTCGCCACCCTGTACGCGGGAGCGGAGCTCGCCTTCGGCGTCACCGGGAGGCTTGCGGGAATCGCTCACTTCGCGCACCTCGGCGGAATGATCGGGAGCGCGCTGGTGGTCATGCAGTGGCGCCGGCCCCGTACCCAATAGCCGCCGAACCGGATAGGCTAGCCGCCCATGAAGCGTAGGTTCCTCCTCCCGGCGACACTGGCCGTGCTGCTCTGCGCTGCGCTGCCGGCGCACGCGGAATGGGTGCGTCGCGTCACCGACGGCATCATGGGAACGCGCATCACGGTCGAGGTCTGGGCCGACGATGCGGCCAAGGGCAATCAGGCCATCGATGCGGTGCTCGACGAAATGCGGCACATCGACGAGACCATGAGCACCTACAAGCCGACCAGCGAGGTGTCGCAGGTCAACGCCCATGCCGCGGACGGGCCGATGCACATCAGCAAGGAGCTGTTCGACCTTCTGACCGCGGCGAGGCAGTACTCGGAAATCACCGATGGGGCCTTCGACATCACCTACGCGAGCGTGGGTTACATGTACGACTTCCGCAAGCACATCCGGCCCGACGACGCCGAGATCGCCCAGGCGCTGCCGGCGGTCAACTACCGGCACGTGATCCTGGATCCGGTCAATCAAACGGTGCGGTTCTCGCAAAAAGGCGTGCGCATCGATCTGGGCGGCATCGCGAAGGGCTATTCGGTCGACTGCGGCATCGATGTGCTGAAGGGCTTGGGCTACACCCGGGCCTACGTCGGTGCGGGCGGAGACAGCCGCATCATCGGCGATCGATTCGGCAAGCCCTGGATGGTGGGGATCCGGGATCCGATGAAGGGCGAGGGCAATGTCATCGCCCGCATTCCGCTGGTCGATGCCGCGATTTCGACATCCGGGGACTATGAGCGCTTCTTCGAGGAGAAGGGCGTGCGCTACCACCACATCATCGACCCGCACACCGGCCATTCGGCGAGCAAGGTGCGCAGCGCCACGGTGATCGGACCCTATGCGACCCGCACCGATGGATTGTCCAAGACGGCGTTCGTGCTCGGGCCGGAGAAGGCCCTGGAGATCTACAACCGGCTGAAGGACATCGATGCCATCATCGTCGAGCTCGACGGGACGGTGGTCACCACCGACGGGATGAAGCGGGGTAAGCGGCCGGAGTGAGGGCGGCGGGCCGCTCGCGAGGCAGCCCCGAGATCAGCCCGGGAAGACAGCGGTCAGTCCCGGAAATTGTTGAACTGCAGCGGCACCTCGAAGCTCCCCTTGCGCAACATCGCGATGGCTTCCTGAAGGTCGTCGCGCTTCTTGCCGGTGACCCGCACCTTGTCGCCCTGGATCTGTGCCTGCACCTTGAGCTTCGAGTCCTTGAGAAGCCGCGTGACCTTCCTGCCGGTGTCCTGATCGATGCCGTGCTTCAGGATCACGAGCTGCTTGGCCACGGCGAGGTTGACCAGCGGCTCCTGCACGTCCAGACATGCCACGTCGATGCCGCGCTTGGCGACCTTCAGCTTCAGGATCTCGAGCATCTGGTTCAGCTGAAATTCCGACGGGGCGAATAGGGTCACCGTCGTCTCCTCGAGCTCGAAGCGGGCGCCGGTGTTCTTGAAGTCGAAGCGCTGCGACAGCTCGCGGTTCGCCTGATCCACGGCATTGGTCAGCTCGTGGGAATCGATCTCGGATACCACGTCGAATGAAGGCATGGGGTCAACGATACCCGCGGGCTTGCAGGGTGAAAAGCCTCGCGTAGCGTCCATCGAGCGCCATCAGCGCCTCGTGGCTGCCGCGTTCCACGATGCGGCCGCCCTCGAGGACCAGGATCTGATCCGCCATGCGCACCGTCGAGAAGCGGTGCGAAATGACGATGGCGATGCGGTTGTGGGTCAGGTCCCTGAAATGTTCGAACACCTCGGCCTCGGCGGCGGCGTCGATGGCGGCGGTGGGCTCGTCCAGCACCAGAATGTCCGCGTCGCTGCGCATGAAGGCGCGTGCGAGCGCGATCTTCTGCCACTGCCCGCCCGACAGCTCGCGTCCGTCCTTGAACCACTTGCCGAGCTGGGTGCGGTAGCCCGACGGCAGCGCCTCGACGAATTCCGCCGCCAGACCCTGCATGGCGGCGCTGCGCCATCGCCCTTCGTCGTCGAACGCGCGCACGTCGCCCGCGCCGATGTTCTCGCCCACCAGCATCTGGTAGCGGGCGAAGTCCTGGAAGATCACGCCGATGCGCTGCCTGAGCGTCGACTCGTCCCACTCCTGCAGGTCGAGGCCATCCAGCAGAATGCGCCCTCGTGTCGGGCGGTACAGCCGGGTCAGGAGTTTGATCAGCGTGGTCTTGCCGGATCCGTTCTCGCCGACCAGCGCCAGGCTCTCGCCCGGCTTCACGTGCAGGTCGATGTGCGACAAGGCGGGGGAGGAGGCGTCGGGATAGATGAACTCCACGTCCTCGAAGCGGATGCCGTCGCCCGGTCGTGGCCCCGCCGTGAGCGCGCCGCTCGAGCCTCGCACCGGCTGTTCCAGATATTCGAACAGGTTCGACAGATAGAGGTTGTCCTCGTACAAGCCCGAGATCGCCGTCAGCGCGGCGCTCACCGCGGCCTGACCCTGGCGCAGCAGCATGAGGTACATGGTCATTTGACCCACGGTCATCGCGCCCGCCACGGTTTCCGCGGCGATCCACGCGTAGCCGCCGTAGAGCGCCGCGGTCCCGACCAGACCCAGGCCGAATCCCCAGGTGTCGCGGCGTACGGTGAGGTCCCGATCCTCGCGGTACAGGCGGGTGAAGATGTCGCGATAGCGGTCCAGGAACCGCGGGCCGAGCTCGAAAAGCTTCACCTCCTTGGCGCTGTCCTCCCGGGCGAGCACCGACTCGAGGTAGATCTGCATGCGCGATTCGGGTGCCCGCCAGCGGAACAGCCGGAACGCCTCGCCCGAGAACCGCGCCTCGGCGAGGAATGCCGGAAGGCCGGCCACCACCAGGAGCACGACCGCCCAGGGCGAGAACCGGACCAGCAAACCGCCGAAGGAAATCAGCGACACGGCGTTTTGCAGCAGCCCGAAGGTGCGCATCACCAGGCTCAACGGGCGGCTCGAGGCCTCGCGCCGCGCGCGCGTCAGCTTGTCGTAGAACTCCGAGTCCTCGAATTGCTGCATGTCGAGGGTGAGCGCCTTTTCGAGGATCATGACGTTGACGCGCTGGCCGAGCTGCGCGCGCAGCAGCGACTGCGCGAGGGAGATACCGCGCTGCGCGAGCGAGGTCGCGGCAATCAGCGCCGCCTCGCAGCCGACCAGCAGGAACACGTGGGCGAGGCTGATGGCGCCGGTGCGGTGGTGCAGATCGGCGGCGCGGATCACTGCATCGACGATCAGCGCGCCGAGGTATGCGATGCCCGCCGGCAGGACGCCGGCGAGCAGCGTGAGGCCGGCCAACGCGATCGAGAGCGGCCGGTTGGTGGTCCAGACCAGGGCTAGGGCGCGGCGGCTGTATTCGAACAGTCCGGCGAGGCCACGCCGAAGCGTGCCGCCGGGAGCAATGCTGTCCGTATCGCCCGAGGGCAGGGGATGAGGTTTTAAACGGGGTGACAAGCGCAATCCCGGCACGGGCTTATAATTGCCCCCTACCGGTATGGCGGAGCAATCGTGAAATTCAAGTCCCTGCTCGAGCGATGGAAGAAAGATGCGCCGCCGGTGCTGACCGCGCGGGAATATGCCGTGCGGCTTCCGCTCGACGATGCCTCCCGCCTGCACGCCCTGACCGAATTGTTTCCGGGGCGGACCGTGGAGGAGCTCATCACGGACCTGCTGCACGCCGGGCTCGACGAGATCGCGGCGGCGATGCCCTACGAGGCCGGTCCCACCGTCATCTCACGGGACGACCACGGCGACCCGGTTTACGAGGACGTGGGCCTGACGCCGCGTTTCGTGGAGCTGACGCGCAGAATCAAAAAGAGCCTGCAGGCCCCTTGACGCTGCCGGCTTGCGGCGGCGATACTCGCCCAAGATGTTGATAGCAAGCAGAAATGGCAATGTCCGCTGGTGGCGCACTTCCCCGAAGGAGTGGGCGCTGGGCGCTTAAGTTTTAATTCACGTTCGATATCCAGAACCCATCTCCGCCTCTTGACGGTGATGGGTTTTTTTTTGGGGTCTACCAAGGATCAGGCCATGAAGCCGCCGTTCGACATTGCCGCCGACCTCGATACGCCGGTCTCCGCGTACCTGAAGCTCGCGCCGTTTCGTCCCCGATTCCTGCTGGAAAGCGTGGAGGGCGGCGAGCGGCTGGCGCGTTATTCGTTCATCGGATTTGGCGACTGCCTGGAAGTGCGCCTGGATGCGTCCGGTCTCACGGTCGGGGATCGCCGTCTGCCGCGCCCGAACGGGCGGGACGGCTTCTTGAACGCCCTGAGGGATGCGCTCGCCGAGGCACCCCAGCCCAAGCCGGAGATCCCCGGGGTGCCGCTGTCCGGAGGCCTGGTCGGATACACGGCCTACGACGCCGTGCGCTATTTCGAACGCCTGCCGGGACGCAGCCTGGACGAGACGGCGGCGCCGCACGCGCATTACGTGGCGCCCCGCTCGTTGCTGGTGTTCGATCACCTCACGCGCAGCGCCGCGCTGCTGCACGACGGGACCGAGGCCGAGAGGGAATCGCTCAGGCGCGACGTCATGCGGGCACTGCGGGGCGCCGTGCCGACGCTGCTCGCGCCCGGGACGTTCACGCCCGCGGTGCCTTCGTTGACCGAGAGCGCGCATGCGGACGGCGTGCGGCGCGCGAAGGAGTACATCTCCTCGGGCGACGTGTATCAGCTGGTGCTCGCTTCGCGCTTCGAGGGGCGCCACACGCTCGCCCCGTTCGAGGTCTATCGGGCGCTGCGCCTGCTGAATCCCTCCCCGTACATGTATTTCTGCGAGCTCGGAGACATCACCGTGGTGGGCTCCTCGCCCGAAGCCTTGGTCAAATCGCATGGCGGCCATGCGCAGCTGCGGCCCATTGCGGGCTCGCGGCCGCGCGGAAACGATGCGGCCGCCGACGCCCGGCTGGAGGCGGATCTGCTCGCGGATCCGAAGGAAAATTCGGAGCACGTCATGCTGGTCGATCTGGCGCGCAACGACCTCGGCCGCGTCGCGACCGCGGGCTCGGTGCGGGTGGAGCCCTATCGGGTCATCGAGCGCTACAGCCACATCATGCACATGGTGAGCGGGGTCGGCGGTACGCTCGCGCCGGACTTCGACGTGTTCGACCTGTTCGCGGCCACGTTCCCCGCGGGCACCCTGGTGGGCGCGCCCAAGGTGCGCGCCATGGAGATCATCGACGAGCTCGAACCGGTGGGGAGGCAGCTCTATGGCGGAACGGTCGGGTACTTCGGACGCCATGGCGACATGGATCAGGCCATCACCATCCGCACGCTCGTGTTCCGCGGCGACAGCTACAGCTATCAGGCCGGAGGCGGCATCGTTGCCGACAGCTCGCCCCGGGCGGAGTATGAAGAAGTCATGGCGAAGAGCGCGGTGCTGCGCCGCGCGCTGGTGATGGCGGCGGAGGGATTGTGAGCTCGCGCCCACGGATACTTCTGATCGATAACTACGATTCCTTCACCTATAACCTGGTGCAGGCGTTTCTGATGCTGGGCGCCGAGGTGGACGTGCACCGCAACGATGCCATCAGCGTCGAGGAGGCGCTTCGTCAGGGACACTC
Source organism: uncultured Gammaproteobacteria bacterium (assembly GCA_963736185.1). Taxonomy (GTDB): domain Bacteria; phylum Pseudomonadota; class Gammaproteobacteria; order Steroidobacterales; family Steroidobacteraceae; genus Bog-1198. The sequence goes on along the minus strand of CAVTNZ010000073.1, from coordinate 18,564 downwards.
GCACCTGGTGATTTCGCCGGGTCCCGGTACGCCGCGCGCCGCGGGCGTCTCGATGCGCATGATCGAGGCCTTCGCGGGACGCATCCCCATCTTCGGCGTGTGCCTCGGCCATCAGGCTCTGGTGGAGGTGTTCGGCGGCAGGGTGGTGCGGGCCTCCCGGCTCATGCACGGCAAGGTGTCCCCCGTGCAGCACGACGGCAAGGGCGTCTTTTCGGGCATGGCGCAGAATTTCCAGGCCGGCCGCTACCACTCGCTGATCGCCGAGCCCTCGAGCGTGCCGGAGGTTCTCGAGGTGACGGCGCGAACCGATCAGGGAGAGATCATGGGCGTGCGCCACAGGACGCTGCCGATCGAGGGCGTGCAGTTCCATCCGGAAAGCGTGCTCACGCCCGAGGGGCCGGTGCTCATGGGCAATTTCCTGAAGACCTGAGGGCAGCACCGTGTCGTCCCACCAAAGTCCCCGTCAAATGCTCGAGCATCTGCTGCTCGGCGGGGATCTCGGCGAAGCCGGGGCCGCGCGGCTCCTCGGCGAACTGACGGCGGGGGAGCTGCCCCCGGCGCTGGCGGGCGCGCTGCTTTGCGCGATACGCGCCAAAGGCGTGACGCCGGCGGAAGTGCGCGGCTTCGCGGGCGCGATGCGGGCGCTCGCGCGCAAGCCCGAGCTGCCGCTTTCTCCCGACGCCATCGACATCGTCGGCACGGGCGGAGATTCGTCCGGGAGTCTCAATCTTTCCACCGGCGCGGCGCTTTTGACCGCCGCCGCGGGCCTCGGGGTGATCAAGCACGGCAATCGCTCCATCAGCAGCCGATGCGGCAGCGCCGATCTCGTCGAACAGCTCGGGCTCACGCTTCCCCTCGACGAGCGGCGCGCCGCGGAGTGTTTCGATGCCACCGGATTCACCTTCCTGTTCGCACCCTATTTCCACCCTGCGATGAAGGCGCTCGCGCCCATCCGCGCGGCGCTCGGGGTGCGCACCGTGTTCAATCTCCTCGGCCCGCTCACCAATCCTGCCGCCCCGCGCTTTCAATTGATCGGCGCCTACGACGAGACCGCGGCGGAGTTGATCGCCAACACCCTGGTCGGCCTGGGAGGCGAGCGCGCGTGGGTGGTGCATGGCGCGGCGGGTTGGGATGAAGCGACGCCCATCGGGCCGTTCGTCGCCTTCGACGTGGCCTCGGGACGGGTTCACCGCGAGCGGATCGATCCGCAGGATCTTGGGCTGCCGCGCTGCTCGGCCGGGGATCTGAAGGGCGCCGACGCCGCCGCCAACTTCGCCGCGCTGCGCGCCGTGTTCGAAGCACGAGATCGCGGCGCGCATCGTGACGCGCTCGTGTTGCAAAGCGGGCTTGCGCTGTTCATCGCGGGGCGCGCGGATTCGCCTGTCGCGGGCATCGCGCTCGCCGGCGACACCATCGACTCGGGCCGCGCGCAGGCGTGGCTCGAGCGTCTGCGGCGATTCGCGCGCACGCCGCGCGAGGAGCACCCCGCATGACCGGCCTGCTCGAGGAGATGCGTCAATCGAGCATGGAGCGCGTGAGACAGGCCATGCGGCGCGAATCCGCCGCCGAGCTCGGGCGCCGCGCGGCAGAGGCGCCGCCGGCCCCCGCGCTCGCGCTCTCCGCAGCGGGCTTCGATGTGATCGCGGAGCTCAAGCTCCGGTCCCCCGCGGCCGGCGTGCTGCAGGATGCCGCGCACGATTGGCGCGGGCGCGTCGCCTCGTATGCCCGCGCGGGGGCCGCGGCGGTGTCGGTGCTCACGGAGCCGACGCGGTTCGACGGCTCGCTCGAGCACCTCGAGCAGGCCGCGCGCGTGCTCGCACCGCTGGGCGTGCCCGCCATGCGCAAGGATTTCCTCGTCGATCCCTATCAGGTGCTCGAGGCGCGGGCGGCGGGCGCCGGCGGCGTGCTGATCATCGTGCGGATGCTGAGCCAGTCGGGGGCTCTGGCGCTGCTGGATGAGGCCGCCGCGCAGGGACTGTTCGTGCTGCTCGAGGCCTTCGATGCCGCCGATCTCGAACGCACCCGGCTGCTGCTCGAGCATCGCGGGTCGCGCCGCGGGACGGTGCTGGTCGGCATCAATTGCCGCGATCTCGTCAGCCTGCGCGTGGACCCCCGGCGCTTCGCCGAACTCGTCCCGAAGCTGCCGGCGGCGGCCGTGGCGGTCGCCGAGAGCGGCGTGGCGACACCGGCCGACGCGGTGTCGATGCGCCGGCTGGGCTACGGCGCCGCGCTCATCGGCACGGCCCTCATGACCCAGGACGACCCGGCGGCGCTGCTCGCGGAAATTCTGTCGGCGGCCCGGACAGTGCGCCCCTAAATGGCTACACTCCGCACCATGTGGATCAAGATCTGCGGCATCACCACCGCCGACGCCGTCAGTGCCGCCGCCACCGCCCAGGTGGATGCGATCGGCTTCGTGTTCGCGCCGAGTCCGCGGCAGGTCACGCCGGGACAGGCGGCGCAGCTCGCCGCGCTCGCGCCCGCGGGCATCCTCAGGATCGCGGTCGCGCAGCATCCGCTGCAGATGAAGGTGGACGAGATCTGCCGCATGCTCAAGCCCGATTACTTTCAAACCGACGTGGAGGATTTGAGGGAGCTCAAGATCCCGCCGCACATCAAGGTGCTGCCGGTGGTGCGATTCGGGCGCAAGACGCCGAGTCCGCTGCCCGCGCGCATCGTGTTCGAGGGACCGACCAGCGGCATCGGCGAGCTCGCTGATTGGGGACGCGCCGCGGAGCTCGCGCGCCAGACGCAGGTCATACTGGCGGGAGGTCTGTCCGCGGAGAACGTGGCGGAGGCGATCCACGCGGTGAGACCGTTCGGCGTCGACGTGAGCTCGGGCATCGAATCGGAACGCGGCGTCAAGGATCCGGCGAAGATCGCCGAATTCGTCCGTGCGGCGCGCGCCGCGGCGGCGCTTCTCGGGGGCGAAGCATGAGCTTGCCCGCCGACCCCGTGACGGAGGGCGCGGCGATCGCGGGCGCGGGTCCCGACTCGAGGGGCCGGTTCGGCGCATTCGGCGGGCGTTACGTGCCCGAGACCCTGGTGCCGGCGCTCGATCGGCTGCAGGCCGGCATCGACCGCCATCTCGCGAGCGAGGACTTCCAGGCGCAATTCCATTACGAGCTCAAGACCTGGGTCGGCCGCCCCACCGCCCTGTCGCACGCCCCCACGTTGAGCGCCCGCTGGGGCGCCGACGTCTGGCTCAAGCGCGAGGACCTCGCGCATACCGGCGCGCACAAGATCAACAACGCCGTCGGACAGACGCTGCTCGCCAAGCGCCTCGGCGCAAAGCGCATCATCGCCGAGACCGGCGCGGGGCAGCACGGCGTTGCGAGCGCCGCCGCCGCCGCCCGCCTGGGACTGCCCTGCGTGGTCTACATGGGCGAGGTCGATGTCGAGCGCCAGGCGCCGAACGTCGGGCGCATGAAGCTCATGGGCGCAACGGTCGTGCCGGTGAGCTCCGGCGACAGGACGCTGCGCGCCGCCATCGACGAGGCGCTGCGCGACTGGGTTTCCGATCCCGACGGCACGTATTACTCGCTGGGCTCGGCCGTGGGGCCGCATCCCTATCCGTATCTGGTGCGCGAGCTTCAGGCGGTGATCGGGCGCGAGGCGCGGGCGCAGATGCTCGCGGCCGCCGGCGGCCTGCCCGATGCGGTGATCGCCTGCGTCGGCGGCGGCTCGAATGCGATCGGCCTGTTTCATCCGTTCCTCGGCGACCCGGGCGTGCGGATTCTCGGTGTGGAGGCGGGCGGCCGCGGCGCGGGACTCGGCGACAATGCCGCCTCGCTGACGTTCGGGACTCCCGGCGTGCTGCAGGGCAGCTATACGCTCATCCTTCAGGACGCATTCGGGCAGGTGCGCGAAACGCATTCGGTGTCGGCGGGGCTCGACTATTCGGGAGTCGGTCCGGAGCACGCCTTTCTCAAGAGCTCGGGGCGGGTCGTGTACGAATCGGCGACCGACGACGAGGCGCTGGATGCGCTCGGCGAATGCGCGCGCTGCGAAGGCATCCTGCCGGCGATCGAAAGCGCCCACGCGATCTTCGGCGCGCGCCGCTACGCCCAGGCGCATCCCGGCGCGCGCATCCTCATCGGGTGCTCGGGCCGGGGCGACAAGGACATCGGCATCCTGCAGCGGACGATCCTGCGTTGAACGCCATGCAGCCGCGGGATGCCATTTCGACCGCCATCGACGCCGCCACCGCGCGCGGCGCGCCCGCGCTGGTGGGATTTCTCACCGCCGGCTTTCCGACGCGCCGTGAATTTCGGGCCAATCTGCTGGCGGTGGCCGAGTCCTGCGATGTGGTGGAGATCGGCGTGCCCTTCTCCGATCCGATGGCGGACGGTTCCACCATCCAGCGCGCGAGTTTCGCCGCGCTCGCCGACGGGGTGACCCTTCCCTGGATTCTCGGGGAGCTGGCCGCCCTCCCCCGGCCGCTGAAGGCGCCGATGCTGCTGATGAGCTACCTGAATCCGCTGCTCGCGTTCGGGCTCGAGGCCCTGCCGCGCGCCGCGCGGGACGCGGGCGTCGCCGGATTCATCGTGCCCGATCTTCCTCACGAGGAGAGCGCCGATCTTGCGGCAGCGCTCGAGGGCGAGGGGCTGGCGCTGGTGCAGATGGTGACCCCGGTGACGCCGGATGCGCGCCTCGCCATGCTGTGCGCCGCCGCCCAGGGGTTCGTCTATGCGGTGACCATGACCGGTACGACCGGGAAATCGGTGGACGTGCCCGACGAGGTGCTCGCCTACATGGACCGTGTCAAACGCTATTCCAAGGTGCCGGTTTGCGCGGGGTTCGGCATCCGCTCGCACGCACAGGTCGCGCGCTTCGCGAAGCATGTCGATGGTGTGGTCGTCGGCTCGGCGCTGGTCGAGACGCTGGAGCGCGGAGGCGACGTGCGCGCCTTCCTGGGATCGCTGCGCGGATAGATCGACGGGGGTCAGGAGCCGTGAAGCGCGTTTACCGGGCCGCCACGCTGTTGCAGGTGGCGCACGCCCGCAACGTGTTGATCGCGTCCGGCGTGCGCTGCGAGCTGCGCAATGTGTTTCTTGCCGGTGCGATTGGTGAGCTGCCCATGATGGAGACCTGGCCGCAGCTCTACGTGGACGACGCGGACGAGGGCTACGCGCTCGGCATCCTGGCGCGCGCCGCGAAGGCCCCCGGCGGGGATCCCTGGATCTGCGAGGGGTGCGGTGAAAGCCTCGAACAGCAGTTCACGTGCTGCTGGCGCTGCGGCCGCGAGCGCGGGAACGGCGGCCCCGAGCGGGGCAGCGGCCCGCCCCCCTGATCCGGCCCCCCCGGGACGGGGCCCCGGCCCGGTGCACCGCATGTGCCAGCGCCCGCGAGCGCCCGGGAGTTCCCTCGTAGATCCGCGTTGTGGCCCGCAGACGACCTTGCATATCAACCACTTATGCCCGCTGTCGGACAAACACCGACACGATTTCGCAAAAAGTCCGAGCGCAGGTTCAGCCCCCATCCATGGCGACCGCCCCCTGCACAGGTTACAAATCATGCAGGCATTCAATGTAACGATTACACGAACGGGTGGAGTCTGGAGGGTACTGAGTCATGAGCGTCGTGAGTTTGCATCAAGAGTCCTTGCCGCGTGCCGCCGCAGGCCCGCTTCTGGGGCTGTCCGCCGCCATGCAGGAGGTGTTTCGGCTCATCGAGCGCGTGGGACCCACCGAGGCCAGTGTCCTGTTGACCGGCGAAAGCGGCTCGGGCAAGGAGCTCGCCGCGCAATCGATCCACGACCGGAGCCTGCGCCGGGGCGGCCCGTTCCTCGCCATCAACTGCGGCGCCATCCCCGCCGGCTTGATCGAGGCCGAGTTGTTCGGCTACGAGAAGGGCAGTTTCACCGGCGCCGTGCGTGCCCACGCCGGGGTGTTCGAACGGGCGGATGGGGGCACCCTGCTGCTCGACGAGATCAGCGAGATGCCGCTGGAAATGCAGACACGCCTGCTGCGGGTGCTCGAGACGCACCGGTTCTACCGCGTGGGCGCGAATGTGGAATTGTCGACCGACGTGCGCGTGATCGCGGCGAGCAACCGCTGTCCGCTGCAGGCCGTGCGCAGCGGTCAGCTGCGCGAGGATCTGTTGTACCGCCTGGCGGTGTTCCCCATCGAGCTTCCCCCGCTGCGCAGCCGCGGGAACGACGTGGAGCTGCTCGCCGCGCATTTCCTGGACGAATTGAACGCGCAGGCCGGGACCCACAAGCAGTTCACCGCGCATTCGCGCATGACCCTGAAACAGCACAGCTGGCCCGGCAACGTGCGCGAGCTGCGCAATTGCATCGAACGGGCGTTCATCCTCGGCGATCAGAGCCTGGAGCTCGCGCCGCTGATTCAATCCCAGAGCTCCAGCAGGCTGGCGGGAACCGACGACCGGGAGCGCCTGGAGATCCGCGTGGGGTCCAGGATTCACGACATGGAGCGCTCGCTCATCGAGGCGACGCTCGACTATTTCCAGGGCAACAAGCGCCGCGCCGCGGATGCCTTGGGGTGCAGCCTGAAAACGCTGTATAACAAGCTCAACGGCTATTCGCAGGGCCAGTGCGCCAGCAGCTGACAACCGGAAGAGGGGAGAGCCAAGACGTGTCACGAGTATTGATTGCCGACGACCATGCGGTTGTCCGGGCAGGATTCAAGCAGTTTCTGGAGGCGGATCCGACCATCAACGCGGTCGGTGAGGCCGCGAGCGGAAACGAGACCCTCGACCTGTTGCGTAAACAGGACTGGGACCTCGTGCTGCTCGACATACACATGCCCGACCGCAGCGGGCTCGACATATTGAGGCACATCCAGACCGGCCATCCGGGCGTGCGGGTGCTGGTCATGAGCGGGCTGCCGGAGCAGCAGTACGCGGTCAACGTCCTGCGCGCGGGGGCGAGCGGCTATCTGTCCAAGGACAGCGCTCCGGAGGAGCTGATGAAGGCGGTGCGCACGGTGCTCTCCGGGCGGCGATACGTGAGCGCGGCGCTCGCGGAGATATTGGTCGCGGATCTCGACGGCGATCCCGACAAGCCGCTCCATGCGCGGCTGTCGACGCGCGAATTCCAGATTTTCTGCAAGCTGGCGGCCGGCCGCGGCGTCTCCGACATCGCCAACGAGCTGAGTCTCAGCGTGAAGACGGTGAGCACCTATCGATCCAGGATTCTGGAGAAAATGAGTTTCAACGCCAATGCGGACATAACGTCCTATGCGCTGCGCAACGGGCTCATCCAATAACCGCCGCCGTGGGAAACCTCCTACATGACGAACGGACCGGCGGCCGTGCATGGGCCGCGACCGCACGCAGTACAGTGCATATAGCGTGCGTGCAACTCTAGTGGAAAGGATGACGATGGCTCAGGGCCTGCGGGTGTTGCTGGTCGAAGACTCCAAGGTCCTCACCGAGCGGCTGACCGAGGCGATCCGGCAGATTCCGGACGTCGAGCTGATCGGCACGGCCGACACGGAGGCCGCAGCGCTCGCCGCGGTGAAGCGTGAGGCCGTCGATGTGATCATCCTCGATCTGCATCTGAAGCAGGGCACGGGCTTCGGTGTGATGCGGGCGCTCGCCACGACCCAGCTCAAGCCGCGCATCATCGTGCTCACCAACTACGATCTGCCCGAATACAAGAACGCGGCGATCGCGCTCGGTGCCACGCATTTCCTCGACAAGGCCCGCGATTACGGGCGGTTGCCGGAAGTGCTGCACGAGATCTGCGAAGCGCACGTCGCGAAGCATTAGTTCGCGCGCGTAGGCAGGCGCCGACAGGCGCCGCTGAGCCCGCGGAAGACGCGGGTAATGTCTACTCCCGGTCGGCAATTTCTACATGAGCGCGCCGTCCCGGATCCTTCTGAAATGCCTATAATTCCAGGCTATTTCTCGCATCCTGGGTTGGCACGCCCCTTGCTTCATCCCGTGCATAAATGATCAAGGAGAGTGCAATGAACCAATCAGCGAGATCGATCAAGGGCGCGGCGGCCAGCCTCGCGGCGGCGCTGGCGCTCGCGGCGTGCGCCGCGAGTCCCGTTCCCAACGAGAAGATCGCGGTGGCCCAGGCGTCGGTGCAGCATGCCGAGCAGTCCGGCGCACAGCAATTCGCGCCCGTCGAGCTCTCCACGGCGCGCGACAAGCTGCAGCGCGCGGAGAAGGCGGCGGCCGACCACGACGCGCAGCCCGCGACCATGCTCGCCGAGCAGGCCAACGTCGACGCCGAGCTTGCCGAGGCGACGGCGCAGGAGCACCGCTCGCAAAAGGCGGAGGCGGAATTGCAGGCTAGCCTGCAGGCGCTGCGCGAGCAGGCCAATCAGAGCTCGCCGACGGCCACCCCGCCGCCGGTCGCGCCCCAACCCTCCAATCAATAACAAAGAGGCAACGCCATGAACGCAAGATCAATGATGGGTATCGGGTGCGCGCTGGCCCTCGGAGCCTGCGCATCCGCGCCGCAGCCGAACGCGGCGCTCGAGACGGCACGCGCCCAGGTATCGGCCGCCGAGGCCGATCCGAACGTCGCGCTCTATGCACCGCTCGATCTGCAAACCGCCAAGAAGGATCTGGCGCTCGCCGAGTCGGCCTCCGAACATCACAAGGATGCGGATGTCTCCCAGGAGGCTTATATGGCCGCTCAGACCGCGCGACTGGCGCAGGCGCGCGCCGCGGCCAAGGCGTACGACGCGCAGGTGGCGCAGGGACAATCGGAGCGTGACCGCATTCAGCTGGCCGCTCGACAGCGTGAGGTGAACACCGCCGTCCAGCAGCGTAACGCGGCGTCCGAGCAGGCGGCGCAGCTGCAGGCCGAGCTCGACAAGATGAAGGCGAAGCAGACCGATCGCGGCATCGTGCTCACCCTCGGCGACGTGCTGTTCGACACCGGCCGTGCGCAGTTGAACCCGGGCGCCGCGACCAAGATGGATCAGCTGGCGCAGTTCCTCAAGGAGCATCCGGACCGGCGCGCGGAGATCGACGGATTTACGGACAGTGTGGGCTCGGACGCTTATAATGAAGAGCTTTCGCAGCGGCGCGCCGATGCCGTCAAAGCCGCCCTGGTGATGCGCGGCGTCGACCCGTCGCGGATCAACACCCAGGGATACGGCAAGGCCTATCCGGTCGCGAGCAACAGCGACTCGGGCGGCCGCCAGCTCAACCGGCGCGTGGAAGTGGTGATCGGCGGCACCGGCGATGCTCCCATTGTGCCCCGGGGTTGATGGGGGTAGATTCCGACCCTCTTGAGGAGATGATGCATGGAAACGACCTATGAACGCGCGGGCGACTTCAATGCCTCGGGGCAGCGCCTGAAGGACGATGCGGTGGATGCGGCCGGCCACATCAGGAACGTCGCCGCCGAGGAAATCAAGAATCTGATCGCCGACGTGGAGGACTTGATCGCGCGCCTCGCGGATCTGAACGACGCCGACGTGGCGACGATGCGGACCAAGGTGCTCGCGACGGTGGAATCGGCCAAGGAGACCCTGTCGGACGGCGCGGAGGCGCTGCGGCGGCAGGCGCAGAAAGCGGTCAGCGGAGCCGATGGCTATGTGCGCGAGAGTCCGTGGGCCGCGGTCGGGCTCGCGGCGCTCGTGGGCGCCGTCGTCGGCATCCTGGTCGCGCGCCGCTCTTAAGGTCCCGGGGCCATGCGGGTGCTGTGGTCATTGCCGAAGGCGGCGCCCGCGCTGTTGCGACATCTCGGGGCCTACGTCGAATTGGCGGCGCTCGATCTCGAGCGGGCGAAAAACGATGCAATCGCCGGGATCGTCGCCTCCCTGGTCGTCATGGTCTGCCTGTTGTTCGCGATCCTCATGGGATGCGCGGCGGTGATCGCGGTGACCTGGGATACGCCGCACCGCGTCGCCGCCATCGCCTGGATGGGCGGGGGCTTCCTCGGGCTCGCGATCATCGCCATGATCTACCGATCCAAGTCCGCCGCCGGCGAGGCCCCATTCCTCGATTCCGTGCGCCGGGAATGGAAGGAAGACAGCGTGATCCTGGAGCGGATCCTGGCGGACGACGACCCATGACCGCGGGCGACTCCACGGAACGCGATGCCATCATGGCCCGGCTCGCGCAAACGCGCGGCGAGATCAGCCGGCTGCTGGAGCCGCCGCCCGCGCCGAGCGAGGGCGAGAGTTCGAACCCGGACGGCCTCGCGGGCGGATTTCCGCGCAGCCGCACGATGCGCGCACTGATGACCGGCCGCGGGATCGGCGCGGTCGGCGCGCTGGCCGGCGGCCTGTTCCTCGCGCGGCCGAGAATGGCCTGGCGGCTGCTGCGGATGCTGCCGACGGGCGCGGTGACCCGGATGGTGATCGGCCGCGTGATCGGCGCGATGCGCGGGAAGCGCTAGCTACTTTCCGGCGCAAAAATAATGCGCGTCGTCGCGGCGATTCCACCGGCCGCGCGGGACATTTCCTGCAGGATCGTACCTGATTTTAAGGCGTAGACATCGGCGGCGGCGGATCGGGTGCGCGCGGCTTGACGGGTGGATCCTCCTTTGTTACCTTACGACTTAATGAGTAGTAAGGATAAACTCATCCACCAACTCGAGCAGGCAGCGGCCTCAATGGTGCAGGGCTCGCTTTCGGAGTCCACCCGCCAGTGCGGTGACCCCTCTTGCGCCTGTGCTCACGATCCGGCAAGTCGTCACGGCCCGCATCTGTATTTTCGCTACAAGGATGAAGGCAAGGTGCATTCGGTGTACGTGCCGGCGGAGCTGGGGGAGAGCCTGCGCGGTGCGCAAGAAGCCTGGCATGAGTTTCAGCAGATCGGGGCCGAGATTTCCGCCGACAACCGCGATCGACTGCTGAGCTCGCTTGAGCGCGAGAAGCAGTTGGTGCGAGCCAAGCGCTCACAGCGGCGCAGGAAGGGCTAACTTGATCGAGCCCACCCGAGCGCAGCTGTCTCTCGCCGAGGGCCTGATCCAAGAGGAAGTCGGGCCGCTCTGGGAAGAGTGGATGCGCGAGGTCGATCAAGTGCTTGCCGATCGGGCGCTCGTGCAGATTGTTTATGAGGCTCTCGCTCGGCGCTGGCCGAAGAGCCGTACGCGGGGCCGGCCCGGGACGCCTGCGGATGTGGTGCTTCGGCTATTGCTCTTGAAGCACATGCGGAACTGGAGCTACCACGTGCTCGAACGCGAGGTGCGTGCGAACTTGGTCTACCGACAGTTCACGCGGGTCGGAGCGCAGAAGGTTCCCGATGCCAAGACCTTGGGCAGGCTCGCCCTCGCGCTCGGCCCCGAGATCATCGAGCAGATCCACGCCCGAGTGGTGGCCATTGCCTGCGAGAAGCACATCGTTCGCGGCCGACGGCTGCGGGTGGACACCACCGTGGTGGAGACCGATATCCATTACCCGACCGACAGCTCGCTTCTGGGGGATGGGGTGCGGGTGCTCACCCGTACGATGCAGCGCATCGCCAAGATCGCCGGCCGAGCAGGGACTAAGCTGCGGGATCGCACCCGTGCGGTGGGCTATCAGGTCAGACAGATCGCCCGCGCGAGCCGCAGCCGTGTGGTGCAGCAGGGCCAGGAGCGACTCAAGGCTTGCTACCGTAAATTGCTCTACCACACGGCTCGCGTGGTCGGTCAAGCCAAGCGCTTCGCTGAGGAGATCGCCACCGGCCGCAAGCGTGCCCGCAGCATTCTCCAGCAGGTCCGCCTGGAGGCGAACAGAGCCTACCTTGAGCGGATGATGCCGCGCGTGCGCCAGGTCATGCACCAGGCGCGCGAGCGCCTCTTCAAGGGCAACACGCATGTGCCGGGTAAGCTCGTCAGCTTGTTCGAACCGCACACCGAGGTGATCCGTAAGGGCAAAGCCTCAAAGCCTACCGAGTTCGGCAAGATGGTGAAGATCCAAGAAGCCGAAGCGCAGATCGTCACGCACTACGAGGTCTACGGGGAGCGTCCCTGGGACAGTGATTTGTTGCTTCCCGCCCTCAACGTGCATCGCCAGCTCTTGGGTCGCATGCCGTATCTGGTCACCGCCGATGCCGCGTTCTTTTCCCAGCACAATGAGACGACGGCCTGCACCCGCGGCGTCAAGCGAGTCGCCATCCCCAATCGCAACACCAAAAGCGAGCAGCGTAAGCAGCTCCAAAAGAAACGTTGGTTCCGCAACGCTCAGAGGTGGCGCACCGGATGCGAGGGCCGTATCAGTCTTCTCAAACGCCGCCACGGCCTGAACCGCTGTCGCTACAAGGGCCTGCCTGGCATCCAACGCTGGGTGGGGCTCGGCGTCATCGCCGACAACCTGATCAACATCGGCCACGCGCTCGCCCCGACGGCCGAGCGCTGACCTCCCACCCGCCAGCTCCCTTCATACCCGGCCGGTCGTAAGGCCGCGATCGATCTGCCATGCTCGCCGGCCGGCAGCGCTTCCGCGGAAATTTCGCAAAGTCATTTTTGCGCCGGAAAGTAGCTAATTCGCGCAAGAATCGCCGGCATCAAGCGCTTAGGCTCCCGACAGTCTGGCATCACCCGCTTTCGATAAATTGGTGAACTGGGGAGTCAAAAAATGCAGAAGAGCGTGATTGCACTACTGGCGGTCGCGACAGCGAGCGCGCTGTCGCTTGCGTCCACCGTGGCGCGTGCCGATGATGATCAGGGTCTCCAGGAGATCGTGGTCACCGCGCAGCGGCGGGCGGAGTCCGTCATGACGGTACCGATTGCGGTCACCGCCATCTCCCAGAGCGAGCTCGAGTCCCGCGGCGTGATGAACGTGAGCGAGATGAGCAACCTCGTTCCGACTCTCGAGGTCAACAGCGCGTTCGGCGACACGCAGCCCAACTTCACGCTGCGTGGCGTTGGCATGGCCAATGAGCACAACCCGAACCAGGCCTCGCCGATCGGCGTCTACTTCGATGACGCTTATATCGCGGCACGCGCGGATCAAGGCATGCAGCTGTACGATTTGGAGCGCGTCGAAGTCCTCGAGGGGCCGCAGGGAACCCTTTATGGGCGCAACACGACGGGCGGCGCCATCAACTTCATCTCCCGGATGCCCAGCCTTCAGGGAGGATCGGATGGCTATGTCGAGGCGGGATACGCGACCTACAACACGTTCACTGCACGCGGCGCATTCGAGACGACACTCGAAGACGGCATCGCGGGCGTGCGCATTGCGTTCAGCTCGGCGCACGGGGATGGCTTCAACAAGAATTTGTATCCGAGCGAGCCGGCGGCCAATTCCACCGATAACGATGCCGTGCGGTTGATCTTCAAGGTGAAGCCCGACGAGCGTTGGGACGTGATGTTCAAGCTGACCGCCGGCAATGCCAATCCGACGCAGGCCGGTGTGTACGATCTCGGCACAGGACCGAACGGGGCCAATACGACGCTCAACACCAGCCGCCAAGCTCAAGGCTTGAGCTTCTGGGAGATCGACAGCCCCCGGCTCGGCAACAACACGCTGCAGAACTGGGGTTCCGAGCTCGTCACCAAGTTCGCGATCAATGATGCGCTCACTGCGACCTGGCTGCAGTCCTACGACACCGCGAGTGCGCAGTTCACCCAGGAAGGCACGGGAGAGAACTCACCGGTCTTCGCGCAGGCGCTCGATACCTTGTACGGTAATCGCTTCACCATGTTCAACGAGGAGTTGCGCCTGAGCTACGTGGGGGATAGTACCAAGGCGCAAGCGGGCGTCTATTACGGCTTTGACGAGGACAAATCGAACAGCTACTACTGGCTGCTCGACGGCGCCGCCGATATTCATCAAGATTACGATCAGGTGAGAAATTCGCGTGCGATATTCGGACAGGTGGATCAGACCCTGGTCTCGACGTTGGTTGCGACGCTCGGCCTGCGCTACACGCGGGATGACCAGGAGTACAAGAACTACTATTCCTACCTCGAGCCGGCCTCGGTGAGCTATACCGGCCAGCGCAATACCGAACCGCAGTACTGGAACCCGGCCACGGGCAGCTTCGTGCTCGGGAGCTACAATGCGGCGACGGGTCAAATAGACTCGGGTACCCCGTACACGCTCAATAGCGATGCGGTCACGGGTCGGGCGGCGCTGTCCTATACGCTGACCAACGGCGAGCTGGTGTATGCGAGCTTCGGGCGCGGCTATCGCCCGGGCGCCTTCTGCGGGCAGTGTTTTCTCAATAACCCGATCAATACCACGTCGCCGGAAACGGATGATGCCTACGAGCTCGGCACCAAGGGCATATTCTTCGACCGCAAATTCTCCTTCACCGGCGATGTGTTCTGGATCAACTACAAGAATCAGCAAACCGATGAGCAGATCGGGCTGCAAACGATCCTGCACAACGTGCCGAAATCGAGAATGCGCGGCGTGGAGTTCGAGCAACCGTGCAGCCGATTCCGGAGCTTCGGGCCGGACTCTCGGCGGCCTATATCGACGCCATCTACGAGGATTTGACCCTGGCCCTCGCCACCGTGGGCGGTGTGCAGCAGCCCTACGTGCCCCGCAACAGCGGCTCGGCGTGGCTCGACTGGGAGTTCGCGCATTATGGCGGCGGCAAGTTCACGTTCACCCCGAATCTCGCCTATCAGAGTCACGTCTATTTTTCGCCGTACAACAGCCTCGATGGCAATGGGCCGCTCTGGAATCCGCAGAACACCAAGCTCAACGCCGAGGTTTCCTATGCGACGGATAAATACTCGGTCAAGCTATGGGGCAAGAACTTGACGGACCGTGAGACCTTCGCCGATGGTCTCGACCTGCGCTCCTTCGGCTTTTACTACCTGGTCCAAGCACCGCCGCGCACGTATGGCGTGACGTTTGGGGTGAAATTCTGACGACCGCTTCGAGGCGATGACATGGAATTCGGGTACAGCCAACGGGTCGAGCAGTTTCGGGCGAAGCTGCTCGACTTCATGGCCGAGCACATCTATCCGAATGAGCAGCGCCATTACTCGGAGGCGGCAAGGCTCGGTCCGTGGAGCGTCTATCCGGTCGTAGAGGAGTTGAAGCCAGCCGCCCGGCGCGCAGGTCTTTGGAACTTGTTCCTGCCGGACAGCACCCTCGGCGCCGGGCTGTCGAACCTGGACTACGCGCCGCTTTGCGAAATCATGGGCCGCTCCCATCTGGCGCCGGAGGTCTTCAACTGCTCGGCGCCCGATACGGGCAACATGGAGGTGCTGTTCAGCTACAGGCACTGCCGAGCAGCAGAAGCGCTGGCTCGATCCGCTGCTCGCGGGTGAGATCCGATCGTCGTTTGCGATGACGGAGCCGCTGGTGGCCTCCTCGGATGCGACCAACATCACGAGCTCGATCGTGCGGCAGGGCGATGAGTACGTGATCAGCGGGCGCAAGTGGTACACGACGGGGGCGACCGATCCGCGCTGCAAGATCATCATCTTCATGGGGAAGACCGATCCGGACAACAGCGACCGCTACCGCCAGCAGTCGATGGTGCTCGTCCCCAAGGATACGCCCGGCGTGCGGGTGCTTCGCCCGTTGCCGATATTTGGCTACTTCGGGGTACCGGACCGGGCGGCGGAGGTGCTGTTCGAGAACGTCCGCGTCCCGGTCACGAACATCCTGCTCGGCGAAGGTCGGGGTTTCGAGATCGCCCAGGGGCGTCTCGGGCCGGGCCGCATCCATCACTGCATGCGGCTGATCGGGCTCGCCGAAAGGGTCCTCGAGCGCCTGTGTCGTCGTGCCGTCGATCGTCGTCCGTTCGGCCGGCCGCTGTCGGAGCAGACCGTCACGCTCGAGCGCATCGCCGAGTCACGGATCATGATCGAGCAAGCGCGGCTCCTGACGCTCAAGGCCGCCTGGATGATGGATACCGTGGGCAACAAGAAGTCGCCAAGTCCGAAATTGCGATGATCAAGGTCGCTGCGCCGCAGATGGCGTGCCGCATCATCGACTGGGCAATCCAGGCCTTCGGCGGCGCCGGCACGAACGATGACTTCTTTCTCGGAGCCGCTTACGCGACCGCGCGGCTGCTGCGGCTGGCCGATGGCCCGGATGAAGTGCACCGCAATCAAATCGGTCGCATCGAGCTCAGGCGCGTGAAGAAGCAGAGCCCCGTCAAGACAGGCGGGAATGCATCGGTCCCTTCGGTGGAGGACGTGGAGGCGCGTCCCGGATGAGCCCATGGCCGGCCCCGTGAGCTCCCCGACGGGCGTAGCCGCCGCGGAATGCGTCAAGCTCGACTACCCGAGGGCCCACCTCGCGCTCGTCACGCTCAACCGGCCCGAAGCCCGCAATGCCATCAACGAATCCACCGCGATACACCTGGCCCGCGCGGTCGAGCAGCTCGAGCAGGATCCGGCGATTCGATGCGTCGTTTTGACCGGAGCCGGCGATCAAGCGTTCTGCGCGGGCGCCGATCTGAAGGAGGTGGCGGCCGGCGGGTTGGAGAGGCTCTCGACCGCGGCAAACGGCTTCGGGGGCTTCGTGACCGCGAAGCGCGCGAAGCCCTGGATCGCCGCTGCCGTCAACGGCTTCGCACTCGCGGGTGGGTTCGAGATCGCGCTCGCCTGCGACCTGATCGTGGCGGCCGACGATGCGGTATTCGGTCTCCCGGAAGTCACCCGCGGCTTGATCGCAGCGGCGGGCGGCGTCTATCGGCTGGTAAGGAGGCTTCCGCAGGCGCTGGCGTTCGAGCTCATCGCCACCGCAAACCGGATCGATGCGCAACGTGCGGCGGGGCTGGGGTTGATCAACCAGGTCGTGCCGAAGGCGCAGCTGCAGGCGGCGGCGCTGCGGCTCGCGACCGCCATTGCCGCGAATGCGCCGATCGCCGTCGGGGAAAGCCTCGCCATCGCCCGGCGGGCGTACGATCTGCAAGATGAGGAGCTGTACCGTCTGTCGGTGCAGGCGCAGGCGCGAATCATGCTCACGGAGGATTTCCAGGAAGGACCTCGTGCGTTCATCGAGAAGCGGCCGCCCCGCTGGTTGGGCCGCTGACTGGGCCGATAACCGGCCCGCTGACCGAGGCTTGCCTCGAGGAGAGATCGACCCGTGACGACAGCCGTTGTGGTACTCCACCGCCCGTACGCCGATAAAGCGCGCCTTTCGCGGCGCGCTGAACAACGTGCGATCACCAACGCTCATGGCGCATGCGCTGCGCCACGCGGCGGATCGCGCCGGGCTCGACGCCGCCGACATCGACGATGTCGTGATCGGCACGGTGCTGGCGGGGGGCACCGCCGGCATGAACCTCGCCCGCAACGCGGCGCTCGCCGCGGGCTGGCCGGTCACCGTGGCCGCGCAGACCGTCGACCGCCAGTGTGCATCGGGGCTCATGGCAATCGGCATCGCGGCCAAGCAAATCGCGGTTGATGGTATGCGGGTCGTCGTCGCCGGCGGCCAGGACAATATCAGCGCGGTGCAGACGCCTTACATGGACTGGGTCCGGCGCGAGATGGATCCGACCGTCACGGCGCACGCCCCGAACGCCTACATGCCGATGCTCGAGACGGCGGAGCGGGTGGCCTCGCGCTATGCCGTGACCCGCGAGCGGCAGGACGCGTATTCGCTGCTATCGCAGCAGCGCACCGCGGCCGCTCAGCGCGCGGGCCGCTTCGACCAGGAGATCGTTTCCATCGAGGCCGTGATGGCGTTGAAGGACAAGGAGACGGGTGCGATCAGTCATCGGGCGACCACGCTGTCGAAGGATGAGGGCAATCGTCCCGAGACGACCCTGGAGGGGCTCGCGGCGCTCAAGCCCGTGATTCCGAACGGCGTCATCACGGCCGGCAATTCCAGTCAGCTCTCGGACGGCGCCTCGGCGTGTGTGCTGATGCACGAGGCCGAGGCCGTGGCGCGCGGGCTGGCCCCGTTGGGGCGCTATCTCGGGATGCGCGGATGACGGGATGCGAACCGGACGAGATGGGGATCGGTCCGGTGTTTGCGATTCCGAAGCTCCTGAAGCAGCACGGGCTGACGATCGACGACATCGGCCTCTGGGAACTCAATGAGGCGTTCGCGGGTCAGGTGATTTATTGCCTGGAGCGTCTCGGCATCGACCCCGAACAGCTGAATGTCAACGGCGGCGGAATTTCCATCGGGCATCCGTACGGGATCAGCGGATCGCGGCTCGTTGGGCACGCGTTGATCGAAGGGCGGCGTCGGGGCGTGCGCTACGCGGTCGTGACCATGTGCGTGGGCGGCGGGATGGGCGCGGCCGGACTGTTCGAAATACTTTGAGGGCGGCCATGAAAGAGAAATGTGGTGTGGTGGGGGCTGGGTTGATGGGTGCGGAGATCGCCTTCGTCTATGCACTCGCCGGGCACGAGGTACGGCTGGCGGACCAGATGCCGGAAAAAGTGACGGGCGCGCTCAAGCGGCTTCGTGAAATCGCCGATAAAGGCTGCAAGCGCGGATTTTACGAGCGGCGGCCGCCGAGCGGCGCTCGCGCGGATCACTCCGTCGGCGGTCGATGAGTTCACCGACCGCGATTTCGTCACGGAGGCGGTCTTCGAGGATCTCGAGGTGAAGGCCGCCGTGCTGGAGCAGCTGAATCGGGTGTGCCCGCGCGATTGCCTCATGGCCGCCGATGCCTTGACGATTCCGATCTCGACGCTGGCCTCGAAATTGCCGCCCGAGCGGCGCGCCCGATTCCTCGGCACGCACTACTTCTCGCCGGTCTCGCGCATGA
>CAVTNZ010000072.1:0-150691 GCA_963736185.1 uncultured Gammaproteobacteria bacterium | reverse complement strand
GTGTCTTTTTCGGAATAGCTAACTGGCCACCGGGCAAGACCGAAAGGCCGCCTCGTATATCCCCCAGACGTAGCCCCGGCATGACGGCGGCGATCTTCCGCAGCGCCGCTCGCGCTTTCCGCGCCAGTTCTTTCGCCGCGTTGTCCCCTTCATAATCCGCACCGAGTTGTTTCGCCACGGCGCGCCACGGAATGAACCGTGCTCGGCCCGTGTGCTCCACGCGATATACCTCGTAGCAAAGCAACGCATAAAGATCGAGGGTAAGGGGGCTGCGCTTTAAGACACGCAGCGCCCGCACATCGATTGGAATAGGCGCCGCGGTAATCGCCTCGTAAAAATCGCGCTCTAGCTCAATCCAGCTATTCCACAGTGACCCCTGGGCCGGGTTGCGTGGATTCCACCACAACACCCCCTTCCGGGAGACCTGCATATTCAGCCACGCGCTTCCCTCATTCGCCCCGTCTTGCACGTCCTGCATGAAGCTAATCCGGGCCTGGAAAAGTCGCGTCATTTGAACCTGGAGCCGGTGCCCGTCGCTGCGCTTTCCCCCATGCCCCGGGTCTAGTCCGACCTCCCTCATAAATCCCGCCATGCTGGCGCCTAATTCCAATCGTGGGCTTTTGGTCTTGAGTGCCTCGGTTGTGATCCAAAACAGCAAGAGGCGCGGGATGATTCCATACGGCAACCCGTAGCTCTTGCCAGTCTTGACGTTAAAACCCGCTTGAATGCCGAGGGTGAAATTCCCGTTTTGTCGGCTCCAGGTTTCGGTCTTGGGATCGCTGTGCGGCAACGTCGCTTGAACGAATTGACGCGCCAAGTAGGCCGCATCTTCAGTGGTCGCTCGGTCTAGCCGAATCTCCGCAGCCGCGTTGACGATCGCGAGCTGTGCTTTGGTCAACGGCCGAGATTTTTTTTCTGTAGCCCCCTCCCCCATGCGATCACCGTTTCATGTATGCATGAAAACATGCAAGCATGAAATTCGCTGATGGTCTGATCGGCCTCGAGCGCAGCGCGTTTGATCGCTTTGAGTTCGGCAGGTGGTATCCGAATTTGCAGCGGTGCGGGTTTCGCCGGCGACGCGACGACCCTACCAGCTGTGCGAATCTGCGCGGCGGTAGTCGGGGAAGTTTCTGCGACAGTCATCAATTCGGGGCTGAGTGCGGTTACTTTAGCCATTGGCGGCCTTCCTCTCTTCCGTCATGTTTGCATGCAAGCATGCTTTTATGTTGATCCACAGTTTTCCGACTTCGCGTGCCGCTTGGCCTTTGTGGTCGATCTCTTGCGGTGTGCGTCCGTCGGTGAACGCAGCGGGATAGACCACGCGATTGACGAGTAAGGTCTCCGCGACTGGGCCGTGATGAGAAAGCGCCGCGATGGCCTGGGCCGTAATGTTCGTGTTTTGAATGGCCTGGGTGATCACAAACAGGAAGGGCAACCGTAAGGCCTTTAGCTTGGCAACCGTCACAGCGGCAGCCTGTAGATCATCCGGCGTCGGCTTAATTGGCACCAGCACCAAGTCCGCCAGCGGAAAAATCTCGGCCATGTCCTGGATAGAATTCGGCGGTGTATCGATCAAAACCAAATCCGCGCCTTGCTGCTCCAATAGCTTCAGCCCCTCCCCTAACCCGGCAATCGATAACTCAACCCGGCGCGGCTCCTCGGCCTCGCGGGTCTGGTGCCAGTTCGTCAGCGTGTGGCCGTCCCGATCAAAATCGATCAAGTAAACCGACAACCCTGCGCGACTCGCCTCCACAGAAAGAACGCGGCAAAGCGTACTTTTCCCGCTCCCGCCCTTCTGGGAATTGACTACGATCGTTTGCATGTAACCATGCTCCTATGCTTTTAGTAAAGCATGCAAGCATATAAACATAGCTGCATGCACGCCTACTGTCAATAGAAACAAGGGGCTAAGCCCTAGCGCGGCAATCGGAAGAGCAACGACAGGGGGCCGATACTACTTGCATAAATGCATTCATATTGTTAATATGCATGCATTGAATGCTACTTTAACGAGATGATGCTATGGCAATGCTGACGGTACGCAATCTGCCCGACGAGGTGCACCGCGCGCTGCGGGTGCGGGCCGCTCAACACGGGCACAGCACCGAGGCCGAGGTCCGCGAGATTCTAGCGAGCGTGGTCAAACCAGAGACGCGTGTTCGCGTGGGTGACGCCCTCGCGGCATTGGGCCGCACGATCGGCCTGACAAACGAGGATTTCGAGATCTTCGACCAGGGTAGAGACAGAACGCCGGCCGAGCCGCTGAAGTTTGAATAATGATCGTCCTTGATACCAACGTCGTTTCCGAAGCGATGAAGCCCGAGCCGCATCCGTCCGTGCGGGCCTGGCTGAACGATCAAGCCGCCGAAACACTGTACCTGTCCAGCGTGACGCTGGCCGAGTTGTTGTTTGGCATCGCAGCGCTGCCGGCCGGTAAGCGCAAGGACATGCTGGCACAGGCCCTTGACGGTCTGATGGGGCTGTTCAGGGATAGGGTTTTGCCATTCGACATCGATGCAGCTCGGCGCTATGCCGAGCTGGCCGTGACGGCACAGACTGGCGGGCGAGGGTTCCCGATACCTGACGGCTACATCGCTGCGATTGCGGCCTCGCGAGGTTTCATCGTGGCCTCACGCGACACTGCTCCCTATGAAGCGGCCGGTGTATCCGTCATCAATCCATGGAAAATATGAGGGTAAGGGCATGACTGACACATCCAACGATTCAACGCCACCGCCTCAACAACCGACCGCGGATGAAATCGCAGGCATGCAATGGTGGAACTCGATGACCGAGGCCGAGCGCGCCAAGGCCCTCGAGGTCGCCGGCTGGAGATCGGGCGGCACGTGGACACCGAGCGCCGCCGATGCGTGGGCCCTGCACAAAAAGCCCTGGGCCTCAAGGAGAGCACTGATGTCTGACAACACCGTCCATATCGACCTCGAGCTGCCGTCGGCCGAGGCCTTGGCGCTTGCGCAGTTTGTGAAGCGCGTGACCTGGACCGAGATGCGAGCCTGCGCTGTCGATGAAGCTGAGTGTTACGAAATCCGCGCGGCGATCGACAAAGTGCAGCGAGCACTGGCCGCCGTTGACTACGCGCCGCGGTAAGCAAAATCTACTGCGCGCGCATATCCTAATCCTTCCAAAAACTCTTGAACCGATCTGGACTGAACTCGGTATAGCGCACGGTGTGTGTGATGTTTCGGTGTCCGAGGTACTGCTGGATCGCGCGCGTGTCCTGGCCGTCGTTGGCGAACTTGTAGCCGGCCGAGTGCCGCAGCATGTGCGGATGGATAGGGAAGGGGAACTTCGCGAGCTCGCCGGCGCGCATGATGATCTTGCGTGCCGTCGCCGGCGTCATCGGCCCCTTGCGCTCGGTGACAAATAAATACGGCGAATCCGGATAATCTTTCCGCAGCGCGCGGAGCGCGCGCAGCTCGGTGCCGCGGATCGGATGCGTCGACGGCAGGCCGTTCTTCAATCGCGTCACCTGCACTAGGCCGGTCTTGAAATCAATTTGCTCCCAGCGCATCGTCACGAGTTCCGAGACTCGCAGCGCATGGCGGTAGGCGAGGAGGATGAGCGTCCGATCGCGCGCACCGTGGCGGCCGACCTGGCTCGAGGCCTGCAGGAGCTTCTCGACCTCCGCCGGCGTCAAGTATTCGCGGGTGCGCCGATCAAGATTAGATTGTCTTCGTGGGGGGATAGAAGGGGAGGGGGCCGCTCGAGATCTCGGCTCTAATGCCTTCCTATTGCGTCCGCTCGAGCGAACTTTCCCATTTTCGAGTGTTGGCGCGGATCGGAGCGCTGCTGCTTTTCTCGAAGCCTTGGCCATCCTCTAATTATAACACCCCCATTTAGGGACCTTTATGGGAAAGATTAAATCCGCCACCATTGCTTAAACTCTGCGCTCAATGAAAAAGGCGCCAAAAAAGTCCAGGCACGAAGGTGCGAATAGATGCGACCCGCCACAACCGACGCAACGGCTCATGGAACGTGGTTGGTCGCTTGGACGAGCGCTTGAGTCATTGAGATGTTGACGATAATCGAGTTATAAGATTATAAGAGTAGGCTCTAAACGCCTCGAGGCGCCGCCCGCCAGTGCAGGGAAGCTTCATGATAAGGATCTTCACCGGGTTTTTTCTCGCACTCATCTCGCATTTGGCGTTCGCACAGAATTCACCAGGCGGACGTTTGACTCTCGATTCGGCCAACTGCGTGATGAGCGCGGATCAGATAAGCAAGCAAATCCTCTATTATTCCCCGTGCGGCGGGAATACTGTTCCTGTTGTTACCAGCTCGGGAACGGTCCAATGGTTTACATTCAATTCTGGTCACACTGATAGTGTCGGGCAGAGCTTAAACTTGGCGGGTTCTAGCAACTGGCCGGCGAACACCGCGCACGATGTTTATGAAGCATACAACGGCGGGGCACCGGTTCTTTGTACCGTGCAGTGGACCAATGGCAATACGACTTACGTAGCCGATCAAACGTATGACGGGATTGCCGTCAACTCTGTAGCGATGCCCAGCTGTCGTACAGGGGCGACCACGACAATCAGCTGCCCGCAATACCAATGCACTCATCTGGGGTCCATTTACATTGATCCAGTGGCCGGGCAACTCACAGCCCACTTCAGCTATGGACAGAATCGACGCTTTGCGGTTTGGAATCGCTATAACCAACACACTATTTTGCTAAAGGCAGGGAATCCCACCAATGAGTGGAATCCACAAAATACGAGTAGCGCGTGGGAAGCGGTCTTGGGCGATTCGGGCAACAGCCTAACTTTCTTCTCAGGACGCTCAGTCGCTGTAAAGCTCGAATATCGAGAAATTGCGTGGCTACAAGCTTATGCCGGCTGTGAGGACTCCAAAATCCCGGTCCTTCCACGCCTGAACTGACCCGGCGAAGCTCTTCACCGCGGCGTTGTTGCCGCTGACGTGGAGAGCACGATGATCAAACGTAACCTAGAAGCTCTGAGCGAACGCGAGCGGGCGTGTCTGGCCCACCTGCAGGAGGCCGAAAGGCTGGGCGTCAGCTTTTCCCGGTATTGCCGGGATAAGGAACTGAGTATGGATCAGTGGAGGTGGGTCAAGCGGGCACTGGTTCGCAAGGGTGTCATTGAGGCGCGTCGCTGGTCGAGACGGAACAAGTCGGTGGGATTTGCGCCAGTACGCGTTGTTCCGGCGGTGACGCCGACGGCGTGTCGGCTCCGCCATCCCTCCGGTTGGATGATCGAGTGCGCGGGTCTGCCGACGGCAGCGTGGCTGACAGCATTGGTGTCGGGAGAGCCGCGATGATGCGCCCCGTCGGGGACGTGCAGGTGTACCTGCACCGGGAGCCGATCGACATGCGCCGGGGCCGCAACGGCTTGGCGGCGCTGGTGCGCGAGGCGATGCACCAGGATCCATTCGCGCCTGAGGCGCTGTACGTGTTCGTTGGACGTCGCCATGACTCTCTGAAGATTTTGGCCTGGGATCGCAACGGCTTTAGCGTGTGGTGGAAGAAGATCGAGAGCGAGGAGAAGTTTCACTGGCCGAGGCTGTTGCAGCAGGAGGTGATCACGTTGACCGCCGAGCAGTTGAGCTGGTTGCTCGATGGCTATGACGTGTGGTCGGCACCGCATCGGATGATCCGATTTACGCACGTGAGCTGAGGGCTTTTCCCGCTATTTTCATTGAGTTTTTTGCTCGGCGCGGTACACTCTACTGGTGCTCGCGCCGAACAAAACTCCCGCAGCCCTGGCGAACAAAATCACCGAACTTGCGGTTCGCCTGAACGTCAGCGAAGAACAAAATCGACTGCTGCGCGAAGAGAACGAGAGACTCAAGCAGGCCGCGCAGGCCCTGGGAGAGATCAAGCAGGCGCTGCACGAGGCCAAGGGCGAGCTGGCGAAGACGATCGAGCGCAAGGTGCTCCTCGAGGAGGAAGTGCGGTGGCTGAAGGCCCAGTACTACGGGCGTTCCACGCAAGCCGCCGATGCCGCCGAACAGAACCCCGACCAGCAGATGCTGTTCAACGAGGCCGAGGTGCTTGCCGCGATCGAGGCAGCCGAGGAGGCGCACCGCCAGCGCACGACGACGATCGGCGCGCACGAACGCAAGCGTTCCGCCGACGCGCATCGCAAGGCGATCCCAGAGCATTTCCCGCGAGTTGCGGTCATGCATGATCTCGCGCCCGAGCAGAAGATGTGCACGAAGTGCGCGGTGCCTCATGCACTCACGCGCATTGGCGAGGAGATCCGCGAGTGCTATCGCTTCGAGCCGCCGAAGATCAGCGTCGAGCAGCACGTCCGCCCGACGTATGTCTGTGAGGAGCGCCACGATGCCCCGGTCACGGCGCCGGCGCCGCCCGCCATTCTGCCAAAGTCGATGGCGAGCCCATCCTTGCTCGCGCACGTCATCAAATCCAAGTTCGACCTCGGGCTGCCGCTGTACCGCGTCAGCAAGGATCTGAGCCGCTACCAGATGAACATTGGCGCGGGCACTCTCGGAACCTGGGTGAACACAGTCGGTGGCGAGAAGATCGTGCCGCTGATCAACCTGATGGGCGAGGAACTTTTTGACGCCGCGTTCTTCCACATCGACGAGACCCCACTACAAGTGCTGCGTAGCGACAAAGCCGTCGGCTCCGATCACTACATCGTGGTCCGCGCGGGCGGGCCACCGGGTCGTCGCATAGTCTTGTACGACTACATCGCCTCCCGCACCACGGCCGCACTGAAGCAGCTGTTCGTCGGCCCGGACGGGCCCTACCAGGGCAAGTTCATCAGCGATGGGCTCGAGCGCTACGATGACATCGCGGCGCAGTTGCAACTGCCGCATTTTGGCTGCTTACAGCACTGCCGGACGATGTTCTTCAAGGCACACAAAGTCAGCCAATCCCCGTCCACGCGGACGCTCGCGAATGCGGCCATGGTCGATTACATCCGCCCGGTCTATCAGGTCGAGGAGCGGATCAAGGCGCTGCGCAAAGAGTCTGCGGCGCGCGGCGAGGTCCTGCCCTTGGACACGGTGTTGGCGCTGCGACAGGAGAGGTCGAAGCCGATCTTGGAGAAGTTCAAGGCGTGGGTGGACGAGCTGCTCCGGGTACCCCGCCGAACAGTGCGCTCGGCAAGGCGCTCGGCTATACGCATCGGCAGTGGCCGAAGCTGGTGAAGCACTTGGATCATCCGGAAATCCCGGTTGATAACAACTACGTCGAGCGTCAGATAAAAAGCTACGCGACCGGCCGGAAGGCATGGCTGTTCGCCTACGATGGGCCCGGCGCGCAGGCAAGCGCCAATCTGTATTCTTTGGTGATGACTTGCCGCGCCAATGAAGTCGAGCCCTATGCGTACTTGAACCACCTGTTCGAGCATCTGCCTGCGGCCAGCAGCGTCGAGCAGATCGAGGCGTTGCTGCCATGGAACCTCAAGGCGACACTGGACGAGCAGAAGCGACAGCCGTCCGCGGCCGCCTGAAGCCGGATCTTCGAAAAATAGCCAGTACGGGGTTAATCGAACCTTAAGGGCCGAGATGATCTCGGCGTTCCCGGTGACGCCGGCGTTTGCATCGTCAAACGTGGATTACGGAGTCCTTACGATTGATGTCCATGAGCAGCGCCTTTAATTGCGCAGCAATGTGGTCTCCGCCCTTCGGCGGCACGTGGGATCCGATGAGAACGTCTTGTCCAGGGTGCATGCGCAAGCGAGCCCCAGGCTGGTAGACCTTCAGAAACGCTTCGAGCTGGCCGATCGAGAGCGCCTCGAGGCGCATGAACCGACGGTGCTCTGCAATCTCTTCATCGGTCGGCGGCCGATCAATGCCTTCGATGCGAAGGCTCTCCGCGACCTGGTCATAGGTATCCATGTGCTTCCTCTCCTCTCGTCGAAGCGCCACATGCGCATTCGATCGAGGACGTCGATTCGTTCCCTGTTCTTTCTCATCCCCAAGTTCGCGCACTCGAAGAGTCTGTGACCGGGCAGCTCGGGCCGCGGCGACGGACCTTTGCGGTGGATCGTCGCCCCACCGCCGTGGAGGATTCCGTCAATCATTGCTGATCGACCACGTCCGCCGGCGGATCCGGTACGTCGCAGTACATGCCGGAAGACGGCCCGGGCGCGAACCATCGATAAGAGGCCAAGCCGTACACGTGGTCCCTCACCTCTTCATTGTCTTTGACGATGGACTGCAGCTGCCCTTTGACGAAGTGGGCGCGCAGTTCCGGCGTGTCCGGCCCGCCATGCTGCAACAGCATCAAGAGATAGCCTTCGACCTCGAGGTCTCGGCCCCAAGCATCAATCAGCCGCCCGCCCTTCGTGATCCGGTACTTCTGCATACACGGATAGCAGAACGACTTGGACTGAAAGACGCTACCGGGTGCGATGCTGACCTCCGGCACTTCTGCGTCACAGTAGATTTCGTCGTACAGGCCCATTTTTTCGTCTCGTCCTCGCCCCACCCTTCAAAAGCTTATCGAAAGCCGCCGGCGGCCATTCACCCCTAGTCCGCGCCGTGCGCCGCATCCAGCAGTGCGCGTCAATCATCGCATCGATGCGGATCCGGCGCTTTTTCTTTCGCATCGCGCTAGCATCGTTCGAACCCATTGTGGTGACCAGACGCCAATGATACAAGCGACCGCAAGCCTGCGGACGAAGCTAGGAAAAAGCAGAGTTCACCGCAATATTGGCGCCAACGTCGCGAGCCGTTTGCTTAACGTACTCTTTCCGATCTGCAATCGTCTTACCTGAAACTCCAGCTACGCGCCGCAGAATGTTTGTCGAGATCTTGGCTGTTCACGTTGTTTGAGTTCCGTTATGGCCCACAGTATTTTGCGTCGTAGAAACTGCTCCTTAGATTCGACGACCTCGGCGAGGACGGCGACAGTCAATGGAAATTTATCGGCCGATCCGGTGTATTTGGATGCTAATTGTAGGGACCGCAGAAGACCGAATTTCGTCAATCGGATTGGCTTTTGGGTTGCAGTTCTTATGGATTCGGCGAGGGAGCGAATTTCAGCGGCTGAAACTTTATCGCGATCAGGGCCTATCCTGGCAGAACGCAAGTTTCCGCGATCTGCAGTCTTGCGGAATGGGAACTGTGCAGAAAACCAATCTCGATCGTTCGCTAACATGAAGTCGTAAGTACCCGCATATTCTTTTGCAATATCCTGCCGCGAGATAACCGGGTCTTTAAGAAGGCAACTACGAATGCAACTTCGATGAAACTCCTTCACCTTTAACGCTCGTTGACTCGTCCAAGCCTCGGCTAGACTTGGGTCATCTAGTTCCAAGAGAAGTAGCGTCCACTCATTGGTGAAAAACTTGGCAGCGATGTCTTTCTTAGCTTCGCCTTGTTGTAATGCCTCGCGGATTACCATCATTCGCTTGCCCACGCGCTCGGCCGCTCGCAAGGAAAGTGGGATGCGGATGGACTGCCTCTTGGCCTCAGACGCCAACGTCCCCGACGATATTCCGAGAACGCGCGCTGCACTGCAAATCCGATTGTCACATACTTCAAGCACGTGCCGCAGTTGGAATGTCCAGCTGGGGGTTTTCT
Source organism: uncultured Gammaproteobacteria bacterium (assembly GCA_963736185.1). GTDB lineage: Bacteria > Pseudomonadota > Gammaproteobacteria > Steroidobacterales > Steroidobacteraceae > Bog-1198. Next base: position 141,148 of record CAVTNZ010000072.1, on the reverse strand, counting down.
CTGCACTATCTATTACAAAGCCTTTGGAGCTGGACTTACCTTCCAGGCGCCCTTCTATAGGTGTAGTTGCAGATTCAAACGTAAGGACTCCGTAATCCACGTTTGACGATGCAAACGCCGGCGTCACCGGGAACGCCGAGATCATCTCGGCCCTTAAGGTTCGATTAACCCCGTACTGGCTATTTTTCGAAGATCCGGCTTCAGGCGGCCGCGGACGGCTGTCGCTTCTGCTCGTCCAGTGTCGCCTTGAGGTTCCATGGCAGCAACGCCTCGATCTGCTCGACGCTGCTGGCCGCAGGCAGATGCTCGAACAGGTGGTTCAAGTACGCATAGGGCTCGACTTCATTGGCGCGGCAAGTCATCACCAAAGAATACAGATTGGCGCTTGCCTGCGCGCCGGGCCCATCGTAGGCGAACAGCCATGCCTTCCGGCCGGTCGCGTAGCTTTTTATCTGACGCTCGACGTAGTTGTTATCAACCGGGATTTCCGGATGATCCAAGTGCTCCACCAGCTTCGGCCACTGCCGATGCGTATAGCCGAGCGCCTTGCCGAGCGCACTGTTCGGCGGGGTACCCGGGAGCAGCTCGTCCACCCACGCCTTGAACTTCTCCAAGATCGGCTTCGACCTCTCCTGTCGCAGCGCCAACACCGTGTCCAAGGGCAGGACCTCGCCGCGCGCCGCAGACTCTTTGCGCAGCGCCTTGATCCGCTCCTCGACCTGATAGACCGGGCGGATGTAATCGACCATGGCCGCATTCGCGAGCGTCCGCGTGGACGGGGATTGGCTGACTTTGTGTGCCTTGAAGAACATCGTCCGGCAGTGCTGTAAGCAGCCAAAATGCGGCAGTTGCAACTGCGCCGCGATGTCATCGTAGCGCTCGAGCCCATCGCTGATGAACTTGCCCTGGTAGGGCCCGTCCGGGCCGACGAACAACTGCTTCAGTGCGGCCGTGGTGCGGGAGGCGATGTAGTCGTACAAGACTATGCGACGACCCGGTGGCCCGCCCGCGCGGACCACGATGTAGTGATCGGAGCCGACGGCTTTGTCGCTACGCAGCACTTGTAGTGGGGTCTCGTCGATGTGGAAGAACGCGGCGTCAAAAAGTTCCTCGCCCATCAGGTTGATCAGCGGCACGATCTTCTCGCCACCGACTGTGTTCACCCAGGTTCCGAGAGTGCCCGCGCCAATTCCATCTGGTAGCGGCTCAGATCCTTGCTGACGCGGTACAGCGGCAGCCCGAGGTCGAACTTGGATTTGATGACATGCGCGAGCAAGGATGGGCTCGCCATCGACTTTGGCAGAATGGCGGGCGGCGCCGGCGCCGTGACCGGCGCATCGTGGCGCTCCTCACAGACGTACGTCGGGCGGACGTGCTGCTCGACGCTGATCTTCGGCGGCTCGAAGCGATAGCACTCGCGGATCTCCTCGCCAATGCGCGTGAGTGCATGAGGCACCGCGCACTTCGTGCACATCTTCTGCTCGGGCGCGAGATCATGCATGACCGCAACTCGCGGGAAATGCTCTGGGATCGCCTTGCGATGAGCATCGGCGGAACGCTTGCGCTCGTGCGCGCCGATCTTCGTCGTGCGCTCGCGGTGCGCTTCCTCCGCCGCCTCGATCGCGGCAAGCACCTCGGCCTCGTTGAACAGCATCTGCTGGTCGGGGTTCTGTTCGGCGGCATCGCGGCTTGCGTCGAACGCCCGTAGTACTGGGCCTTCAGCCACCGCACTTCCTCCTCGAGGAGCACCTTGCGCTCGATCGTCTTCGCCAGCTCGCCCTTGGCCTCGTGCAGCGCCTGCTTGATCTCTCCCAGGGCCTGCGCGGCCTGCTTGAGTCTCTCGTTCTCTTCGCGCAGCAGTCGATTTTGTTCTTCGGTGACATTCAGGCGAACCGCAAGTTCGGTGATTTTATTCGCCAGGGCTGCGGGAGTTTTGTTCGGCGCGAGCACCAGTAGAGTGTACCGCGCCGAGCAAAAAACTCAATGAAAATAGCGGGAAAAGCCCTCAGCTCACATGCGTAAATCGGATCATCCGATGCGGTGCCGACCACACGTCATAGCCATCGAGCAACCAGCTCAACTGCTCGGCGGTCAACGTGATCACCTCCTGCTGCAACAGCCTCGGCCAGTGAAACTTCTCCTCGCTCTCGATCTTCTTCCACCACACGCTAAAGCCGTTGCGATCCCAGGCCAAAATCTTCAGAGAGTCATGGCGACGTCCAACGAACACGTACAGCGCCTCAGGCGCGAATGGATCCTGGTGCATCGCCTCGCGCACCAGCGCCGCCAAGCCGTTGCGGCCCCGGCGCATGTCGATCGGCTCCCGGTGCAGGTACACCTGCACGTCCCCGACGGGGCGCATCATCGCGGCTCTCCCGACACCAATGCTGTCAGCCACGCTGCCGTCGGCAGACCCGCGCACTCGATCATCCAACCGGAGGGATGGCGGAGCCGACACGCCGTCGGCGTCACCGCCGGAACAACGCGTACTGGCGCAAATCCCACCGACTTGTTCCGTCTCGACCAGCGACGCGCCTCAATGACACCCTTGCGAACCAGTGCCCGCTTGACCCACCTCCACTGATCCATACTCAGTTCCTTATCCCGGCAATACCGGGAAAAGCTGACGCCCAGCCTTTCGGCCTCCTGCAGGTGGGCCAGACACGCCCGCTCGCGTTCGCTCAGAGCTTCTAGGTTACGTTTGATCATCGTGCTCTCCACGTCAGCGGCAACAACGCCGCGGTGAAGAGCTTCGCCGGGTCAGTTCAGGCGTGGAAGGACCGGGATTTTGGAGTCCTCACTAACAATTCCTTCAACTCGGCTGCATTAGCGGCGACGAAACCGTAATTTATTTGAGAGAATGTCGCTTAGAATCTTGCTCGATGCCCGAAGGCCCTACGCGGACATTACGGAGATCGCTACATTTGCCAGGCCTTCAAAGGGTTTTGCGTTTCCGCGATATGGTTTGAAGTAATGTATGCTCATTCGTGAAGCTTAATGACTTACGCCATGTCGGCCATAATTTGACATGATACGAGTCACTGGGTAATTCATGCTTCCGGCTCGGAATGTGTTGGTTTTGCGTGAAGTTACAATTCATTGAAGGCAAAGCTGCGGTTTTGCTAAATACTTAATTTTTAAAGGGCCGCGGTGACAATATTAATTGGCAGTGACAATAAGTTATTGTCCACTGACAATAATAATTGGCTAGCGGCATGGAGGAAATGTCATGGCGCGCGGAGTCAATAAAGTCATATTGGTCGGGAATCTGGGCGCTGACCCCGAGACCCGCTCGATGCCGAGCGGCATGACGGTCACGAATATCCGCATTGCCACGAGCGAGTCCTGGAAGGACAAGGCCTCCGGCGCCCAGCAGGAGCGCACCGAGTGGCACAGCATTGCCCTGTTCGGCCGGCTCGGCGAAATTGCCGCGGAGTACCTGCGCAAGGGTTCACAGGTGTTCGTGGAGGGGAAGCTCCGCACCCGCAAATGGCAGGATAAGCAAGGCAACGACCGGTTCACCACCGAGATCATCGCCGACAACATGCAGATGCTCGGCGCCCGTGGCGGCGGGGGCGGGGGCGGGGGCGCCATGGGCGGCGGTGCCGATCGCGGCGGCTCCAGCGCGCCGCCCCGGGACGATTACGATCAGTCACCCGCACCGGCCGGCGGCAAAGAGGATTTCGACGACGATATCCCTTTTTAGGTGCACACCCTCAAGAGCGGAGGCATCTCGGCCCGATACCCGAAAAGGTTCGGGCCTTTTTCTATTTCCATCCTTCGGTGCTGGTCGTGAAATCGATGAACAGGGAGTTGGTGGTGAAGAAACCTATTCCGATGATGTTCACCGTGGAGGTATCCGGTTCGACCAGGGTATCGAAGTAGCCGGTACCCGACGCATAGGAGTACGAAAATCCCGCCTGCTGGGTGAACGTCACGGTCGTCCCGATGGGAATGACCGAGGGGAAATTACTGCCCGCGGGGGTGGAGATCAGCATCTCGGCGGTCCCGCTATCGAAGATCGAGTAGCCCGTGACGGTCGCCCCCAGCGCACGGATCGTGGTGTTCAGAATCGTCTTCTGGCAGACCTGATAACCGGCGATATCGGCGGGACCCACGTAGCCGCTCGGTGGACAAACGAGCCGCTGGGTCGTGTACCCGGACTCCAAACTCGAATCCAGGCCGAGGGTCAGAATGGGGGCGGCCATGCAGTCACCGGGGGTGGCGATGTCGCAGCTCTGAATCGTCGCCGGCGCCAGTGAGAACCCCGCATCGGTGCCCGCGGCATAGCCGATGTACTTCAACACGCTGACCACGTAGCAGGTCCCGGCGCTTGACGCCGAGCAAGCCGGAAATCCAGCCGCCGGCTCGACCGAACCCGGGACGGCGATCGTTCCTGCGGTGCTCGCGACGCCGAACCAGCCTTGCTGAGTCGGCGGAGGGACCAGGTCCCCCGTCTGATCATCCGTGATGGAATAGTAGAGAAATACCGGCATCGTTTGCGTGGTGACCCGGCCGTTCGCGTCGCCGAAAGTCACGGTGGCGAAGCCGAGATTGCCGTTCTGGCTGCGGCTGTTGAGGGTAGTGCCGTAGGTTCGCGTGCCTTGCTGATTGGTGACGGTTATGCCGCCGTAGCTCATCTGGCGCTCGCCGGACGGGAAGTTGAATCCGGTGGCGCCGAGCATGCTGGCCGGGAAGATGCTCGGCGCATAGAGGGTGATGCCGGCCGAACCCGTGTCGAAGGCGAGCGGCATCGAGACCGCCACGGAGCCCACTGCCGTGACCATCACGGTCAGGCGTGCCGGATTCTCGGAGGAGCCATTCGGATAAAGGTCAACGGTTGTCGGCTTATCGATGGTCGTGGTCGGTGGGAGTGCCGGAGTCGGAGCTGAACTCGCGGATGAGCCCCCGCAAGCCGCAAGCAGCAGAGAAACGGCGGCGAGGCCGAGCGAGATCGAGGTTCGATGCATCCTGCATTCCTTTGTCGGCTCGGAGACTACAATAACCGAGGTCGGTGGCGTACGACGGTTTTTATCTGAGCGGTGATCGCGTCCAAGCTCCGCGCCATCCCGGTATACTTTCCGCTCCCCATGACGCCCTACGCAGGGAGATTGATCCGCTTATGAGCCGCTGGGCACGTTTTCGCTCGAACGATGGCCACGTGGGTTTCGGCCTCGTCGAGAGCACGCATATCCTCGAATACCAGGGGGACCTGTTCGCCGACAAGCGGCCTACGGAGCGTCGATTCGCGCAGGATGCGGTCACCCTGCTGAGCCCGTGCGTCCCTTCCAAGATCGTCGCGCTCTGGAACAATTTTCACGCGCTGGGCGAAAAGCTCGGAAAACCCGCACCGACGCACCCCCAGTTCCTGCTCAAGCCCGCCAGCTCGACGATCGGCCCGAATGAGCCGATCGTGAGGCCCCGCGCCTATGCGGGCAAGGTCGTCTACGAAGGCGAACTCGGCATCGTCATCGGCAAGCGCTGCAAGGATGTCGCCCCCGGCGAGGCCGCCGAGCATATCTTCGGCTACACCTGTGTGAACGACGTGACGGCGATCGGGGTCCTGAACGAGAATCCGGACTTCGCCCAATGGTGCCGTTCGAAGAGCTATGACACCTTCGGGTGCATCGGCCCGGTCATTGCCACCGGCCTCGACTGGTCGCGGCTGCGGGTCGTCACCCGGGTCGATGACGTCGAGCGGCAGAATTATCCGCTGTCGGACATGATCTTCTCGGTGCAGGACACGGTGAGCCTGATCTCCCAGGATATGTCGCTATTGCCGGGCGACGTGATCGCGTGCGGCACCTCGGTGGGCGTGGGATCGCTGAAAGACGGCTCCACGGTGGAGGTGGACATCGAGGGGATCGGTCGGCTCCACAACGTGTTCGAGCCGGGCGCGTCGCGCTCCTGAGCGATGGCCGCGTCAGCCCGCCTGGCGCAGCGGCTCAGGGCGCGATGCCGCGCACGCGATAAAGGGCCCGCTCGAGCGCCGCTGCGATGCCGAGGACCTTCACATCCGAGTTGCCGAGCGCGGCGAAGGTCAACCCGACGGGGGGATCGCCGCCAGCGTGGCAGGGAAGGCTGATCGCGCAGCCGCCCAGGAAATTGACGATGGAGGAATTGCGCAGGACGAGTTTATTGGTCTCGACATAGGCGTCGTCGTCGGCCAGGTCGGCGATCCTCGGCGCGATGATCGGGACCGTCGGCATCAGCCAGCCATCGAACCCCTGCAGCGCGCGTCCTGCCGCCTCGATGCTCGCGCGCCGGCAGACGAGTGCATCGAGATATTCCCATGCCGAGTATGCCGCACCCCGCTCGATCCGGGTGCGCACGCGCGGATCGTAGAGCGGTCCCCGCGCCGCGAGGTTGGCGCGGTGCGAGGCGTAGGCTTCCGACCCCACGATCACCACGCCCGCGCCCACCGCCGGGACCTGCTCGATTTCCGGCAGCGGTTGCTCGACGAGGGCCGCACCCGCGCTGGAGAGCGCGCTGAGCGCCCGGGCGAGGGCGGCCGCGACCGGCGAGTCGGTATCGGCGCCGAGCAGCCTCGCCGGGACGGCGAGGCGGACGCCGCGCAGGTCGTCACGCGGCTGCGCCCGGGCGGCGTCGCCGCTGAGCACCTGGTCGAGACCGGCGCAGGAGGCGACATTGCCCGCGATCGGCCCTACGGAATCGAAGGAGGTCGACAGCGGATAGACGCCCGCACGCGGCACCCTCGACGCCGTGGGCTTCCAGCCCACCAGGCCACACAGGGCTGCCGGAATGCGGATCGAGCCGCCGGTGTCGGAGCCGATGGCCGCGAAGGCCATGCCATCGCTCACCGAGACCGCGGCGCCCGAGGAGGATCCTCCCGGAATGCGCTGCGCGCGCCGGTCGAAGGGGTTTAGCGGCGTCCCGAAATGAGGGTTCAGGCCCAGGCCCGAATAGGCGAATTCGGTCATGTTGGTCTTGCCCACGATGACCGCCCCCGCGGCACGCAGGCGGCCGATGACGGGCGCGTCGGCCGCGGCCGGCAGGGCATCGGGGAGCGCGACCGATGCGGCCCGGGTCACGCGGCCCGCGACGTCGAACAGGTCCTTGATCGAAATGGGCAGCCCCTCGAGCGCCCGCGCCGGTTGGCCGGCCGCCAAACGGCGGTCGCTCGCCCGGGCGTGTTCGAGGGCGGACTCTTCGAACAAATCCGTGTAGACGCGGGCCCCCTCGCCGACGGGATCCCGGACGGCCGCGAGGCATTCCTCGGTCAGCGCCGTTGAAGAGGTCGCGGTCAATCGTCTACCAGTTCTTGGTCGGGGAACAGCGCCTCGGTGAAGCCGAATTGGGTCAGGTCCCGGATTCTGCGCGGGTACAGAATCCCATCCAGATGGTCGACCTCGTGCTGCACGACGCGTGCGTGAAAGTCGTTCACGGTGCGATCGATCGGGCGGCCCGCGGCATCGACGCCGGTATAGCGCAGCTGCCGGTAGCGGGGCACCAGGCCGCGCATGCCGGGCACCGACAGGCAGCCCTCCCAGCCTTCCTCCATCTCCTCGCCGATCGGCGTCAGTTCGGGGTTGATCAGCACCGTGAAAGGCACCGGGTCGGCGTCGGGATAGCGCGGGTTCGCCTCGATGCCGAATATGACAACCCGCAGCCCTACGCCGATTTGCGGCGCTGCAAGACCCGCCCCATTGAGATCCTGCATGGTGTCCCGCATATCCCGCAGCAGGCTTTCGAGCTCCGGCGTGCCGAATGCGGCCACCGGCTTGGCGACCTCGAGGAGCCGCGGATCCCCCATTCTCAAAACTTCACGTATTGCCATGGTTCCGAGTATCTTAGCGGCCTTTTCAGCGTGAGCCTACGGCGAGCTATGTCAGGCCTGGTCTACATCAAAACGTTCGGCTGCCAGATGAACGAGTACGATTCCAGCAAGATGCAGGATGTGCTCGGGCAGGCCCACGGCATGACCCGGACGGACGATCCGGCGCTCGCCGACGTGCTCCTGGTCAACACCTGCTCGGTCCGCGAGAAGGCCCAGGAAAAGGTGTTCTCGCTGCTGGGCGAATGGCGCGCATTCAAGGAATTGCGGCCGCATGTCGTCATCGGGGTCGGCGGCTGTGTGGCGAGCCAGGAGGGCGAGGGCATCACGGCGCGCGCGCCCTACGTGGATCTGGTCTTCGGACCGCAGACCCTGCATCGGCTGCCCGACCTGATCGCGGGACTGAGGCGCACCGGCCGCCCGCAGATCGACGTGAGCTTCCCCGAGATCGAAAAATTCGACCGCTTGCCCGAGGCTCGCGCCCAGGGCGCGACGGCCTTCGTCTCCATCATGGAGGGCTGCAGCAAGTACTGCACCTTCTGCGTCGTCCCCTACACCCGCGGCGAGGAGATCAGCCGGCCGTTCGAGCAGGTGATGGCGGAGGTGCAGACCCTGGCCGCGCAGGGCGTTCGCGAAGTGACCCTGCTCGGGCAAAACGTCAACGCGTATGCAGGCGAAATGGCGGACGGAAGCGTGGCGGATCTGGCGACCTTGATCCACTTCGTCGCGGCGGTGCGCGGCGTGGAGCGCATCCGCTTCACCACCTCGCACCCGCTGGAATTCAACGACAGCCTGATCGAGGCCTATGCGAGTGTTCCGAAGCTCAACAACCTGCTGCACCTGCCGGTGCAGAGCGGTTCCGACCGGATTCTCGCGGCCATGAAGCGAGGCCACACCGCGCTCGAATACAAGCAGAAGCTGCGCAAGCTGCGCGCGGTGCGGCCGGGCATCTGCATCACCACGGACATCATCGTGGGCTTTCCCGGCGAGACCGACGAGGATTTCATGGCCACCATGAGCCTGATCGCTGAGGTGGGCTTCGATCAATCCTTCAGCTTCATCTACAGCCGGCGGCCCGGCACCCCCGCGGCATCGTTTCCGGACGAGGTGCCCGCCGAGGTCAAGCAGCAAAGGCTCGAACTCGTGCAGCAGCGCCTGAACATCCAGGCCCGCGACATCTCGCAGCGCATGGTCGGCAGCCGGCAGCGGGTTTTGGTCGAACGGCCCGCCAAGCGCAACAGGAGCGAGCTCGCGGGCCGCACCGACAACAACCGCTGGGTCAATTTCGACGGCCCCCGCGAACTCATCAACCGCTTTACCGACGTGATCATCACCGAGGCGCGGCCCAATTCGCTGCGCGGCCGGCTGGTCGACGAGACCGCCGCAATGGAAAGCCCGGCGTGAATTCGGTTCCCACGCCGCGCGACGTGGTGCTCGTGCCGCTCGACAACGTGCGTCTGGTCGAGCTCTGCGGACCGCTCGACGAGCACCTGCATCAGATCGAGGCGCGGCTCGGCGTGGACATCCGCCGGCGCGGCAACCGATTTCAGATCGTCGGACCGCCGGCCGCGGCCAAGCGCGCGGAGGTGGTGCTTCAGGACCTATATGCACGCGCCCAGCGCGAGCCGGTCGATTCGGAGCGCGTGCACATCGCGCTCCAAGAGCACGACATGGATGGCGATCCCGCGGGCGGCCCGGCGCAACCGTCTGCCGAACGCGGCGCAGCCCACGGCAATGGCGAGCCGGCGGACGAGATCAAGGTGCGCACGGCGCGCGGCGCGCTGCGGGCACGCGGCGCGAATCAGACCGAGTATCTGAACAACATCCGCACCCACGATCTGACCTTCGGCATCGGCCCGGCCGGCACCGGCAAGACCTATCTCGCGGTGGCGTGCGCGGTCGAGGCGTTGCAGTCGGAGAAGGTCCGCCGCATCGTCCTGGTGCGTCCGGCGGTCGAAGCGGGGGAGCGGCTCGGCTTTCTGCCTGGAGACCTCAGCCAGAAGGTCGATCCGTACCTGCGTCCGATGTACGACGCGCTCTACGAGATGCTCGGCTTCGAGCGGGTCGCCAAGTCGATCGAGCGCAACATCATCGAGGTGGCGCCGCTCGCCTTCATGCGCGGACGCTCGCTGAACGACTCCTTCGTGATCCTGGACGAAGCGCAGAACACCACCAACGAGCAGATGAAGATGTTCCTCACCCGGATAGGGTTCGGGTCCAAGGCGGTGGTCACGGGCGACATCACGCAGGTCGACTTGCCGATCTCCAAGCAGTCAGGCCTGCGCACCGTCATCGACATCCTGCACGGCGTGCGCGGCATCGCGTTCACGATGTTCACCTCCCGCGACGTCGTGCGCCACCCGCTGGTGCAGCGGATCGTTCAAGCGTACGAGGCCAAGGCGCCCGACGACGGTTCCAAGGGCGCCTGAGCGGTGCCGCCGCGTCTTGAGCTGGACGTGACCTTCGCGGCGAGGCGTCCGTGGGCGCCGCGCCGCGCCGCGTTCGAGCGCTGGGCGGCCGCGGCGCTGGCCCATCGGGCCTCGGGACCGCCGTGCGGCGATGCCCGCTCCGCGGCGATCTCGATCCGGGTCGTCGGCGTCGCCCGAAGCCGCGCGCTCAATGCGCGCTATCGGCACAAGGACCGGCCGACGAATGTGCTGTCCTTCGGCGGCGCGGGGCGCATGCCGGACGGCTCGACCGATCTCGGCGAGCTGGTCATTTGCGCGCCGCTCGTCGCCCGGGAGGCATCGTCGCAGGGCAAGAGCGAGGCTGCCCATTGGGCCCATCTCACGGTCCACGGCGTGCTGCACCTGCTCGGTTTCGACCACGAAAGCCCGCGCGAGGCCCGAAAAATGGAGGCCACGGAGATTCAAATCCTTGATCGGCTTGGGTTTTCAAACCCCTATGTCGGGCCGGAGGCCTGATCGAGTATGCTTGACGCCACATGTCCGAACAGCCCACTGGCAACACCGGCCGCTGGTTAAAGCGCATCACGCAGTCGATGTCGGGCGAACCGCGCGATCTGCCCGAGCTGATCGAGGATCTGCGCGAGGCGAGTGAGCGCGGACTTTTCAACGGCGACGCACTGGTCATGCTCGAGGGGGTGCTCGCCGTGGCCGACATGCAGGTGCGCGACATCATGGTGCCCCGCGCCCAGATGGTGTTCGTGGAGCGCGACGAGCCGCCGGATAAGCTGATCGAGCTCGTGGTCGAATCGGGCCACTCCCGGTTCCCCGTCATCGGCGAGGACCGCGACCAGATTCTCGGCATCCTGCTTGCCAAGGACCTGCTGCGCCTGCAGATCGCGGACGGCGAGCCCTTCGAGATCCGCGAGTTCATGCGCCCGGTGGTTTTCGTGCCGGAAAGCAAGCGCCTGAACGTGCTCCTCAAGGAGTTTCGCGTGAGCCACAATCATCTGGCGATGGTGGTGGATGAATATGGCGGCGTTTGCGGCCTGGTGACCATCGAGGATGTGATCGAGCAGATCGTCGGCGAAATCGACGACGAGCACGATGTGGAGGATGACCAGTCGATCCGGCGGGAGAGCGAGCGCGAATTCTCCGTGCGCGCCCTCACGCCGATCTCGGAGTTCAACGAATATTTCGGCACCGCGTTCTCGGACGAGGAATACGACACCATCGGAGGACTCCTGATGCAGGAGTTCGGCCGCCTGCCGAGGCGCGGAGAGACCACCCAGATCGGCGATTTGGAGTTTCGAGTGGTGCGCGCCGATCGGCGCCGGATCGATCTGTTGCGCGTCATCGCCCCGCGCGCGATCGACAAACCCGCCTTGGAACAGGACGGCGATTAGGCGCTTCATGGCCCAGAATGCCCTTCGGGGCTTGGTCGCCGGCGGCCGCCTGCACATCAGCGCAACGTACGCGAAATCGCTCCAATGGCTCACCCAGCTCAGGCTCATGGTCCTCGCGCACGAGGAACTGACGGCGATCGTATTCTGGGCCGCGCTGATCGGCATCGCCGGGGCGCTGGCGAGCGTCGCGTTTCGCGAAGGGATCCACGCATTCGAGTGGCTGATCACCGGAAGCACCGGCGGGCTGGTCGAGGCGGCGATGGAGCTGCACGGCGTGCGCCGCGCCATCGTTCCGGTGATCGGCGGCCTCGCCGCGGGGTTGGTCATTCAATACGGCGCGGCCTGGGTGGCCTCGCGGCGCTCGATCGACTACATGGAGGCGGTGGCGGTCGGCGACGGCGTCATCTCCGCCCGGCCCACGCTGATCCGCAGCCTCTCCTCGCTTTTGACCATCGCGTCGGGCGGATCGATCGGCCGCGAGGGTCCCATGGTCCAGCTGGCCGCCCTCATCGGCTCGAAGAGCGCGATTCTCGGCAGGGCACCCATGCCCCGACGCCGGCTGCTGGTGGCGTGCGGCGCCGCCGCCGGCATCGCCTCCGCCTACAACGCCCCTATCGCCGGTGCGTTGTTCGTCGCCGAGATCGTGATGGGTTCCTTCGCAATGGAGAGCTTCGGTCCGCTGCTGGTCTCCGCCGTGAGCGCCGATGCCACGATCCACCGATTCCTCGGATACGGACCGGTTTTCCAGATGCCTCCGGTCCATTTCGGCGAGAATTGGGAGCTCATTTTGTATGCCCTGCTGGGCGTCCTGCTCGGACACCTCGCTCCGCCGTTTCTTGCCGCGCTGGCGTGGAGCAAACGGCGTTTCGCGACGCTCCCGGGCCCCTTGTACCTGAAGTTCGCGCTGGGCGGTCTGATCGTCGGGCTGATATCCATCGCCTTCCCGCAGGTTTGGGGCAACGGCTACAGCGTCGTGGATGCGATCCTGCACGATCGCCTGTTCGGCTGGATGCTGCTCGCGGTGTTGCTCGCAAAGGTCGCGAGCACTGCATCCACCGTCGGGTCGGGGGCGGTCGGAGGCGTGTTCACGCCGACCTTGTTCATCGGTGCCGCCGTGGGTGCGCTGACCGGTTCGACCCTTCGCCTGGCACTGCCGCACATGACCTCCGGGAGCAGTGCATTCGCCGTGGTCGGTATGGGAGGGTTCCTCGCCGCCACCACGCATGCGCCGCTCACCTCCGTCCTCATGATCTTCGAGATGACCCTCGATCATCAGGTCGTGCTGCCGCTGATTCTCGCGTGTGTGACCGCGCACTACGTCGCCAAGGTGTATCGAGGCGGCGTATCCATCTATGGAGAGTCGCTGACGCCGACGGCCGCGGGCGCATCCGAGTGGCGGCTGCGCACCGTCTCTGATCTGATCCGTCCCGCGGCGGCCGTGGTAAAGGAGACCACCACGGTCCGGGATATGCTGAGGAATCTCCCCGGCCGTCCGGTGCGGGCGGTGTACGTCGTCAACGACGAGGGCGAGCTCACCGCCTCGATCGACCCGCGCAAGGCGTTTGCCGACATGAACCAGGGCCTGATCGACCCCGATGCCCCCGTTCACGCAGTCTCGACGCCCATGGACACCAGCTTGACCCCGGAGATGAGTCTCACCGCCGCACTCGAGCTGTTCCTGCGGGACAACGAAACCGTACTGCCGGTGATTTCGGGGCGCTGGCGCACCACGCTCCTGGGGGAGATCGCGCGCCACGACCTGATGCTCGCCGTCCAGGACAGGATGACCGAGGCGCGCCAGCAATAGCCGATCTTGCGCGATCGGTCGGGTTCGCATGCCCTCGCATGCATCCTATACTCCGCCCATGGGGGGCATGTACGCATCGGTCGGGAGGTCGCAGGCTCGGGAAAAGAAGGCGCGAGCTGCGCAGCGCCCGCTGCTCGCCGCCACGCTGTGGGTGGGGAGTGCACTGCTGCCGGGATGCGCGGTGCAACCGTACAAGCCGGCGCCCCTCGCCCCCGAGGCCTCCGCAGCGGCGTTCGAATCGCGCTCGTTGACCGACCCCGAACTGCGCTCCTTCGAGGAGTCGCACCTCGGGCACGCCACTTCGGCGTGGCCCCCGGGCAGCTGGGACTTGCCGTCGCTGTCACTGGCTGCCCTGTATTTCAGTCCGGAGCTCGACTCGGCTCGCGCCCGCGTGGCGGAATCGCGCGCCGCGCTCACCACGGCGGGGGCGCGGCCCAACCCCACGCTCGGCATCACGCCGGGGATTCCAAGCCCGTATCTGCTGACGTTGGATCTGTCCTTCCCGCTGGAGACCGCGGGTAAACGGGGCTACCGCATCGAGTCTGCGCAACACTCGGCCCTTGCGTCGCAATTGGACTTCGCGCAGGCCGTCTGGACGGTTCGCGGCGCCGTTCGTGCGGCGATGCTAGATGACCTCATCGCCGCTCGAACCGTGGAACTGCTTCGATCGGAGGCGAAGATCCGGCAGAGCCAGGTCGACTTGAGCGATCGAATGGCTGCTCTCGGCGAGATGCCGCGCCTTCAGGCGGACGCCGCTCGCGTCGAGCTGTCGAGAGCGCGCGCGGCGCTGGGCGCGGCCGAGAGTCAAGCTGTCGAGGCGAGGGCGGCGCTCGCCGCCGCCATCGGTGTTCCTGCAACCGCGCTGCAGAACGTGCAGCTGTCCTGGCCCGACATGGACAGGCCGCCGCCCGCGGCATCGCTACCCATCGGCGAGCTGCGGCGGGCAGCCGTGATCAACCGCCTGGATGTGCGCAGCGCGCTCGAGAAATATGCGGCCGCCGAGGCCGCTCTGCGCCTGCAGATCGCCAAACAATATCCGGACATCGACATCGGACCGGGCTACACCTACGAAGAGAAGCTCAGTTACTTCACACTCGGCTTTTCGGCCGCCATTCCCATGTTCGACCGAAACCGCGGCCCCATCGCGCAAGCCGAGGCCGAGAGGCTCCAGGCCGCCGCGGCCTTCCTCGGCACCCAGGCCGAGGTGATCGCCAAAAGCGAGCGTGCACTCGCCGTCTATCGCGTGGCGCTCGAGGAACTCGCCGAGGCCGCGCACCTGAAGGAGCTGACCGCGACCCGGCAGCGCTCGATCGACGCGGCGGTGCGCACCGGCGAGCAGGGGCGCCTCGAGCTCGACGATGCCGACATCGAGCAATTGGTCGCGGCGCGGACCGAACTCGAGACGCTGGCTCGCGCCCAGCACGCCCTTGGCGATCTCGAGGACGCCGTGCAGCGGCCGTTGACGCCGGGGGATGAGCTGCCGGGGGGCGCCAGCCTGGAGACGCCGGCAGACCCGAGGTAGCGGCCGCCGAGCGCGAGGTGTACGAGCCGCAGGCGATTCTGGCGGGGTGCCGGCCTTCAGCGCGACCTCTCCGCGAGGATCGCCTGCCAGTTGATCAGCGTGTTCCACAGGAAGCGCTGGTCCCCGCGGTTCATATCCCGGTGCAGCGGATTGAAGTTGAACGCCACCACGCGTCCCTTGCCCACCGGCATGTCGAGAATGGCGGGGTGGCCGATCAGATTCTCCTCTCCCCAGGCCTGTCCGCTGATCACCAGCGGCGCACCGTCGCGATCGCCCCATTCCATGATCACGCCGCTCGGGTCGAAGGGTCCGTCGAGGCAGGTGGTGCAGTACGCCATGCGCAGCCATCGGCGCGGGGTCGAATAGATCGCATAGTTCTGTCGAAATACATAGGTATGCGCCGGATAGCCGTACAGGATGGGACTGTCGGGCTTGTCGAACGACACGCGCAGATGCGAGCCGGGTGTTCGGGTTTCGGCGGCCTGCGCCGCGGCGGCGGCGGCGGCGCCCCCGCCGGTGGAGCTTCGCGGCACACCGCCCGATTCGCGGCGCACGCCGCGCACGATCCCTCCCTCGAGGGCCAGCATCGTGCCGTTGCCGAGCGTCACCAACAGGCCCCCGTCATCGACGAAGCGCTGCAGTTGGGCGAGACCTTCGTAGCCGATACCGCCGGTGATGTCGTCCGAGGCGGCCGGCGTGCCGAAGCTCGGGGTCGCGGCCGTTTTCTTGAACGGCATCGGACCCCAGGCCTTGGGGATTCCCTCGATCTGCTCGGCGAGCTCGAGATCCACGTGCCCGTAGACGATCACGTCGAACTTCCCGCTCAAGCCGCCTTTGCGGATGTCCTCGTCGCGCACGTACGTGTAGGGGATGTGGCGCTGGTCGAGTGCATACCGTTCCCAGCCGATGGTGTCCGTATCCGCCCACGGAACCCAGATGCCGAGCCGCGGCACGGGCGCGGGATGCGTCGGCGCGGAAGGCGGCGAATCGAGCGCTACGAAATCCAGACCCAGGCTGGCGGATGCCTCCGAGAGCGCGGCCGCGAGCCCCGGCTGCGCCCGGAAGATCCAGGTGCCGCGGGGGTATTGCGCGCCGTCGCCGGTGAACGGCTGCTCGGCGATCTCGAGCTTGAAGCGGGCGAGCCGGAAGCGCGCCTCGAGCAGCCCTTCCTGGCCCGAGTCCGCGAGTACGTACACCGGCCCCGCGCCCCTGACCTGGCCGGCCGGTCGCGGCGGCGATGTCAGCGGCACGAGCGCGGCATCGCGAACGCGGGGATCCGCCGTGGAAACCGCGGTCAGATGAAAGTTGGCCGGCAGCTCCCACGAGACATCGTCATAGGGCTCGGCAGCGTCCTTGGGATAGAACTTGGGCGCCAGAAGATCCACGGCGTAATTTCGATACGGCTGATCGAGCCGAACCACGTAGGTGCCGGCGGGGAAGGCTCCCTCCTTCAGCGTGAGGTCCGCCGTCGAGCGATGCACCTCGATGCCCTGCGCCAGAAGCCGCGACACCATCTGCGCGACGCGCATCGGGTCGCCCTGATCGGGCGGGATCAGGAACGCGAACGGCGCCTGCTCGACACCCTTGCGCCAGGAATCGAAGCCGGTCCGATAGAAGTTCTGCAGCATGGTCTTTGATTGCTGCGCGGAGAAATCGAGCGCCGCGAGCGCCGCGGTCTCCATGTAGTTGACGTTGTCGCGCGCCGACCAGCGGAACGGCTCGCTCGGGGGCGGCGATGGGCGGTACCAGTCGCGGCTCACCTCGTCCGGCGGCGAGGTTTGCACCAATGTCTCGGCGGTCCCATTGCCGAAGGTTTCGTAGCCGCGGCCCAGGGCGTTGTGGTTGAGTCCGATGGAATCCATGAACAGATGGGCGAAATCGTCCCCGAAATTCCAGCTCCAGACTCCCGGCATGCCGAAGCCCGTCAGGGTCGTCACCTCGTGAAAGCTCATTTCGAGGCGTTCATCGTAGGCCACGGGATCGATGTCCTCGTTGGTGGGACCGGTGCCGTTCCAGGTGATGAGCAGCGCCACGCTTTCGTGCAGGTCGTGCACGACGGTCGGATGCCACTCGAAGAACATCCGCTGCACCGCCTTGGTGGTCTCGTGGGCCAGCTGTATCGCGTCGCGATTGATGTCGACGAAGGCGTAGCGCGACCAATACGGGGGGGACTGCCGCGGGAGCGTGGCGAGATCCGTCTTGCCCTTGAGGTATTTGTAGAACCACTCGACCTGCTTGTCGCGGCCGTCCGGGTTGCAGACCGGATTGATGAGCACCACCATGTTTTCCCGGATCCGTTTGATCATGGGCTGCTCGGACACGGCGAGCCGGTAGGCGAGCTCCAGCATGGTTTCGGTCGAGCCGGTCTCGTCGGAATGCAGGGCGGCGTTGAAGTAATAGATCGGTCGGGCATCCTGGATGATTTTCGCCGCGGTCGCCGGATCGGTGCGCCTCGGGTCCGCGAGCGCGGCGGTCGCCGCCTTCAGCTGGTCGAGCTCCCGGATGCCCTTCTCGTCGGCGATGGCGAGCAGCACGATGTCGCGTCCTTCCTCGGAGCGTCCGATGGTGAACAGACGCACGCGCGGTGAAGCCGCCGCCAACGCCCGGCTGTAGGCGTAGGCGGTGGCCGTGTCCGCTAGCTCCCCCGGCGCGCCGGGAATCCGGTGCAGGAAGGCACGCGGCGAGGGAACGGTCGCGGACTCGGGGAGATAGGAGACCCAGGGGGACAGAAATCGGGGCTCCGTGGTGGCGGCGGCGATTTCCCGCGTGGCGGCCTCGTCGGGAATATCGGGAGCGGAAGCCGGCTGGGCGGGGACGCTCAGGGGCGAAAAAGCTCCGAAGCTCAGGAGGATGGCGCAGAGACGGGCGAATCTGTCGGGCATGAGCAGCTTCCTGGAACGCGAGGTGGCGCAATATTACCGCAGACGGGGCGCTATTGAACGAATGATAAGCAGGCGCGCTGAAGGCTCGGAGTGGTGCAGCCGACGCTTCTGGCCGATTCGTTATATTCCTGGCACAGTTGCCGGGAAAGTGCGGATGTCTCTCGCGGAAATGGAGTCAAGGGAGTTGATCATGAGCCTGTTGCACTGGGTGCGCGGCATGGCGACGAGAGTGTCGCACGAGGATGCTCTGCGGAAACTCCTCGAGGAGCCGCCACGATCTGCATGCGTCGCGTTACTTGCGGCTTTGCTCGCGTTCCCGTCCGGCGCAGCCCCACTGATCTCTCCGGCCGCGGGCAGCGATCCCGTATTGGCGATGCGCTCGGACACGCAAGGTGAGTTGAGGCTGCAGTACCGCGTAGAGCGCGACAATCACCCTCCCGAAATAGTCAACATAGGTCTGGCGAGGGACCACCACTACAAGAATTCGGCCAGTGGTCTCTGGATCCATGACTATCGGCTGCGTCGGATCTTCCGATTGCAGCCGGACTCTCAACTGATCAACGACTCGATGTACGCCGAGGTGTGGTACCGCAGGGCGGAGCTGGAGAATCGGGCGGCAATCACCGGCGCCCTGAAGAAGGCCGGCGTCGACGCGGGCCAGGGCTTCGCCGCCCAGGATCCCTTTGGGGCGGAGACTGAGCTCGGACTCGTTTCCGCGAATTTCCCGCGCCCGGATCTGCATCGCCTCGAGTCGAAAGGCAGGATTCAATGGTCCCTCGGGGCCGATGAAGTGGTGGCGATTCGGTACCGTCAAGAGCCAGTACCCGAGGGTGTCCGCGGAGGTCTGCGGCGCTGGTGGCCGTCGATGGTATCCATACATCCCCAGATCGCCGATGAACTCGCGCTGAGCGGCCGCGTACCGGAGGAGCTGTGGGTCAAGCAAATGGTCAATGCGGGCAAGTCTTTCGAGACCGCCCATTGGTCACTGATCCAGGCCGCGTGGATCGAGCAAGCGAAATACCCGCTACCGGCAGGTCGGGCGGCAGTCCCGACGGAGTCGCGGGGAGCGTATCCGCAGATATTCAGCACGCTATCCGCCCTTGTTGCGGACCGACGCCAACCGCCGTCTCAAGATGCCTATAGGGCACGCACAGAGTCAGCCATTGCGCATGGCGCCGGTCTCGAGGCCATGGTCTGGATCATCGAGATGCAATTGGCTGCAGGGACGAAGTCATCGTGCGCGGCGCCGTTGATCGCCGACTCTTGCGCTCTCGCGGCCCGGGCGGGGCCACTCGCCAAGCTGGATCCCCGCACAGCCATCGCCTTTGCGGCTCACTCTCCCGACGCTGCGGATCGGCCGCAATTCGATAGTTTGCCGAACGCCTATCTGCTTCGATTACTGTGGGCCACTCGCCCCCCAGGCAAGGACGTCAAACCCGAGGAGTCGGAACACGACCTGCTGGTTGCGTTGCAGACGAGTCCGATCTCGAACTTCTGCAAGGATACGGGGGACTTCTACGCGCGCTCGTGGCACCCGTTCGCCGCGTGGCAGGTTTGGGATCTCGGGCGCTTGATGGCCGGGCATCGGAGCGGAGATTTGCTCGATACGGTGGACGCGCTCGAAGCCGATGTTGTGCGAAGAGAGCCGGTGTTCTTTTGATCGCGGAGGCCAAGTCCCCCGGTCGCGGCTTGGAATAGAGGAACCGATATGAAATTGCTCCGCTATGGGCGCGCCGGCTCGGAGAAGCCCGGCTTGCTCGACCACGACGGTCAAATCCGCGATCTAAGTTCAGTGCTTCAGGATCTCGGGCCGGAGCATCTGTCGCCCCAGCGGCTGCAAGACATCCGGGGAATCCGCCTCGATGAGTTGCCCGTCGTGAGCGGCTCGCCGCGTATTGGAGCTCCCTGCCGCGGCATCGGCAAATTCGTGGCAGTCGGTCTCAACTACAGCGACCACGCCGCCGAGTCGGGATTGCCCGTGCCGACGGAGCCCGTGCTTTTCTTCAAGGCGACGAGCTGCATCGTCGGGCCCGACGACGACATCATGCTGCCCCGAAACTCGGTCAAGACGGACTGGGAGGTGGAGCTCGGGGTGGTGATCGGCACGACCGCGCGGTATGTTCCGGAAGATCGCGCGTTGGATCATGTGGCGGGGTACTGCATCGTCAACGATGTGTCTGAGCGGGAGTATCAAATCGAGCGCGGCGGCACCTGGGACAAGGGCAAGGGATGCGATACTTTCGGGCCGGTCGGCCCTTACCTCGTCACGCCGGACGAGGTGGGCGACCCCCAGAATCTCGACATGTGGCTCGACGTGAACGGCAAGCGCATGCAGTCGGGCAGCACGCGCACCATGATCTTCCCGGTGCGGATGCTGGTGAGCTATATCAGCCGCTTCATGACGCTCTACCCGGGTGATCTCATCACCACGGGGACCCCTCCGGGGGTGGCGATGGGCATGAAGCCGTCGCCGGTTTACCTGAAGGCCGGGGACACGGTGCAGCTCGGGGTCTCCAAGCTGGGCCAGCAACGACAGAAAGTGATCCCCTACTCGGCGAGCCGTGGCAACTGATTCGCGACGCGGCATGAGCTCACTGACCAGGGCAGCATCGGTATCGGACTATCGCGCGGCGGCCCGGCGGCGGCTGCCGAACGTTCTGTTCGAGTACATCGACGGCGGCGCGTACGGCGAGGTGACACTGCGCCGCAACGTGGACGATCTGGCGGCGCTTTCGCTGCGGCAGCGCGTGATGCGCGACATGAGCAGACTCGATACCGGCATCCAGTCATTGGGGCAGCGATTCAGCATGCCGGTGGGGCTCTCGGCCGTCGGCATGGCCGGCATGTATGCGAGGCGCGGCGAAGTGCAGGCGGCGCGCGCCGCGTCGCAGGCCGGCCTACCCTTCAGTTTGTCGACGGTGGGCATCTGTTCGGTGGAGGAGGTGGCACGCAACGCCGCGCCCCCGTGGTTCCAGCTCTACGTGTTGAAGGACCGGGGCTACATGCGCGAGCTGGTGCGCCGGGCGAAGGCCGCGGGCTGTCCCGTGCTGGTGCTCACCGTGGACCTGCCGGTCCCCGGCGCCCGTTACCGCGATGTGCGCTCCGGGTTCCGCGGGCTCACCGGCCTTCCGGCGCTCGCGAATCGATTCTGGGACGGCCTCACCCATCCCCGGTGGGTGTGGGACGTATGGCTGCACGGGCGTCCGCACAGCCTCGGCAACGTGGCGGCCGCCTTGCAAGGCGGAGGCGCCCGCGACTACCTCACCTGGATCGCCAACAACTTCGACGCGTCGGTGACCTGGTCGGACCTCGACTGGATCAGGGCCGAATGGGACGGGCCGATCGTCATCAAGGGGGTGCTCGATCCGCAGGACGCGCGCGAGTCGGTCAAGGTCGGCGCGCAGGGCATCGTCGTCTCCAACCACGGCGGTCGCCAGCTCGACGGCGTTCGATCGTCGATCTCGGCGCTGCCGCGCATCGCGGACGCCGTCGGCGGGGATCTCGAGATCTTTCTCGATGGCGGCGTGCGTTCCGGGCTCGATGTCCTGAAGGCGCTGTCGCTGGGCGCCAAGGCCTGCTTCATCGGCCGGCCCTGGGCTTATGCGCTGGGTGCCGGAGGTCAGGCCGCGGTCGCCAAGATGCTCGACACGATCCGCGCAGAACTCGAGGTGGCCATGATCCTGACCGGCTGCAATTCGCTCGCCAAGGCCGGACGTGAACTGATCGATGCGGGGATCTGATCGATGCGGAGATCTGATCGATGCGGAGATCTGATTTGGCCTCTATCCGAGCGCCAACGCCTCGATCATCGGGCCGAAGTCCTCGAGGCGGGGCGTTGCGAGGCCGGCCACCTTGCCTCGATCGTCGCAGCGCCGGACCAGGACCGCCTCGCGATAGAACGGCTCCTCCTCGAAGCGGGCCGCTTCGACAGCCGACATGGGTCCGCCCTGCAGCTTCAAAGTGACAACCGAAGCCGGGCTGAGCATCGCCAGATAACCGGCATCCGTCGAGAGCAGGTAGCGCTTGGCCGGCACGTGCAGTCGCACCGGCTCGGAGACCGCGGGTGGAAAGCGCCGCGCGAGCCACGCTCCCCCGACCCGCTCATGCGCCGCATCCGTTTTCCAGTCGGCGAGGTCCTTCGCGACATCCTCGACCAGGTGTCCCACGTCGTGCAACAAGGCCGCGACCACCAGCGCCGGTGCCGCTCCGGCTTCGCGCGCAAAGTACGCGGCTTGCAGGCCGTGCTCGGTCATCGATACGCATTCGCCGAAGTAGGCCTCGGATCCATGCCGCCGGTAGAGCTCGAAAATCTCATCGATGACCGTCATGAGCCGTTTCCCCGATCGAGCGTACGGCGCAATACCGCGGCCGTACTGTACACGCTGTCGCGAGTCAGATAGCACCCCCGAAGATGGCGCGGATGGCGTGCCGCCGAGAACGCCGTGCGCCCGTGCAGGATGCGCTGATTGTCGAAAACCACGATCTCGCCGGCGGCCAGCTTGAACTTCAACTGGTAGCGAGGCTCGCCCAGCAGCGCGGCGAAGCGTCCATAGGCGGCATAATAGTCCGTGAGCGCGGGCGACGACGCATCCAGCGGGGCGATCGAACGGCTGTTGTAATGAACCGCCGTGATCCGTCCGCCGCAGGTCTGTATGAGGGGGCGTTCGGCATACAGTTCGGCGTTCGCCGAGCGGTAGTGGAAGGGTACGGCGGTCTCGCTCAAGAGCGCGAAGTCCCGGGGGCTCGAGTCGCGCACGTGCTCCGCCAGGGCAATACCGTCGGCAAACAGGCTCTCGCCCCCGTCCGGCGAGACGATCAGTGCGTGCAGCGCCTGAAACCCCGGCACCGGCTCGCGGTAGGGGTTGTCGGTATGCAGCCCGAGCCCAAGGTCGGAGTAGGCCAGATTTTCCGGCTGCACCACCGAGCGCACGTCGAACACCAAGCCATAGTTGGTTTCGGCCACCTGGCCGATCAGCTTCATGGCCTCGAGGATCCCGGCCTCCTCGCGCGGCGCCATCGAGAGGAAGGCAACGCCTTCCTGCAGGAGCCGGATGAGCCACGCGAGACGCAGCGCCCCGTCGGCGCGGGCGCGGGCGAATTCGGCCCAGGCGAAGTCGGAGGCCTGCAGCGCGGAGCCCTCGAGCCAGGGACGTACCGCGAGCTCCGGCCGGCGGACCCGCATGCCGTCGGCCTGCGAGGCGAGCCACTCTCCATCGAAGCGCGATGCGCGCGCCTCGCCGTTCCATTCGACAAGCACCGCCCCATCGTGAGCGGTCGCCGAGCGGATCCGCGGCGCGGGGGGCAGGTCCGCGATATCGACGAGCCGCTGCCCGCTGTGCGGATCGCGGTGTTCCGGTAAGTTGTCGCACAGCCAGATTGCGGCGAAATCTCGGCGGGTGCCGTCGGCCCACTCGACCAATAACGCGTCGGGCGTCGCGGACACCCGCTTGATGACCCTATGCGAACTCACGGAAGTCTAGCGCCCCTCTCGGATGCCTTGCTGCCCATGAAATACAACCGTCCGGCGCCGACCGCGCCCAGCGCACTCACGGCCGCGAGCGCGACGAAGACCCCGTGCCAGCCGGCCGCCACCGACACCCTGCCGACGCTGTCGCCCGCGGCCACGGCGCCCAAATAACCCACGCCGTCGATGATACCCGAGGAGACGGCCGAGGCCTGCTTGCCGCCGAAATCCAGGGCGAAGGCGCCGCCCAAATAGGAATAGGGTCCGAGCAGACAGAAGGCGATGACCCCGATGGTCAGCAACGGAAGCAAGGGGTGCTGAGCGCTGGATCTGAACGTCATCAGGATCAACAGCGCCGCCGCGGAGGCAGCCAGCCCCAGAAACAGGATCAACGCGCGCCCATTGGGCCCCAGCCGATCGCTCAGCCAGCCGGAGAGCAGCACGGACACCACGCCCACGGCCGGAAAGATGGCGCTCGTGCCGGCGGCGGCGCTGGTCGAATAGCCCAGATAGTCGCGCAGGTACACCGGGGTCCAGATGTTGAACGTCTCGCGGACGATGGTGCACCCGAGAGACAGCAGGCAGACGAGGATGAACGCGTGGCTTCGCATCAGCGGCCCGAGCAACGCGCGGAGGCTGGGAATGCGGGCCTCGGACGAGGCAAACAAGCTGAGCGGATTGGTTCGCGCCTCGGCGAAACCGCTTTCGGCGCGCGATTCGCGCAGAAAAAACCAGTTCGCGGCGAAAAGAATGCCCGTCACCGCGGCGGCATAGCAAAACAGCGTGCGCCAGGAAAAGCCGTGCTCGATCAGCACGCCCATGGTCTGGCGCGCGGCCGCATCGCCCACCAGGTAGCTCAGGCTCAGGATCCCGAGGATCATGCCGTAGGACGAGTAGTCGAACCACTTGGAGGACACTTTGATGAGCCCCGCCCAAGCGATCGATTGGGTGAGGCGGTTGCCGAACCAGGCGGTCATGAAGAGCGGAATCGAACTGCCGGCCGCGAACTGCAAGGTGAAGAGGGTCGCGCCGGCAAGGCCGATCAGGAAACTGATCCGACCTCCCCAATAATCCCCGAGCCCGCCCAGGAACAATTTGCCCAGCGCATAGGCGAGCACCCCCAGGGACGAAATCGTGCCGATGCGCACGATGGCTGCGTCGTGACTCACCCCCTGACGACTCAGCTCATCGATGATGAGGGGTGCGCCCACGGACAGATCGGCCCGGCAGAAGTAGAGCGCGCCATAGCCTGCGAACAGCAACGCCAGGACTTTGCCTTGTTCGAGGCGCAGCGCACGCATGATGACCCCCGAAAGCGGGGATCATCCCATTACCGGGACGGGCCGGCCACTAGGCGGTGGCGTTGACGCTGTTACCGATCGCACTCACGGTGGCGGAGCTGCCGCCCTGCAGGTTCTGCAGCAATGTCGACAGGAAAGACTGAAGCGCCGTGGTCGAACTCGAGGATGCACTGCTCGAGCCCGTGCCTCCCAAATCCCCTATCAACTTTTGGAAAGCCGAATTGAGCGTCGACAAGGTACCCGACGACAAGGTACCCGACGACAAGGTACCCGACGACAAGCTGGAGGAGGAACCGGTGCTGCCGCTCAGGTCTTGAACCAGGGACTGAAGGGCGCCGACGATGCCCGGTTGCCGATAGGCGGACGCGGCGGTCGTGGGCGCCGCTGCGGATGCGTCGCTCGATGCCTCCGCAGGGGCCGAATGGGCGTGACGCCCGTGATGCCCGCTGCTCTGCCGAAGCGCGCCAAAGAGATCGTGCAAAAACGCCTGAAGATCCTGCGATAGATTGCTTCCCGTGGAGGAGGACGAGCCGGCGGAGGAGGAGGTGGTGGTGGACGAGGAGGCGGCGGCGGTTGTGCTCGCGGTGCTCGATGCCGACGCTGTCGAGGTCGCGGCGGCTGACGTGGTGGCTCCCGAGCTGGCAGCTCCGGATTGCGCGGCGGCGGCCGCTTGTGTCAATGCGGCCAGCAAGCTCGAAAACAGGCTCGTTCCGCCGGCAGATTGCCCGTTGGACGCGGTTGAATCCTGCGCATCCCCGGTGCCGGTGGCGGCCGCCCAGAGGTGCGGCGGTGTTTGCAGGGCTATGCGACCGTTGAAGCCCGAAATGGCATTGGTTGACATAACGTAATCCCTTGTGGCCAATGCCGCCTCATCGGCCGGCATCCCAAAATCTGAAGTCCCGATGAGGGTCGTTGGCATGGAAACTGCTTCATTACCCGCCATGGTTCGCTCGATTGCCCGAAATACCACCGCAGATACCCTGAATCGGCAGGCGGTGCCGCCTCCAGGTGGCCAATACGCCGCGGCGGCGGCAATTCGAGGCCGCAGCGGCAGCGCGCGGCGGCAAAACGTTGCCGCCCGGACCGATGACCCACCCAATCTGTAAGGAACTATCATGAGCTTAAGCGCCATCGCGTCCGCGGTCTCGACGGTACTCCCCACCGCCAACTTCCATCCCCATGGCCGTCGAAAAGGCGCCTCGGTGGACAAGAGCACCCCCTCGAGCACGTCGAGTACCTCGAGCGGCACGGGCGGCATCACCATCGGCCAACTGCCCGTGGGCGCCTCGACCCCGCTGTTCAACAACATCCTGCAATCTCTGCAGCAGACCGTCGGCGCCGCGACCGCGGTGTCGGGGACCACACCGGCGGCGGTCACCACGGCGGGTACGACGGGGTCGACCGCAGCGGCCGGATCGAGCGCAGCGAGCGGTTCGCCAGCGAACGTTCAGGCTTTCGTGCATACCCTCTTCCAGGCATTGAAGCAGGATGGGCTGGGCGCAAGCGGCAGTACGACGGCGGCCGCCCCGGTGACGGTCTCGAGCACCGCCCCGGCGGCGACCGGCGGACAATACCAAGCCAACCTCGTATCCTCGTTGCAGACGCTCATCCGGCAGGTTGGATCGGCCTCGGCGGGCACTTCCGCAACGGCCAATTTGAACGCTGCCTACCAGAATTTGGTGAGCTCGACCGGCGCGGGCGGCGCGGCGGCATCGGCGGCCGGCACCGGCGCGTCTTCCGTTCAATCCTCGAGCGCCGGGCTTCAGAACTTCCTCAGCAACCTGCTTCAGAATCTTCAAAGCGGCGGTGTCCAGTCGCTGAGCGGTGTCGGCAACACGGTGAACGCCAAGGTGTGAGCGCGGGCCGGCACCCGCTGAAATTGACGTCCCCCATCGCGACGGCTACTCTCAACCGGCCGAAATTCGCGACGCGTGGGCGCTTTCAAGATGCTGCCGACCTTGTACATTCCGCATGGCGGCGGCCCATGTTTCTTCATGGATCCGCCGGCAGACGATCCGCATAGGTGGGATGGATTGGCGTCGTATCTTCGCGGCATCGATGCGAGCCTCGGCGCCAGACCGCGAGCGGTGCTGGTGATCTCCGGGCACTGGGAGACGGAAAAGCCGACCGTCAATGTGGCCGAGAAGCCCACGCTCCTGTTCGACTACCACGGATTCCCGGAGCATACCTATCGGTTGAAATACCCGGTTGCCGGTGCTCCCGATCTGGAGCCGCGCGTGCGGGCACTGCTGGCGCAGGCGGGGTTCGATCTCGGCGTCGAATCCAAACGCGGCCTGGACCACGGCGTGTTCGTGCCGTTCATGTTGATCTACCCGCGTGCGGACGTGCCCATCATGCAGCTCTCGCTGCAGCACGGCCTGGATCCGGAGCAGCATCTGGCGGTCGGCCGCGCCCTGGCGCCGCTGCGCAGCCAGGGAGTGCTCATCGTCGGCAGCGGCATGAGCTACCACAATCTTGCGGCCATGTTTTCCGGAAGAGGCGCAGAGGCTGCCGCGGCCTTCGACGCGTGGCTCGAGGAGGCGGTCACCGACACGGAAAAGCGCGAGCAGCGGTTGACGGCGTGGCGCGATGCGCCGGGCGGCCGTGAATCGCATCCGCGGGCCGAGCACCTTCTGCCCTTGATGGTCGCCGCGGGGGCCGCCGGAACGGATCGCGCCATTCGAGATTTCAGCGAATCGATTGCGGGGAAGCCGATCGCCGGATTTCGATTCGGCTAAACCCCTTATTCCTACAAGCGAACAGCGCATGCGCCGATAGGCGCGTGTCGACGCCGCAGCCGACACTTTTGCTGAGCGACCCGGGGGCGCTGGCGATGGCTAAGAAAGCACTTGCGACCTATCGCCAAAAGCGCGATTTCTCGAAGACGGCGGAGCCGAGCGGGCAGAGGAAAGTCGCCTCTTCCGAGCGCTTGCGGTTCGTGATCCAAAAGCACGATGCGCGCCGGCTGCACTACGATCTCAGGCTGGAGCTCGGCGGCGTGTTCAAGTCCTGGGCGGTGACCCGGGGTCCCTCGGACGACCCCGCCGACAAGCGGCTCGCGGTCGAAGTGGAGGATCATCCGCTCGACTACGGCGACTTCGAGGGCACGATTCCGGCCGGCGAGTACGGCGGGGGAACGGTGCAGTTGTGGGACCGCGGTTACTGGACTCCGGAGGGATCCAAATCCCCGGAACAGGCGCTTCGCTCCGGCGATTTGAAGTTCACGCTGGACGGCCAGCGCCTGCACGGCAGCTGGGTGCTGGTGCGCATGAAGCAGGATCGCAGCGGAGGCAAGCGCACTAACTGGCTGCTCATCAAACATCGCGATGCGAGCGCCCGCGCCGGCGGCGCCGCGGAGCTGCTGGCGGAAGATCGCTCGGTGGCCTCGGGGCGCGCCATGAGCGAGATCGCGGCGGGAAAGGGTCGCGCGCCCAAGCCGTTCATGCTGTCGGGCTCCGGGGGCGCGCGAGCCAATGCCGTTTGGAAATCCGATCGGGCGGATCCGGAATCGCCCCAAAAAGCCCCCGCCAAGGCGCCGGCGATCAAGCGGATTCCGGATTTCGTCGAGCCGCAGCTCTGCCGGCTGGTGCAGTCCCCGCCCTCCGGAGCCGGCTGGGGGCACGAAGTGAAATTCGACGGCTATCGCCTGCAGCTGCGCGTGATCGACGGCAAGGCGAGCCTGAAAACCCGCAGCGCGCTCGATTGGACCGACCGATTTTCCTCGATTGCCGGGGAGGCCGCGGATCTGCCCGATTGTCTGATCGACGGCGAGGTGGTCGCCCTCGACAAACGGCGGGTGCCCAACTTCTCGGCCCTGCAGGCGGCCCTGTCGGAAGGGCGGTCGGAGGATCTGGTTTATTTCGCGTTCGATCTGCTGTTCGAGAAGCGCAGCGACCTGCGGCCCCTGCCGCTGACCGAGCGCAAGGCGCGCCTGGAGCAATTGCTGCGCAAGGTGGCGGGGGAGCACATCCGGTATGTGAGCCACTTGGAGTCGCGCGGGGACTCGGTGTTGAAATCCGCGTGCGGCATGGGGCTCGAGGGCATCGTTTCAAAGCGTTTGACGGCCCCTTATATCTCGGGACGAGGCGACAGCTGGCAAAAATCCAAGTGCCGTGCAGGGCACGAGGTGGTGCTGGGCGGCTGGACCACCGAGGCCGGCACGCTTCGATCGCTGCTCGCGGGCGTCAATCGCGACGGCCATCTGGTCTACGTCGGCCGCATTGGCACCGGCTACACCCGCAAGACCGCCGAGCAGCTGCTGCCGCAGCTCAAGGCGCTGACTGTCGAGGAGAGCCCCTTCGGCGGCGAGAACGCGCCGCGCCGGGAGCGAAATGTACGATGGCTGCGCCCCGAGCTGGTGGCGGAAATCGAGTTTGCCGGCTGGACGGACTCCGGAATGATCCGGCAGGCCGCCTTCAAGGGACTGCGGCAGGACAAGCCCGCGAGCGAGGTGGTGGCCGAGAAGCCGCAAGTCGTGGAGAAGACCGATCCCAGTCCGGAGGATGAGCTCGAACAGCGCGAACGCGGCGGGGAACGCAACGGGCGCGCCCGTGCGCGCGCGGGGGCGACTGCTGCCGCGAAGGGTGCCAAGGCGGCCCCGGCCAACGTCATGGGCGTCGCGATCTCCAAGCCGGACAAGCCCTTGTGGCCCGATGCGGGCGACGGGCGTCCGGTCACGAAACTCGATCTGGCGCGCTACTTCGAAGTGGCTGGCGGTTTCATGCTGCCGCATATCGAGGGGCGGCCGTGCTCGCTGGTGCGTGCGCCGGATGGGATCGGCGGCCAGAGCTTTTTCCAGCGCCATGCGATGGCGGGCATGTCGGATTTGTTCGACTTGGTCAAGGTGAAGGGGGACCGCGCCCCGTACGTGCAGATCGACCGCCTCGAAGCGCTGGCGGCCGTCGCGCAAATCGGCGCATTGGAGCTGCACCCCTGGAATTGCGCCCCTCACGAGCCCGAGATCGCGGGACGCTTGATATTCGACCTCGATCCGGCACCCGACGTGAAATTCGACGCGGTGATCGATGCGGCGTTGGAGATGCGCGAGCGGCTGCGCACTGTGGGCCTGGAGTCCTTCTGCAAGAGCACCGGCGGCAAGGGATTGCATGTGGTGACGCCGCTCGACACCTCCCGCTCGCGCGGCGTGGAGTGGCCGGCCGCCAAGAATTTTGCGCATGTCGTATGCGCGCAGATGATGCAGGACAGCCCGACCAAGTACCTGGACAACATGTCGAAGAGCCAGCGCGTGGGACGCATCTTTTTGGATTACCTGCGCAACGACCGCATTGCCACCGCCGTGGCGCCCCTGTCTCCGCGCGCGCGTGCCGGAGCTCCGGTGTCCATGCCGCTCAATTGGGGCGAGGTCAGGCATGGGCTCGATCCGATGCGATTCACCGTGAGATCCGCTCCTGCGCTGCTCGCCAAGAGCAAGGCGTGGAAGGGCTACGACGAGTCGGCGAAGTCGCTCGCCGCCGCGATCCAAAAAATCACCTCGGCGCGAGGCGCTCGCAAGCGCTGAGTTCGCGGCCGCCCCAATCGGCCATGTCCGGGACCCGGGGGCGGTCCGGGACGCGTTACACTACGCGGCGTCGTAGGCCTAATACCTCCAATGAGTTCAAGGACCAGCCCGCCCCCGCACCCGGACCCCCAGCTGGTCGCCGCCGCTGCCGTCGCGCCCGACAACCGAACGGAGCGTCTGAACACCCGCGCCGCGGGGGTCATCGGCCTCGCGGTCATGTGCAGCCGCGTGCTCGGGCTGGTGCGGGAACAGGTGTGCGCGGCGCTGTTCGGCGCGGCGCTGATGGACGACTTCACGGCCGCGTTCCGGATACCCAATCTGCTGCGCGACCTGTTTGCGGAAGGCGCGCTGTCCACCGCGTTCGTCACCACCTTCAGCAAGACGATTGCGCGCGAGGGCGATGCGGCGGCGTGGCGGCTCGCAAACAAGGTTGCGACGCTCACCTTCCTGGTGCTGGGGGCGCTCTGCGCGCTCGGCATGCTGTTCTCGCATGAGCTCGTCGCGCTGATCGCCCCCGGGTTTCACGGCGGGAAGGCGGAAATGACCGCGCAACTGACGCGCATCATGTTTCCCTTCATCCTCCTGGTGTCGATCGCCGCGCTGGTGATGGGCATGCTGAATGCGAAGAGCATCTTCGGCAGACCCGCCATGGCGTCGAGCTTCTTCAACCTCGGGTCCATTGTCGGCGGTGTCGCGCTCGGTGCGATGTTCGATCCGCATTTCGGACCCCGGGCGCTCGTCGGACTCGCGATCGGCACGCTGATCGGCGGGGGATTGCAGCTCGCCGTGCAGCTTCCGCCGCTGCGCGCACTGGGCTACCGATTTCATCCGGATTACCGGTGGCACGACAAGGGTGTCATCGCCATCCTCGCGCTGATGGGCCCGGCGGTGATCGCGGCAAGCACCACGCAGGTCAACGTGCTGGTCAACTCCATGTTCGCATCGACGCTCGGCGACGGCGCGATATTCTGGCTCGCCATCGCCTTTCGGTTGATGCAGCTTCCTCTCGGCCTGTTCGGGGTCGCGCTCGGCACCGTCACGCTGCCGCTCCTGTCGCGGCTCGTGGTCGCCAATCAAATGGCGGCGTTCCGGTCCGAGCTCGCGCGTGCCTTGAGGCTCATGTTCCTTTTGACGATTCCGTCGACCATCGGCCTCATGATGCTGGCCGAGCCGATCATGTCGGTGCTCTATCAGCACGGGAAGTTCGATGCCTTCCAGGCACTGCAGGCGGGCGGGGCGCTGCGATACTACGCCGTCGGTCTGGCCGGCTATGCGGCGCTCAAAGTGCTGGTCAATGCCTTCTATGCGCTCGACCGGCGCAAGACGCCGATGCTGGTGAGCTTTCTCGCGGTGGGCCTCAATCTGTTTTTCAACTGGCTGTTCACCTTTCATCTGGGATGGGGGCACCGCGGGTTGGCGTTCTCCACCGGATTGGTCGCCACCTGCAACTTCCTGCTGCTCTATGGCTTGATGCACCATCACCTGGGCAGTCTCGAGTCCCGCCACATGCTCTTCACCCTGTTCAAGATCGGCATCGCCGCGGGCGTGCTGGCGGCGGTGTGCTGGGCGTCAACGCATTGGCTGCTGGCCGATTGGGCGACCCGCGCGTTCTGGAGCAAGGCGTTCCGGCTCTTCGGCACGGTATTCGCCGCGGGAGCGGCATTCCTGGGCGCCGCCGCGCTGCTGAGGATCGAGGAGCTCACCGCCGTCCTGTCCGCCGTCAAGCGGCGTCTGCGGCGGGCAACCTGAACCGCGGACTTTGCACATCTTTACCCAACGCCCCGAGTATTTTACCGGTGTTGCGGTTGCAATGGCGGCGCATCGCGACGATCATTCGCCTCATCGTGAAAACAGCCATTGCCTTCAAGACCGGATTCCTATTCCTGTTGTGCACCGCAGCCGCGGCGGCCGGGAACAGCGAGCCCGAGACCTTCTTCATCCCCGCCAATTCCAGCGGCTCCGAGGCGACGATCAAGCTGCCGGTCGGGGCGGTCTGGTCGTTCTCCGCAAGCAATGCCGAGGCGCTGACGAACTTCGCGGGTCCTGAAATCGAGGCGATGCGTCTTTCCGGCGACGTGCGCATCGATGTCATCGGCATCGGCGAGCCCATCCAAATCAAGGCGGATCGCGTCGTTCTGGAGCTGACCGCGGACGAGGTCGTCCAGCGCAAGGGCTCGTTGCCGCTCGCGGGATCCCGGCAACTGCACTCGCGCCACGTCATCGACGATGGCGACGCGACCCAAACCTTCGTGGGCAACGTGGTCTACACGTTGCAAACCGCCGCAGGCGCCCTGCAGATCAAGGCCGATCGAGTGGAGCACACCGAGCGGACGGGCGCTCGGTTGGAACCTCGGGCAGGCGTTTAGAGCGTCGCGCGGTGACGGCGAGCCACGGAGGCGGCTGTCTTTGCGGTGCGGTGCGCTATCGCGTTACCGGAGCGCCGGCCTATTCGGTCATCTGCCATTGCGCAAGCTGCCGCCGTGCGAGCGGTGCACCGACGGTCGCGTGGCTCACCTTCGATCGCAAATGCTTCGAGTTCGTCGAAGGCGCACCGGCGGCGTTTCATTCCTCCCCCGGAGTGGTCCGGCAGTTCTGCGGTTCCTGCGGCAGTGCGCTGACCTACCAGAACGACAAGACCCCGCTCAGCATCGACGTGACCACAGTGACGCTCGACCACCCGGACCGCTTCCCGCCGACGGCGGAGGTCTGGCTGGAAGATCATCTTGCCTGGCAGCCCACGGACCCCAAGCTCGACCAGCATATCGGTTCATCGTCCGCGTGACTCGGCCGCGTCGCGTCTTCTGAGGGCGAGGAAGCCCATCAGCGCGAGTGCCGCCGCGCACGTGTAGGGGAACCAGCATCCGAGCCGGACGAAGGGCGTCTCTCCCGCCACCAGGCGCGGAACACTCACCACGACGCCCTCGGGCGGCCGCGGCTCACGATACGGGTCGTCCGCGTAGGTCTTGACCAGGAGCCTGCCGTTCGGGTCGATCATCGCGGAGACGCCCGAGTTCACCGCGCGGACCATGGCCGCGCGCAGCTCCACGGTGGCGAATACCGCCAAGGCGAGATGCTCCCAGGGTTCCGCGCGTTTCCCGTACCACGAGTCGACGGTCATGTTGATCAGAACATTCGGATGCGTGCGGCCGATGTCGACCATGTAGTCGGGCAGGATGTCCTCGTAACAAATGACCGGCCCGAGTCCCCAGTCGATTCCGCCCGGACCCCGAAACTTCAACACGCGTGCACCCTTCCCGGCGGTGAAGCGCGCGCTCCCCAACGGGACGATGCTCTTCAACCACGGGAAGATGTCCACCCCGGGGATGTACTCGCCAAAGGCGAGCAGCCGCACCTTGTCGTAGCGTCCCGTCATCGCGCCGCTACGATCGATGAGAATCGCCGAGTTGTAGACATCGGCGGTCGCCGAGTCGTAGGTGTCCGCTCCGATGATCACCGGGCCGTCGAGCCCACGGCGGATCATCGCCGCGGAATCGGCGGGGAAATCGGTGTACAGCTCCCGCGGCAGCGCCGCCGGATAACTGCCCTCGCTCCAGACCACCAGTTGCGCGCCCGCAGTCTCCAGCCGGCGCGACTCCTGCTGCAGGGCGGCCAGCTGGCGCCGCGCCTCGTCGGGGGAGAAATCCGGGTCGTTGCTATAGGCTATATTCGGCTGCACCAGGCCGATTTTGAGGCGCGGCGCCTGTGCGACGCGCGCATCGACCTGGCGCATGCGAACGTCGCCGAAAACCAGCGCGGCCGCCAGGATCGCGGCGG
Source organism: uncultured Gammaproteobacteria bacterium (assembly GCA_963736185.1). Lineage (GTDB taxonomy): Bacteria > Pseudomonadota > Gammaproteobacteria > Steroidobacterales > Steroidobacteraceae > Bog-1198. The sequence goes on along the minus strand of CAVTNZ010000072.1, from coordinate 107,274 downwards.
CCGATAGCGCCGCCATGCGCGACGCCTTGGGAGCCGTCCACAGGTCGTAGAGCGCACCGTTCACCATCATCAGCAGCGCGGTGACGCCCCAGGGGCCGGTGATCTCGGCGATTTGTATCACCAGCGGATGCCAGGCCTGGCTGATCCATTGGCCGCAGGGGAAAATTTGCGGCACCAGGAATTCGCAGGCGGCCATGCCGAGCGGTGCAATCAGCGTCATGGGCACGGCGAGCCGTCTGCGGATCGCGCACACGATCGCCGTAAAAAGCAAAAAGATGAGCGCGCGAGCGGCGCAGAACAAGATGAGCACCAGCAGCCCGGCGATCCAGGGGAAGCCTGCGAAACGTTGCGTGGTGTCGATCAGCCAATAGAATCCGCCGGCGGTTTCGACCGCGCCCGCCCACCAACCGAGGAAAAGCGCGCGCCGATAGGTGGGCGCGCCATCCACCGCCGCCAGCATCGGAACCGCGGCGATCCACGCGACAGCAGAGGCGTCGAAGGGCGTGCAAGCGAGGAACCAGAGGCAGCCCGACACCGTGGCCAGTGCGAGGCCGCCCCGGAAGCTGGAGGCGAACTTGGGTACGCGCATTACATTATTGTCAGGTCGGATGACCGCAGTTCGCGGCGAGTGCGCATCTTAAGGTATTCTGCGGCGTAACCATGCAAGAAAGATATGAACCCACCGCCATCGAGGCGGAGGCACAGCGCTATTGGAACGAGCACAAGAGCTTCGAGGTCATCGAAGATCCGGCTCGCGAAAAATACTACTGCCTGTCGATGTTCCCGTATCCGAGCGGGCGCCTGCACATGGGTCACGTGCGCAACTACACCATCGGCGATGTGCTCACCCGGTTCATGCGCATGAACGGCAGGAATGTGCTGCAACCCATGGGCTGGGACGCCTTCGGGTTGCCGGCGGAAAATGCCGCGATGGCGAACGGCGTACCGCCGGCGAAGTGGACCTTCGACAACATCGCGACCATGAAGGGACAGCTGCAGGCGCTCGGCTTCGCTCTAGACTGGAGCCGCGAAGTCACGACGTGCCGCCCGGAATATTACCGCTGGAATCAATGGCTGTTCCTGCGCATGCTGGAAAAGGGCATCGCCTACTTGAAGACGGGCGTCGTGAACTGGGATCCCGTGGACAAGACGGTGCTCGCCAACGAGCAGGTCATCGACGGACGCGGCTGGCGCACCGGCGCGCCGGTCGAGCGGCGCGAGATTCCGATGTACTACCTCAAGATCACCGACTACGCGGAGGATCTGCTCGACGCGCTGGCGCACATGTCCGGATGGCCCGATCGCGTGCGCGCGATGCAGGCCAACTGGATCGGCAAGAGCGAGGGCGTTCGGATCGGATTTCCGTACGATATCGATGGAACGGCCGGCGTGCTGCACGCGTTCACGACGCGTGCGGACACGGTGATGGGCGTCACTTTCTGCGCGGTGGCCGCCGAGCACCCCCTCGCCACGCATGCTGCCAGGACCGATGCGGGGCTCGCGGCGTTCATCGAGGAATGCAAGCGGGGGCCGGCCATCGAAGCGGAGCTCGCCACGCAGGAGAAAAAAGGCATGGCGACGGGACTCACCGTGCGCCATCCGCTCACGGGCAGCCCGGTGCCGGTATGGGTGGGCAACTACGTGCTCATGAGCTACGGCGAAGGCGCGGTCATGGGCGTGCCCGCGCACGATGAGCGGGATTTCGAATTCGCCAGGAAATACGGCCTGCCGATCGAGCCGGTCATCGAAGTGAACGGGCGCACGTACTCCACCGAGGCCTGGCAGAGCTGGTACACCGAGCATGGCCGCTGCGTCAACTCGGGCAAGTACGACGGGCTCGATTTCGCCGCGGCGGTGGACGCGGTGGCCGCGGATCTGAAGCGGCTCGAGCTCGGCGAGAAGCGGATCACCTGGCGCCTGCGGGACTGGGGCATCTCCCGGCAGCGCTACTGGGGATGTCCGATCCCGATCATCCATTGCGCCGACTGCGGCGTGGTGCCCGTCCCCGACGATCAGTTGCCGGTGGTGCTGCCCGACGATCTCGTGCCGGACGGCAGCGGCAATCCGCTGCTCAAGGATGCCGCCTTCCTCGCGTGCACGTGCCCGCGCTGCGGGCGCGCGGCGCGGCGCGAGACGGACACCATGGATACGTTCGTGGACTCTTCCTGGTACTTCCTGCGCTACGCCTGCAGCGACAACGGACGCGCGGCGCTCGACGAGCGTGTCCGCTACTGGTTGCCGGTCGACCAGTACATCGGCGGCATCGAGCACGCCATCCTGCATCTGCTGTACTCGCGCTTCTGGACGCGCGTGATGCGCGAGCTGGGCGCGGTGTCCTTCAAGGAGCCTTTCACCCACCTGTTCACGCAGGGCATGGTGCTCAACGAGGCGTTCTTTCGAAAGACCGAGACCGGCCGCATCGAATACTTCAATCCCGCGGACGTGGAGCTGCTCACCCGCGATCAGCATCGCGTGGCGATCCTGCGCAAGGACGGGCGCGAGGTGGAATCGGCCGGCGTGATCACCATGTCCAAATCCAAGAACAACGGCGTCGATCCGCAGGCGCTGGTGGACGAACTGGGCGCCGACACGGCGCGGCTGTTCACCATGTTCGCGGCACCGCCGGAACAGACGCTCGAATGGTCCGATGAGGGCGTGCAGGGGGCGTTCCGATTCATCAAGCGACTTTGGAAGGCGGTGTACGAGCATGTCGAGGGAGGCGCGGTCGAGCCCCTCGACAAGGAGGGCCTCGACGACGCGCAGCGCGCCATCAGGCGCCAGACGCACCAGACGCTCGGCAAGGTGACGGACGACATCGGACGGCGCCGCACCTTCAATACGGCCATCGCGGCGGTGATGGAGCTGCTGAACGCCCTGTCGAAATTTCCGGTGCGCAGCTCCCGCGACCGTAGCGTCGCGCACGAGGCGCTCGAAATCGCCGTGATCGCGCTGTCGCCAATCATTCCGCATGTCACCCACGCGCTGTGGCGCGAACTCGGGCATCACACCGCACTGATCGACGAGACCTGGCCGCAGGTCGATGCGGCGGCCCTGGAACAATCGATGGTCGAGATCGTGGTGCAGGTCAACGGCAAGCTGCGTTCGCGCATCACCGTGCCCGCGGGGTCGGGCGATGAGACGGTGCGCGGGGCGGCGCTTGCCGACACCCACGTGCAGAAGTTCGTCGGGCACGGCACCGTGCGCAAGGTCATCGTCGTACCGGGCAAGCTCGTCAACGTGGTTGTCCAGTGAGGCGTCCGGCATCCATCGCACTCGCCTGCACCGCGGTGTTCACGCTGTCGGCATGCGGCTTTCGTCTCGCGGGAAGCGAGCATCTGCCCGCGATCCTGGCCCGGCCCTATCTGTCGGTCAGAAATCCTTATACGGATTTCGCGCGCGAGTTCGAGCGCGAGCTGAAAAGCGCCGGGGCGGTGCTCGAGCCCGGGCGGCAGGACGCCACGGCGACCATCGAGGTCACCAAGGACCTGGTGGAACAGCGCACCCTCGCCGTATCCGCGCGCAACATCCCCACCGACTACGAGCTGACTTACACCGTCACGTTCGCCGTCCATGGAACCGATTCGGAACTCATGGCGCCGCAGACGATCACGCTGTCGAAGGATTACAGCTTCGAGGAAAACGTGCTGCTCGCCAAGGAGCACGAAGCCGACATCCTGCGCGCACAGATGGCGCGGGATCTGGTCGGGATGGCGATGCATCGGCTGAACCGTCTGAAGTAGCGGAGGCCCCGCATGCTCAGGCTCAAATCCGTCGATCGGCTCGAATTGCTGGTGCTGCTCGACCGTTATGGGCTGGAAATGTCGCTGGTGACGGCGGGCGGGCCGATCCCCGGCTCCCATTGGGGGGAAAGCGAGGCGGGCCTCATCGGCTCGAAACTGTTTGCTCGTCTCGACACCCCGCTGCATTCCGTGCTGCATGAAAGCGCCCATTTCATCTGCATGACGCCGGAACGCCGCGTGGGCCTGCACACCGATGCGGGCGGAGACGATGCCGAGGAGACCGCAGTCTGCTATCTGCAGGTTCTGATGGCGCAGACGCTCGCCAAAGTCGGTGCGCAGCGCTTGTTCGCGGACATGGACGAGTGGGGATACAGCTTCCGTCTCGGCAGCGCGGCGAAGTGGTTCGCCGAGGATGCTGCCGATGCGCATCGGTGGCTGTTGCAGCACGGCCTGATCGATCAGCAGAGCCGCCTCACCTACCTGCTGCGCCAATGAGCGGGGCAGGACCCGATCGGCCGACGCGTCAGGCGGCGTTCGACGCCGCGACCGCCGGGGTCGCGTAGACCCGGCCGAAACGGTTGGCGAGGAACGCCTGCAGGCCGATTTCTTCCTGTTTGATGAGCCCCGATTGCGGGAGATCTCCATTGCGCAGCATGTCGAGCACGGCACAGATGCCGCCGGCGGTGGTGATCTGGATGGCGCTGCGCACGCGGCCGCCCATCGGCGCCGCGTAGATCTTGTTGGCGTAGGTCTCCTGCACGAGCTGGCCGCCGCGCATGCCGCTGACCGTCACGAACACGATCACCACGTCCTGCAGCGTCACCGGCACGGCGTTCTCCAGGATGTCCTTCAACAGCTCGCGCCGGTCGCGCAGGCGCAGGTCGTTCAGCAGCGCCTTCATGATGGCGGCATGGCCGGGATAGCGGATGGTGCGGTAGTTGAGATTGCGCACCTTGCCCGCCAATGTCTCGCAGAGCGTGCCGAGGCCGCCCGAGGTGTTGAATGCCTCGTAGAGAATGCCGTCGAGCGAAAACTCCTCGAGCTCCTCGAGCGCCTGGGTCTCGCGCAGCTGGCCGTTGACGATGGCTTCGCAGGGCTCGCAATACTCGTTGATGACCCCGTCGGTGCTCCAGGTCAGATTGTAATTGAGGGCGTTGGACGGAAATTTCGGCAGCGCGCCGACGCGCATGCGAACGTCCTGGAGCTGGTCGAAATGCGAGGCAAGATCGCTCGCCACGATGGTGATGAATCCGGGCGCCAGCCCGCACTGGGGGATGAACGCCGTGCGCGCTCCCTTGGCGAGCTGCTTCACCGCACGGGTGCTCGCGACATCCTCGGTCAGATCGAGGTAGTGCGCGCCGGCCGACTTGGCGGCCTCGGCGATCAATCGCGTGGCGTGGTAGGGGGCGGCGGACAGCACCGCGTACTTGCCGGCGAGCAACTTCGCCAGCGTGTCGCCCTGGGTGATGTCGGCGGCCACCTTCGTCACCGCCGCGCCCGTCTCCAGCCGGTCCAGCTGGGCCTGGGATCGGTCGATCACCGTGACCGCATAGTCGCGGGAGCTCACCAACAGCTCCGCGATCATCGACCCGATCTTTCCCGCGCCTACGATGGCAATCTGATGCATGTGAAACCCTCCCGCCGGTGCCCCATTTTTGCGCATCGCCCCGGCGAATAGTAGGCGCTGATTAACCGAAACTACGTTATATTTAGACGATTCGAAGGTCTGATACGGCGAAACGCATGGACTCGATCGATCAAAAACTCATTGCGGCATTGCGGGAGAATGGGCGCGCGTCCACCGCTCAGCTGGCTCGCCTGGTGGGCCGCTCGCGCACCAGCGTTCAGAGCCGCATCGAGCGGTTGGAGAAACAAGGCGTCATCGCCGGCTACGGTGTGCGGCTCGCGCCCGAGCACGATCTCGGGGCGGTACGCGCGCATGTCATGATCAAGGTGGGGCCCAAAGAGGCCCGCGCGGTGACCGCCGCGCTTCGCGCCATCGCGCAGGTGCGCGTGCTGCACTCGGTGAGCGGCGAAGTCGATCTCATCGCCGTGGCCGCGACCGCCTCGGTCGCCGAGATGGACGAGGTCATCGATCGCATCGGGGGGCTGGATGGCGTCGAGCGCACGACGTCCTCCATCATCCTGTCGACGAAATTCGAACGCTAGGCGAAGTCCTGGTCCGGTTGTTTGATCGAAATGGGAGAGTCAATTGCGGGGCGCCCGAGCGTCGTCGTCGTCCATCCGCTCGACCCACTGAGCGCGCCACCCGCTGGCCTCGAACGGGTCCGCAAAGTATTGAGTTTCCCGTGCAACCATGGCGCCGCGGAATTCCATGATGCTCACCGTGTATGAGGGCTTGCCGTCATACGAAAGAATGTATTCGGTGATCCACAAATCACCGCCGCCCAGGATTCGCCGCACCGCGAAGCGCTTTTTGCTCGGCTGCTTGCTGCGCGTGATCTGTATGTTGTGCCGTCCGCGGATTCGCTCACCCGACTGCGGGTATTCCAGAACCGCATCCTCGAGATAGATGTCATGCTCCGTATCGAAGTCGTTGGCGTCGGATGCGGCCCAGTGCCGCTCCAGGGCCGCGCGTATCTCTTGATCCGTCATGCGAATCTCCGTGCGGTTCGGTCATACTCTATCAGCGCCAGATGCCCTGCTGGTAGATGGCAATGGCCGAACCAGCGAGATCACGGTCAAAGCCGATATTACATGCAGGAAGGCGTGTCGCATGAAATTGGTCTCGCCTATCGCCGATTTCGTCAGATCGGCCAGCGCGCGAGTTTGACCCCGAGGACCTGCGTCGCGGTGACAATGATAGGATTCAGCACAATAAGGAATGTCGGAACTTCCCCTCATGACCTACCCATGGACGGACGACGAGAAGAAAAAGAATGTGCTTTGGCCCGCGCTAGACACTGAAGATGCCGCAAAAGTCGCACTTCGATATGGAGTATTTGCAGCTTCGACCGTGGGGGGAATAACGGGGCTTGCGGCGGGATGGGCAATAGCAACCAACCAGAAAGCATTTAACCTTATCGGTGCGGCGGGGTTTATAGATGCAGCCATATTCATCGCTATAGCTGTCGGTATTTACAAACGAAGTCGAATCGCAGCGCTCGCAGGTTTACTGCTGTTTCTTCTGGAAAAGGCGTCTCAAATTCATCAGACCGGACGATTTGATGGGGCGTGGATGGCGATCCCGCTTATTTATTGTTTTGTTCTAGCCGTCCGTGGCGCATTTGCTCTTCACCGTAATGGTCAGCAAGCTCAGAAAATCAAAAACGAATCAGATGGTCGCGGTGTATGACCGATGGTCGCGACGCATGTCCCATTCCAATTGCGATGATCTGAAGCGGTCGTTGGCGAGCGGCTGTTCAGGGTCGAGGGCGGAACTACCGCCCCTCTCCGGGGCGACGGTCAACCTGCCATAACCAGGCACAGAACCTTACGACATCATCGCCGTGAGGCGGCCATTTCCTGGCCCAGCTAAAAAAGCTGTTTGTTGCGCGAAGTATCTAGGCGGCCTATATTTCCATGGCACTCCATGGCACTCCATGGCATAGGACGGTGCGCATGACGATCCGTGAGCGCTTGAAGTTTCGTTATCGGCTAATGGGTTGGGGTGTAATGACGATTCCCGCATTGGGGTTTCTTTGGCTCCATTCGAGTACCCCGCTCAATCATACGTTTCGGGTTACGGCCATTGGGATGGCGGAGATCGCCGTAATGCTGCTGTATTTGTTGAGTTTCAAATGCCCCAGTTGCCACGCGAGTCTTACGGCGGTGTCCCGACAAATATTATTCAGGTCGGGAATGACCAACTGCCCGCACTGTGGCATCAATCTCGATAAAGCTTCGTAAGAACGCATCGACCTGCTGATGTGGCCACCGTGACAACCAGGTGCGCGCGGTTCAATACCTGCATCGAAGATGATAGAGTTCTCGCGGAATCTCATCAGGCACCCTGTGCCAACAACATCAAATCACAGGCAGATACTAATGAAACGGATTTTGTTGCTGTTTGTAACGTCGACGATGCTATCGGGATGCCTGGTCATGGTGCCCGGGCACCTGTATCCGGTCGAGGGTGCACTGGCCTCGCAGACGCCGGCGCCGATCTATCAGGTCACCATCAACGGCATTGGAGATTCGGGGACCATGAGCGCGACCCTTCCCGACGGCGAGGTTTGCCGTGGTAGTTGGGCGCCGGTGCCGCAGAACGACCCATCGGCCGCCAAATTCTCCGCCGACTGGGATCGCGTCTATGGGCCAGGCTTTTTCGTGGCCAATGTCCTCGGCAACTCCGCCATCGTCCGGGCGGTTCTCGTCGGAAACAAGGGCACGACCTTGAATGTCGAGTTCCACGCCATAACTGCTGGTGCGCCGACCAACAACGTCAAGGGGATTGGTGTGGACAACAACGGCAACATCTTCAAGCTGACGTTCTAACCCGCGGCGTCTCCCACGGTGCGAGCCGCCGGAACCCCGCCCCCCGGGTATCCGGCGCACCGGCCGTCTCAATGGGACTTCGAAGCGCTCAGCGCGTCCGCGAATCTGAAGAGCGCCACCTCGATTTGCTCTCGGAGCGGCGATGCGACGCCTTCCTCCTGCAGGGCGCGATGCATGCAGCCGAGCCACTGATCGCGCTCGTCGCTGCCGATGTCATAGGGAGCATGCGCGGACATCATGCACTTGCGGTCGCTGCGCGCGAAGTACAGATTGGGGCCCCCCAACCAGCCGCTCATGAACTCGAACAGCTTCTGCCGCATCGGGGTCAGGTCGGCGGCATGCATGCGTCGGATTCCGGCGGCCTCCGGCGACGATCCCATGATGTCGTAGAAGCGTTCGGCGAGCCGCCGGACCACGTCGGCACCGCCGATTCTTTCGTAGGGCGACGCCTGCGCGGGGGGCGCGCTCGAAACGGGAGGGTCATTCCTGTCAGCACTCATCGGCCCACGATAATTCAACCCGCCGATGAGTCCATCCGGGAAAATACGGACTTGCGGATTGGAGACGCCGCGGCGCGTTGCGGCGCCTCGGCCCTAGGGCTGGGCGGCTATCATGGAGATTTCGATCTTGTACTGCGATCCCGCGAGCTTGGCGCTCTCCACCGTCGCGCGCGCGGGGGTCGAGCCGGATGCGACCCACTGGTCCCACACCTTGTTCATTTCGCCGAACGTCGACATGCTGGTGAGCCAGATGGTGGCCGACAAAATCCGGGTCTTGTCCGTTTTCGCCTCGGCCAATAGGCGGTCGATCGTGGCCAGGATCTCCCGGGTCTGCTCGGCGACTCCCTTGTTCGCCGCCTCTTCGGCGACCTGCCCGGCCAGATAGACGGTTTTGTTGTGAATCACGACCTGTGACATTCGAGGTCCGGGGTGCAAGCGTTCGATCGGCATTTCATCTCCTCACCGTGATGGGCCATTGTAGCCGGGCCCGGGGGCGGAGCGAGGGAGACCGTGCAGGTGCGAGGTGCGGCAGACGGTGCGTGCGAGCAGGCGGGGGAGGGGAATAAAAAACGGCGTGGGTCCTGTTGAGGTGCCCACGCCGCCGGATTATCGCACCGACGGGGGAGTTGGCTGGCTTGCCGGTACGAGACTTCCTAAACCTGTCTTCGCGTCAGTCATCCCGCGAAGACAACTTCATACTGCCAAAAACTGGGGCGCCCGCACGCGATACTTTGTAGGGGTGCATCCAATTTTTTTCGCTTGACAATCGAGAATGGCTGAGCATCTGCCGCAGCCGTCGACTGCGGCATCATCATCCGACGTACGCTCAATCGTGGGAAATGATCTTTCGGCTTAAGCTCATGCGCTTCGGGGCTTGCGCACTTTCTTGACCACGACATAGGCCGCGATCGCGACCACCAAGGTCACCGCGCTTGCCTTGAAATCCTCCTGCGAGCCCGGTGTGAACGCCATGGCGATCAGCACGGCGGCCATGGCAGCGATGGCCGCGTAGCTCAGCCAGGGAAAGAGCCACATGACCACCGGGGGTCTCTGCGCGTTGGCGCGCTCACGGCGCCGGCGAAGTGCGATCTGCGCGACGGCGATGGTCATATACACGTACACGATCAGCGCGCCCGAGGAGCTCACCAGAAAATCGAATACGACCTGGGGGGCCTTGGTGGCGGCGATGATGCCGAGAAAACCGGCCGCGGCGCCCATCAGCACGGACACCACGGGTACCCGCCTCGCGTTCAAGGTGACCAGCAATTTTGGCGCGTCGCGCCGATCGGCCAGAATGAACAGCACGCGCGAGCTCACGTAGAACGCGGAGTTCAGGCAGGAAAGCACCGCGGTGAGGATGATGACGCTCATGATCTCGGGCGCCCAGGGAACGTGCATGGCATTGAGGGCCAGCGTGAACGGCGATTCGCCCGAGCGCACGTTGCTCCACGGCGTGACCGAGACGATCAGGAAAATCGAGACCACGTAGAACACCAGAATGCGCCAGATCACGGCGGCGCCCATGCGTGCGACGGCCCGCTCCGGCTGCACCGATTCCGCGGCGGCGACGGTGGTGATCTCGGCGCCCGTCATGGCGAAGAAGACGGTGGGCACGGCCGCGAGCACCGCGATCCAGCCGCGCGGCGCCAGGCCCCCGAAGTCGACCAGGTTGCCGAAGGTCGCGCCGTGCGGCGAAGTCCAGCCGAAGGCGAACGAGGTGGCGATCACGATGAATACGATGATGGCTGCAACCTTGATGGACGCGAACCAGAACTCGAACTCCGCATAGGAGCGCGCGGACATGAGATTGACCCCGGTCATGACGGTCATGAGCCCGAGGCCGATCTGAAGCGGCGAAAACGCGGGCAGCCAGTGCTGCAGGATCTTCGCGCCGGCGATCGCCTCCACCGGCACCACGAGCACCCAGAAATACCAATACAGCCATCCAACCACGAAACCGGCGCCGTCGCCCAGCCCGGCGCGCGCGAATTCCGTGAACGAGCGGACGTGGGGAAGGGAGGTGGCCATCTCGCCCAGCATGCGCATCACCAACAGAATCAAGAAGCCGCAGATGGCGTAGCTCACGAAGCTCGCGGGACCCGCGGCAATGATCGCGGTGCTCGAGCTCACGAACAGCCCCGCGCCGATGATCCCGCCGATGGAAATCATGGTGAGGTGGCGCCCCTTGAGCGAGCGGCTCAGCTCGTGCGTATGGGTGGCCGGGGCCGAGGGGATTGCCGCGGCAGGATCCGCCGTGGTTGTGTTTGCCTGCACCATCGCTAGTACCTTTCCCTTATGCTCATCGGGTGTTTCGCGTCGAGGATCGCGGGGCCCACGGTAGCCGATAGGCGGGGCGAGAGCCAGTAAAATCCGCCTCGATTCGCGCGCCTTCGCGACGCTGGGACTGTCTTTGACTTAAGGAGCTGCGCTATGAATTACGCGGGAAAAGCGGTGCTGATAACCGGCTCGACCGGTGGAATCGGCGAGGCGTGCGCGCGCGCGTTTTCGCAGGGCGGCGCCGCCGTCATGATCAGCGGCAGGGACGAGGAGCGCGGGCGCCGCGTCGCTAAGTCGCTCGCCGCGGGGGGCGGGAATGCCCGGTTCATCGCGGCGGACCTGCGGGCCCCCGGCGCCTGCGATCGGCTGATCGCCGATACCCTCGCCGCTCTCGGCCGGCTCGACATCCTGGTCAACAATGCCGGCATCCTGTACACGGCGAACGCGCTCGACACCACGGACGAACAGTGGCTCGACACCATGGCGGTGAACGTCAATGCGCTGTTCTACCTCAGCCGCGCGGCGGTCAGGCATATGAAATCCGCCGGGCAGGGCGTCATCGTAAACGTCGCCTCGGAGTGGGGGCTCAACGGCGAGCCGAACCACGTGGCTTATTGTGCGAGCAAGGCCGCGGTGGTGCAGATCACGCGCTGTATGGCGCTCGATCATGCGGCGGACCATATCCGCGTCAACTGCGTGTGCCCCGGGGAGATCCACACCCGGATGGTCGATGAGATCCTGGCGAAGCGCGGCGGCGACACGGCGGCCAACCTCGCGGCGCTCGCGGCCGGGATACCGATGCGCCGCCTGGCGCAGCCGGAGGAAGTCGCGCAATGCGTGGCGTTCCTCGCATCCGACCACGCGAGCTACGTGACGGGCGCCCACCTCACCGTGGATGGGGGCAACGACGCGACGGGGGGGCCTTATCCCTGATATTGCCGGTGCGGGCGCGTCTGCAGCCGATGCGCATCGCCCGCCGGCGCCTTGCCGCGCTCGTAAGGCTTGGCGATCACCATGTACAGGCCGCCGATGACCACGACGCCGACGGTGGTGACCAGCATCCCGTAATTCACGTACCAGGGATCGGCGGGGCTCCTCGGCCACAGGATATTGACGATGGCCGCCACGCCGTACGCCAAAGCGATGAGGTTCACCGGCAGGCCCCAGCCCCCGAGCTTGAAGGGGCCGCCCGGCTGCCACCCCTTGAATCGCGCGATGAGCGCGGCGAGCACGATCATCTGAAAGGATATGTAGATGCCCACGGCCGCGAAACTGATGATGGTGGCGATGGCGTTCGACAGCCATAGCGCGGAGAGGGCGATCCCCGCGGGAATGGCGCCCATCACGATGAGCGCCGTCGCGGGCACGTGCGTACCGGGGGACATGCGCGACAGATACTTGCTGCCGAAAATCATCTGGTCACGCGCGTAGGCGAACACCAGCCGGCTGGCGGCGGCCTGCAGGCTCAACAAACAGGAGATGAAGGACACCAGAACCACCAGGATGACGGCCCGAAACCCGAGCGTACCCATGGCGGCCCGCAGCAGCGTCACGATGGGGTCGGCGTCCTTGCCCGACATCACCGCGCCGAGGTCGGGGATGGCAAGCACGAAGGCGAGGCACACCCACGTGGCGGCCGCTCCGCCGATGTAAATCGTCATGCGCATCGCCTTCGGGATCATGCGGCTCGCATCCGGTGTCTCCTCGGCGACATCCCCGCAGGCCTCGAATCCGTAATAGCAAAACATCGCGGCGAGCGAGGAGGCCAGGAACGCGGGCCAGTAGCTGCCGCCGCCGGTGTGCACGAAGCTCGTGTCCACCAGAACCTTAAGCGGCTGATGGCGCGCGAACAGGAGCAGGTATCCGCCCACCACGATGGCGCCGACGAGCTCGCAGAGGAACCCGAACATCGCCACCCGCGCGAGCAGACGGGTGCCGCTCAAGTTCAGGACCGTCATCGAGGCGATGAGCACCAGCGCGATCAGGGTGGTCGCGAGCGGCGTGGCGTCGGCGCCGAACAACTGGGCGAGAAAGGGCGCGACACCGGTGGCTACTCCCGCCATCGTGCAGCACAGCGCCCACGCATACACCCAGCCGGCCATCCAGGCCCAGCGTTTGCCCATCAGGCGCCGCGCCCAGGGGTACAGACCGCCCGAGATCGGAAACTGCGACACGATCTCGCCAAACACCAGACACACCATGAGCTGACCCAGTCCCACGCCGATGTAGGTCCACCACATCGGCGGCCCGCCGGCGACGATGGCCGAGGCGAAGATGGTGTACACCCCCACCACCGGCGACAGGTAGGTGAATCCCAGCGAGAAATTCTCCCACTTCGACATGGTCCGGTCGAAATGCGATTCGTAGCCGAGCGCCCGAAGTTGCTCCGCGTCCTGATCGGTCGCCTTACCGGAATGGACGGTCACTCATGTCTCCCCAAGCTGTCCCTGGATGCCGGGCTCCCCCGCCGCGGAGCCCTATATTACGAAAATCGGGGGACCTGCGCCCCCCGATTGGCTCGCGCGACGAAACGTTGCGGCTTCAGAATTTCGTATCGAACCCTAGGCCGATGGTGCGCGGCTGATTGGTCGAGACGCGGGTGATCGTCGGCTGTTGCCACGCGAACACGGTGTTGTCGATGGTGAGCGCGGCGTGCTTGTCCGTCATGTTGGTGCCGAACAGGGATACCTGCCAAGCGTCCTTGCCCACGCCCATCCGAAAGTCGAGCAAGCCGTAGGGTCCCAAGGTCTCCCGATAGTAGGCGGTATCCTGCGTCGGACCCACATAAGACTCGGCAATCCGGAATTTCAACTCATAGGTCTGGGGCAGCGCTGTCTCGTAGTTCAGAGCCAGATCGCCGGTGTACTTTGGAATGTTGGTGATGCGCTGGCCCGAATAGACCGGCACTCCCGGCGTCCCGACCGGCTCGCTCAGTCCCAGAATGGCCCGGGGAGCGCTGATGTAGGCCTGCGTGTATGCGCCGGACAGATCGACGGTCAATCCGTCGGTGATTTTCGCCGCCATTTCGATTTCCGGTCCGTAAGATTTCGCATCGCCCACGTTGGTGTTGTAGGGGTAGCCGCAGCTCAGCACGATCAGCTGCTGGATGTTGTGCCACTTCACGTAAAAGACGTCCGCGTTGACCGTGAACCGCCGATCGTCGAGCTTGGCCTTCTCGCCGAACTCAAGGCTCCAAATGTCATCGGGGGCGTAATACGACGGCTGACTGGTGAGATAGCTCGGACCGCTGCCGGCCGAATAAATGGTGCCGGGAGCGGGGCCCCCGCAGTAGTAGAAGCTGCTCGGGCTCAAGGGGATCGGCAGATTGACGCCACCCGGCCGGGAACCCTTGGACAAGGTGCTATAGAGCGTGAGATCCGGGGTGGGTTCATACGACAGGTTCAGCTTCGGCAACAAGCTGGTGTTGCTTCCCGACGCGCTCGCGATGGTCGGTGTCGCGTTCCCGCTGGCCGTCCCGAGACCACGCTGATTGGCCTCGTTGCTGATGTCGAACTTGTAGAAGCGCAAGCCCGCCGTGAGCTTGAGGGTGGGGGTGAACTTGTAGCTCGCCTCGCCGAACACCGCCTTCTGACTGAGTATGTTCGGATTGTTGTCGTTGAACATGAGGCCCTGCGGGTTGTAGCCCGCGATGGCTCCATAGGTGAACTGCGAGCCTGGCGAGCAGCTGCCGCCCACGGGACCTGCGCCGTAGGGACAGGCCGGCGTGGTCACGAACAGGGGAGTCTGATTCTTCGTGACGTAGCCCGAATGCAAATTCGAATAGTACAGGCCGCCCACCCACTGAAAGTCGCTGTCACCGCGCGAGGTGAGGCGCAATTCCTGGGAAATCTGCCAGGTCGTGTCGTTGTCCTCATAGAGGTTGGGGACAAACTCCGTGTAATTGAAAATGTTCTGCAGGGCTTCGGTCGAATCCGTCGATTGGTATACATCGCGCTTCCAATAGGACGATGCCGAGGTCAGGTTCGCGAAAGGCATGTCGTAGCTGACCTTCAGGCTCCACAGATGGAAGGAGTCGTAGTAGGGCTCCTTGATGTCGTAGGGCTGATAGATCGCGCAGCATCCGGGAGGCGACTGATAATTGTTGTAGCCGTCGGCATCGATGCGCTGATACATGAAGTTGCCGGTGATCGACAAGGTGTCCAGCGGCTGTACCAGCAGGGATCCGCGCGAGGAGATGAAGCGCTCCAGATTCGAGCCCGTGATGTTGTCGGCGACCGGCGCATCCTGGACCAAGCCGCGGGTGCAGTAGTAAACACCGCAATTGCCGTAGTTCGTCGGGTAGGGGAACTCGCCGGGCGCGATCACCTTGCGGTCGATCCAGCCGCTGATGTACTTGTCCGTGGTCACGAATCGAAATGCCGCGATTTCGCCGATGGGAAGGTTCAGCATCAAGCTGCCGCGGCCGTTCGTGCTGCCGCCGGTGGTCTGGGAGGCGTCGACCGCCGCCGAGCCCTCATAGGTGCCGAGCTTCGGCGGATTGGTAACCAGTTTGATGGTGCCGCCCATGGATCCCGCGCCGTAGAGGGTGCCCTGGGGCCCGCGCAGCACCTCGGTGTGATTCAGGTCGTAAAGATCGGCATCGATGACCGTGCGGCCGTTGAGCGCCACCGCGGACGCCGACAGGGGCGTCTCATCGATGTAGAAGCCCACCGTCGCCACGGAGCCGCCGGAGGAGCCCAGTCCGCGCATCTCGTATTCGGTCTGACCGGGGCCGGCCGTGCGCAGCGAGATCCCGGGGATCGCGCCGACCAGATCCTCGATCGACCCGATGTTCTGTTCGGCAAGGTCGGCGCCGCTCAGGGCCGACATGCTGATCGGCGTGGCCTGCACGGTCGATTCGCGCTTCTCGGCCGTGACGACGATCTCCTCGAGATCGTTGCCCCGCGCCGGTGCGGCTTCGCCGGCCGGCGTTGCCGCCGGGCCGGCTGCCGCGGGGTCGGCAATGGCCGGCGCGCACATCCATCCCGCGCCGAGAATGGCGAGGAGCGACACAACGCGGGAAGACAGGGCCGCTTGCGCGGCGCGTTTTATTTTCATTACCGATTCTCCCTGAAACGAACAAGAGCGGCCGATTTCTCGGCGCGTCACCCATCCCCTATCGCAACCCCCGGGCCCGCCGCCGTTTCGCCGGGGATCGCTTATGATCCGCTTTCTCGATAAGTAGCACAGGGTTTACTGGCACGCAAGTTTGTTGCGTGCTAAGAACCCTCCAGGAAACGAGGATCGACGATGCATGGATTATGCCGACCCCGGGATGGCGCGATTGCGGGCGCAGCCCGGCGACTTGCCGCGACGCATCTGCACGCTGAAGGGGCAGCGCCCCCGTCCGGCGCTCCGGAAGCGGGCAGTTGAGCGGTGCTTCACGCCGTCTGACGCTCGCGGCCATCCTCTCCTCGAGCCTCGGCGTGGGATTGATCTTCGGCTTCCAGCCGCCCCTGATCGCCATCGCCTTGAGCCGCACGGGGAGCTCGGCCTTCGAGATCGGCGCGGTCACCGCCGCGAGTCTGATTGCGGTCATCCTGTGCGGGCCGCTGTATCCGAGGCTCATCGGGCGACTGGGGCTGAAGCGCAGCGTCGTCATCGGGATCTCGATCGGCGCGCTGGTGCTGGCATTCATGCCGGCCGCTTCCGGCGCCGCGCCCTGGATGGGCTTCAGATTCGTCACCGGCTGCGTGCTCGGGCTGAGCTGGATCGGCAGCGAGATATGGCTCAACACGGTGAGCGGCGATGCCGAACGCGGCACCGTCATGGGCATCTACGGCACGGTTTTCTCGGTCGGCATCGTCGGCGGCCCGATCCTGCTCGAGCTCACGGGGACCGAGGGCTGGCGGCCGTTCGTGGTCGGCGCCGTCTGCCTGCTGGCCACGCTGCTGCCGGTCCTGATGCTGCAGGGTCCCGCGACGGACGCCGGCGCCCGTGCGCCGCTTGTCGACCTGGTTCGTGCGGTGCGCTTCGCGCCCATCGTGATGCTGGCGGCGGTCGTGGCGGGACTGGTCGAATCGGCGGATCTGGCGCTGCTGCCGCTGTATGGGCTGCACGCGGGCATGCCCGAGCGCGCGGCGCTGTTTCTGGTGACCGTGTTCATGGCCGGCAACGTCGTGTTGCAAATGCCCATCGGGCTGCTTGCGGACCGTTTCGGGCGGCGCGCGCTGCTCGCGGGCTGTGCGGTCGCGAGCGCCCTCGGTCCGCTGCTGCTGCCGGTATGCCTCGATGCGCCGGTCTCGCTCGGGCTGCTCTTGTTTCTCTGGGGAGGAACCTTGTACGCGTTCTACAGCCAGGGGATCGCGCTGCTGGGCGAGCAGTTTCCAACGGCCGAGCTGGCCGCGGCGAACACCGTTTTCGTGATGGTGTATTGCGCGGGCGGGGTCATCGGCCCGAGCCTCGGCGGCTTCGCGATGGACCGCTGGCCGCAGGGGGGGCTGCTGGCGATCCTGAGCGGCGCGCCGCTGCTGATGCTGGTGGGTCTCGCGGCGCGGGCGGTGCGCGCCGCGCGCACCGCCCCGCGATCCACGACCTGACCCTCACGCCCCGGTATGCGGGGCCTCAACCGACCGCAGTGCGCTTCTTCTTGTCCGGATCGTCGAACGGCAGCGTGTGCGCGATCGCGGGGCCCTTCACGTTCCTGCCGCGCACCTCGAGCTGGGTGCCGTGCACCGCGACCGGCACATCGAGGCGCGCGATGGCCATGGATTTGCCGGTCAGGCTCGACGCCATCGCGCAGGTGATCACCCCCACTTTCTTGTCGCCCTGATACACGGCATCGCCCATATCCGCCGCGACCTTTCCGTCCACGAGCAGCCCGAAAATCTTGAAGCGCTCCCTGCCCTTGAGGCGGGCGTGCGCATCGGCCCCGCGAAAATCGTTCTTGCCGGGGCTTACGGTGAAATCGAGGCCGAGCTCCCACAGGCTGTCGCCGGGCGGATCGTGCTCGAACGGGTACATCTGCGACATGTCGTAGGGATAGAACAACAGATAGCTCTCGACCCGAACCCAATCGAGCGTGGTGAAACAGGCGGGAATGATGCCCATGGGCTTACCTTCGCTCAGGATCGTGTCCCAAATGAGCCCGGCATCCTCGCCCTTGCAGAAAATCTCATAGCCGCGCTCGCCGGTATAGCCCGTGCGGGAAATCGTCACGGGCTTGCCGAACAGCGTCGCCGGCCTGTGGTGAAAGTAATTCAGGCTGCGGATTCCCGGAACGTGCTTCGCCAGGAAGTCGACGGCGAGCGGCCCCTGCAGCGACAGATCGTGCAGATCGTCGTCGACGATCATCGCCGCGCTCCGGCCGGGCGTGTAGGCCGCCAGGGTCTCGTGTCCCGCGCCGCTTCCGTGCACCACCATCCAGGCGTTCGGCGCCAGACGGTACAGAATGCAGTCCTCGATGAAGTGGCCGGCTTCGTTGAGCATGCAGGCATAGGCGGACTTGCCGGGGTAGATCTTGGTCACATCGCGCGTCGTCGCATAATTCAATATGGCCGAGGCGTGCGGGCCCACGAGATAAAGCTTCTTCAATCCGGAGACGTCCATGAGCGCCGCCTTGGTGCGGATCGCGACGTGATCCTGGGCGATATCCTTGGAATACGTCCAAGCGGTGCCCATGCCGTTCCAATCCTCGAGCTTCGAGCCGAGGGCGCGGTGCCGGTCCGCCAATACCGAGTGACGCCAACTGAGTGCCATGAAACTATCTCCGATCTTCGTTGAAATTCAATCCGGTCCTGGTCCCGGTGTGGTGGGCGATCCGTCGTCGTAGGGCGCCAGCCATTCGACCACCGTGTCGCGATAGCGGGTGAGCCCCTTGTAGTCGACCAGCGCGGGGTGGAGGCTCTTGAGCGCCCGGTGCACCCGCCGCGCCCATTTGGGAATGGTCGCGAGCTCGCGCACGCTGATGAGGTAGCAGCGGATCCCGAACAGCACGGCATTGCTCCGCGGCAGCCGCCACAATCCCTGCAGCTCGACGCGCAGATGCACGAGGTCGCCGGCGTTTTGTCGGGTGACCGTGGCGCGGTCCGGTCCCCACTTCGGGTAGTTCTCCGGCGAGGTGTCGAGGCGCGGGTTCACCGTCATGGTCCAGTTCAGGCGCCGCACCGGCTGGCCGAGGCGCAGATTCAGCAGGTACTTGAGCGCCCGGTCGAAGACGCCGAGCTCGTGCGCCAGAGGCACGGGTCCATGCCACTCGTTGAAGGTCATGCCGATGTCGAAGTCGAGCGACCAATCGGCGGGGGTGGTGACCATGCCGGCCTCGGCCCATAGGTCCCCGTCCCGCTGGTCCAGGACCACGAAATCGCCCTGCGCCTGGCGGGTGATGAAATCGAGCGGCTCGCGGGGCAGGCTCGATGGATCACCGAAGGTGAATTCCTGGTCGATGCCGAGGGGCTTGTTGATCCAGTGCCACCGATTGCCGCGCTTGGCCAGCGAGAAATGCGCGGGATAATCGCGCGCCAGCGATTCCATGATGAGCTCCACGCAATCCCATTGCGCGCTCATCATGTGCGGCAGCGCCTGGTAGCGCAGCGGCTCGGCTGCGAGGACGATCGCCCGCTCGCGGCATTCGGCGACGTAGTGCTCGTCCACGTCGAAGGCGCCTTCGACCACCGAGCCCCTGGGGCCCGGCGTATGAGGCTCGATGTTCACCGAGTACATGTACTGATCATCCACGAAGGGCAGCGGAAACCGCCGGATCGCCTCCGGGGAATTGCGGAAGGTGAAATCGTTTCGATACGTTTCGTTAGGCTTGAATACGGCGCTCATGGGCGTTCCTCGAGGTTCAAGGCATCTACAGGTCGAGCACCAGGCTCTTGCAGCGTGCCCGCGACACGCAGGGCATGATGGTGTTGCTCTTCGCCTTGTCGGCTTCCGACAGGAAGTGATCGTTGTGAATCAGCTCGCCGTCCAATTCCAGCACGCGGGTCTGGCAAAAACCGCAAACTCCGCCCCGGCAGAGGTACGGCACCTCCACCCCCTGCGCCTCGATGCTCTCCAGCAGGCTCTGGTCGGGCGCGACGTGCACCGTCACCTTCGAGCGGGCCAGGAACACCTCGAAGGCGTCTCCCACCGGTGGCGCACTGAACTGTTCCCAGTGAATATGGCTGTCCGGCCAGCCCCACTCCCGGGCCGTAGCCGCGACCTTGTCGATCATGCCTGCCGGACCGCAGACGTACACGTGCGTGCCCAGGGGTTGGCTCGACAGCAGACCGTCGAAGTCGATGAACTGCCCCTCGCTGTCGTAATACATGCGCACCCTTTCCGCCGTGCGCTCCAGGAGCCTCGGCAGGAAGGCGGCGTGCTCGCGGCCTCGAACCGAATAGTGCAGCTCGTAGGGCACCTGGCCCTGGTGCAGGTCCTCCAGATGCGCCATGAACGGCGTGATGCCGATGCCGCCGGCGATGAGCACATGTTTGCGCGCGATCTTGTCGAGCGCAAACAGATTCACCGGGTGCGCGATCTCGAGCCGTGTTCCCACGGTGACGCGGTCGTGCATGAAATGCGATCCGCCGCGCGATTCCTCCATGCGCCGCACCCCGATCTCATAGGAGTCGAGCCGGTGCGGCGGACTCAGCAGCGAATAGGGGTTGCGGTAGACGCGGTCGGGGGTGCGCATCACCACCACGATGTGCGAACCGCCGGAGAACGCGGGCATGCTGTTCCCGGACACCGGGCGCAGCTTGAAATGCTTGATCAGGGGCGTGACCTGCTCGATCTGCGCCACCTCGACCTCGAGAGTCTGGGCTTCGCTCATAGGAATACTTCCTTGATCTGCGGCAGCTCGCCGGGCGCCTCCGCATCGACCATCACGCCCATGTAGGCGGCCAGCCGCCGGGAATAGTGGTCGCGTACCAGCAGCCAGCTTCCGCAGTCGACGCAGCGCGCGATGTTGGTGCGCACCTCCTCGGTCGTCGCCCGGCAATGGATGCAATAGACGCGCCGGGCGCGGCTGCCGAGCTCTTCGGCGCGCACCTCGTCCTTGTTCAGGTCGAACTCGAGCGCGATCTTCATCGCGAGCCCGATGAAGCTTTCGGGGCCCGCCACGTACAATCGTGTGCCCATCAGGGCGCCCTCGAGGAGCGAACGAAAGTCCCGCAGCAGCGAGGGGACGTCCGCGAACACGCGCAGCGCCTCGAGCCCCAGGGCGGCGAATTTCTCGGGCCGCGCATCGGGTGCCGGGGCATCCGCCGGTGCGGACGGGGCGCCCGTCGCAGCCGCGCTTTCCTCCGGGATCAACAGGACGCGGGTTCTTCCGAGCGCCTGTGGCGCGGCTGATTGGAGTTCCTCGAGCACCCGCAGCAGCGCGACGTTGCCGGGGCCGCTGCCCAGCATCACGTGGTAGCGGCCGCGCGTATCGGCGCGCAGCGGTGCGTAGACGGGTTTGCTTTTGATGCCGGTCACGAGCATGTCGGGGCCCTCAGGCTAGTACACCGCGAGGTGATGGGTGACGGCGACCACGGCGATGCCGGCCGCGAGCACCGCATAGGGCCAGAAACCGGCGCGGTTCACGATGCGCTCGCCGCCCACCATTTCCAGGTCCTGCGCCATTTCCGGCGGGAACACGCCCTTGTCCTGGATGTAGTGGCGATAGATGAAAACGGGCACGATCAGCGCCGCGAATATCAGACCGGTCTTGAGAGTGCCGGAGCCGTAGACATCGGCGCCGAACCCCATGAACGCAAGGTTGACGAACGAGAGCAGCGCGCCGGCTGCGAGTATCCACGACGGGGCGCGCCAGGGTCTGTCCTGGCGCGGGCGGTCCATGCGATGGATCCAGCCGGCGTTCAGATTGAGGAAGTTGAAGATGAGATAACCGATGTTCGCCGCGCCGATGATGAACACGGTATCGGACAGCAGCAGCAGCACGAGGTTGAATCCAAGATTGGTCAGCATGGCGTTGGTCGGCGCTCCGTGCCTGTTCACCTTGGTCAGGTACTTGGGCAGCCAACCGTCGAGCGATGCCTGGTAGAGCGTGCGCGACGAGCCGGCCATCGAGGTCATCAACGACAGCACCAGCGCGAGGATCAGCATGATGACGACGACCGCGCCGACGAGCTGGCCGGCATGCACCATCTTCGCCATCACCGAGGCGACGCCCGTGCCCGAATAGATCTCCGGCGCCAGCATGCCCGAGTACTCGGCGGGCGTGACCACCTTGCCGGCCGCATCGATCACGGCCGGGTGCACCAGGTTGCCGAGGCCCAGATAACCCTGAAAGGCGAACGGCACCAGGGTGTAGACCACGACGCAGAGCAGGCCCGAATAGAAGATCGCCTTGAAGGTGTCGGTCTTGGGATTCTTGAATTCTCCCGTGTAGCACACGGCGGTCTCGAACCCGTACGTGGACCACGCCGCCAGGAACATGCCGGCGGCGAACAAGGTGATGCCCGCCATGTTCCAGGAGCCGACCGTGACCAGGCCGGCGGCATCGTGTGCAAGCGGCGCCAGCGGGAAAAGGTTGGACTTGACGATGTCGCCGGTGAGAATCGGCACGATGCCGATCAACAGGAGCGGGATCATCGCCGAGATTCCGAGAATCTTGGTGGTGTTCGCGGAACGCAGAATGCCGCCGTCCTGGATGAACTTCACGGCGAGCAGAATGACCGCTCCCAGGATGAACGTGGCGTTGATCCGCAGGGTGAGGCCCGTCTTGATCATGCCGAGATCGAGCAGCGTCCATTGCCAGGTGTTGATCAACGAGTCCGGGGCGTACAGTCCCGCGAGGATATATCCCGCGGCGAGCGCGGAGCCGGTGGCCTGCACGGGCGACCAGGCGAACCAGTTGCACCAGACCGAAATGGGCGCGATCAGCTTGCCGTAGCGCACCCACGCGATGGCGCCGTAAATCGAGGTGCCGCCCGCCTTGTTGGGAAAAAGCCCCGCGATCTCGGCGTAGGTGAACGATTGGATGAATCCCATCGCAATCGACGCGACCCAGATGACCCAGGAGAGCTTGCCGACGGTCGCCGCGACGCCGCCGATGGAGAAAAGCACCAGGGGCGGAACGCCGCTCGCGACCCAAAAGGCCCCGGTCCAATCGATTCCGCGCTCCAATCCCGCGCCCTTCGCGGTAGATTCTTCGGCGGTCGCTTCAACGGTGGCGTTCATTCAATCCCCTTGACGTTAGAAAAGCCGGCGCAGCTCCCCGGCAATCTCGAAGATGTCCCCGACGACCCCGTACTTGGCGACGTTGAAAATGGACGCCCCGGCATCCGAATTCACGGCGACGATGGTCGATACGTGCTTCATGCCGGCGAGATGCTGAATCGCTCCCGACACGCCCATGGCGATGTAGAGCTTGCACGCGCTCGCCGTCTTTCCCGATTGGCCGACCTGGCGGCTCTTGGGCAGCCAGCCGGCGTCGGCGATGGGCCGGGAGCATCCGAGCGTCGCGCCGACGGCGTCCGCGAGCTCCTTGAACTGCGCCACGTTGGTTTCCTCGCCGATGCCGCGCCCGATGGTCAGTATGAACTCGGCGGCCGTCATGTCGACATCGTCGTTGGAGGAAAGCTCGATGAAATCGCGGCCGCCCGAGCGGCTGGCGCTCGCGGGAGCGGCGAACTCGCTGATGCGCGGCTCTCCGGGCTGATCGGGAGGCTTGTATACGTTGGCGCGGATCGCGAGCAGCACCGTGTCGCGGCCCGGGAAATCGACCTCCACGTTGACCTTCTGGCCGTATCCGCCGCGGGTGGCGACGAGAGCGCCGTCGATGTGCTCGGCCTTGAACACATCGGTCGCGAAACCGAGGTCGAGTGTCGCGGCGAGCGCGGCGGCGTATCCGAACGAGTCCACGCTGTGCGCCACCAGCACCACGTCGGGTTTGCGCTCCCGGATCAACGCGCCAACCGCGCTCTCGAAGGTGTCCGGGTCGAACTCCGCGGCCGGCACCTTGATCGTGACGATCTCGTCGACGCCGGCGAGCTTCAGGGAATCGACGAACAGGTCGGGGGATCGGGCGAGCACCGCGACGGCGACCGTGCCACCGGCCGCGCCGGCCGGTCCGCGCAGCGCCTGGGCGGCGCCGATCAGCTCCAGGGATACGGGACGCAGTTCCCCGCGCCGTTGCTCCGCGATCACCAATATGCCGCTCACGCCGCATCTCCTTTGAATTCGCGGATGATTTCCGCCAGCCGGCGGGCCTTGGCCGCCGCATCGCCCTCGATGAGCTGCGCGCGGCCCCTGTCGGGAATATACATGCGCCGGACACGCGAATGAGAGCCCGATGCGCCGACGTCGGCGGCAGACAGGCTCAAATCAGCGAGATTTCTGACCTCGATGGGTTTCGCCGCCGCCTGTTTGATGCTGCGAAGCGAGGCGTACCGCGGGGTATTGATGCCGAGCTGGATGGTGAGCACGGCCGGGCATTGGATCTCGACCTCCTGCAGCAATCCGCCCTCCAGCTCGCGACGGAACACCGCGCTCTTCGCGCCCGGCGCATAGTCGAGAGAGCTCACCACGGCGGCATGCGGCCAGCCGAGAAATGCGGCGGTGGCGATGCCGGTCGCCGCGAAGGTCTGGTCGGAGGATTGCACGCCTGCAAACAGCATGTCGGGCGCCTCGGACTTCGCGGCCGCCGCCAGCACGCGGGCGATGGCGATGGGATCGGATTCCTCCAGGCCGTCGTCCCAGATGCGAATCGCGCGGTCCGCTCCCTTGGCGAGGCACTTGCGCAGCGCCTCATCGGCCTCTTCGGGTGCGACGGACATGACCGCCACCTCGACCGGGCCGCTCGACGCCTCCTTGATCTTGACGGCCTCTTCCAAGGAGTAGTCGTCCCACTCGTTCAGATCGCGGATGAGAAATTCCTCCTCCACGTCGCGCCCGTCGCCGCGGATCTGGAAATCCTCATCGAGCGCGGCCACCTGCTTTACGGCGATAAGGATCTTCATGCCGGCACCGCCACGGTCTGCGGCGCCGAAACCGCCTCTCGAACGAGCTCGATCAATTCCTTCACCACGAATTTCCCCTCATTGCCGGTGGTCTTGAGTGCGTCCTCGAACATGGTCAAATCCTTCGGGCAGCTCACGACGTAGACTTCCAGGCCCGGAATCGCCGCCGCCTCGCGCATGCGGTTCTGGGCCGGCTTTTCCGACCCGACGGGGTCGGGAATCCATATCCTGCCGCCGCCCGCGCCGCAACAGAACGAATTGTCGCGGCAGCGCTTCATGTCGGTGAGCTCGCAGCCCAGCAGCTTCAACACCTCGCGCGGCGCCTCATAACCCTTGTTGAAGCGCCCGAGGTGGCAGGGGTCGTGAAAGGTCGTCTTGAGCGCGAGCGGCCGCGTGACCTTCAGCCTGCCCTCCGCGAACAGCTGCTTCAGCAGGCTGGTGTAATGCTGGATGGGGTACTTCCCGCCGAAATCCGGGTACTCGTTGAGAATGGTGTTATAGGAGTGCGGGTCGGTGGTGACGATGGAGTTGAAGGTCGCGCACGCGAGCGAGGCGATGTTGGATTCGGCCAGCACCTCGTAGAGGCCTTCCTCGCCCACCCGCCGCACGTCGTTGCCGGCGTTCGATTCGCCGTCGTAGAGAATTCCGAAATCCACCCCCGCCTCGTGCAGCAATGTCGCGAAGATCTGCGTCACCCGCTGGTTGCGCGGATCGAACGAGGCGTAGTCGCCGACGAACCAGAGCACGTCCACCGGCTCCTTGCGCGCGTCCTTCACCTTGAACGGCAGCGCTTTGGCCCACGAGCCGCGCTTGCGCTTCGATTCGCCGAAGGAGTTGCCGGTCTTGTGGATGGTCTGCAGCGTCTTGGTGAGCAGCGGATCCATGGCGCCGTCTTCGACCAGCTTGCGGCGCATCTGCACGATGATGGGGACGTGCTCCACCGCCACCGGGCAGATCTCGACGCAGGCCATGCACGTGCGGCACGACCACAGGGTCTCCATCGCGACCTGGCCGGGCGACTTGCCATGCACGTCGAGCTCGGCCGCGGGCGGCAGGCTCCCCGCCTCGAGTGCCGCATTCGCGAATTCGCGCAGGCTCAGGATGACATCGCGCGGCGACAGCGGCGCGCCCACGGCCCGGGCCGGGCAGGCTTCGTGGCAGCGGCCGCACTTGGTGCAGGCGTCGAGATTCAACAGCTGTTTCCAGGTGAAATCGGTGATCTTGGCGACTCCCGGCGTCTCCTGAGTCGCCGGTATGCGCGCAAGGCGCTGCGCCGCCATGGGATCGCGCACCATCAGGGAGGCGGCCGAAGTGAAGATGTGCTTGACCTTGGTGAAAGGAATGAGCGCGATGAAGGTGAGCGCCAGGAGTCCGTGAAACCACCAGAGCGAAAGCCGCAGCACGCCGCCGCCATGCGCCGTGAGGCCGGCGGACTCGAGCGCCGCGGCGACGGCGGCGCCCACGGGCGACCACCAGCGCGTGTCCCAGACATCGGGCTGGGCATGGAGCCAGACCAGGCGTGCGGCCTCGAGCAAAAATCCCGTGAAACCGATGACGACGAGCGTCCAGAGAAAGGCCCAGTCCTCGCGCCGGTATTCGGGACGCAGAAAATCAGGGTCGCCGAGCGCGCGATCGGGCCGCGCATAGTTGAGCTTGGGAAGCTTCATCCAGCCGCGCCGGTACATCATATAGAGCAGTCCGCCCAGGAGCGCGATGCCGGCGATGTCGAGCACCAGCGAGAAGACGAGATAGAACGTGCCCTGCCAGAAGCGGATGCCGAACAGGGGCTCGAGGATGTCGTATTGCAGCGTGATGGTCGCGGTGCCGAGAAACAGCAGCGCGAAGCCGTAGAAGATCAGCCGATGAGCGCCGCCCGCCGCCTGATCGCGTCGGGCGACGGTGCGGTGGCTCAATACCTTCTCCACCATGTCGCCGGCGCGGGACCACAGGCTTCCGTCGAGCGCCAACGGGGCGCCGCGACGGTACTTGCGGATCTGGACATACACGCCCCAGCAGAAGATGCCGATGGCGGTGTATCCCAACGCATAAAAAAGCCGCACTTCGGCCGTCGGAAACCCCTCGAATAGAATTCGAGTGACAGCGTCAGTGCGGCTCACGGACCCGAAGGCTCCTAGGTCTTGTACTCGAGCTCGAACCGGCCGCCGGGCACGTACGCCGTACCCCACACCGCAACCTCGCGCTTGTACGGGAGCGGCAGCTGTGCGTTGGGTTCCTCGATCTCCCGCGCCAGCCGGTGCCCGGAAAAGGTCGCGTCGGCGATCAGCCGCGGCGCTTCCGCGTCGCCGATGAGGTAGACGTTCTTCACCCCGTTCTTCTCCCAGTCGCCCTGGCGCTGCTTGATCTCGCGGAACAACAGATCGTTGGAATGACGGCCGGTGACGAGAATCAGGGAGTCGAACTCCACCCAGCGGTGGCTCTTGTTGGGCTCGCGCGGAATGTGGCCGACGCCGCGATAGGTGCGCTTGGATCCGTCGCCCCAGATGTCGTAAACCTGGAGCTTGCCCTTCTCGATCTTGCTGGCGAAGGCGTTGTGCATCTCGTGGATGTGAAGCTCATGGAGCCGGCGCATCATGTTCGGATATTCGAGCGTGAAGTGCATGTAGTTGGCGAGATGCACCCCCGTCACGATGGTGACCTCGTGGCCCGCCACGGCCAGCTTCTCGGCGAGGCTCGGGGCCATGAAGTAGGTGTCGGCGTTCAACACCACCACGCGCTTGCCGATCTTCTTCTTTCCCTCGAGGACCTGTTCGGGCGTGAGTTGATCCGGCTGCGAGGCGTCCGCGCCGGGGATGGGATCATGCGTCAGGCAGTTGGTGCCGTCGGTGTTCCACGAGGAGCCCGTGGCGATGACGATCTTTTCCGCGCCATAGGCGATGGCGCCTTCCGCGCTCATGGGCTTCTGGTTGAGCGCGACCTGGCTCTGCTTGTTCCTCTTGACCAGCTTGCCGATCTGCAATTCGCGGTAGTCGCGGTGATAGCCCCATTCGCCCAGGCCGGGAAGGGTCGCGACGGCGTTCAGATGGCCGCCGACCTTGGCGGCGGTGTCGTACAGATGAACGGCGTAGCCGCGCTCCATCAGCACGCGGGCGCACTCCGCGCCCGAGGGCCCTGCGCCCACGACCAGCACGGAATCCTCCGAACCCTTCCTGGGGAACTTCTCCGGGTGCCAGCCGCGCCGGTATTCCTCGCCCGCGGTGGCGTTTTGCGTGCAGATCATCGGCGGGCCGCCGATTTCCCAGCGCGAGATGCAGACGTTGCAGCCGATGCACACGCGAATGTCGTCGTAGCGGCCTTCCTCGATCTTCTTCGGCAGCCAGGGATCGGAGATGGAGGGGCGCGCGGCGCCGATGATGTCCGCAATGCCCTTGGTCACGATCTCCGTCATTTTTTCCGGGTCCGTGAAGCGGCCGACGCCGAGCACCGGCTTCTTGGCCACCTGTTTCACGAAGCGGGTCCAGGGCACCTGATGGCCCTGCTGGTAGAAGCGCGACGGCCCGGCATCCTCGCCCCACTCGGCGATGTCGCCCACGTCCACGTCCCACAGATCGACCAGCGGATCGGCGAGGGCGATGAATTTCATGCCGTCGTTCTCGATCTCGACGCCCGAGTCGCCATACAGGGTGTCGACCGCGAAGCGGGTCGCGATGCAGCTGTCATGTCCGACCGCGCGGCGCACCTTCTCCAGGGTTTCGAGCCAGAAGCGCGCCCGGTTCTCGAGACTGCCGCCGTACTTGTCCTTGCGCTTGTTGTAATAGGGGGACAGGAACTGCACCGGCAGGTAGGAGTGGGCGCCGTATACGTAAATGATGTCGAAGCCGGCATCGCGCGAGCGCAGGGCGGCATCCACGTAGTACTGCTGCACCGTGGCGATGTCGTCGAGGTCCATTTCCTTGCAGTACGTCAGCGTCTCGAACTCCGAGGCGTATTGACTCGGTCCGCGCGGGGTGGCGCGCGACTCCATGCAGGGCGCATGCGATGCGCCGTACCAGAGCTCAACCCCGGCAAGCGCGCCGAAGTGGTGGATGTGATCGCACATGGCGCGCAGATTTCGAACGTCGCCCTCGTCCCAGATGCGCGCGGACAGCCGATGCGTGTCGTCGGACTCCGGATGGATGGAGCAATATTCGGTGTTGATCCCGGCCCAGCCGCCCTCGGCCTTCAGCGATCGGTGCGCGGCCTGGAAGCCCGGCCTGTCGGAGCCGGCGCCGATGCAATGGGGCACCTGATAGAACCGGTTGCGCAGCGTCTTCGGTCCGATCTTGATGGGTTGGAACAAAATATCGTGTTTGGGATCGCGCGCCATACTCCTCATTCCTCTGTGCTGCGGTTGCGTACTTTAGTAATTGTGTCGCGAGGGGGCTCGTCGCCGCGGGCGACGAAAAGTATCATACTGCCTCAGGTGCGGACATCCGGAATTAAATAGCACGCTGGTTACTGTTGTGCAAATTAATTGCGTGCTGTGTAACACGCCGGACGCGGTTGACCGGCCGGTCCGCCGGCCCCCGGATCCCCGCGCCGCCCGTCCGCGAAGAGCCGTCTAGCGCGGCGCCTGCGCGGCGTCGAAGGGCGGAAATCGCGCCATCGACTCGAGATCGCCGAGATCGATGTCGTTGCGCACGTAGAGCCTGCTCGCATCCTTGTGCGGCTGATGATCCCAGGGCGTAAAGCGGCCCGCGCGCAGGGCGCGGTACACGAGGTGTCGGCGCCGCTGGCTCTCGAGCACGGCGGCATGAATGGCGGCAAGGTCCCAACGCTTTGCGGCCTCCGCCCGAAACTCGCGCACTTGCACAGCATGGCGCGAAGCGACGGCGAGGTTGTCGAGCTCGTCCGGATCCGCCGCGAGATCGTAGAGCTGGTCCGGATCGGCCGGGGAATGCACGAACTTGAAGCGGCCGCGCCGGATCATGACCAATGGGGCGATGGCGCCTTCGCCGAGGTATTCGCCGATCACCTCATCGGTGCCCGCGCCCTGTCCGCGGATCTGCGCACAGAGGCTGCGGCCGTCCAGCGGCGCCGCGAGCGCCGCCGGGTCGCAGCCCGCCAACTCCATGAGCGTCGGCGCCACATCGAGGAGCGAGGCGGATTGCGCGATCCGGCGCGCGGGAAACCTCTCCGGCGCATGCACGATCAACGGAATCCGGCAGGCGGGCTCGAAGAAATTCATCTTGTACCAGAGCCCGCGCTCGCCGAGCATGTCGCCGTGATCGGCGAGCACCAGCACGACCGTATTCGCGGCGAAGCCAGAATCGCGAAGCGCCGCCAGCAACGAGCCGAATCGATCGTCGACGTAGGAGATCGCACCGTAGTAGGCGCGGCGCGCGGCGCGCACTTGCGTCTCAGTCACGGGCTGCACCTCGAGGCCGATGACATGGCGCAGCCGCCGCGAATGCGGATCGGGCGGTGCGTCGGAGGGGCCGACGCGCGGCATGTCGATGTCGACGCCGGCATAGCGGTCCCAATAATCATGCGGAACCACATACGGATCGTGCGGATGGGTGAGCGAGGCGACCATGCAGAACGGCCGCCGGTCCTTGCTGCGCGCGAGATCGAAAAGTTTCTGCCGCGCCTGAAACGCGGCATCGTCGTCGAAATCGACCTGGTTGGTGCGGGCGCAGGGCCCCGCCTGGGTCACCGAATCCATGGTGTGATACCAGCTCGGACGCTCCTCGAAACGGGTCCAATCCGGGGTCCAGCCGAAGTCGGCGGGATAAATGTCGGTGGTCAGCCGCTCCTCGAACCCATGCAGCTGATCCGCACCGCAGAAATGCATCTTGCCGCTCAAAACCGTCTGGTATCCGGCATCGCGCAGGTAATGTGCGAACGTCGGGACCTGGGATGGAAATTCGGCGGCGTTGTCGTACGCGCCGATCGCGGATACGTGGCGGCCGGAGAGAAAAGAAAAGCGCGAGGGGGCGCAGAGCGGGCTGTTGCAGTAGAAGGAGTCGAACACCACCCCGGCCGCGGCCAGCGCGTCGATGTTCGGCGTCCTTGCGACCCGATTGCCGTAGGCGGGAAGCGCCCGCGCGGCGAGCTGGTCGGCCATCAGGATCAGGATATTCGGGCGGTCGGACACGAAATTCTCCAGCGGGGGTCATCATCCGGCATGCCGGCAAGATTAGCGCCAACTCGGCGGCGGCGCCCGGAAAAGCGCCGGGCGGCCGAAAGATCTGGACTGGCCGCGAAGCCACTCCCTAAACTCCCCGCTCGCGAAACGGGAATGGACATCGATGGCTGATGCGCATTGGAAATTCGAACGCCACGCGGCCGCGCGGCCCGGGGTGTCGGGCCTCTGCGCATGCCTCGTCGTGTTGCTGCCCGCGCTCGCGCGGCCGCAGGCTGCGCCCCCCTCCGCTCCCCCCCTCGCCCCACCCAGCAATCCGGCCACGGCACAGGAGCTGCCCCAGGTGACCGTGATCGCCAACACGCCCCTGTCGGGTCTCGGATTGCCCATGAACCAGATCCCCTCGAACGTGCAGAGCGGCGACAGCGCGGATATGCTGCGCCAGCAGACCCTCGAGCTCGCCGACTACCTCAACGAGAATTTCAGCGGCGTCAGCGTGAGCGAGAGCGCGGACAATCCATTTCAGCTGGACATCAATTATCACGGCTTCACCGCCTCGCCGCTGCTCGGCACCCCGGAGGGGCTGTCGGTGTACGTGGACGGCGTGCGGGTCAACGAGTCCTTCGGCGACACCGTCAACTGGGATTTGATTCCGGAATCGGCGATCTCCACGGTGACGCTGATGTCGGGCTCCAATCCGGTGTTCGGCTTGAACACGCTGGGCGGCGCGCTGTCGGTCCACACCAAGAGCGGGCACGACAACCCGGGAACCGGGTTCGAAGCGTATGGCGGCTCCTTCGGGCGGCGCGCATTCGAGGGCGAGACCGGCGGAGAATTCGGCGCCTTCGATTATTTTCTCACCGGCAACTATTTCGACGAGACGGGATGGCGCGACCTGTCGCCCACGCGCGTTTACCAGGGCTTCGGCAAGGTGGGCTGGCAGAGCGACAAGACCGATATCGATCTGAGCTACACCTATGCGGACACCAGCCTATACGGCAACGGTGCAACCCCGCTTTCCATGCTGGATTACGACCGGAAGGCGAGCTACACGCCGGACTACACCCAGAACCTGCTGAATTTTCTCAATCTGACCGGCACCCAGTTCCTCACGGACAAGCTTCTCCTGTCGGCCAACGTCTACTATCGGCGGCTGGCGACGGATGCCATCAACGGTAACATCAACGACAGCTACCTCGAGGATGGGTATGACGGGCCGCCGATCGATTGCGCGGCGGCGTCGACGACGCTGGCCGGCCTCACCTATTGCGAGCCCGGCCAGAATGCCACGTCGCGGCTCGACCAGCGAAGCACCGGCGCCGGCCTGCAACTCACCGATTCCCAGGATGTCCTCGGCTGGAGTAATCAGGGAATCCTCGGTGCCGACTACGACGACTCGCGCGACACGTTCGCGCAGTCCTATCAATACGGCGAGCTGGCCCCCAACCGGACCTTGGTTTACCAACCCAGCGCCTTCAACGACGAGACCGTGATCTCGCTAGCCGGCGTCAACAGGATTCTTGGCGTCTACTTCACCGATACGCTTTCGCCCACCAAGCTCGTGCACTTCACGGCATCCCTTCGATACAACAGAAACACCGAGACGCTCGACGGCTACAGCCTGGACACGGACGTGGGCGATTTCGGTGCGGGCTTCAACCAGCCGAGCGCGTTGAACGGCAACCACACTTTCGGCCGGGCCAATCCGGCGATCGGCTTCACGATCACGCCGAGCGATTCGCTCACCTGGTATGCCAACTACAACGAGGCGAGCCGCGCGCCGACGGTCATCGAGCTCGGGTGCGCGAATCCCGCCGCGCCTTGCGGCCTGCCCAACGATTTCGCCAGCGACCCGGATCTGAAGCAGGTCGTCGCGCGCACGGTCGAGCTCGGATTGCGGGGAAACCTGCCCGATCAGCGGCTGATGTGGAGCGCGGACGCATTCCACACCGTGAACAGCAATGACATCCAGTTCGTCGCGACGGCCACGAACCAGGGATACTTTGACAACGTCGGCGCCACCCGCCGCCAGGGCCTGGATCTGGCCGTCGGCGGCAAGCAGGGCGGATGGACGTGGCGCGCCACCTACAGCTACGTCGATGCCACGTTCCAGTCGAATTTCGAGGTCAGTGCACAATCCAACAGTACCGCCGACGCGGCCGGCAATATTCTCGTGAGGCCCGGGGACCGGATCCCGCTCATACCCCGCCATACCGGCCGTCTGATACTCGACTACGATCTCAACAAGCGCTGGCAGATCGGCGGCAACGTCGCCACCGCGGGCGGCTCCTTCTTGCACGGGAACGAGAACAATGCCAACCAGGCGGGCGCAGTGAACGGGCAGGGTGCCTACATCGAGGGCAGCGGGTGGATTCCCGGCTACACGGTCGTGAATTTACGCAGCACCTATCATGCGACCCGACATCTGGACGTGTTCGCGCGGCTCTCGAATCTGTTCGACAAGCGCTACTCCACCGCCGGCTTTCTCACGTCCAACTCGTTCAATCCGAACGGCTCGTTCCGCCCGAATCCCGGTGACTGGAGCAATGAAAACGCGATCTCGCCGGCGTCGCCGCGCGCGGTATGGGCGGGTGTGCGGCTTCGGTTCGAATGACGGCGCTTCGCGGACTGACGCTACTTGTGCTTTGACTCCTGCGCCCGGTAGGCGACCCAGCTCTGATCGATGAGATAGGCGTGGATGTTCTCGACATCCTTCTCGCTGAGGATGTCGTCGAAGCGCTCCATGCCCGCCGGCGCGAGCAATCCATGCAGCACGATGTCCTTGAACTGCGCATGCAGACCGGCGTTCAGGCGGCGCAGGTCGGGCGTGACATTGATGCCGAGCGCGTGGCAGCGCGAGCACTCCGACGCGAACGTGACCTCGCCGGCATCGATTTCGGCCTTCGAGGCCTTCTGCTCCGGCGGCTTCTCGAACGGCTCCTCTACGCGGGCCGGGGGCGGGGGCACCGCGCCGCCGCCGAGCTTCAAGGCGATGACGCGGCTCACGTTCAGGTATTTGTTCGTGGCGCTCTGCGGAGGCACGGGCCCCTCTGCGATGCCGGTGCCGCCGTAGCCCACCTGCACCGCGACGTATTGTTCGCCTTTGACGCTGTAGGTGGTCGGCGCCGCCATGATGTGACTGCCCGTTTCGACGATCCTGAGCACCTTCCCGGTGTCGCCCGAATAGATCCAGAGGCCCCCGCTGCCGCGGCCCTGGAAAACCAGGTCGCCGGCGGTGGACATCACGCCGCCGTCGTAGCCGCGCATGCCGCTGGAGGTCTCGCGCTCCCACACGATCTTTCCGGCGACCGGGTCCCAGGCGCGGATCAGCTCCCGCACCAGCTTCACCTTGCGCTCCGATCGGAGCTGCTTCAGTGCGGGCAGGGGGCCGTACAATCGCTTGAGATCCGCCGGGTCATAGCTGTCGTCGGGGAAGATTCCATTCGTGGTGAAGAAGCCGTCGAGAAATTTCAAGGCGCCGCCGTTGGCCACCATGTCGACCCATACGGCGGGGGTGTCGACCACCGGGATGTAGACGAGGTGCGTCGTGGGGTCGTACGACATGGGGTTCCAGGTGTGCGCGCCCGACCAGGAGGGATAGATGTTCTTGGGCGAGGACAGCCAGTCCGATTGCGGGGTCGGGATCGGGCGGCCGGTCTTCATGTCGACGCCGGATGCCCAATTGACGTAGGTGAAGTTCTTCGCCGATAGCAGCTCTCCGGTGCCGCGGTCGATCACGTAGAAAAAGCCGTTCTTGTTCGCCTGCATCAGCACCCGCCGGTTCTTGCCGGCCAGATCGAGGTCGGCAAGGATCAATTTCTGCGTGGCGTCGTAATCCCAGTGATCGTTGGGAGTCGTCTGATAATGCCAGGCGAGACGCCCCGTCTGCGCGTGCAGGGCGATGATGGACGCGGTGTAGAGACCGTCGAGCTTCGGGTTGCCCAGCTGCCGAAGATCATAGGGTGCGGCATTGCCGGTACCGAAATAGACCAGCTTCAACGCGGGGTCATAGGCGAAGCCGTCCCATACGGTGCCCCCGCCCTTGAATTTCGGGTCGCGATGGGGGTCCCAGGTCTTCGCGGCCGCGGCCAGATCCGGGCTCTCCAGCGGCTGACCCGGGGCGGGAGGCACGGTGAAAAAGCGCCACTCGAGCGCGCCGGTGTCGAGGTCGTACGCCGAGACGTAGCCGCGCACGCCGCCGACGCTCATGTCGCCGCCGCCGTTGCCGATCACCACCACGTTGCCGGCGATCTGCGGCGCCCCGGTGCTCGAGTAGGGAAGCTTGTGATCGACGATGGTGTCGGTCTCCCAGATTTTCCTGCCGCTCGCGGCGTCGAGCGCATGCAGTCGTCCATCGGTGGAGGCGACGTACACCTTGCCCTTCCAGACCGCCACGCCGCGGTTGACGAGGTCGCAACAGGGCTGCCGACCGGAAAACGGGGCAGCCTGCGGATCGTAGCGCCACAATTCCCTGCCCGTGGCCGCGTCGAGCGCGTAGACGTAGCCCCAGGTGCCGGAGGTGTACATGACGCCGTCGACGACCGTCGGGGTCGACTCCTGGCCGCGCTGCGGAGCGCCCAGATCATAGGCCCAGGCGAATCCCAGCTTGCCGACGTTGGCGGCGGTGATGCCGGCCAGCGGCGAATGATAGGTGCCGCCTTGATCGCGCCCGCCGGTGAACCAGTTCTGCGGTTCCCGATCGGCGGCGGCGAGGCGCGCCTCATCGACGGCGCCGGCTGCGGTGGAGGAGCCCGGCGTCGCGGGCGTCGCCGCCGCGGGCTGCGCGGAGCTCGCGAGGCCCACACAACAGAACAAATATCCCGCGCGCATGAGGGCGCCGCGGGTCCGGTCGATTCTTGGCAAGGCTGTTCTCCCTTCGAAAATCGCGGTCTCGAGCAGAGCTTAGCGGACATCCGCTTCGGCGGGTATCACCGCGGGGCGGCGCTATCCTGACTCTTCCCCGGGGCCATAGATGATGATGGACAGCATCCGGATCGGCACCTTCTCCAATTTTTCGGGGCCGTGCGCCACATCGCCGCTGAAGGTGAGCGTATCGCCCGGGCGCATGACGTAGGTATGCCGGCCGTGCCGGTAGTGCAGGATGCCGGTGAGCAGGTGGATGAACTCGACCCCCGGATGCTGGAAGCCCGGGAACACCTCGCTGCGGTCGTTCAACGTCACGAGGAACGGCTCGAAAATCTTGCGGGGGCCGCGTTGCGCGGCGAGCAGGTGATAGGTATGGCCGCGCCGGGTTCCGCTGCGCACCGTTTCCAACCCTTCGCCCGCCCGGATGAGCTGCGCGCCGCCGTCGTCGGCCCCCACCCGCTGCATGAGCACCGAGGCGGTCACGCCGAGCGACTGGGCGAGGGCAACGATCGTCTCCAGGCTCGGCGACACCCTCCCGGTCTCGAGGCGGCTCAGCATCGCACTCGAGATATCGGCGCGCTTCGCCACGTCGGCAAGCGTAAGATTCTGGCTCTCGCGCAGACGCCGGGCCGTGCGGCCGAGGTCGATTGCCGGGCTGTCGGCTCGGTCCGGACCACGGGAGGGCGCTTTGGCCCTCGGGACGGCGGTTCGCCGGGCATTTGTGCGGGGCGGCTTGCGAGTCATCGGGGTCTTTGCGCGTTACGCAAATTAAGTTGCTCCACAGTTAAGCTTCGTGCTTATATTCGCACATGCCGGCTCCGAAAACGATCATGCCATGGCCGCATTCCAAGGACGCGCCGGGACACAATAACGAGGAGTATCCAGCATGAATCGGGAAGAGGCCCAGAAGTTTTGCCGGGACAACGAAATTCGCTATGTGCTGGCGCAGTTCGTGGACATCCACGGCTCGGCGAAGGCCAAGGCGGTCCCGGTCGAGCACCTGGACATGGTGCTCACCGACGGGGCGGGGTTCGCGGGATTCGCGGTATGGGGTCTCGGAATGGGGCCGGAGGGCCCGGATTACATGGCCGTGGGCGATCTGTCGACCCTGTCGTTGATCCCGTGGATGCCCGGATACGCGCGGTTGATCTGCAACGGCGTGGTCAATCGCAAATCCTATCCGTATTGCTCCCGGGTCGCGCTCAAGGCGCAGACTGCGCGGCTCGAGGAGCGCGGTTACACGCTGTTCACCGGAATCGAGCCCGAGTTCATGCTGCTCGCGCGGCGCGCCGATGGAAGCCTGGGACCGGCGGACCCCACGGACGATCTGGACAAACCCTGCTACGACTACAAGGGCCTCTACCGCACGCGGGAGGCGCTGGATGAAATGGTGGCGGGACTGCGCGCGGTCGGCATCGACGTCTATCAGATCGATCACGAGGACGGCAACGGGCAGTTCGAGATCAACTTCACCTACGCCGATGCGCTCAAATCGGCCGACAACTTCACGTTCGTCAAAATGGCGGCCAGCGAAATTGCGCATAAACACGGCATGATCGCGACGTTCATGCCGAAGCCGTTCTCCAACCGCACCGGAAGCGGCGCGCATTTCCACGTGTCGATGGGCTCGAAATCCCAGAAGAACGCCTTTCACGATCCGGCAGACAAGTCCGGGATGGGGCTGTCCCCCCTGGCCTATCAATTCCTCGCGGGGGTGCTCGCGCATGCGCGCGCCCTGGCCGCGGTCGCGGCACCCACCGTGAATTCCTACAAGCGGCTGGTGGTCGGCCGCTCGCTGTCGGGTTCCACCTGGGCCCCGGCGTACATCGCCTACGGCGACAACAACCGCACCGCCTGCGTGCGCGTGCCCTTCGGCCGTCTGGAGGTCAGGCTTCCCGACTCCGGTTGCAACCCGTATCTGGTCTCGGCCGCGTTGATCGCGGCGGGACTCGACGGCATCGACCGCAAGCTCGATCCGGGACCGGCGCAGAACATCAATCTGTACGAGCTCACCCCCGGGCAGTTGAAGGACAAGGGCATCAAGCTGCTGCCGCAGTCGCTGACCGAGGCGATCGACGCGCTCGAGGCGGATCCTGTGATCTGCGGCGGCCTCGGCCAGGATCTGGCGCGCGAATTCATCCGGCTGAAGCGGATGGAGTGGACCGAGTATTCGCGCCACGTGTCGGACTGGGAGTCGAAGCGCTACCTGGAATTCTTTTAGCGCCCCGCGCGGGCGATCGGAACCGCCGCAATGTGTGGAATAGTCGGACTGCTGATCAAGAATGCGCCGCTGCGCGACCGGCTCGGCGAGCTCATGGTGCCCATGCTGACGGGCATGACCGATCGCGGTCCCGACTCCGCGGGGCTCGCGGTGTACACGGCTCCGGTCGCGGAGGATTGGCGCAAGCTCAGCCTGTATGTCGGCGAGCACTTCCTCGATTGGAACGAACTGCTCCAGGCACTGTGCCGGGAACTCGGACCCGATCAGGAGCTCGCCGCGCACGGCAACCACGCGGTCCTGACCACGGGCTCGGATCCGGACGTCGTGAGCGCATGGCTCGCGCGCGCAGCGCCCGCGGTCGCGGTGCTCTCGGTGGGGCAGTCGATCGACCTGTACAAGGATGTGGGGGCGCCCGCGGACATCGCGCGGCGCTATCGGTTCGGCGACCTCAGGGGCACGCACCTGGTCGCGCACACGCGCATGGCCACCGAGTCCGCGGTCACACCGGCGCACGCACACCCGTTCACCGCGGGGCGCGATTTCTGCCTGGTGCACAACGGCTCATTGTCGAATCCGCATCTGGTTCGAAAGGCGCTCGAGCCGCTCGGGATCGAGTTCGAGACGGACAACGACACGGAGGCGGCGTGCCGCTATTTCGAGTGGCGGCTGCGCGAGGGGGACGATCTCACGACGGCGGTGCAGCGCGGCTTCAGCGTGCTCGATGGGTTCTACACCTTCCTGATGGGGACCGACACGGAGCTCCTGATCGTGCGCGATGCGTTCGCCTGCAAGCCTGCGGTGGTCGCGGAGACCGACGATTATGTCGCGATCGCATCGGAGTTCCGCTCCCTGGCGCACCTGCCCCACATCGCCCATGCCGAGCTGTTCGAGCCCAAGCCCGAGGAAATCTATCGATGGCGAATTTGAAGCCCGTTCCCTCGGCTCGCGACTTCGATCTGTCGAAGCAGACCCTCCGCGATCTGAATCTCTTCCTGCATCGACGCGCGGCGGGCGAGGGCGTCTCGCAGATCCGGGTGCATCATCCCGACGGAGCGCATTCCATCGCCTGCGGACTCGACGCCGAGCTCGACGTGCAAATTCACGGCCACGTGGGCTACTACGTGGCGGGAATGAACAAGCATGCCACGGTCACCGTTCACGGCAATGCCGGCCCGGGGGCGGCCGAAAACATGATGTCGGGCCGCGTGCACGTGAAGGGATTCGCCTCCACGGCCGCCGGAGCATCGGCGCACGGCGGACTGCTCGTGGTCGACGGCGATGCGTCGCTTCGTTGCGGAATCTCCCTGAAGGGCGCCGACATCGTGGTGGGCGGCAGCGTCGGCAGCTTCTCGGCGTTCATGGCGCAGGCCGGCCGGCTCGTCATCTGCGGCGACGCGGGCGACGCGCTCGGCGATTCCCTGTACGAGGCGGTGATCTATGTGCGCGGCAAGGTTCGCTCGCTGGGAGCCGATGCGAGATTCGAGCCGATGTCGGACACCGACCGCGCCGCCGTCAAAAACCTGCTGGCCGCGGCCGGATTGGCCCACGATGCCGCCGAGTTCAAGCGCGTGGCGTCCGCCAAGAGCCTGTACCACTGGAACGCCGATGCAAATCAGGAGTATTGAGCGATGAGCGCCGAGCGGCCTATCAGCGATGAACCGCGGGCGGACGGCGAAGCCTCCGAAACCCACCGGGAAGAGTCGGCCGGGTTCGACCGTGCGACCATCGATTACATCCAGCGCGCCGCCGCGACGGGGTTGTACGAGATTCGCGGGCTCGGCGCGAAGCGGCGCGTGCCGAACTTCGACGACCTGCTGTTCCTGGCCGCGTCGCTGTCGCGTTATCCGCTCGAGGGGTATCGCGAACGCTGCTCCACCAAGACGGTGCTGGGCACGCGCTTCGCGACCAAGCCCATCGAGCTCGGCATTCCCATCACCGTGGCCGGCATGAGCTTCGGCGCGCTCTCGGCGCGGGTCAAGGATGCGCTCGGCCGGGGGGCCACCGAGATGGGCACTTCGACCACCACCGGCGACGGCGGCATGACCGCGGAAGAGCGCGCGTCGTCGAAGACCCTGGTCTATCAGTGCCTGCCCTCCCGTTATGGTTTCGATCCCGATGACGTGCGCCGCGCCGATGCGATCGAAATCGTCATCGGACAGGGCGCGAAACCGGGCGGCGGCGGGATGCTGCTCGGTCAGAAGGTCAATCCCCGCGTTGCGCGCATGCGCACGCTGCCCGAAGGGGTCGATCAGCGTTCCGCATCGCGCCACCCCGACTGGACCGGTCCCGATGATCTGGTGATCAAGATCAAGGAGCTGCGCGAGATCACCGATTGGGAAAAGCCGATCTACGTGAAGGTGGGCGCCACGCGCGTGTTCAACGACGTGAAGCTCGCGGTGCATGCCGGGGCGGACGTGATCGTGGTGGATGGCATGCAGGGGGGGACGGCCGCGACTCAGACCGTGTTCATCGAGCACGTCGGCATACCGACCCTCGCGGCGCTGCGCCAGGCGGTTGACGCGCTCGATGACCTCAACATGCGCGGCAAGGTGCAGCTGGTGATCTCGGGCGGCATCCGCAGCGGCGCCGACGTCGCCAAGGCGCTCGCGATGGGCGCGGACGCCGTGGCGATCGGGCAGGGCGTGCTGATGGCCCTCGGCTGCAACAGCGGAAGCTACGTCGTGCACGGCGAGCATCGCTCCGCCACCAGGGATTACGCGCGTCTCGGCACGGCGCCCGGGTATTGTCACCACTGCCACACGGGAAAATGCCCGGTGGGCATCACCACCCAGGACGCGGAGCTGGAACTGCGGCTCGAGCCGGCGGTCGGCGCCAAGCGCCTGCGAAATTATCTGAAGACGCTGAACATGGAACTGACCACCATCGCCCGCGCCTGCGGCAAGCAGGACGTGCACCACCTCGAGAAGGAGGATCTGGTGGCGTTGACCGTGGAGGCCGCCGCGATGGCGGGGGTGCCCCTGGCAGGCACCTCGTGGATTCCGGGGACAGGCTAGGTCTACGCCAGCAGGCTGTTTTCGCGGGGGATCCACGCGGACAGCCGCACCTCGCCCGGCGCAGGGGAAAATGTGACGCCGCCGCCGAGCGTCGCCGTGCGGTGGCGTATGGTCGCGAGTTCGTACGTCTCGGGGATCGGGACCTCGCCGGGCCCGGACGCGGGTCCGGTTCCTGCGATCGACAAGGTCACCACGGGGGCCGTGCCGTTGAGGCTCAGCGTCACGGTCCGAACCCACTTCGATTCCATGATGATCGCGAGCGCTTCCTGCGCGACCCTGAACAGAGCGATCGATGCATCCGGCGTGAAGTGAGGCTCCTCCACGGGAAATTGGAAGTCGCATTGGATCGATGCCCGGGCGCAGTTATTCCCGACCAGCCAGCGAAGAGCGGCGAACAACCCCACGTTGTCGAGGAGCGTCGGGCGCAGCTCCTCGATGATCTTTCGCTTGATGTCCACCGCATCGCCGAGGGTGTCGCGCAGGCGACGCAGCCTTCGCCGGACATCCCCCGCCGCACCCGACAGGGGCTCGTTCGGGACATGCTGCTCCAACCACGCCAGATCCATGGACGCGGCGACCAGCATTCCGCCGAGCTCATCATGCAGTTCGCGCGCGAGCACGGCCTTCTGACGCTCCGCCACCGTTTGGATGTGGGAGATCAAACCGGGAAGCGATGGCGGCTCTTCTCGCTGCATCAGTTCCATGGACTCTTCTTGCCCCGCCGAATTTGCGATTTCGCCGCGCGCTTCTGGAACGCTGCATAGGTACGCCCGACGGTGAAGCCGAAAAGCGCCAGGTTCAAATAGAATTTCAATCTGTCGTTGCGCATAGGTAAGCCCCCCGCCCAGCGCCCTCCGAGCCTGCGGAGCATCATCCGGGTCGAGGCTTCGCGTCACAACTACCTGCGATTGGCTCGCGACGTAAGATTTGGCCGATAACATGCCGGCGGGCGGATTGCACCGCAGCACGCCGCCGCGGGCACCCCTCAGATCATGGGCAAGGGGCGGGATCTGCCGCGAGGGAAGGCCGCGTCGATGCGAGCGATCTCCGCGTCGCTGAGCAACAAGGCCGCGGCGCCGGCATTCTCCTCGACATGGGCGATGCTCGCCGCCTTCGGTATGACGAACGTGTCCGGGCGGCGCAGCAGGAACGCCAGGGCCACCTGTCGCGCGGTGGCTCCCCGTGCCGCGGCGATCCCATTCAACACGCGCCCGGCCGCGTGCGCGGGATCGAACGGCGCCTTGGATTCGCCGAAGGGGGTGTAGGCGACCACCGCGGTCCCGTGCTCGCGGCACCACGGCAAGACCGCGTGCTCGATCGCACGCTCCTGCACGTGATAGAGCACCTGGTTGCAGACCGGATGGCCGGCGCCGGCAATTTGCGCGACCTCCTCCAGGTCATCCACGTCGAAGTTGCTGACTCCCCACGAGAGGATCTTGCCGTCCGTCCTCAGCGACT
The DNA here is from genome assembly GCA_963736185.1 of uncultured Gammaproteobacteria bacterium. Lineage (GTDB taxonomy): Bacteria > Pseudomonadota > Gammaproteobacteria > Steroidobacterales > Steroidobacteraceae > Bog-1198. Next base: position 64,766 of record CAVTNZ010000072.1, on the reverse strand, counting down.
CGAACGCAGCGATGGTCTCCTCGAGCGGATGACTGCCGCGCCAATGCAGCAGATAGCAGTCGAGCCGGTCGGTACCCAATCGCGCAAGCGATTTTTCGCACGCCGCGACGGTGCCTCGCCTCGTGGCGTTGCCCGGCAGGACCTTCGAAACGAGGAACACCTCGTCGCGGCGGCCTTCGATGGCCTTGGCGATGATCCGCTCCGCCGCGCCCGAGCCATACATCTCCGCGGTATCTATGTGCGTCAGGCCGAGATCGAGCCCCCGTCGCAGCGCCGCGATGGCCGTGCCCGCAGATGCCTCCTCGGCCCGCCACGACCCCTGACCGACGAGGGGAACCTTTCGGCCGCCGGTTCCGAACGGGCGCTGCGGTGCCGTCATGCTACTTTCCCAATCGTTTCGACATGCGCAGCGCCGGCTCCACTCCCTGGTAGTAACCTTGAACCACGTTCAGCGCCTCGAAGCCCTGGCGTCCGTAGAAGCTCCGAGCGCCTTCGTTGTTCGCGCGCAATTCGAGATCGATGCGGAACACGCCCGCCTCGAGGCACGTCTCCGACAGCCATTGGATCAGGCGCCGTCCGATCCCCTGACGCCGGTGCCTCCCGGCGACCGCCAGCAGGTTCAGATGCGCCACCTCGTCACCGAAATACATGATGGCGAATGCCGCCACGCGACCCTCGCGCCGGGCGACGACGACGCTCGAATCCCGGCTCATGATGGATCGCCGCACGCGCGTCGGTGTCCAGGACCAGTTGAGGCCGCCCTCGATGGAGTCGCGGGACATCACCGCGATCTCCTCGGCGTCCTCGCAGCGGGCGAGACAGAGCGTCGCCAGCTCGGACATGATCAGTGTGCCTCCGTCTTCACGGGCTCCTCATCGGCTCCGATATCGGTCCGTCGCGGTCACCAGCTCGTGGATGTTGCCGGGCTCGAAAGCGGAATGGCCGGCATCGGGGACGATGCGCAAATCGGCTTCGGGCCACGCCTTGTGCAGGTCCCAGGCGCTGGTCGCCGGGCAGACAACGTCATAGCGCCCCTGCACGATCGTGGCCGGGAGGTGGCGGATACGCGGAACATCGTCGATCAGCTGCGATTCACTGCGCAAGAAACCACGGTTCACGAAGTAATGGCATTCGATGCGCGCCACGGCGAGCGCGAACTGATCCTCACCCCAGCGGCGGATGTTGTCGAGGTTGCTGTGCAAAAAGCTGGTGGACGCCTCCCACACCGACCAGGCGCGGGCCGCCGACAGGGCGGCCCGCTGATCGTTGCCGGTCAGGCGCTGATGATAGGCGCGCAGCAGATCATCGCGCTCGTCGAGCGGAATCGCGTCGCGATAGGCCTCCCAGCAATCGGGGAATATTTCCGAGGCGCCGTGCTGATAGAACCAGCGGATCTCGTTGTAGCGAAGCATGAAAATACCGCGCAGGACGAGCTCGCTCACCCGCTCGGGGTGCGCTTCGGCGTAGGCCAGAGCCAGGGTGCTGCCCCAGGACCCGCCGAACACCAGCCAGCGTTCTATGCTCAGATGCTTGCGCAACCGCTCGATGTCGGCAACCAGATGCCAGGTGGTGTTCTCGATCAGGCTGGCGCTCGGGCGGCTTCTTCCGCAGCCCCGCTGGTCGAAAATCACGATGCGATAATGGTGAGGGTCGAAGAACTGGCGCGCGCGCTTGTCGGACCCGGCGCCCGGGCCGCCATGCAGGAAAATGGCCGGCTTGCCGGCGGGATTGCCGCATTCCTCATAATAAATCTCGTGGATGTCCGATACGCGCAGGTACCCCTGCTTGAACGGCTCGATCGCGGGATAGAGCTCGCGTCGCGGCGGCGCGGCGGCGGCGGGTTTGGAGGCAATCCGCGAGGTGGCGCGCGGGGCCGAGCGGGAAGCGGGATGCGAAGACGAACGCGAGGCGGAAGCGGTGCGGGTCGCGAGCTTCGCGGCGCTTGCGGCGGTGCGATTCTTCGAGGGATACGGGGAATTCTTCGTCGCCTTGGAAGCTGCCGGACTTTTCGAGGTCCGCGGCGCCGCTTTTTTCTTGTTCATGATTTCTTCTTCTTCATGACCTATTCCTCTGCGTTTCGATCAGGTGCGTTGTACCAACGGGCCCAGCGGGCGGCCGCCCAGCAGGTGCAGGTGCAGGTGGTACACCTCCTGACCGCTGTCCGGGTTGCAATTGATGACGAGCCGGTAGCCGCTTTTCGCGATCCCGCGCTGTCGCGCCAGATCGCGAGCGACGACGACCATGTGGCCGATGAGCGACTCGTCGGCGTCCTCGATGTCATCGGTCGTCGGGATGGGCTTCAAAGGGACGATCAACAGGTGCACCGGTGCGGCCGGGCGGATGTCCACGAAGGCCACCACGCGCGAATCCCGATACACGATGTCGGCGGGCAAATTTCCGGCGATGATTTTTTCGAAAAGTGTGGGCATCTCGTATGCCTTTGAATCCCAGGGATCGCAAGAGTATCAGGAACGCGCCGCGCCGCCCGGAGGAGCTAGCGGGACATACTTTGTTGCAATGCCATTTTGCAACTGTTTTCAATACGTTACTATGGGGTCGACGAGTCGGGCAGCCAGCTTGGGAAATTTGTCCTCGGACGGATTTCCGGGGGTGGGTGCCCGAATAGTAATGGGAACGATTCTCATATACAATCAGGCCATGCATTTGAAGCATCAAAGTGCCGGGACCAAGCAGCGCGCCCACGAGGCGGATCGACCGCGCGGCTCGGCGCCGGCCGCAGATATCCGTGTCAGCGGGAGCGACATGAAGCTGACGGATCTCAAAACCGGCGCGACCGCGCGCGTGGTGTCCGTGGTGCCCGCGGAGGGGACGGCTGCGCTTGACTTGGAACGGCGGTTGGCCGAACTCGGCTTCCTGCCCGGCGAGGCGGTTCGCGTGGTCGCACGCGGACTTTTGGCACGCGAGCCGATTGCGGTGCGGATCGGCACGGGTACCTTTGCGTTGCGGCTGTTCGAGGCCGCCTGTATCCGCGTTTGCCCGGAGCAGACGCCGGCGGCATAGCGTCATGGAAGCGTTGTCCGGTGCGCATCCGATTCCCCTGGTTGCGCTGGTGGGTAACCCCAACTGCGGCAAGACCGCGTTGTTCAACGTTCTGACCGGCAGCCGCCAGAAGGTTGCGAACTACGCAGGAGTCACCGTCGAGCGCAAGGAGGGCTCGCTCCTCACGCCGTCCGGATCCCGGGTTCGAATTCTCGATCTGCCCGGCGCGTACAGTCTCGATCCCCTGACTCCGGATGAACAGGTGACGGCCGACGTGCTCCTCGGGCGGCGCGCCGGCGAGAGCGCACCGGACTTCGTGGTCTGCGTCACCGATGCGACCAATCTGCGCCAGAATCTGCGGCTGGTGTTGAGCCTCAAGCGCCTGGGGCTGCCGATGGTGGTCGCGCTCAACATGACGGACATCGCGCGCCGCAAAGGAATCCTCATCGATCCGGGGAGGCTCTCGCATGAGCTCGGTGTGCCGGTGGTCGAGACGGTGGGCGTGAAGGCATCCGGCGCGAAACGCCTCATCGAGATGCTCGACTCGGCCGCGATTTCGCCCCGGGCGGCCGGCAGATTCGACTGGCGCACGCCGAGCTCCGCCGACATCGCCGTGGATCAGGCCGAGGTGCGGCGAATTCTCACGGCTGTCGGGGCCGACCGGATCGACGGTGTGACCTTCAGCGACAAGCTGGATGGCGTCGTGCTGCACCCCGTGGCCGGCCCGCTGATTCTTGCGGTGGTTCTCTTTTTGGTATTTCAGGCCGTGTTCGCGTGGGCGCAGGTGCCGATGGACGCCATCAAGGCGGGCGTGGATGCGGTCGCGGGCTGGCTCGCGCAGGCCATGCCGGAGAGCCTGCTGAAGGGCCTGCTGGTCGATGGGGTTCTCGCGGGCGTCGGCAGCGTGTTCGTGTTCCTGCCGCAGATCATCATCCTGTTTTTCTTCATATTGATTCTCGAGGACTCGGGCTATCTGCCCCGTGCCGCGTTCCTGCTGGACCGGATCATGGGAAGCGTCGGACTCTCCGGACGGGCATTCATCCCGCTGCTGTCGAGCTTCGCGTGCGCCATACCCGGGATCATGGCGACGCGCACGATTCAGAATCCGCGCGACCGCCTTGCCACCATCATGATCGCGCCGTTGATGACGTGCTCCGCGCGCTTGCCGGTCTACGCGCTGATCATCGGGGCCTTCATACCGCAACGGACGCTGTGGGGCGGATTGCAGCTTCAGGGCATCGTTTTGTTCGTGCTGTATCTCGTCGGCGTGGCGAGCGCCATGGCCGTGGCCTACGTGTTGAAGCGGGCGGGAACCGGCGCGCGCTTCCAGTCGCTCATGCTGGAGCTCCCCGCCTATCACTGGCCCATTCTGCGCAATCTCGCCATCGGCCTTTGGCAGCGGGTGGAGATCTTCTTGAGCCGCGTCGGCACGATCATTCTCGCGCTCATGGTGATCCTCTGGGCGCTGAGCTCCTTCCCGGCACCGCCGCCCGGAGCGAGCGGTCCCGCCATCCAGTACAGCATCGCAGGCCATCTGGGGTCGTGGCTTGCCGTGATATTCAAGCCCATCGGTTTCAACTGGCAGATCTCCATAGCGCTGGTCCCCGGGCTTGCCGCACGGGAGGTGGCGGTGGGCGCCCTGGGCACCGTGTACGCCCTGTCGGCCACCGGAGAGAACGTGAGCGGCGCGCTGACGCCCTTGATCACGCACTCCTGGAGCTTGCCGACCGCGCTGTCGCTGTTGGCGTGGTATGTGTTCGCGCCGCAGTGTCTGTCGACGCTCGCGACGGTCAGGCGCGAGACCAATTCCTGGCGTTATCCCATCCTCATGGCGGCGTACCTGTTCGCACTCGCCTATGGTGCGTCGTTCATTACTTTCCGCGTCGCCACGGCGCTGTCGAATCTCGGGTAGGGCCCGATGAATCCCGTGCTCGACAACTTGCTGGTCGTTGGCGCCCTTGCCGCCAGCGCGGTCTATGCGCTGTTCAAGCTCGGCCCGCGGGCATTGCGGCGGGCGCTGCTCTCGCGCACGGCCGGCTGGGTCGGGCGCGCGCCCGGGTGGTGCGGCGTGCGGGGCGTTGCCGCACGGCTCCATGCCGCGGCGGCGCAGTCCGCGGGAGGCTGCGGCGGATGCGACAACTGCGGCAGCGATGGCGCAACCGCGCAGGCTTCGGCGGGGGCCAGCCAGACGGCGAGCGAGTCGGGGAGCCAGTCGAGGGGCCATCCGGCCAGCGGTTCCGAAATCAGCGTGCCGCTCTCGAGCATCGGCCGCCGACAAAAATAATTCGATGTGCGGCGCCGCGGCGGAGTGCGCCATAATGCTCGAGGCGCGCACGTTGGCGGCGCTTTCTGAAATCGAGAACCAATGCCCATCCCCCTTCTTTTGCAAGGTTGCCTGCGCCTGCCGATGATCGGTGCGCCCATGTTCATAGTCTCGACGCCGAAGCTCGTGCTCGCGCAGTGCAAAGCGGGGGTGGTCGGGTCGTTTCCGGCGCTCAACGCGCGGCCGGCCGAACAGCTCGACGACTGGCTCGGCGAAATCACCGAGACCCTGGCTGCATGTCGTCGGGCCGACTCCGCGGCGAGAATCGCGCCGTTCGCCGTCAATCAGATCGTGCATGCCAGCAACGTCCGACTGGAGCACGATGTGAGATTGTGCGTGAAGCACCGGGTGCCCATCGTGATCACGAGCCTGCGGCCGCCGGCCGAAGTCGTCCAGGCGGTGCACTCCTACGGCGGCCTCGTGTTCCACGACGTCATCAATTTGCGCCATGCCGAGAAGGCGGCGGCGCAGGGCGTCGACGGCATCATTGCCGTGTGCGCGGGCGCCGGCGGGCACGCGGGCGTCCTGAGCCCGTTCGCGCTGGTGAAGCAGATTCGCGCGGTCTACCCGGGCACGATCATCCTGTCGGGCGCCATGAGCACCGGCGCGGACGTGCTGGCCGCGCAGGCGCTCGGCGCGGACCTCGCCTATCTCGGCACCAGGTTCATTGCGACCGAGGAGGCGAACGCGAGCGACGCCTACAAGGCGATGCTGGTCGACGCCTCAGCCGAGGACATCGTGTACACGTCGCTTTTCAGCGGGGTCGCGGGAAACTACTTGCGTGCGAGCGTGGTGAAGACGGGCCTCGATCCCGACAAGCTCCCGGAGGCGGACAAGACCAAGATGAATTTCGGGACCGAGGGCAATTCCGAGCTGAAGGCGTGGCGGGATATCTGGAGCGCCGGTCAAAGCGTGAGCGGCATCGGCGAGGTGCTGCCCGTGCAGGCGCTCGTCGATCGGATGGCCGGCGAGTACGAGGCGGTTCGCATTCGCCTCGCGCGTGCGACGTGAGACTGAATCCCGATCAGCTGCCCGGCGCGCTCGAGCGCGGCATCAAACAGGTGTATCTCGTCTCCGGCGACGAACCGCTGAGCGTCGGGGAGTGTGCGGACGCGATTCGCGCCGCGGCGCGGGCGGCCGGGTACGCGGACCGCACGATGTTCTTCATCGAGCGGGGTTTTTCCTGGGACGAACTGCGCCAGGCGACGCAGGCGCTTTCCCTGTTCGCGGACCGCCGCCTGTTCGAGCTGCGCATGCCGAGCGGCAAACCCGACAAGGGCGCGCAGGTGCTGCTCGACATCGCGAACGCGCCGCCGCCGGATGTGCTGACGCTGATCGTCACCGACAAGCTCGACCGCAAGGCGAGCGAGGCTCCGTGGGTGCGCGCCATCGAAAAGAACGGCACCTGGATCCCGGTGTGGCCTGTGTCCGCCGAGTCGCTTCCCGCATGGCTCGAGCGGCGCGCGGCGGGTCTCGGGCTGACCCTGGAGGCAGCCGCCGCGCGGATCATCGTCGAACGCGTGGAGGGGAATCTGCTCGCGGCGAAGCAGGAGCTCGAGATCCTCGCGCTGCTCGCCGAGGGAGGGGCGATCGGCGAATCTCTGGTCATGCGCACCGTCGGCGAGAGCGCGCGCTATGACGTATTCCAGCTGGCGGAGGCCGCCGCGGCCGGCGACGCGGCCCGCGCTCTTCGGGTTCTCACCGGCCTGCGCGGCGAGGGCGCCGAACCGACCCTGATCCTGTGGGCCCTGGTGCGCGAACTGCGCGGCCTGTGGCAGGCGCGGGAGCGCGATCGCACGGGCGCCGGCGGCGGCGGCGGATGGCATCAGGCGGCGAAGCCTTCGCCGCGCGCGCTCAGGCGTCTCGGCAAGATGCCGCTGGCGGCGCTGTTGCAGGAGGCGGCCCGCGCAGATCGCATCATCAAGGGCATCCTGTCGGGAGATCCGTGGTCCTCGATCATTTCCCTGACCATGGGCATGGCCGGCGCTTTGCAAGCAACCCGGGATTCAGGCAGGGTAGCCGTATGAACCCAATGGGAATATTCGGCGGCACCTTCGATCCGATCCACTACGCCCATCTGCGCACCGCCTTCGAATTGCAGCAGGCGCTGCGACTCAAGGAAATCCGCTTCCTGCCCGCGGGCAATCCGCCGCATCGCGATCAGCCCATGGCCGATGCGCAGCTGCGTCTCAAGATGGTGCAGCTCGCCACCGCCGACCAGCCCGGTTTCGTCGTCGACGATCGCGAGGTGCGCAAGGAAGGCCCGTCGTATTCCGTCGAGACGCTGGGTGAGCTGCGGCACGAGTATCCCGACCGCAGTCTCTGTCTCATCGTCGGCATGGACGCCTTCCTGAGTCTGCCGAAATGGCATCAGTGGCGCGAACTCCTGCAGCTTGCGCATCTGGTGGTGGCGCATCGTCCCGGATGGCGCGCGCCCGGAATGGGGCCGCTCGGCGAGCTGCTCGTGGATCGCGGCACCGGACGAATCGGCGATCTGCACGAGCAACGCGCCGGATGCATCTACATCCACGCCGTGACGCAGCTCGAAATCTCATCGACCGAGGTGCGCCAGCTCATTGCCATGGGCCGCGACCCGCGCTTCCTCATGCCCGATTCAGTGCGTAAACTGATCCTGGACACCCGCTGTTACGCCAAGTCACGGATCCCCTAGTGCCAACCGAGAAAAAGCCGCCGAAATCGAGAGTCTTGCAGAAAAAGCCGCCACGCGCGCCCAAGGTGCCCGGCGGGGCCGCACGCAAACCCGCAAACCGCAAGGGCTCACCCGACGGCGCCGTCCCCCTGAAGCCCGCTGCCAAAAAGCTCGCCGTCCACAAGCCGGTCGCGACCAAGCCGGCCGCCGCCCGGCGGTCGCTCAAGAGCGTGGTGCTCGACGCGCTGGATGACATGAAAGCGCTCGAGGTGAAGGTCTTGGACGTGCGCGGCCTCACCGATATCGCGGACTACATGGTGATCGCCAGCGGCACCTCGGACCGCCACGTGCGCTCCGTGGCTCAACGGGTGGTGGAGAAAACCAAGGAGGCGGGCTTTCGGCCGCACGGCCTCGAGGGGCTCAGCGACGGCGATTGGGTGCTGATCGATCTGCACGAGTACATCGTGCACGTCATGTTGCCGCGAGTACGGGAATTCTACGGTCTGGAGAAGCTGTGGGACATGACGGCGAAGCGCGCCGTCCGCGCCTGAGCGCCGGCGATACCGAGGCGGTCGGCGCGTGAAATGCCGCCTGCTCGCCGCGGGAACCCGGCTGCCCGAGTGGGTCAATACCGGTTTTCGGGAATATCAGAAGCGGCTGCGCGCGCCGCTGGTGCTCGAGCTCGAGGAGATTCCGGTGGCCACCCGCCGTGCCGGCGAGAATCCCGGGCGCGCCGTCCAGCGCGAGGGCCAGGGCATGCTGGCGGCGATCTCCTCCAGGGATTATGTCGTCGCGTTGGAGGTCACGGGCGCTTCCATGAGCACCGAGAAGCTGAGCCTCTGGTTCGCCGAGCGGCTGCGTGAGGGCAGGCCGCTGGCGCTCCTGATCGGCGGTCCCGACGGGCTTTCCCCCGAATGCTTGAGCCGCGCCGACCAGACCTGGTCGTTGTCCCCGCTCACGCTTCCGCATGCCCTGGTGCGGGTGGTCGTTGCCGAGCAGATCTATCGCGCGATGAGCCTGCTGAGCGGCCACCCGTACCATCGCGCATAACGCCATCACCGACATCCGCCCGCCCAAGGTATTCTTGCGGAATGAGTGTGGATTTCGTGTACCTCGCCTCGGGTTCCCCCCGCCGGCGCCAGCTGCTTCAACAAATAGGGGTGCCTTTTCAAGTACTTAGCGTGACCGTGGACGAATCGCCCGGGCCCCGGGAAGAGCCCGCCGAGTACGTCTCGAGATTGGCGGCCGCGAAAGCCCGGGCGGGTCTGCAGGCCGTCTGCATGATCGGGCGGCCGGTGCTGGCAGCCGACACCGCGGTGGTGATCGGCGGGGAGATACTGGGAAAGCCCTGCGGCAGGGACGATGGGATCCGCATGCTGCGGCTGTTGTCGGGACGAACCCACGAGGTGCTCACCTCCATCGCGCTGGCCGCGGGCGGCCGCACCAGCGCCCGGCTGAGCCGCAGCGACGTGACGTTCCGCGAGATCACCGCGGCCGAGGCCGGCGCCTACTGGGATACGGGCGAGCCCGGGGACAAGGCCGGCGGATACGCGATCCAGGGCCTCGGAGCGGTCTTCATCGCGCAACTGCGGGGCAGCTTCTCCGGCGTCATGGGCCTGCCGCTGTTCGAGACCGCCGAACTGCTGCAGGCGGCGGGAGTGCCGCGCTGGGATGTCCCGCAGGCCGGCGGTGCGCGATGAGCATCGAGATCCTGATCAACGCCAACACGCACGAAGCACGGGCGGCGGTGGTCGAGAATGGCGTGCTGCAGGAGGTGTATCTCGAGCGTTCGAGCCGCCGCGGACTCATCAGCAACATCTACAAGGGGCGTGTGTCGCGCGTTCTGCCGGGAATGCAGGCGGCCTTCATCGAGATCGGCATGGAGCGCACCGCGTTCCTTCACGCCTCCGACATCTTCGATGCCCGCCACGCGGACACCGGCATCGAAGCGCCCCGCACGGAGAACATCCGTTCCCTGGTGGCGGAAGGCAACGAAATACTGGTCCAGGTGGTCAAGGATCCGCTGGGCACCAAGGGTGCGCGCCTCACCACGTACATCACCCTGCCGTCCCGGCTTCTCGTGTACATGCCGCAGGGGCGCGGCGTCGGCGTATCGGCGCGGATCGAAAACGAGGCTGAGCGCGAGCGGCTGCGATCCGCGGTCCTCGCCGGCATCGAGAAACAGGAGAACGCGGGATACATCGTGCGCACCGCCGCCGAGGATGCGCCGGCGGAGGCATTGCGGGCCGACATGCTGTATCTCCGAAAGCTGTGGGAGTTCGTGCGCCAGAAGGGGTTGCGCACCGGCGCGGGCAGCCTCGTGCACGCCGACCTGCCGCTGCACCTGCGGGTGCTTCGCGACATGCTGCGCCCCGACGTGGAGCGCGTGCTGGTCGATCAGCCGAGCGCGCACCGCGAGATGCGGGACTTCGCCGCCTCCTTCGTTCCCGACATGCTCGAACGCATCGAGCTATACGCTGAAAAGCGGCCGATTTTCGAGCTTCACCACGTCGAGGAGGAGATCCACAAAGCCCTGGACCGCAAGGTGCCCCTGAAATCCGGCGGCCATTTGATCATCGACCAGACCGAGTCCATGACCACGATCGACGTAAACACCGGCGCGTTCGTCGGCCACCGCAATCTCGAGGAGACCATCTTTCGCACCAACCTGGAGGCGGCGGTGACCATCGCGCGCCAGTTGAGGCTGCGAAACCTCGGCGGGATCATCATCATCGATTTCATCGACATGGAGGAGCCCGATCACAGGCGTCAGACGCTGCAGGCGCTGGAGACGGCCCTTGGCGACGATCACGTCAAAACCAACATATCCTCCGTGTCCCCTTTGGGGCTGGTCGAGATGACGCGAAAAAGAACCCGCGAGAGTCTGGAACATATGCTCTGCCAGCCTTGTCCCACCTGCGAGGGGCGGGGTTTCGTCAAGACGGCCGAGACCGTGTGTTACGAGGTGTTCCGGGAGCTCGTGCGTCAGGCGCGTCAATTCGAGTGTCGACAGCTCCTGGTGCTGGCGCATCAGGACGTGATCGAGCGGCTCCTCGACGAAGAATCGTCCGCGCTCGGCGAGCTGGAGCTCATCACCGGAGTGCCCATCCGGCTGCAGACAGAGGCTCTGTACGGCGTCGATCAATACAACGTCGTGTTGATGTAAATGAGCCCGCGAAGGATCGGAAAGGCCCTCGCGTTCGCCGCGGCGGGGCTGGCGACGCTCATCGGACTGCTGCTGCTCGGCATGAAGCTGGCGCTCGATCGTGCTCCCCGATATCAGGCCGAGATCAAGGAGTGGGTGCACCGCCAGACCGGCTACCACATCGCTTTCGCAGCGGTCTCGCCTGCGTTCCGGTGGTACGGTCCGGAGCTGTACTTGAGCCGCCTGGAGCTGCGCTCCCGCGACGATTTGCGCGTGCTCGCGCGGGCGGCGGGCGGCCGGGTGGGCGTGGACATGTGGCAGCTGCTGCGCAACGGGAAACTGTTCGCGCTGCGCGTCGAGCTCGACGCCCCGGACATCGTCATCGATCGGCTGGGACCCTCCAAGTTCGCGCTGGCATCCGAAATCGTGCTCGGCGGGGACACCTCGCCCGCCTCACCGCGGACGCTCAACGAGCTGCCGGCGGGCACGCTGGTCATCCGCCAGGGGTCCGTCAGCCTGAGACATTGGAACGCCGATCTGCCGCAGCTCGAGCTGCGCGCGGTCGATCTGGATCTTTCCCGCGTATACAACTCCTGCGCCGCGCGCCTTTCGGCCCGGTTGCCCGCGGTTCTCGGCGGCCAGCTGAGCTTCACGGGCGCCGCGCAAGGCGGGGGCGCGTTGGACTCCGTGCGATGGAGCGCCGCGGCGGATGCCGACGGCGTCTCCTTTCCCGGGTGGCGTCGTCTGCTGCCGGAGTATCTGGACCGGCTCGATGCGGGTACCGGCTCATTCCAGACGGCTGCGCACGGCCGCGGCGCAACGCTGGAGCGGATGGATCTGAATTTCGGAGCGCAGGGAGTCGTGACGCGGCTCTCCGACGGGGCGAACACCCGCATGGACGAGGTCAGCGCCGCCTTGTCCCTCACCCATGCGGGCGACCGCTGGACGCTGCTCGGGCGGCGGGTGCGCGCGCAGCGCGGCGGGCGCCGCGACCCGAACTCGCAGTTCGACGTGAGCTGGCGGGACAATGAAGCCGGCATGCTCGAGCTCAACGCGAATGCGAGCTACCTGCGCGCCGAGGCGCTCCTGCCGCTGGTGGGGTTGATGCCGCAGAAGGACGTGAGGGAGCGGCTGCGCCAGCTGGCGCCCACCGGCGAATGGATGGATATGCGCCTGGCGCTCGGCCGGCGGTCGGCGGGCGACCCCTGGGTGTTCGATGCGCGCGCCCGATTCCGCGGCGTGGGGTTCGCGCCGCTGGGCGCCGCTCCCGGCCTTCGCGGGCTGTCGGGCTCGCTCTCCGGAAACGAATCGGCGGGCCATGTGTTCCTCGACACCGAGACCGGCGTGTTCAATTGGCCGCATCAATTTCCGCAGCCGGTGGACCTCCCCCTGCTCAAGGCCTCGCTGTATTGGCGGCGCGAGGCGAACCAGCTCCTCGTGGCGACTTCCGATCTCGAGCTGCACACCCGGGATGCGACGCTGCACGGCAAGTTCGCCTGGCGCCAGCCGGACGACGGCAGCTCTCCCGTCCTGACGATGGCGGATACCATCGACAACGGTAATGCGGGGGAGGCGCGCCGCTACCTCCCGCATGAGCTCCTTCCTCCGGGTGCCCTGGAGTGGCTCAACCGCGCGTTCGTCGCCGGACATGTCCCGCACGCCGACGCCATTTTCGACGGCCCCGTGCGGCAGTTCCCGTTCCGCGACGGCGCAGGATTGTTTCTGATCCGCCTGCGCGTCGACCACATGATCCTGGATTACCGCGAGGACTGGCCGCGCATCGAGAACCTCGCCGCGCAGGCGGAATTTCGCAATCAGGGCATGGAGGTGAAGGTGCTGGGCGCCATGGTGGGGGAGCTCAGGGTGGATGCGGCCCAGGCGCGATTCGCGGACTTCGACAACGGCGAGCTCGAGGTGCATGCGGATGCGCACGGCGACGCCTCGGCCGGCATTCGGTATCTCGCCGCCACCCCGCTCGATGCGATGGCAGAACACGTGTTCTCGAGCATCGAGGCGAAAGGGCCGCTCAAGACCGGCGTCGACCTGTTCTTTCCCTTCCGTCAGTTCGATCGGCGCCGCGTGCTGGTGCACGTCGATCTGGACGGCGCTTCATTGAGTCGGAAGGGATCCACCGTGGTGGCGACGGAGCTGACAGGGAGCGCGGACATCGACGGAGCCCAGGTGGTGCGCGCCGATATGCGCGGCCGCGCGCTCGGCGGTACGTTGCAGATGACCGCCCGACCGCCCCGCAACCGTCAGTCCTCCCGGACCTATCTGGATTTCAGGGGCACCGTAGCGGGGGATGCGCTGCGCAGCGCGTTGACCCTGCCTCCGAGCATCGCCATCGGCGGACAGACGGAGTATCGGGCCGTGCTGCGCGTGGCGCCCGATCCCGCGCGCGAGCGTTCGTTGAACATCAGCTCGAGCCTGGTGGGCCTGGAGCTGAAACTGCCCGCGCCGCTCGACAAGCCCGCCGAAGCGGCGATGCCCACCAGCGTCGCGGTGCAATGGCCGGCCGGCGGCGGGGCGGAGATTCGGGCCAATCTGGGGTCCGTGCTGCATGGCACGGTGACGCTCGATCTGGACCCCAACGGCCCGAAAATCGGCCGGGCGGCGGTCGCCTTCGGCGGCGCGGAGCCGGCGTTCAACGACGCCCAGACGGTCAATGTGGGAGGGGACATCGGCGAGCTGGATCTTGCGGGTTGGCTCAAAATCCTGGGCACATCCCGCGCGGGGAGCGGCGCCAGGGGTCCCAACCCGGCCAATTTTCCCGAGGCGACCTTCGCGGTCCACAAAATCGATTATCTCGGGTTTTCGTTCATGGATGTCTCCCTGGCGATCTCGGCGATCAACGGCGGCTGGCGAGTACGAGCCGACGGTCCGAACGTGAGGGGCTCCATTTCCCTGCCGGGGGGGCCGGATCCCTCCGCGCCCTGGGATCTCGAGTTCGAGCGTCTCAAGTTCGCCGACGATCCGGCCAGGCCCGCGGTCGACGCCGGGCAGGCGGCTTCGGATCAAAAAATCGATCCGCGGAGCCTGCCGCCGATCGAATTCCATGCCGCCCAGCTCACCTGGGATGACCGGCAATTCGGCGATGTGCGGGCGACGCTGCAGAAATTGGAGGATGGCGTGAGCCTCAAGCAATTGACGGCCACCAACGTCACCTGGAATGCCAACGCCACCGGCGAATGGCGCGGCAGCGACGGCGGCACGAGCCGCATCCGAGGCACGATCACGAGCACCGATGTCGGCGACACCCTGAAGGGGCTCGGCTTCGCCCCGGTCCTGCAGGCCAAAACCGGTCATTTGGAGTTCGACATGACCTGGGCCGGGGCTCCCAGCGGCGACGCGTTGGCGGCCGCCACGGGCCGCGTACAGGTGACGCTCGAGAAGGGGCAAATCGTCGGATTGAAGCCCGGCGCGGGACGTGTGCTCGGGCTTGCGAGCGTGGCGGAGCTGCCGCGCCGTCTGGCGCTGGACTTCAGCGATCTGACCGACAAGGGCTTCGCCTTCGACACCGCGCGGGGGCACTTCGATCTTCGCGACGGCAGCGCGTATACAGATGACGTGATCGTGAAGGGCCCGGCGGCGGAGATCGGCTTGATCGGCTCGGTCGGCTTGAAAAACCACGATTACGACCAAACTGCTGTGGTGACGGGCAACGTCAGCAGCACCTTGCCCCTGGCGGCCTTTGCCGCGGGGCCGGTGGTTGGAGGGGCCGTTTTGTTGTTCACGCAAGTGTTCAAACAACCGCTGAAGGGGCTGGTCCGGGGGTATTATCGAATCACCGGCAACTGGGACAACCCCACGGTCGAGCGCATCAAGAGCGCGGGCGGGCCCGCAGCGAGCGCGGAACCGGCCAAGGACAAGCCCAAGGAGACGCTGTAGTCGATGAGTACGATCGCCGCCATTCAAATGACCTCCGGCCACGTGGTCGAGGACAATCTCGCCGTCGCGCGAAGGCTCCTTCGCGAGGCGAAGGAGCGCGGCGCCGATATCGCCTGCCTGCCGGAGAATTTCTCCTTCATCGGCCTGCGCGACGCGGACAAGCTGACGGTGGCCGAGGCGGACGGTGACGGGCCGGTGCAGGGATTCCTGAGCGCGACGGCGCGCGAGCTCAGGCTGTGGATTCTCGGCGGCAGCACCGTGATCAAGGGCGATGACGCGCAGCGCGTGACCAACACTTCGCTGCTGATCGACTCCGACGGCAGGCGCGTCGCCCGCTACGACAAGATTCATCTGTTCGATGTCGCGATTCCGGGGCGCAACGAGCAGTACCTGGAATCGAGGCACGTGGCGCCCGGCGACGAGATCGTGCTCGCGGATACCCCGGTCGGACGGCTCGGAATGTCCGTCTGCTACGACATGCGCTTTCCTGAGCTGTACCGCGAATTGGTTGCGCGAGGCGCGCAGTGGCTCTCGGCGCCCGCGGCGTTCACGGTGCCGACGGGGCGCGCGCACTGGGAAACGCTCCTGCGCGCGCGCGCGATCGAGAATCTGTGCTACGTGGTGGCGCCGGCGCAAAGCGGGACCCACACGAGCGGACGCGAAACATATGGCGACAGTTTGATCGTCGACTACTGGGGCCAGGTGCTGACGCGCCTGACCAAGGGTGAGGGTGTGATTACAGCGGAATTCGATCTGGAGAAACAGGCGGAAACGCGCACGCGCTTCCCGGCTCTCGACAACCGGCGGCTCGGCGCGCGCGCCGACGAAGCGGTGCCCGCATGAGCGCGGCGCCGATGTTCGACGTGGCGGAGAGGATGATTCTCGCGCCTTCGGGACTCACCGAGAATCGCCTCTCCTCCGTGCTCGGCACCGTGATGAGCCGCGGCGTCGATTACGCCGACCTGTACTTTCAACTCTCGCGGGAGGAGTCCTGGTCGCTCGAGGACGGCATCGTCAAGGAGGGAGCGCACAGCATCGAGCAGGGCGTCGGCGTGCGCGCCATCAGCGGCGAGAAAACCGGATTCGCCTATACCGACGAGGTGATGCTGCCGGCGCTGGTGGAGGCCTCGGACGCTGCACGCGCCATCGCCCGAAGCGGCGGCGCGAACGCCGTCCGCGCCTGGCAGCGGCCGCTCACCCACAGGCTGTACCTGCCGATCGATCCTCTGGACGCCGTGCGCGACGAGGACAAGGTGGAGTGGCTGATGCGCATCGACCGCGAGACCCGGCGCATCGATCCGCGGGTCAAACAGGTGATGGCATCGCTGGCCGCCGTGCACGAGGTGATCCTGATCGCCTCGAGCGACGGCACGCTGACCGCCGATGTGCGTCCGCTGGTGCGCGTGAACGTGTCGGTCATCGTCGAGCAGAATGGGCGCCGCGAACAAGGCTACAGCGGCGGGGGCGGACGCTACGGCCTCGACGAGCTGCTGCGCGACGAGGGGCCGCTCGCCCATGGCCGGGAGGCGGTACGCCAGGCTCTGGTGAACCTGGAGGCCGTGTCGGCGCCGGCCGGCTCGATGCCGGTGGTGCTCGGCGCCGGCTGGCCCGGCATCCTGCTGCACGAAGCCATCGGCCACGGGCTGGAGGGCGACTTCAACCGCAAGGGGACCTCGGCCTTCAGCAACCGCATCGGTCAAAAGGTTGCGGCGGAGGGGATCACGGTCGTCGACGACGGCACGCTCGACCGGCGGCGCGGCTCGTTGAACGTCGATGACGAGGGCACGCCGACCCAATGCACCGTGCTGATCGAGAACGGCGTGCTCAAGGGCTACATCCAGGACAAACTCAATGCACGGCTGATGGGCATGCCGGCGACCGGCAACGGTCGGCGGGAGTCCTTCGCGCACATGACCCTGCCGCGCATGACCAACACCTACATGCGCGCGGGCACGCGGCCGCCCGAAGAGATCATCGCGTCGGTGAAGAAGGGGTTGTACGCGGTCAACTTCGGCGGCGGGCAGGTCGACATCACCTCGGGAAAATTCGTATTTTCGGCGAGCGAGGCGTACCTCATCGAGAACGGCAGGATCGGAGCGCCGGTGAAAGGCGCGACGCTGATCGGCAACGGGCCGGACGTGTTGACCCGGGTGAGCATGGTGGGCAACGACATGAAGCTCGACGGCGGTGTGGGTACCTGCGGCAAGGAAGGCCAGTCCGTGCCGGTGGGGGTGGGTCAGCCCACGCTTCGCATCGACGCGTTGACCGTGGGTGGGACCGGCTAGCCAATCGGGAGAGCGCATGAGACTCGGGCGATGGATCGTTGCCGCGGTGGCCGTGTGCTCGGGAGCCGCGTACGGCGCCGGGGCGGCACCGGACCCTGCAGCCTGGCTGGACTTCCCGCCGCAAGTCACGGCCGCGATGGAGGGAATCAGCCCCGACCGGATCCGCGCCCACGTGCAATTCCTCGCGGACGACCTGCTCGAAGGGCGGGGTACGGGCGCGCGCGGTGGCGACATAGCCGCCCGCTACATCGCGACCCAGTTCGCGCTCTACGGCCTGAAGCCGGCCGGCGACGATGGCGGTTATCTGCAGCGTGTCGATTTCATCGGCGTGCAGACGCGGGACGGGACCACCGCCTCACTGGTCCCCGCGCACGGCTCCGCCGAGGAGCTGACCCGCGGCGCCGACTACGTGGTCGGCAATCAGACCCAAACGGCCTCCGTGGACATCGATGCGCCCATCGTGTTCGTGGGCTACGGCATCGATGCGCCGGAATTTCGTTGGGACGACTTCAAGGGCGTGGACGTGAAAGGCAAGGTGATCCTCGTCATCGTGAACGAGCCGCCCTCGAACGATCCCAGGTTCTTCGCCGCGCAGGCCATGACCTACTACGGCAGGTGGACATACAAGTTCGAGGAGGCGGCCCGCAAGGGGGCGATCGGCGCGCTCATCATTCACCGCACCGACCTCGCGAGCTACGGCTGGAACGTGGTGCGCAGCTCCTGGAGCAACGAGCAGGTCCATCTCGCCAGGGACCGGGATCCGAAGCTCGAAGCGGCCGCGTGGGTCCAATGGGACGTGGCGCGCCGGATCTTCGCCGATTCGGGACTGAAGCTCGATGACATGGTGGCGCGCGCCGGAACCCGCGGGTTCAAAGCGCGGGAGCTGCCGGTGCGGTTCAAGGCGCACATCGAAAGCCAGGTGCGCCAGTTCGTCTCCTACAACGTCATCGCCATGCTTCCGGGCACCGATCCCGGCCCACCCACCCAGGCCGTGATGTACACGGCGCACTACGATCATCTGGGCATGGACCCGAGCCTGCCCGGGGACAAGATCTACAACGGTTTCGTCGACAACGGCACCGGCTGCGGCATGCTGCTGGAGCTCGCGCGCGCCTTCGCGAGATCCGAGGCGCGGCCGCCGCATCCCGTGCTGTTCGCATCGGTGACCGCCGAGGAAAAGGGGCTGCTCGGCTCCGAGTATCTCGGTAAGCATCCGCCCATTCCCGCTTCGCGCATCGCGCTCGACCTGAATTATGACGCCATCGCGCCGCTCGGGCCTCCGGAAGCGGTGAACGTGACCGGAGCCGAGCGCACCACGTTCTATCCGGTCGTGCAGAAAACCGCGCAGGCGTTCGGATACGACATCCAGCCGGATGCCGAACCCGGCGCCGGGCACTACTACCGATCGGATCACTTCAGCATGGCCCGGGTCGGCGTGCCCGCGTTCTCGATCAATGCGTCGACCAAGTTTCGGGGTCATCCGGCCGAGTGGGGCCGGGCGCAGCGCGATGACTACACCGCGCATCGCTATCATCAGCCCGGCGACGAATATTCGCCCAACATGGACTTTTCCACCAACTCCGAGCTCGCCAAGTTCGGCTTCGCGCTCGGCTGGCAGGAGCTGACGGCGCCGCAGACGGTGAGCTGGCTGCCGGGCGACGAATTCGAGGCGAAGCGCGGGGAGCGTTGAGCGCACGCGAACCCAGCCGAGGGCACGACTCATGCAATTCGAAGAGTGGATCGAGCAGGCTTATTCGCTCGGCGCCAGCGATCTGCACCTCGAGGCGGACACCCCGATCGTCGCGCGGATCCGCGGCGAGCTGCAGACGGTGGGAAGCGCCGTTTCCGCCCCGACGCTCATGCAGGTTGCGCATGAACTCCTGGGGCCGGAACGGTGGCCGGATTTCGTCGAACGCGGCTCGGCCGACCTCTCCGAATCGGTGGGCGGAATCCGCTTGCGGGCGAATTTCTTCCAGACCGTGCGGGGGCTCGCCCTCGCCATCCGGCTCCTGGCTCCGAGCGTCAAGGACCTGCGCAGCTGCAACCTGCACAAGGATCTGCGCAAGCTCGTCGAGGCCCCGAGCGGTCTGATCATCGTCTCCGGGCCGACCGGTTCGGGCAAGTCGACCACGCTGGCCGCGCTGCTCGAAGAGATCAACGCAAGCCGGGCGCGCAACATCATCACGCTGGAAAGCCCGATCGAGTATCTGTTTGCCAACCGTCAATCGTTCATCCGCCAGCGGGAGGTCCCCACTCACTCGCCGAGCTTCGAGCAGGGCATCGTCGATGCGCTGCGCGAAAATCCGGATGTGCTGGTCATCAGCGAAATGCGCACCCCGGAGGTCATGCGCCTGACGTTGAATGCCGCCGAGACCGGGCATCTCGTGCTCGCAACCATGCATTCGGCGAGCTGCGCGGAGGCGCTGTCCCGCCTCTGCATGTCGTTCCCGTCGGACATCCAGGCGAGCGTGCGTGCGCAGCTCGCGGATTGCCTGGTCGCGGTCTGTTGTCAGCGCCTTGAATTCCTTGCTGCGCACCGCCTGCACGTCCCGCGATGCGAGCTCCTGCTGCCGACCTCGGGCGCCAAAGGGACGATACGGGGCGGAAATTTCAGCCAGATCGCCACCGTTCTGCAATCGGGCGGCGAGGAGGGCATGTGGACATTCGAACGCTATCAGCGCTGGATGGATCAGATGACGGACTGGGTCCGGCCGCCCACCGCCACAGCCCTGCGCGGCGCGGCGGAGCCGGGCCTCAAGCGCGCGGCGCCGGGTCTCGGAACCGGACGCGCGGCCAGGTCCATGCCGCCGAGGACTGCGCCGCCGGCCCCGGGCGCGGCTTCGCCGGCGGGCAACCTGCCACCGACGGCCGTGCCAGCGGCAGCAAGGCCCCCGGGGGCGGGTGCCGGCACGGCATCGGGGGGCACGTCATCCGCCGGCAGGGTGCCGTCGGATGACGTGATCGAGGTTCCCGCGGAGGACATGGATCTGGCCGCGCTCGCGGAACTGGCGAAGAGAGTGGTGGAGAGGAAGCCTTAGGGAAGCGGGCCGACACCGGCGATGACAGCGCATTCCGACTTCCGATCGACCATGCGCCCAATCTTCCAGGACGTTCCCATCCGCCTCATCGCGTCAGTACATCGAACAGCGACAGCGTGATCATGATCGCGATGCCGAAGAATCCGATTAGCGCGATGACCCGCATGAGCGGATGCGCGGAACTCAAGTGCATGGAAAACAGCATCACGAGCGCCGCCTGAGTCACGCTGATCGCGAGGTTGACCGGCGTGTGCGCCCGCCCCAGCGGCATGAAGGCGCTGCCCACGGTGAGGGCCAGCAGCACCATGAGGGCCAGCCAGACGAGGAAGTAGACGATGGGGCGGGTTTCGGCGTGGTTCGTCATGTCCGGGAGACCAGATAGAGGATTGGAAATACGAAGAGCCAGATGACATCCACGAGGTGCCAATACAGGCCCGTGACGTCGACCGGCGTGTAGTAGGCCGGCCCGAACCTGTCGCGCGAGGCCATGACCGCGATCGTGGCGATGCAGCCGACGCCGATCAGCACGTGCAGCGCGTGTACGCCGGTGATGAAGAAATACATGTAGAAGAACAGCTCGACCTGGTCGGCCTGCGGGCCCTCGTATCGAAAATTCAGGCGTGGTACGAGGTGCTCGAGGTAGTCGAAGCGGTATTCGACGCCTTTTATGCACAGGAAAGCGATGCCAAGCACAACCGTGAGGCTGAGCCAGCCGATCAACGCGCGGCGTGCACCCTGCCGTGCCGCGTGGACCGCGAGCGCCATGGAGAAGCTGCTGGTGATGAGCACCGCGGTGTTGACTCCGGCCAGTGGCAGATTCGTCAGGCGGCTCGCGGCCGCAAATGCGTCCGGAAAGCGCACGCGGGTGATCGCATAAGCGGCGAACAGCACCCCGAAGAACAGGATCTCCGTCGCCAAAAACAGCCAAATGCCGAGATTCGCGGCCGAGCGCTGCTGCTCGGCGTCGTCGAACTGCGGGGCGAAAGCGGCGGCGTGATCAGCCATGCTCGGATTCCGTGTGATAGGAATAGGCCTCTTCGGTCACGATCGGTGTGGTGTGAAAATTCTCCGACGGTGGCGGCGAATCGGTCTGCCATTCGAGGCCCGTGGCGCCCCAGGGGTTGGCCGGCGCCTTCGCCCCGTAGCGCAGCGACCAGAGCAGATAAGCGAGCGGCAGCACGTAGCCGAATGCGAGCAGGGAGGAGCCCGCCGAGGAAAGCACGTTCCAGACCTGAAACTCCGGAGGATAGTCCGGATAGCGCCGCGGCATGCCGAGATACCCGAGTATGAACTGCGGGAAAAAGGTCAGATTGAAGCCGATAAAGGTCAGGATTGCGCAAAAGCGCGCCCAGCCCTCCGGATACATGCGCCCGGTGATCTTCGGCCACCAGAAGTGGATGCCGCCGAAGAACGCCATGACGGCGGCGCCCACCATGATGTAATGAAAATGCGCGACCACGAAATACGTGTCGTGCAGCTGCACGTCGAGCCCCAGCGAGGCGAGAAACAGCCCGGTCAGGCCGCCGATGGTGAAAAGGCCGACGAAGCCGAGAGCGTAGAGCATGGGTGCGTGAAAGGTGATGTGCGCCTTGTAAAGCGTCGCCGTCCAGTTGAACACCTTGATTGCCGAGGGTACCGAGACCAGGAAGGTCAGCAACGAGAACACCGTTCCCGCATAGGCGGACTGACCGCTGACGAACATGTGATGACCCCACACCACGAATCCGAAGGCGGCGATCGCCAGGATCGCATACGCCATGAAACGATAGCCGAACACCGGGTTGCGGCAAAAGCAGCTGATGATCTCGCTCGCGACTCCCATCGCCGGCACGATCATGATGTAGACCGCCGGGTGCGAGTAAAACCAGAACAGGTGCTGGAACAGCAGGGGGTCGCCGCCGAGTGCCGGATCGAACACGCCGAGGCCGAACGTGCGCTCCATGCCCATGAGCATCAGCGTCATGGCGAGCACCGGGGTCGCGAGCACCAGGATCAGGCTGGTCGCGTACATCGACCAGATGAACAGCGGCAGGCGGAACCAGGTCATGCCCGGCGCGCGCATCTCGTGGACCGTCACGATGAAGTTCAGGCCGGTCAGGATCGAGGAGAAGCCCGCGATGAAGATGCCGGTCGCGACCGCGAACACATGTGAAGTGCTGAACGAGGTGGAATACGGCGCGTAGAACGTCCAGCCCGTGTCGACGCCCCCCGCGAGCAATGCGTAAATGGTGAACAGGCCGCCGAAGACGAACAGATACCAGCTCAGCAGGTTCAACCGCGGGAACGCTAGGTCGCGCGCCCCGACCATCATCGGCACCAGAAAATTCCCGAGCGTCGCCGGAATCGAGGGAATCAGGAAAAACCACACCATGATCACCCCGTGCATCGTGAACAGCTTGTTGTACGTCTCGATGCTCACGAGCTGGCTGTGCGGGGTCAGCAGATCCAGGCGGATCATGGCGGCGGCCGAGCCGCCGATGCCGAACAGCAGCGTTATCGCGACCACGTAGAGAATGCCGATGCGCTTGTGGTCGAGCGTCAGCAGCCAGGAGCGCCAGTTCCAGCCGCTGCTCAGATAGCTTTCATGCGACCCGATGTCCCCATGTGCACCGATAACCACGCTGTTCATTGGCCGCCCTCATGCGTTGCGTTGCCCTTCGACTTGACGTACTCGATGATATCGAGCAGCTCCTCCTCGCTGATGCGACCACGATACGACGGCATGTTCGCCTCGTAGCCCGCCGGCACGTTTTCGTTGGGAAGCAGCACGGCGTCGCGGATGAAGCGCTCGTCGGCGAGCACGGTTCGTCCGTCGCTCAGCGGGATCGGCCTGCCGAACAGGCCATCGAGTTTGGGCGCGTGCACGACCGCCTGCGCACCGTGGCAGCCGTCGCAGCCGAGCTCATGGTAGCGGCGCTCGCCGCGCGCGGCCATCGTCGGCACGTTGGCGTGCGCCGCAAGCCATTCCTCGTAGGCCGCGGGCGCCATGACGACGACGCGGCCGACCATGTGCGAATGCGAGGTGCCGCAGAACTGCGTGCAGAACAGCCGATACTCGCCGGGCCTGTTGGCCGTGAACGAGAGCGTGGTATAGCGGCCGGGCAGGACATCCTGCTTGATGCGAAATTCCGGGATCGACAGGCTGTGGATGACGTCCTGGGACGTCATCACGAGCTCGACCGGACGGTCGACCGGGACGTGCAGCTCGTTGATTTCACGCTCTCCGGCGGGGTGCTCGGCGTGCCACATCCACTGCTTGGCGACGACGTACACCGGCAGCGCATTGCCGGGCACCCGGATGCTCCGATAGTAGACCTCGGCGCTCCAGGCGAACATGCCGAGAAACAGCACGAGCGGCACGATGGTCCAGGTGATTTCGATATGGTGCATCGTGCGGGCGTGTTCGGCCGGGCCGGCGATCACGCGGCTTGCCGAGGAGCCGCGACGGTAGCGGATCGCGAACCCGATCATCGTCACCGCAACCGCGATGGCGACGACGCCGGCGAGGATGAGCCACGCAAAATACAGATCATCGATCGGACCGCCGATCGTCGAGGCGCGAGTGGGGAAAAATGGCAGAGAATTCATGTTTAGGCCTGCAATTGCCGGCGCCGCCGTGCGCGGCGGAGCATGCTCCAGCCGAGGGCGATCGCGCCGAGAACCGTGATCGTCGATAAAACGCGCAGCGCCTCGAGGATCGTGCCCGTGTAGCGTCCGGTGTTGATGTCGTAGTGAAAGCAGACCAGCAGCAAGCGCGCGATAGGCGAGGCGATGCGCCTTGCGGCGGCCGCATCGAAGGCGTCGCCGAGGTCCGCGGAGGTGTAATCGAAGCCGAAGAAATAGCGCGCGATCCGCCCATCCGCGTTGATCAGCGCGAAACCGGCCGGATGGGCGAACTGGTGGGTGGTCCGGTCGTAGCCGTAACTGAATCCCATCGCGTTCGCGACCCCTGCGATCTGGTCCGATGCGCCGCTCAGGAAATGCCAGCGGTCGGCGCGCGCGGCCGGGAGCAGGTCGTCGAGGTACTTGTGCTTGGCGAGATCGGCGAGCGCGGGCGTATCCAGGGGATCGATGCTAACGACGAGAACCTGCGCGTCGGCTGCGCCGCCGGGGGCGAGCGCCATGCGCCGGGCGAGGTTTCGGATCTGCATCGGGCACAAATTCGTGCATTGATAATAGGCAAAGATCAACCCGATGGGGGCCGCTCCCAGGTAATCGCCGATCCGCACGACCTTGCCGTGCTCGTCGCGGAATTGCAGGCCGGGGGGAACGCTTTGGCCGAGACGCTGCGTGAAGTCCGCGGTGCCGGTGTAGCCAAGGCCGCCGGGCGCCGCGGTTCCGCCCACCGCCGCCGCCGCCGTCAGCGCGAGCGCCATACCCATCCCGAAGAGACCTGCGATCTTCACGGCGCGCGCCTCCGCGGTTCGGGCGCGCGGGTCGCTGCCGGGCTCCCCGCCCGGTTGGGCGCCGGGTTCGCCGCCGGCGCCGCCGCGGCTGAAGTGCCGGCTTCGGCCGCGATCAGCTGCATCGCGCGTTCGATCGGGATCCGCACGACGCCGCTGTTTCGATCAACCCAATGATAGCCCTCCAGCTCGGCGGCCTTGCTGCGTCGATAGTTGCGCAGGTCCTGCTGCGGGGTGTCCTGCAGCGTCGCGAACGGCCCCGTCACCGAGCCCGCGGTGCTCTGCTTGGCGGTCACCGCGTTGGAAATGCGCCAGCCGCCCAGCATGAAAAAAGCCATCCCGGCCGTGGCGATCAGCAGTATCACGAGGCCCACGGCAAACCAGCCGATGTAGCGCACGTCGAAATCGAAGAGCTCGTGCCCCCGCTTTTCGGCCGCCGCGAGGCCCTCAGGCGCGTTGTGTGCCATGTTCATCGCTTCCAGGGACGAGTCCGCCGTGCAGCACCCGCGCCGCCGGCAGATCGATCACGTAGATCAGGCAGCCCAGCCACAATCCGCCGATCGCGAGCAGCGCCCCCAGATCGCCCAAGCGCAGCGCGAAACCTTGCGGCCTGAAGATGGGGACGACGAGCCAGAAGCTGTCGGCCAGACAGGCGAGCAACACGACCGCGCTCACACCGGCCAGCATGGCGGGTGCCCGCTTGGCCCGGCGCGAGAGCAGCAGCAGGAACGGCACCAGAAAATGCGTGACGGCCACGAACCAGGTCAATGCGCCCCAACTGGTTCTGCTGCGCAGCAAGTACCACGTGATCTCGTCGGGCAGGTCTTCGACCCAGATGATCAGAAACTGCATGAACGCCAGGTACGCCCACACCAGCACGAGCGCAAGCGACAGATTGCCGAGATCGTGGAAGCGGGCGCGCAGCGAGGCATCGACCTGCGGCGCGAACGCATGGGCGCACACGATCGCGGCGGCAAGCGCCGCGAGCGCCTGGCTCGTGCCGATCAGCAGGCCGAATACGGTTGAATGCCAGTGCGGCGTCAGCGACATCGTCCAATCGACCGCGGCAAACGTCGTCGTGAGCGCATAGAGAACGAAGCCGACCGCCGAAACGCCCTGCAGGGACGATCGCGTGCCGTCGTCGCGCAGCAGCCGCGCGAGCGACAGCCAGATGGCGAAATAGACGATCGCGCGCAGGTAGAAGAAGGCGGAGTTCAAGTACCAATGCTGGCCCGCGACCAGCGCCGTGTCGGCGGCGCCCGGGCTGCCGGTCATCCACATGAGCAGCTTCGCCGGGGCGAACAGCAGCGGCACGGCGAGCAGCGCACACACGGGAAACAGGCGCAGCGCCGCCTGCGCGAATGGCCGCACGGCCATCCCCCAATCCCCGCCCGTCAAATTGTGAACGGTGACCCAGGCGAGACTGCCAAGGGACAACCCGAGCACGAAAAGCCAGACGAACAGATACGAGGGCAGCCATGCCTCGCCGCCCTGCCGGCCGGCCACCACCAGCAACGCGGCGCCCGCGCAGGCGGCGACCAGGCAGGCGTTGCGCAGTCGCCGCGCCGGCCGTGCGCGCGCGGCCATCACGGCTTCTCCGCGAGCAGCGCCTGGCGCTCGTCCGGCGGTACATCTGCGATTGCGGCGTGCTGGCTGCGCTGCAGGGCACGCACGTACCCCGCGATCGCCCAGCGGTCGGGCGGACCGATCCGATCGGCGAAGGGGTACATCACGCCGTGTCCGTTGGTGATCACATCGAACACGTGCGCGTCCGATTCCTCCCGCAAGGCGGCGCTGTCGAGGCTCGCCGGCGCCGGGAACCCGCGTCTTACGACC
This sequence comes from uncultured Gammaproteobacteria bacterium, assembly GCA_963736185.1. Taxonomy (GTDB): domain Bacteria; phylum Pseudomonadota; class Gammaproteobacteria; order Steroidobacterales; family Steroidobacteraceae; genus Bog-1198. The sequence continues at coordinate 38,198 of CAVTNZ010000072.1, read as the reverse complement.
ATGCCGTCGCCATCGCCGCTGACGCTGTGACAGGGCGCGCAGTACACGTCGTAGCGCTGGCGCCCGCGTTCGAGCGATTCGATCGTGACGCGCGGAGCCTCGCGCCCCGTGGCGCCCGCGGCCCATACGGGCAGGGCGATACCGCCGCGGCGTCCGCTCGAGGAGGCCGCGAGCACACCGCCGCTGTAGGCGACCACCCCCGGCTCCAAGGGCCGTTCGGAACGGCCGTCCGGCCAGAGCCGGCTCGCGACGAACGGCTCATACTTCGGCTGATCGTACATGTTGCGCATCGCTTTTTCGCAACCCGCGAGCAGCATCAGGCCGAGTGCGCCGGCGAGCAGCGGACCGATGGGGCGGAACGGCGTTTTCAAGGTGCGGCGCATGGCGGGCCCCTCACTCCCCGACCACGCTGACGCGCAGCGGCCGCAGGTTCTCGAGAAAATCCCGCGTCCGCGGCTCGTCGTACTGCGGATCGGAAGTCCCGATACACAGGAAAAATCGATCGCTCGATGCGGCCGAGAACCCGTCATCGTCGAAGATCGGGTGGTGAAGGCGCGGCAATCGGCTGCGCAGCAGCGCACCGAAGAACACCGCGAGCGCGGCGCCGAGCACGGTCATCTCGAAAGTCGACGGCACGAGGCCGGGCCAGGCGGGCGTGCGTCCGCCGACATTGATCGGGTAGATCTCGGTCGCACTGAGCCACTGCACGGCGAAAGTGCCGACCCCGCCGATGATGGCGCCGATCAGCGCGAGCCGCGGGAGCCCCGTGTCGGGCGACCCCAGCGCTTCGACCAGGCCTTCGACGGGCATCGGTGCGTACGCCTCGAGTTGGCGGAAGCCTGCGGTGCGGGCGGCGCGCACCGCGTCGAGCAGGGCCGCCGGGCTCGAGAACTCGGCAAGCATGCCGTATCCGCGAGTTCCGGGGTTCATGGGGCGCCCCGTTCGTGGGTGAGCAATTCGCGCATTTCAGCCATGGAGATCACCGGTACGAAGCGCACGAACAAGAGCAGCAGCCAGCCGAAAAAGCCGATCGAGCCGATGAGAATCGCCCAATCCCAGAACGTCGGGTAGAACATGCCCCAGGCGGAGGGCAGGAAGTCGCGATATTCGCTCGTGACGATCAGCATGAAGCGCTCGAGCCACATCCCGATGTTGATCACGATGCTGATCGCGAACAGCACCCAGGGTGCGCGGCGCACGCGCCGCGACCACAGGGCCTGGGGCACGATGACGACGCAGAGGATCAAGGCCCAGTACACCGGCGCATAGGGTCCGCGCATACGGGTGAGCGATGTGTAGATCTCGTAGCGATCGGCGCTGTACCAGGCCATGAAAATCTCCATGATGTAGCTGTAGGCGAGCACCAGCCCCATCGCGAGGATCAGCTTGGCCAGGTTGTCGAGATGCCGATCGGTGATGAAGTTTTCCAGATCGAATGCGCGGCGCAGCAGGACCACGATCGTCATCGCCATCGCGAAGCCGGAGAACATCGCGCCCGCGACGAAAAACGGCGGAAAGATGGTCGAGTGCCACCCGGGCGTGTTGCCCGCCGCAAAATCCAATCCGACGACGCTGTGCACCGACACCACAAGCGGGACCGCCAATCCGGCGAGCAGCAGCTGCGCGCTCTGGCGCCGCTGCCAGGTCCGCGCCTCGCCGCGCCACCCCAGCGCGAGCAGGCCGTAGATCGCCTGCCTGCCGCGGGTGCGCGCGCGATCGCGCAAGGTCGCGAAGTCCGGGATCAGGCCGAGGTACCAGAACATCAGCGACAGGAGCAGGTACGCCAAAATCGCAAAAAAGTCCCAGACGAGGGGACTGCGCCACTGGGGCCACAGGCTCATCGCGTTCGGATAGGGCATCAGCCAGTAAAAGAACCAGGGCCGGCCCAGATGCAGGATCGGAAACAAGCCGGCGATCGCCAGGGCGAACACCGTCATGGCCTCGGCGAAGCGGCTGATGGATGCGCCCCAGGGCTGGCGCGTCAAATGCAGCGCCGCGGAAATGAAGGTTCCCGACATCGCGATCGCGATCCACCAGACGTAATTCGCAATCGCGAAGGCCCAAACCACCGGAACATTGATACCCCAGATGCCGACGCCCTTGTAGAAGAGGTAGACGATCGAGACGAAGAAAAGCAGCGTCAGCGCCGAGCAGATCGCGAAGGCGATGAACCACCAGCGCGCCGTGCGCGTCGCGAGCACGATGCCGCTGATCTTCTCGGAAATCGATGCGTAGCTCTGCGCGCCGGGCAGCACCGGCTCGTATGCCGGATCCTCATGGGAGAGCAGGTCGGACGGGAGTGCGCTGCTCATTTCAACCACCCGCCTTGGGGTCCGCGGTCGACGGTTCCGCGAGGTCGGGATTGGGATTGCTCAATTTGGCGAGATAGGTCGTGCGCGGATGCGTGTTGAGCTCGCTGAGCAGCGCATAGTCGAGCGGCGAAGCCTTGGTCCGGCGCACCCGGCTTTGGGGATCGTTGAGATCGCCGAATATAATCGCGCCGGTCGGGCAGGCCGCCTGACACGCGGTGACGACTTCTCCGTCGGTCAGGCGCCGGTCGCCCTTTTCCGCCTCGATGCGCGCATTGGTGATGCGCTGCACGCAGTAGGTGCATTTCTCCATGACCCCGCGCATGCGCACCGTGACTTCCGGGTTGCGCTGCGCCTTGAGGCTCTCGGTGTGCTCGTCGCTGTATTGCAGGAAATTGAAGCGGCGCACCTTGTAGGGGCAGTTGTTCGAGCAAAACCGCGTGCCGATGCAGCGGTTGTAGACCTGCAGGTTCAGCCCCTCGGAATCGTGGACGGTCGCCTCGACCGGGCAGACGACCTCGCAGGGTGCCTGCTCGCATTGCATGCATGGGACGGGCTGGAACAGGGTGCGCGGCTGCTCGGCCGATCCCTCGTAGTAGCGATCGACGCGGATCCAGTGCATCTCCCGCTCGCGCATGACCTCCTTCTTGCCGACGACCGGTATGTTGTTCTCGGCCTGGCAGGCGATCGTGCAGGCGCTGCAGCCGATGCAGGCATCCAGATTGATGTTCATCCCCCAGGCGTATCCGTCGCCGGGTATGGGTCGATAGAGGTTGGGGATCGGCCGATGCCCGCCGGCCGTGACGAGCGCAGGATCGCTGCGGAACTGCGCGAGCGTGGTCGTCCGTATGGGCCGGCGGCCCTCCATCGAAAAGTGGCGCTGCGTCGTCGCGAGGTCGAGCTTCACGCCGGTCCTGCGCAGCTCGAGCCCCTGTGCATGCCAGGGAGCGTCCGACTGCCGCAACACATAAGCATCATAGCCCGCCCCGTCGGCGATCCGACCGGCGCGCTTGCGCCCATAGCCGAGCGTCACGGTGACGGTCGAATCGGCCTGGCCGGGCGTGATCCAGACGGGCGCGAGCACCGCGGCATCGCGCACGCGCAACTCGACCTGGTCGCCGTTGGCGAGTCCGAGACGCTTGGCGAGCGCGGGACCGACCAGCGCCGCGTTGTCCCAGGTCAGCTTGGTCAGCGGCTTCGGTAATTCCTGCAGCCACGCATTGTTCGCGAAGCGCCCATCCCAGACCGTGGGATCCGGTGCAAAGATCAAGTCGAGTGATGCCGCGTCGGGCGGTGCGGACGCCGCGGGCGGCGCCGCAGCCGCCCCGGACGTTGCGGGCGGTGCGTCCAGAAATCCCGACCGGATCGCGGCTCCCTGCGTGGGCAGCTGCGATCCTTCGATCAGACCCCGTTGCAGGGCCTGGTTCCAGAATGCGTCGGCTTCGGCGGGTGGCCGCCCCTTGGTCCAAAAATCGCGCACCGCCTGGTAGTCGTTCGACGCGGTTTGGCCGAGCAACAGGGACAGCAATTCGCAGGCCGATTTGCCGCCGTAGAGCGGAGCGATCAAGGGTTGCTGGATCGCAACGGTGCCGTCGTAGGCGCGTGTATCGGACCAGCTCTCGAGAAAATGGGCCTGCGGAACGTGCCAGTCGCAGAGCGAGGAGGTCTCGTCGTGGTAAAGGCCCAGGTGCACGCTCATCGCGAGCTTTGCGAGATGCGCGCCGAACGAGAGGTCCGACGGCGCGTTGTAGACCGGATTGCCGCCGAGCATGATCAGCGTGTCGACGCGCCCGGCGGCCATGTCGTCGGTCAGCGCCCTAATCGACTCCCCCTGGGGTTCCGCGCGGGCGAGAATCGGTGCGCAGTGGCTCACCGTGCGTCCGACGTTCCCGAGCGCATCATTGATCGCGTGACCGATCGCATGCACGATCGGCGGCTGCGCGTCGCCCACGATGACCAGGCATCGACCGGCGTTCTGTTTCAGGTCGCGCGCGAGGACGGCCAGCGCGTCGCCGGGCAGCAAACGCGCATCGGGCGGCCCGGCCGCCGCTCCGCCGGCCCCGGGAACGCCCAACGCTCGAGCGAGGCCGCGCGCGATCGGCTCGATTTCGCCGAAACGCACCGCGTATCTATGATCGGCGAAACTTCCCGTCAACGTCGGTGTGGACTCCACAACATAGAGCCGTCCCGGATCGGGACTGCCGTCGCCGTCGCGGCGCGCGCTTACGAAGTCGCGGGCGTAGCGCACGCCCGGAGCGCCGAGGAAATCGCCGCCGAGGCTCAGCACGACGCGCGCAGCGTCGAACTTGTAAACCGCCTCGAGCGGTTCGCCGAACGCGAGGCGGCTGCCCTCGTAGGCGCGGTCCCGGTTGATCGGCTCATACTGGTGCCAGCGTGCGCCGGGAAAGCGATCGAGCAGCGCCTGCATCCGGTTGGCGAGCGTCGGTGATGTCACGCTCTCGGTCAGGATCCGCAAGCCGGTCCCGGTGCCGAGCGCGAGCCGGCTCAAGCGCGCACTCAACGCATCAACGAAGCTCTCCCAGGTGGTCTCCTGGCCGCGATGGCTCACGGCTTGGGCGCGATCCGGATCCCACAGATCGAGCACCGCGGCCTGCGCGAAAATATCGGTCGCCCCGAGGCTTCCGGGGTGGGCGGGATTACCTTCGATTTTGGTCGGCCGGCCATAGTTGCTCTTGACCAGAAACCCCTGTGCGGCCCCGCCGAGCGACGCGGCCGTCGCAAAGTAGAGGGGATCGCCCGCGACGAGCTGCGGCGGCGCGTGCACATAGGGCACGATCGTGTGTTGGGGCTCGCGGCTGCAGGCGCCGGCGCCGGCGAGGGACAAAGACGCCACCGTGTAGCCAAGGAACTGGCGCCGATCGAGGCGCGGGAAATCCGGCGGCGTGAGCGACGGCTCGGGATGGTGCCCGCCCGCGCGCGCGGCCTGCGCCTGCAACTCGTCGAGTCCGCGCCATAGCGGCGCCGGCTCGTCGTTCAGATCGAGCTTTGGCGGCGATTCGATGTCTTTGGCCATGGTTTTTCTAGCGGTGACAGTTGGAGCAGTCGGTGAGCCGGCGGCGGTCGATTTTGTAGGACGCCAGGAGCTGCCGACCCTGTTCCAGTTGATCGGGCGGCGCGGTCCAAGTCATGTCGAAGACGCGGTTGCGCGGGCGCAAATACTTCTCGGGGGCACGGTGGCAGTCGAGGCACCACGACATCTCGAGCGATTGTGTGCGCCAGAGCAGCGGCATCTGGTCCACGCGTCCGTGGCAGGTCGAGCAGCCGATGCCCTTGGAGACATGGATGTCATGGTGAAAATAAACGAAATCCGGCAGGCGGTGCACGCGAATCCATTGCAGCGGCAGGCCGTCGCGATAGCTCGCCCTAACCGGCGCGAGGATCGCCTGGCCCTTGAATAATTGGGAATGGCAGGTCATGCAGGTGGAGGTCGGCGGCAAGCCCGCAAATGCAGAGGTCTCCACCGATGCATGACAAAATCGACAATCCAGACCCACATCGCTGACGTGATGTTTGTGGCTGAACGGAGGAGTCTGCGCGACCGGTGCATCGATCGCGGGCGATTCGGCCGTCACATTGCGCCAGATCAAAATGCCGGCGATCAAGACGATCACGACCACACCGGCGCCGATTTTCAGCGCAAAGACCTGCTGGGGCCGAAAGATCTGTGCCATTACACCTGCCGTGGCCGTTTTCGTTGATAGACGTTGGCTTGAGCGAGGATCTACAGACCTGCGGTGAAGGCGCGGCGTGCACGTCGGTGCCCGTCAAACCTCAACCGCATCACCGCATCACCGCATTTAGGCTAGTCGAATCGTTGGCAGCATTCAACAATCACAGGCCGGAAAGGCTGTGCGCAGCGTGTTGTGTCAGCGTCGTCTGACAGCAGGATGAGGGATGACACCCTTGAAAAAAAATCGGCCGTCAGAAGCGGCGAGAAATCACCGCAGAAAAAAATCGCGCTCTGCGGGCCCGCCCTCAGCGCACGGTCGCGATCGCCTCCTGCGGCCGCGCCAGGAACGCGCGGATGATCGGATTGAGCCACTCCGGTCTCGAGGAGAACGTGCCGTGATCGGTCCCGGGAAGCACGCAGAGCTCGGAGTTCGGCAGTGCGTGAAAAATCTGCAGCGTGTGCTCGAGCGTGATCACGTCGTGGTCGCCCGACACCAGCAGCACCGGCTGCTCGATCTTGGCGAGCAGCGCGAGGCTCAACTCAGCCTCCGTCGGTGACGTCGCCCAGAGGTGTCCCAGTTTCTCATCGATGGTCTTCGGCGTCGGAGTGTCGTCAGCGCGAAGCCCCTCGAGATTCTCGGTGACGAGCCCTTCCGGCGAAATGTTGACGCCGCTGATGACCAGGCGCCGCACCAGTTCGGGATGACGCACCGCCAGCATGAGCGCCAAGATTCCGCCATCGCTGAACCCCACCATGTCCACGTGCTTCAGCTTGAGCTGCTGCAGGAGCGCTGCCGTATCCTGCATCATCCCGGTGTAGCTCAAGGGGCCCGGCACATCGGGGGTGCGTCCCTGGCCGACCTGATCGGGCGCCACGATGTGATGAAACTCGGAGAAAACGTCGAGCTGGTGGACGAAGGAATGTTCGCCGGAATCGCCGCCGCCGTGCAAAAACACCAGCGTCGGACCGGAGCCGCGGGTGGCATAGAACATCCGATGCCCGTGAATCTCCGCCGAATGCCATTCAGTGGGCTGCGGCATGGCCCTGCATGAATCGGCGAGCAGGACGCACGAAAGCAGCGCCAGGGCGCCCACGCCCCAGGCCATGAGCGCCGGCGCGCGGTCGGATCTTGGAGTCCCGTGAGTCATCGATGCTTCGCACTTCGAGCTGTTTACAGAGTTTGAGGCTTGCGCGCAATCGAAAACAACGCGGCTTCGAAAACAACGCGGCCATGACGATGGCGTTGACAGGGCGATTGCGGGCCTCAGTGCCGTTATACTCGTCTCGACGCGCACCGCGCCATGATCGGGGGAACCGCATGACACCGCCGCGACCTGAATCGGACGGGGAGCCCGTGCATGCGGGCGGATGCCTCTGCGGAGGCGTGCGCTATCGAATTCGAGGCGGGCTTCGCGATGTCATCGCGTGCCATTGCACGCAGTGCCGACGCACCAGCGGTCATCATGCCGCGATGACCAGCGCGGCCTCCGCGGATCTGACGCTCGTCTCGTCGGGCACGCTCCAGTGGTACCGATCGTCTCCCGCGGCGGAGCGCGGATTTTGCCGCGTCTGCGGCAGCAACCTGTTTTGGAGGCCCGACGGTGAAGGGAGGACGGCAATCACCGCCGGAACCCTCGATTCGCCCACCGGCATCAAGCTGGCGGAACACATCTTCGTCGCCGACAAGGGCGACTACTACCCGATAGACGACGACCTTCCGCACAAACCCGGCTGGTAGGTTCGCGCCGGAAGATGTCAAGCCGGGCCCGCGCCCGCGCCTCGTTATGGAAAACCTTCGCGTCTTGCACGTCGCCGCGCGGCGACGTTTGTTCGCATGGCCGGCGGCGTCATTCAATAGCGTGCAGCACGTCGCATCTCGCCCCGTGCCGCAGTCGCTAGGCTGACCCAAGGTTTTCAACTCTTGCCGGAGCTTGCATGGTCGACAAATCAATGACGGGAACTTTTCAAATCAATCTGCCCAAGGACCTGTTGTCCGAAGCGCGGCGGCAACCGAAGCCGAAGAACGAGCAGCTCAAGGTCGAGGGCTGGCGGTCGTCGTGGCTGTCGAAGGTCTCCGAGATGCTGGTGGGCAAGGACTGACAACGCCGCGCCGCGGGCGCGGGACTGCCCGCGCCCGCAGGCCGCATTTTTACGAGATTTAGTCAAATTGCGCCGCAATCCGCACCGGCGCGGCCTTACCATGGGCGCAGGGGTTGAAACCATGCGCCTGTCTCGTCCCGTTTACGAAACGTTACCTATCGCCTACGCCGCGATTGCCGGGATTGCGTGGGTGATCGCCTATGTCGCCGGAGCGGGCCCGCGATCCGTCATCGCATTCGTGATTGGACTCGCAGCGGCGGTGGCAGCGCTGACGATCTTCCTGCACCGCCAGGACTGCCGTGCGCGCATCCGGCAATACAACGGCGAGACCATCGAGCTGCCTTCGAGGCTGCGAGGATAGGCAGACCGCGGTCCCGACAGCGGGATTGCGGCGCGCCGCCGCTCAGTTTTCCTCCTCTTCCTGGGCGTCGCGCAGATGGGCAGGGTCGCCCGGATCGGCTGCATGCCGGCCGCGCGACGGATTTCGCTCGTCGATGTACATGATCTCGTGCTGGCCCACCAGAACCACGTCCCCGTCGTTGAAGTTGTGCCGGCGGACCCGCTTCGAGTTCACATAGATGCCATTCGTGCTGTTCAAATCCTCGATCAAGCAGGAGTGGGATTGCGTGACGATCTGACAATGATGCCGGCTGATGAATTTGCTGTCGATCTGCAGGTCGTTGTCGGGCGTACGGCCTATGACCAAACGCCCGGGCCGAAGCTCGCGCTCGAGCAGCGTCTTCCCGCCGCTCGCGAGGAGGATTTTTCCCATGGCAGGTCCGGCCCCGCTTTGAGCGGGCTTCACGGACTCCATCGGGGAAATTCTCATGCGGTTGGTGCGCGATGAGAACTCGGGCCACTGCAGCTCGTCGATGGCGGCCTTGACGTCCTGGGCGGTGACCGTATCGCTGTCCCGCCCAAAGGCGGCCATCATGCTCGTGTCGCACAGCGTGTTCACCAGACGCGGCACGCCGCCCGTGTACTTGTAGATGATCGAATAGGTGTCATCGTCGAAGATCCGTCTTCCCTGCGAACCTGCAACCTCGAGCCGGTGCACGATGTATGCAGCCGTTTCCGCGGAGGTCAGTGCCGCAAGATGGAATCTCAGACGAACTCGCTGCACCAGTTGGATGAGCTCCTTTGAGTTGAGCTTGTCGTTGAGCTCCGGCTGCCCGGCCAGGATGATGCGCAGCACCTTCTCCTTGGTGGTCTCTATGCCGGACAACATCCGGATCTCTTCGAGGACGCGGTAGCTCAAATTCTGGGCCTCGTCGATGATCAGAAGCACCTTGCGACCGGCGAGGTGTTGCTCGGTCAGGAACTGGTTCAGCGTCGCCAGCACTTCAGGCTTCTTCATGTCGAACGGAGTGAAGCCGAACTGTACCAATACCGTTTGCAGGAAAGCCGTCGGCGACAGCTGGGTCTGGTTGATCTGCGCAACGACCACGTCGGATTGAAGCTCCCGCAGGAACGTCTCGATCAACGTGGTCTTTCCGGCGCCGATTTCGCCCGTGATGATCACAAAGCCATCGGTGAACCAGATGGTCGATTCCATGTACGCTTTGGCGCGTGCATGTTGTTTGCTCAGGTAAAGAAACTGCGGATCGGGGCTCAGGCGAAACGGCAGTTCGTGCAGCTTGAAGAGTTCTAGGTACATTGCGTCATGCCGTCCAAAACTTCCGCAGGCAGGGTACGGGGGGACATCAGGACCACCGGATCAATTTTAGTGCATCCGCGAGCGCACGGTCTCGATCCCGGGAAGCGGCCTTCAAAATGGTGCAATGGCCCAGTTTTCGGCCCGCCCGCGGCTCCTTTCCGTAGTCGTGGAACGCCAAACCCTCGATGCCGAGCAGCCGCTCCCGCGCCGGCATCTCGCCGAGGAAATTGATCATCGCGGTGTGCCCGAGGGGACGGGTGCTGCCCAGAGGCAGGCCGCAGATGGCGCGAAGGTGATTCTCGAACTGGCTTGTGACGCAGCCCTCGATGGTCCAATGGCCGGAATTGTGCACCCGCGGCGCCATCTCGTTCGCGATCAACCGGCCTTTCACCACGAAAAATTCGATCGCGAGCACGCCCGAGTACTCCAGCGCCGAAAGCACCCGCTTCATGTAGATTCTCGCCGTCCGCTCCAGCGCGCGGTTCGCATAGGGCGCGATTCCGTAGCGCAAGATACCGCCGCCATGCGTGTTCGCCGAAAGCGGGTAAAAGACCGCCTCGCCGGCGGGAGATCGCGCGGCGACGAGGGAGACCTCGCGGGAAAACGCCTGATACCGCTCGTAGATCAGACCGGCCGCGCCGAGCGTGCTCCACGCGGCGTCGATGTCCCCGGGACGCCTGATCACGAGTTGTCCCTTGCCGTCGTAGCCCATTCGGCGTGTCTTCAAAATCCCCGGGATCCCCAGCCTGCGCGCGGCATTGGCGAGATCCTCGCGAGAATCGACCGGCGCGTGTTCGGCAACCGGAATCTTCAGGCGCTTGAACAGCGCCTTCTCCCGCAGGCGGTCCTGCGAGATCTCCAGCGCCGCGCGGGGCGGACGAACCCGGGTCAGCGATTCGAGGGGCGCAAGCGCATTGCCCGAAATGTTCTCCCAGTCGAAGGTGAGCACGTCGCTCTTCGAGGCGAGTTGCGCGAGAAGCGCCGGATCCTCGAGATCGCCGGTCAGGATCGGCGCGACCTGGGCCGCCGGCGCCGCGGCGCTGTTGTCGAGGAAACTGCAGCGGATCCCGAGAGGGTACCCGGCGAGCGCCATCATGCGCCCCAGTTGACCCGCACCGACGATGCCGACGTTCAAGGGCTTCAAGACTGGCGCGGATCGGGCTTGTTGAGTACCGCTGCCGTCTGCGCGGCACGGAAGGCATCGAGCGCCGCGCGAACCTCGTCGAACTCGTTGGCCAGGAGGGCCGCCGCGAACAGCGCCGCATTTCGGGCGCCGGCGGCGCCGATCGCGAACGTTGCGACGGGGATGCCGCTCGGCATCTGGGCGATCGAGAGCAGCGAATCGATTCCGCCCAATGCCTTGGTTTGCACCGGCACGCCTAGCACCGGTACGGATGTCTTGGCCGCGGTCATGCCGGGCAGATGCGCCGCCCCACCGGCCCCCGCAATGATGGCCTTTAGCCCCCGCCCGCGCGCCGCCTCGGCGTACTCGAACAACAGATCCGGGGTACGATGTGCGGATATCACCCTGATTTCATGGGCGATGTGCAACGACTCGAGCGTATCGGCCGCCCCCTGCATCGTCTCCCAGTCGGACGATGATCCCATGATGATTCCGACGCGGACCTTCATCGCATTAGTTTAGCAGCCTATCCGAGCAACTCCCTCAGAAAGGCGAAAAGTTCGCGGGCACCGGCCGGCGAGCGCTGTTCCTGGCGCTCGCGCTCGGCTTTCTGCAGCAGCCGCAGGAGAGCCGGTCGGTCCGCCTGGGGGTACTCCTGCATCAGTTCGGGCAGCGCGACGGCGGGGTCCGAGAGCAGCCGGTCGCGCCAGCGCTCGATGTTCTGAAATCGCCTGATTTCCGAATCGTGGCGGAGCTTTCTCTCGGCGAGCTTCGCCAGCACCGGCTCGGGATCGATATTGCGCATCAATTTGCCGATGTATTGGCGCTGCCGCACCTGCGCCCCATGCGAGGGCAGACGCTTCAAATCGCACAGCGCCACGAACAAATTGTCCGGCAGATCCAATTCCTTGATCTCCTGATCCGGCAGCGAGGAGAGCTTCACGCCCAGTTCCTGCAGGGAGGAGGCTTCGCGCTTCAAAGCGCTCTTGCTCGGGCGGCCGGGGTCGGTCTCGGCTGAATTTTGTGGTTCTTGCTCCATGGGCATGCGGCCCATGCTACCACCCTTGGGGTGCTCGGTTTCGGCGCGAGCGATTCCGCCCGGGGTAGAATGCCGGTTTCGCCCCCTTTTGGATCGTGCCGGAGATCATGATGGCCCTAGCGCCCGCCCATTCCATACGCCCCAGCCGGGAAGACCTCTGCTCCATCATCGAACGCGCGCTCGAGCAGGCCTGTTCACGGGGCGCAACCCAGGCGGAGGCGGCGGTGAGCCAGAACACGGGGTTGTCGGTGGGCGTGCGCCTCGGCGAGGTCGAGACGCTCGAACACCAACGCGACCGCAGCATGGGCATCACTGTGTATTTCGGACAGCGCAAGGGCTCGGCGAGCACCGCCGACTTCTCCCCGGCGGCGGTGGAGGCCACGGTGGCCAAGGCCTGCAGCATCGCCCGGTTCACCGCCGAGGATGCCTATGCGGGACTGGCGGATGCATCTCTGATGGCGCGCTCGCAACCGGACCTCGATCTGAATCATCCCTGGGACCTGAGCGCGGAGCGCGCCATCGAGATCGCCAGGGCGGCCGAGTCGGCCGCCCTCAAGTTCGACCCGCGCATCAACAATTCCGAGGGCGCCTCGGTCAACACGCACCAGGGGCTGCATGTCTACGGGAATACGCACGGGTTCGTCGGCGGCTATCCGACCACCTCCCACACCGTAAGCTGCGTGGTGCTCGCGGGCACCGGGGAGGACATGCAGCGGGACTATTGGTACTCGACCTCGCGCGATTGGCGGGATCTGCAGGACGCGGAGGCGATCGGGGTGGAAAGCGCGCGTCGCACGCTCGCGCGGCTCGGGCCGCGCAAGCTCAGCACCCGTCGCGCACCCGTCCTGTTCGTTCCCGAGATGGCGCGCGGTCTGATCGGGCACTTCGTCGCGGCCATTCGCGGCAGCAGTCAATATCGTCAATCGTCCTTTCTTCTGAATGCGGCCGGGGAGCGGATATTCCCGCGCGGGTTCTCGATCGCGGAGCGCCCGCACATTCCCAAGGCCATGGGCAGCGCGCCCTTCGACGAAGAGGGGGTGGCGACGCTCGACCGCGAGCTCGTCAGCGACGGCGTGCTCACCGGCTACATTCTGTCCAGCTACTCGGCGCGACGATTGGGACTGCAGACCACCGGGAATGCGGGCGGTGCGCACAATCTCGTGGTCGCACCGAACGCGGCGGGAGGCGCGAGGGCGATGCTCGAGCGCCTGGGCGAAGGACTGCTGGTGACGGAGCTCATGGGTCAGGGCGTGAACGGCGTGACCGGAGATTATTCGCGCGGAGCGGCGGGATTCTGGGTGGAAGGGGGCGAAGCCCGTTATCCGGTGTCCGAGATCACGATCGCCGGCAATCTGCGCGCCATGCTCAGCGACATCGTGGCCGTCGGCGACGATGTGGATGCGCGCGGCGGCATACGGGTGGGCTCGATACTGCTCAAGGAAATGACCATCGCCGGAGAGTAGGGCGCCTCCCGGTTCAGTCCGCCCGGATCAATTCCCTCAAGGACCGGTCGCCGAGGCTGTGTTCGAGCGCGGCTTCGACCTCGTTCATCACCCGGGCCGCGGGCGCGGCGGCGCGGCCCGCGGGAGCGAGACTGCCGTTCTCGGAGGTGCGCACCGCTGCGATGATCGAGGAGATCTTGATGTTCTCGGGATCGCGCCCCGGCACAAAGTGCTCCTGTTCGCTCGCGATGAGCAGCCCCGCCCTCTCCAGGCTCGCGAGCACAGGCGCGAGCGAGGTGCCGGGAATGTCGAGCTCGGCGGAGAGCCGCACGGCATTCCAATTCGTGACGCCCAGCGCGTAGTCTCGGCCGATCAGGTACATCACCGACAGGCCGAGCTGCTCGCGCACGCCGCCCGCGAGCGCGATCGATTCGCGGCCATGCGGCAGATACTGCGGAAACTGCACGTAGAAGGCGAGCTCGGCGCCGATCAGCAGGATGAGCCAGCTCAGGTACACCCAGATGAGCGTGGTGAGCACGATCGCGAAGCCGGTGTAGACCGCCATCAACTGGGATGAATACAGGATGAAGGCGGTGAACACCTGGCCCATCAACGCCCAGATGATGCCCGCGGCGACCCCGCCGATCAGCGCCGGCCGCAACTCGACGCGGGTGTTGGGAATGTAGACGTACATGAACGTGAAGACGACGGTGACGATGGCGTACGGGACGAGCCGTCCGATGCCCTGAACCAGCCAGCCGAGGTGGGCCGTCGAGTCGAGCCACTGGGCGGCGGAGCTGTGCAGGGCGGAGCTCAGCAGGCCGAGCGCGAGCGCCAGCAGGATGGGCCCGATGATCATGACGCTCAGAAACTCGACGAAGCGGCGCAGGAGGGTGCGCGGGCGGTGCACCCGCCAGACGAAATTGAAGCTGGTTTCGACCTTGTGAATCGTGCTGATGACGGTGTAGGCCAGAAACACCAGGCCTATCGAACCCAGCACGTCCCCGCGCATGTTCGACACGAACTGCAGCACGCTCTCGGTCAGCTGGTTCGACGCCGAACCGAGCGGGCGGAAGAATTCGTGCAGGATGAAGCGCAGGTCGCCGCGGGCGCGGATGCCTTTGAGGATCGCAAAGCTGAACACCATCAGCGGGACCAGCGACAGAAGCGTGGTGTAAGCGAGGCTCATGGCCTGCACGCTGATCTCGCCGGCCACCCAATCGCGGCCGATGGCCACCGGGTAGCGGAGCGTGCGCAATACCGGACCCCAGGGAGGCCGCATGCTCCTCGATTTGAGGAACAGTTCCTCGTGCAGGCGGTCCAGCGCCGTGGGCATACCGTTTGCCGTCAGGCCGTCAACAGCTCTAGCGCGCTGCGATAATTATCGCTGGTGCGCGCGATGATGTCCGGCGGAAGATGCGGCGCCGGCGGCTTCTTGTTCCAGTGCAGCGACTCGAGGTAGTCCCGGACGAACTGCTTGTCGAAACTCGGCGGGCTGATACCGGGCTTGTAGGAGGCCATCGGCCAGAAGCGCGACGAGTCGGGGGTCAATACCTCGTCGATCAGGATCAAGTTGCCGGCCTTGTCGGTGCCGAACTCGAACTTGGTGTCCGCGATGATGATATGGCGCGAGCGCGCGTGGGCGGCGGCGAATGCATAAAGCGCCAGGGTGGTCCGGCGGATCTGATCCGCATATTCGCGCCCGACGGCTTGGACGATGGCATCGAAATCGACGTTCTCGTCGTGCTGGCCCGCCGGCGCCTTCGATGCGGGCGTGAAAATGGGCTCGGGCAGCGCGTCCGCCATCTTCAGGCCCGGAGGCAGCGAAATGCCGCAAATCGAACCGTGGGCCTTGTAATCCTTGTAGCCGGAGCCGATCAGATATCCGCGCGCAACGGCTTCGACCGGCAGCGCTTTCAGCTTCTTCACCACCATCGAGCGGCCCGCGAGCTGCGCGCGCTCATCGCGGTCTTCAATTACATCCTCGACCCTGAGCCGGGTCAGCTGATTCGCGACGATGTGGCGGGTCATTCCGAACCAGAATTCGGAGATCCGGGTGAGCACCTCGCCCTTGAAGGGGATGGGGTCCGGCAACACCACGTCGAAGGCCGACAGGCGATCCGTGGTGACGATGAGCAGGTGCTCCGGATCGACATCGTAGATGTCGCGCACCTTTCCCTGGTGGATCTTCTTCAGGCCGCGGAGTCGGCTCTCGAACAGCGGCGGCGATTGCGAAAGCGGTTCCATGCGTCCGGACTGATACCATTGTGGTTGGAAGGTCGGCGATTGTGGCGGGGCGGGTCGGATAGGTCAAATGGCGTGGAAAGGAACTTTTTTCGGTGCGTTGGTGGGTTTCTTGATCTCCCGATCCCTCTGGGGCGCGGTGGTCGGGGCCATCATCGGGCAGATGTTCGACCAGAGCGGTGTTTTTGGGGCGCTGTCCGGCGGCCCCGCCGCGGGCGCCTCGGTCTCGGACGTGTTTTTTCGAACCACGTTCGAGCTCATGGGCCATGTCGCCAAATCCGACGGGCGGGTTTCCGAGGCGGAGATTGATGCGGCGCGGCGTCTGATGCAGGAGCTGCGCCTCGGCCCCGCCGAAATCGCGGCCGCCATCAACTGTTTCCGGATCGGAAAGTCCGCCACCTACGACGCAGGTTTCAGCGTGGAACAATTGCGCGAGGCCTGCGGGCTGCGCCACGACCTCAAATCCGCCTTCATCGAGCTGCAGCTGCGTTCGGCGCTGGCAGGCAACGGCATCTCGCCGCCCGCGCGTCACATCCTGATGCGCGCGGCCGAGCGCCTCGGCCTGTCGGGACTCGAGTTCGCGCGCATGGAGGCGGGGGTGCGGGCGCGCACGCGCGGCTATTCCAATTTCGGCGGCCGGCCCGCCGCCGCGCCGCCCGAGAGGCCGCTGTCCGAGTGCTACGCAGAGCTCGAAGTGAGTCCGCAGGCGGGCGATGCCGAGGTCACCAAGGCATACCGGCGTCAGATGAGCCGCCATCATCCCGACAAACTGGTGGCCAACGGGCTGCCCGAGTCCATGGCGGAGTGGGCGAAGGAAAAGACGCAGCGCATCCAGGAAGCCTATGAGGCAATACGTGCGGCGCGCGGCATGCATTGATAAAGTGGCGCATGGCCGCGATCATCTCCGCTTCAATCCTGTCCGCTGATTTCGCCCGCCTGGGCGAGGAGGTCAAGGCGGTGCTCGGTGCGGGCGCGGACTGGATCCACTTCGACGTGATGGACAATCACTACGTGCCGAATCTCACGGTCGGTCCGATGGTGTGCGAGGCGCTGCGCAAGGCGGGGATCAAGGCGCCCATCGACGTTCACTTGATGGTCTCGCCGGTGGACGCCCTGGCGGCGGATTTCGCCAAGGCTGGCGCCACGCGAATCAGTTTTCATCCGGAGGCCACGCTGCACGTGGATCGCACACTGCAGCACATCCGCGACGCCGGATGCTCGCCGGGGCTGGTGTTCAATCCGGCGACGCCGCTCAATTGGCTGGACTACGTGATCGACAAGATCGATTTGGTGCTCATCATGTCGGTCAATCCCGGCTTCGGCGGGCAGAAGTTCATTCCGGAGGCCCTGCGAAAGCTGGCGCTCGCCCGCAGGCTCATCGATGCCACTGGCCGGGACATCCGTTTGGAGATCGACGGCGGGGTGAAAGTGGAGAATGCCGCAGAGATCGCCGGAGCGGGCGCCGACACATTCGTGTCGGGATCGGCCATCTTCGGCAGCGCCGATTACGCCGCCACGGTCGCGGCGATGCGCGCGGAGATCGAGCGCGGCAGCACGCTGCGCTGATCGGAAACTCGGTGCCGATCAGGCCGAAGACGCCCTATTCGTCGTCCTCGTCCTCGTCGTCCTCATCGTCATGCGTTTCGGCGCGCGGTCCCTTGCCCGGGGCCGCCCCGGCCCCCGCCTTCACCGGAACGACCAGGGGACGCGTCTTGACCTTCGGCCGGGCGTTGAATACGACGATGGTCTTGCCGGTGGCGCGCAGCAGCCCCTGCTCCTCCAGTACCTTGAGCACCCGTCCCGCCATTTCGCGGGAGCACCCGACCAGGCGCGACAGCTCCTGGCGGCTCACCTTGATCTGCATCCCCTCCGGATGAGTCATGGCGTCCGGCTCTCCGCAAAGGTCCATGATGGCGTGGGCCACCCGGCCCGTGACATCGACGAACGCGAGGTCGCCGAGCTTGCGATTGGTGCGGTCCAGGCGAGTGGCGAGCTGGGTCGCCAACTCGAAAATCAGGCCCGGGCTCTCGGCCGCTATCTGTCGGAATCGGGGGTACGTCATCTCGGCGAGTTCGGACTGCTGGCGGGTGCGCACCCAGGCGCTTCGGGTGGGCTGCTCGTAGAACAGTCCCATTTCGCCGAAAAATTGGCCCTTGTTGAGATAAGCCAGCACCATCTCGTTGCCGTCCTCATCCTCGATCATGACCTCGACCGAGCCGGAGATGATGTAATAGAGGATGTCGGGCAGGTCGCCCGCGTGGATGATGACCGTCTTGGAAGGGACTGTCCGAATTCGGCAGTAGCTCAAGAAACGATTGATCGCAGGGATATCGCTTAAGGCTTTTGCCACTTCTTCCATGGTCTCTCCCAAAAAATTAGGTCGTGAAAACGCCTGTTCTGGCGCATCTTTTATTACATAAGTCCCGGAATCGCAAGCACTCGGGGCAATTCGCCTACACCCACCGGGAGCCGCCGGTCATGACTCGCGAGGCCAGATGCATCGCTCCTTTGATCCAAAGCGAGGGCTCCCGGCCCCCAAGCGAGGCGGCTTTGGCCCCATGACTCACCTCGTCCTGGGTCATTTGTTCGACGATGGCGCGGCTCTGGCGATCCCCGGCGGGCAGCCGGTCGAGGTGACCGCGAAGGTGCGACTCGACCTGACGCTCGGTTTCGGTGATGAAGCCCAGGCTGGTGGCGTCTCCCGAAAGACCCGCGAGCGCGCCGATGAAGAAGGAACCGGCATACCAAAGCGGGTTCAGAAGGCTCGTGCGCCCCTTCAATTCCTTGATCCGGATCTCGCACCAGGCCAGGTGGTCAAGCTCCTCGGCGGCCGACTCCCTCAACGCGGCGGCCGTCGCGCTGCGCCGGGCGGTCAATGCCTGGCCGCGATACAGGGCCTGGGCCGCCACTTCGCCGGCATGGTTGACCCGCATCAGACGGCAGGATTCCCGCCGGTCGACCTCGTCCGGCACTAGTTCCCCCGCCCGCGACCCGGGAACGGGCCGCTTCGGCTGGGGTGAACTGCATAACACATTGATTGCCTTGTCTATTTCGCCAATGACCCGATCGGTGATGCCGAAGGTGCGTGCGCTCATGCACACATTATATTATAGGAGGGCGTTCTCACACCGGGGCTGGTCACGAGCGCCAGGGTTCTGTACACTCTCGCGCCTTTCGTCTGGGGCGCGACTCGAGTAATTTCCATGCAAACCGTATTTTCCAAGCCTGAAGAAACCCGCGGCGACTGGTATGTGGTCGACGCCGCGGGCAAAACGCTGGGCCGTCTGGCATCTCAGATCGCCCACCGCCTGAAGGGCAAACACAAGCCCAATTATGCGCCGCATCAAGACCTTGGCGACCACATCGTGGTCATCAATGCCGGTACGGTACGCGTCACCGGCGCCAAACTTACCGACAAGTGGTACCACCAGCACACGGGCTATGTGGGCAACTTGAAGAGCATTGCACTCGGCAAGCTCCTGCAGGAACACCCCGAGCGCGCCATCGAGTTCGCGGTGAAGGGGATGCTGCCCAAGGGCCCGCTCGGCCGCCGCATGTACCGCAAGCTCCACGTGTTCGGCGGCAACACGCACCCCCATCAAGCGCAACAGCCCAAAGAGCTGTCGCTCTAAGTCAGGAAATCAGCCATGGCATCAAGTTCCGCCAGAAACAACACCTTTTACGGCACCGGCCGCCGCAAGACCTCCAGCGCGCGGGTATACCTCAGCAAGGGCACCGGCAAGGTCTCGATCAACGGACGTACGCTCGAAGAGTTCTTCGGGCGCGAAACCGGCCGGATGATCGTGCAGCAGCCGTTCGGCGCGGTCCAAATGGACGGCAAGTTCGACGTCGATGCGCACGTCGAGGGCGGCGGAATCACCGGCCAGGCGGGCGCGATCCGCCATGGCATCACCCGTGCGTTGATGTCCTACGATGAGACCCTGCGCTCTCCCTTGCGCAAGGCCGGATTCGTCACTCGCGACGCGCGCGAGGTCGAGCGCAAGAAGGTAGGCCGGCGCAAGGCTCGCCGCGGAACCCAATTCTCCAAGCGCTGATCCGCATGGCTTCAGCCTTCCGTGTCTCGATCGGATTTGGGATCGATCGGATTTGGGGGATCGTCTAGCGGTAGGACAACGGTCTCTGACACCGTTTACCTAGGTTCGAATCCTAGTCCCCCAGCCAACCAAGAAAGGGCCCGCGTCGAGCGGGCCCTTCTCAACCGCGGATAACCATGTCGGGCGAGCACAATTCGGGTGGACGCATCGCGCCTTTGGCGCTGGCCGCGCTCGGTGTGGTGTTCGGTGACATCGGCACGAGTCCCCTGTACGCGATGTCCGCGTGCTTCACCGGCCCCAACATCCAAGTGACGCCGGAACACATCTTCGGCATCCTGTCGCTGATCTTCTGGGCGCTCGTTCTCGTGATCCTCCTCAAGTACGTCGCGGTGGTATTGAACGTCGACAACAAGGGGGAGGGCGGCGTGCTGGCGCTGACCGCCCTGGTCGTCAACACGGAGCGCGCGAGTCCACGCAAGCGGATCTATGGAATGCTCGGCATCCTGGGCGCCGCCCTGTTCTTCTCCGACGGCGCGATCACGCCCGCCATCTCGGTATTGAGCGCCGTCGAGGGTCTGCACGTCGCGGCGCCCGATGCACAGATACCGATCCTGCCGATCACGCTGGTCGTGCTGGTCGGCCTCTTCTTGATCCAACGGCACGGCACCGGGTCGGTGGGCAGGGTTTTCGGGCCGGTGATGCTCGGTTGGTTCGCGATCCTTGCGGTCATGGGCGTGAGCTGGATCGTGCGCGAGCCGCGGGTGCTGGTCGCGCTCTCTCCGCTATTCGCGCTGCAATTGATCGCGCAACACCAGGTCAGTGCGCTCGCGGTGCTCGCCGGCGTGTTCCTGACCGTGACCGGGGGCGAGGCGCTTTACGCGGACATGGGGCATTTCGGCAAAACGCCGATCCGTTTGAGCTGGGTGCTGATCGTGATGCCGGCGCTGGTCCTGAATTACTTCGGGCAGGGCGCTCTGCTCATCGAGAATCCGGCGGCCATATCGAATCCGTTCTACCTGATGGCGCCGCAATGGTCGCTCCTGCCGCTGGTGGTTATTGCGACCGCGGCGACGGTCATAGCCTCCCAAGCCGTGATCTCCGGCGTGTTCTCCGTGACCACGCAGGCGGTGAGCCTGGGACTTTTCCCGCGAGTGCGCGTCGAGCACTCCTCGGCCGAATACGCCGGCCAGATCTACGTGCCCACCATGAACTGGATCATGATGCTGGCGACTCTCGGGCTGGTGCTCTGGTTCGGCAGTTCCTCGGCGCTCGCGGGGGCTTATGGATTGGCCGTGTCCGGCGCCATGACCATCGTGACGCCCCTCACGCTCAGCCTGATCAAGTCCAGGACCGGAAAGAAGAGCCGCTGGCTGCGCGCAGGGCTGTCCCTGCTGTTCATCATCGATCTGGCATTCCTGCTGGCCAACATGACCAAGCTGCAGGACGGCGGCTGGCTGCCGCTCACGTCGGGCTTCATCATCTACTGGCTCATGCAAACCTGGGCAAGCGGGCGGGCTTCTGTCATGGCACGCCTGCTCCGGGAGCAGAAGCCGGTCCGCGACTTCCTGATCGACCTGAAGCGCGACCCGCCGGTGCGCGTTCCCGGAACGGCGATCTTCCTGGATGCCAAGGCGTCGGGCGTTCCCCGCGCGCTCCTCAACAACATCAAGTTCAACCGCGTCATCCATGAACAGGTGGTCCTGCTCACGGTGGTCACCCGCGAGCAGCCGCGCATCGCGGAGGCCAAGCGCCTCACCGTGACGCCGGTGTGCGAGGGGATCGTGCGGATCGTGGCCCAATTCGGCTTCATGGAGAAGCCCAATATCGTCGAGATCCTGCGCGACGCGGAGGAATTCGGAATCAAGTTCGAGCCGGAACGCACCACGTATTTCCTGAGCCGGGAGGAGCTGCTGCCGGGGCAGCGCTCGGATCTGGCGCCGCTGCGGCGCCGGGCATTCATGCAGATGCAGCGCAGCGCCCAGGTGATCGCCGACTATTACGGTCTGCCGTCGGGACGGGTCATCGAGATCGGAACCCGCCTCGAGATCTAGCGCGCCCGCCCGGACGGGACGATGGTCTCGATGCCGCCGTCCCCCGCGACCAGGAGCACGTCGGCGCCGCGGTGCGCGAACAGGCCCACCGTCACCACGCCTGCAATCCCATTGATGGTGTCCTCCATCGCCTCCGGGTCCGTCAGTATCAAGCGGCGGACATCGAGGATCACATTTCCGTTGTCCGTGACCACTCCCTCTCGCCAGACGGGCTGTCCGCCCAGCTTCGAGAGTTCGCTCGCGACGTAGGAGCGGGCCATGGGTATCACCTCGACCGGCAGCGGAAAGGCGCCGAGCTGATCGACCAGCTTGCCGTCGTCGATGATGCAGACGAACCGGCGGGAGGCCGCCGCGACGATCTTCTCGCGGGTGAGGGCCGCGCCGCCGCCCTTGATCAGCATGCCCCTCCGCGTGGCCTCGTCGGCCCCATCGACATACAGATCGAGCTCGCCCGCCGCATTCAAATCGAGCTGCGCGAAGCCGGCCGCCTCGAGCCGCTCGGTGGTCTGATGCGAGCTCGAGACGACGCCCCGGAGCCGTATTTTCCCGGCCTTCAGCACTTCGACGAATTCGCCGACCGTCGAGCCGGTGCCGACGCCGAGCAGCATGCCCTCCTCGACATAGGACATCGCGGCCTGCGCCGCCCGCCGTTTTTTCTGTATGGGCGAAAGCCCGTGTGAAGTCATTTTCAGGTACCCCAGAAACAACTGTGCCCGCTTACGCGGGCACAGTTGATTATTTACGAAGGCCTATTTCTTCTTAGCGGCCTTTTTCTTAGCTGCCTTCTTCTTCGCCTTCTTTGCTTTCGCTGCCATGATAAAACTCCGTAGTCGGGTTAGTCCGGGGACCGAGTATATACACGAATAATTAATTTACAAGCAATACATCGCTCTATCGGTGCGGATGTGGTAGCGATGTGAGCGACTTCACTCGAGAGTGAGAATGAAATCCCACTCCGCTCGGGTCACCGGTGTCACCGACAAACGATTGCCTCGACGCAAGACCACCAACTCGGAGAGCTCGTCGTCCGCATGCCGGCGGAGCTCGTCGAGGGTGATGATGTGTTTGAACTTGCGCTCGAGCTTCACGTCCACGACGTACCACCTCGGAGCGTCGGGCTGGCTCTGCGGATCGAAGTGGTGATGCTTGCGGTCGAAGGCGGTCTTGTCGGGGTAGCCATCCCTCACGATGCGCACGATGCCGGCGATGCCCGGGATCTCGCAGCTCGAATGATAAAAAAAGGCGGTGTCCCCTTTCTTCATGGAATCCCGAAGCATGTTTCGAGCCTGGTAATTGCGTACGCCGTCCCATGCGCTGGTCTTGCCGGGCAGGGCGCCCAGGTCGTCGATGCTGAAAGTGCCCGGCTCGGATTTGAGCAGCCAGTGGTTCATGGAATGTCCCCCGGAAAGCGCTGGAGTCCGGACTCCGTCGCGAGCGCGTCCAGACGCACGTCGAACGCCTGGGCGAACACCGATTCGGCGCGTTGGCAGTCGAATGCCAAGCCGACGAGTGCAGGACCCCGCCAGCGACGACGGTGGCGCCGGAAGTTGAGCGCGCGATCGTAGAAGCCGCCGCCCATGCCCAGCCGCCTGCCGGCGGCGTCGACGCCGACCAGGGGCACGACGATGAGGTCGAACCAGCGCGGAGCCCATGCCTGTCCGTGAGCGATGCTGTGCGGAATGGGGATGCCGAAGGTCGCGCGACGGGTCCTGCCCTCCAGGGGGTAGAAGCGCAGCCGGCGGTGAGCGAGATCGACGACCACCGGGACGTAGAGGCGGACGCCCCTGCGCCGTGCGGCGGCGACGAGCGCGCCCGGGTTGGCCTCGCCGTCGAACGGAAGATAGATGGCGACCCTGGCGCCGCACTTGAACGCCGCCACACGGGCGACGAAAGCGGCGGCGATGCGGGAGCGCCTGGCGTGATCCGCCGGGCTGAGCGAGCGCCGCTTGCGGCGAAGCTCCTTTCGCAGTTTCGCTTTCATAAGGGGATGGCGCCACCCGCCTGTGCCGGTTTGGACCGTTGCTCCCGACCTGAGCAACAGGTGGGGCTAACTGCCGACACTTAAGGCTTTCCGCTCGAGGCGGACTTGCACAATGCTGCCAGCAAGCAATGGCCCCTGGGGTTTACAAATTAGGGTCAGGAGGTAACCCGATCCGCATCGAACACCGCAGGCGGCGCCAAAATCAACCGTTGTCCATCAACAGGCGGTCTCGAAGCTACAGCTCGAGTTGCCGGCCCTTCTCCAAGGCCGACTCTACGCGCTCACGCAGGATACGCAAGCGTCCGCCCACGTCCGAATCGAGATTGGTGTCACGGTTGCGGAAGCGGATCAGTTCGTTCGCCATGTTGAGCGCCGCGATCACGGCGATGCGGTCCAAGCCCACCACCTTTCCCGAGTCGCGGATCTCGCGCATCTTGGAGTTCAGGAACTCGGCCGAATCGAGCAGGTCGGAGCGTTCCTCGATCGGGCAGGTGATGTGGTATTCCTTCTCGAGGATGCGCACGCTCACCCGCGCTTGATTGTCGCTCATGCCTGCTCCATGGATTTGAGGCGGCCTATCATCGCCTCGACCCGGCCGCGCACCTGCTCGTTCTTCTGCAGGAGACTCGCCCGTTCGGCGGTGAGGGTTTCCTGACGTTGACGAAGCGCGCGGTTCTCTTCCTTGATCTGGGCGATGGTCGCGATCAGATCCTCGAGCCGCTTTTCCAACCGCTTGAGCTCGAGCTCGACTGCGGATTTCGGATTCGTGTCGTTCATGGAGTGCCAATATAGAGCGCGCCATTGCGCATTGCAAAGGCCGGTTGCGCCATGCCGGAGCAGAGGGGCGACGCGGCCAAAGGTCACCTAAGGGAGGGCCCGAAGCGCTATCATTCGGCCAACCATGCTGGGCGAAATTCGATTCAAGGACTTCGAGGACGTGCTGGCGGCAGCCGGGAGTCTCGCCGACGCCGCCGAGGCGCACGGTTCTTTGTGCGGCGCATTGTGCTCGATGTCGCCGTACCGGATGCAGGATTGGGTCAATGAGATCCTCCCGGACGGCGCATCGATCCCTGAAGAGGCCGCGGCCATGATCGAGCGCGTGTTCGCGGCGACGGCGGCTTCCTTCGGCGAACAGGGGATGGAGTTTCAGCCGCTGCTGCCCGATGACGAACAGCCGCTCAACGGGCGCGCGCATGCGCTTGCGTTGTGGTGCACCGGATTTCTGTACGGCCTCGGCACCGGCCAGATATCCGACCTCGAGGCGCTTTCGGGCGATGTCGGCGAAATCGTGCGGGACTTTACGGAGATCTCCCGGGCGACCGGCGACGACGCCGACGAGGATGAATCCAACGAGCAGGCCTACGCCGAGCTCGTGGAATTCATACGGGTCGCCGCACAGGTCGTTTTCGAGGAGCTGCTGCCGCTGCGTCAGCAGGCCTACCCGTCCCCCCAGCAAACCTTGCACTGAGCACACCGAGCAGAACCGATGGACCGCAGGGAGTTCGCACGCCGCAGGCGTGAGGTCATGCGCATGATCGGCAAGGATGGAATCGCCGTCGTTGCCGCCGCGCCGGTCCGTCACCGAAACGGCGACATCGAATACGCGTACCGCCAGGACAGCCAGTTCTACTACCTGAGCGGCTTCCCCGAACCCGACGCCGTGGCCGTGCTGGTGCCGGGACGCCCGCAGGCCGAGTATCTTCTTTTCGTGCGCGAGCACGATCCGCTGCGCGAAATCTGGGAGGGTGCCCGGGCGGGCACCGAGGGTGCGGTTTCACGCTACGGCGCGGACGATGCGTTCCCGATCGCGGACATCGACGAGATCCTGCCGGGACTGATGGAGCAGAGATCGCGAATCTTCTACTCCATGGGCACTCATCTGGATTTCGACTCGCGCATGCTCGCCTGGATGAACGGCATGCGGGTCCATTCGCGGCAAAGCTCCGGCGCGCCCCAGGAGTTCGCGGCGCTGACGCACGTGCTCGACGACATGCGGCTGTACAAGAGCCGCGCCGAGCAAGCCAGCCTGAAGGAGGCCGCCCGAATCGCCATGGGCGCACATCGGCGGGCCATGCGGTTCGTCCGGCCGGGGCGGATGGAATACGAGGTGATGGCGGAGGTGCTGCACGAGTTTCGGTCGCACAATGCGGACATGTCCTATCATCCGATCGTCGCGGGGGGCGCCAACGCCTGCATCATGCATTACGGCGCGAACGATCAGCGCCTCTCGGACGGCGATCTGCTGCTGCTCGATGCGGGTTGCGAGCACGAGTTCTATGCTTCCGACATCAGCCGCACCTTTCCGATCAATGGCCGCTTCACCCCTGCGCAGCGCGCGGTGTACGAGGTGGTGCTCGAAGCGCAGCTCGCCGCCATCGACAAGGTGCGCCCGGGCAACCACTGGAACCAGCCCCACGAGGCGGCGGTGCGCGCCATCACCCAGGGACTGAAGAAACTCAATCTGCTGCGGGGCGCGGTGCCGCGGCTGATCAAGGATCAGGCCTACCTGCCGTTCTTCAGCCACCGTACCGGCCATTGGCTGGGGCTCGACGTGCACGACGTGGGCGATTACAAGGTCGGCGGCGAGTGGCGCGTGCTCGAGCCGGGCATGGCGCTCACGGTCGAGCCGGGCATCTACATCCGCCCCTCTTC
Source organism: uncultured Gammaproteobacteria bacterium (assembly GCA_963736185.1). Taxonomy (GTDB): domain Bacteria; phylum Pseudomonadota; class Gammaproteobacteria; order Steroidobacterales; family Steroidobacteraceae; genus Bog-1198. The sequence goes on along the minus strand of CAVTNZ010000072.1, from coordinate 11,854 downwards.
CAAGATCCCGCGCGAGTTCTGGAATATCGGGGTCCGCATCGAGGACGATGTTCTGGTGACCGCCCAGGGAGCCCCGGAGGTATTGACCGCCGCCCTGGAAAAAGCGCCGGAGGCCGTGGAACGCATGGTACAGGCCGCATGAACGCGCCCTTCGACATCGCCATCGTGGGCGGCGGCATGGTGGGGGCCAGCCTCGCGGTGGCGCTGGAAAATCTCGGCGTGACCACCGCGCTCATCGAAGCGGTGCCGCACGATTCGGCGTCGCAGCCGAGCTTCGACGAGCGCACGACCGCGTTGTCGAACGGCAGCCGGCGAATTCTCGAGACCCTCGGTGTATGGGCCGCCGTCGCCGCGGACGCGACCCCGATCGCCAAGGTTCACATCTCGGACCAGGGACATTTCGGATTCGCCCGCATCGATGCGGCGGAACAAGGTCTGCCGTCATTGGGCCACGTCGTGCCGAACCGATCGCTCGGGTCGGCGCTGTGGTCGGCGCTCGCGAAGCGCGGTGACGTGCGCGTGTTCTGCCCGGCGCGGGTGGCGAGGGTCGAGGCGCGCGCGGACGCCATTGAACTTATTCTGACCGGGAAATCCCCCGCTGGGGATGCGGCCGGCGCGAAGCCGACATCGATCGATGCCCGTCTGGTCGTCGCCGCCGATGGCATCGAGTCCGCGGTGCGCCGGGCGTTCGGCGTGGAGGCGGACGTGCGCGACTACCATCAGACGGCGGTGATCACCACGGTGCTGCCGAGCAGATTTCACCATCACGTTGCCTACGAGCGCTTCACCTCGTCGGGACCGCTGGCGCTTCTGCCGCTCGCGGATGGAAGGTGCACGCTGGTATTGACGTTGGCCCGTGACCTGGTCGAACAGGCCATGCGGTGGTCCGACGAGGAGTTCCTGGGAGAGGTGCAACGGCGGTTCGGCTTCCGGCTGGGACGTTTCCTCAAGGTGGGCCGGCGCTTTGCCTATCCTCTTTCGCTGTCGCGGTCACGCAAGACCAGCGCGGGACGTTGCGTCATCGTCGGCAACGCGGCGCAGGGCCTGCATCCGGTGGCCGGGATGGGATTCAACCTGGGGTTGCGCGATGCGGCGAGCCTGGCCGAGCTCATCGCCGAGCACCGGGGCGACCCCGGAAGCGAGACGCTCACGGCCGCGTACGACGAGTGGCGGTCAGCCGATCGCCGCGAGATCATCGGATTCACCGACGGGCTCGTGCGTCTGTTCTCGGCACCCTGGGGGCCGGTGCGACACCTGCGGAATATGGGGCTGCTGGCCTTCGATCTCCTGCCGCCTGCGAAAGCCGCGCTGTCGTCCCTGTCCACGGGAGCCGCGGGCCGGATCCCCAAGCTGTCGCGCGGCGTGCCTCTCGGCGAGCCTGTCGGAGCGCGACGGTGAGCCGCGAGTTCGACGTGGTCATCGTGGGGGCGGGTCCCGTGGGGAGCGTGATGGCGGGGCTCTTGCTCGAGCGCAACCTCGTGTCGCCGGGACGCGTGGCGGTGCTGGCCGAGCGCATCGGCGCGCCGAACTCGACGCAAGCGGCGGCCGCCGGCGCGGGGGTTCCCTGGGATCTGCGCGTGTTCGCGCTGAGCCGTGCCTCGCAACGGTTGCTGCAGTTGTGCGGCGTGTGGCGAAGCGTGCCCCCGCAGCTCGTGTTCCCTTACGAGCGGATGGTCGTGTGGGACGAGAGCGGAGTGGCGGAGGGCCACGGCTCGCTGACCTTCGACTGCGCCGAGCTCGGTGAGCCGGATCTGGGTTTCATCGTCGATGGCCGGGCGCTTCAGGAGAACTCGATGGGGGCGGCGGTCGCCGCAGGCGCGGTCCCGGTCGAGTCGGCGGTGCGGTCCATCGAGGTGGGCGACGGCGGGGTGCGCATCGCGCTCGTCGACCAACGCGAGCTCGGCGCGCGGCTGCTCATCGCGGCGGATGGTGCCTCGTCCAGGACGCGCGCACTTCTCGGCATCGCGACCGCGGGGCATGCCTACCATCAGGATGCGCTGGTCGCGCATGTACGCACGGCCAAGCCTCACCGCAGCACCGCCTGGCAGCGCTTCCTGTCGACCGGGCCGATCGCGCTGCTGCCCCTGTCGGATGGCCGATCCTCGATCGTATGGAGCGTCGTGCGGGAGGAGGCGGAGCGCCTCCGGGCGCTCGACGCCGCGGGCTTCGCGGCGGCCGTGCAGGAGGCAAGCGGCGGGGTGCTCGGAGAGATCGAGATCACCACCCCGATCGCGAGCTTTCCGATCCGGTTGCAATATGCGCTCGACTACGCACGGCCGCGCGCCGCACTCATCGGAGACGCCGCTCATGCGGTGCATCCCCTGGCCGGACAGGGTCTGAATCTCGGGCTGCTGGATTGTGCCTCGCTTGCCGAGGCGCTGGGCGAAGGGGGGGCATCGGGCTCCTTGGGCGACCTTGCGCCGCTACGCCGCTACGAGCGCAGGCGAAAAAGCGAAAATCTGATCGCTGCGGCGGCGTTCGATGGATTGGAGCGGCTGTTCTCCAGCTCGAATCCGGGTGCGGCGCGATTACGTGCGGCGGGGCTTGGGGCGGTCGGCAGGCTGCCCTTCGTCAGGAAGCGGCTCGCCAGGCGGGCTCTGGGAATTGGCGGCGACGTGCCCGCGTTCTTGAGGGAGGGGAGCGCCTGAGCCGGCCGCTCAGCCGGCCAGCAGGCGATCGATCTTGGCGGCGCAGATGAAATCGTTCTGCGACAGTCCGCCGATCGCGTGAGTCGAATACGTGATGCGGCAGTAGCCGTAACCAATTTCCAGATCGGGATGATGGTCCTCGACATTCGCGACATGCGCCAACGCGTTGACGAAGCTCATGGTGCGGTAGAAGTCCCGGAACTTGAGCGCGCGCTTCAGGCTCCTGCCATCCGGCGCGAGCTTCCAATCGCCGTCGATCTCCCGCATGAGGTCCTGCGCCTGCGCGGCCGTGAGCGGCGGCACGCCGCCTTCGCAGGGAGCGCATTTCCTGGCGGCGAGGCCGTCGGCGCCCGGATCGCTCACGCCGAGTGCCGCGTGTAGGTGCGCTCTATGTATCGCTCGACCAGTTCCTGGAACTCCTCCGCAATCCGCTCGCCCTTGAGCGTCACCGTCTTCGCGCCGTCCTCGTACACCGGCGCCACCGGATGTTCGCCGGTTCCCGGCAGGCTGATGCCGATGTTGGCGTGCTTGCTCTCGCCCGGCCCGTTGACCACGCAGCCCATCACGGCGACCGTCATGTCCTCCACGCCCGCGTGGCGCTTGCGCCATTCGGGCATGCGATGGCGGATATGACTCTGTATCTTCTGAGCGAGCTCCTGAAAATAGGTGCTGGTGGTGCGCCCGCACCCCGGGCACGCCACCACCATGGGGGTGAACGAGCGCAGACCCATGGTTTGGAGGATTTCCTGCGCGACGATCACCTCTTGAGTGCGGTCGCCATTCGGTTCCGGCGTCAGCGACACGCGGATGGTATCGCCGATGCCCTGCTGCAGGAGCACCCCGATGCCGGCGGTCGAGGCGACGATGCCCTTGCTGCCCATGCCGGCCTCCGTGAGGCCGAGATGTAGAGGATAGTCGCAGCGGCCGGCGAGGTTTCGATAGACGGCAATCAGATCCTGGACCCCGCTGACCTTGGCGCTGATCACGATCCTGTCGGGCTTGAGCCCGAGGCTCTGCGCGCGCTTCGCGCTGTCAAGAGCCGATACCACGATGGCTTCACGCATCACGTCGAGAGCCGGAAGCGGAGCCGCCAGCTTTGAATTCTCGTCCATCAGCCGCGTGAGCAGATCCTGGTCGAGGCTTCCCCAGTTCACCCCGATGCGCACGGGCTTGTCATACGCGCAGGCGGTCTCGATCATCTCGGCGAACTGCGGATCGCGCTTGCTGCCCCGCCCCACGTTGCCCGGGTTGATGCGCAGCTTGGAGAGCGCCTCGGCGCAGGCCGGGTGGGCCTTCAAGAGCTTGTGGCCGTTGAAGTGAAAATCGCCGACCAGCGGGGTGTTCACGCCCTGGGCGACCAGCCTGTCGCGGATGTGCGGAACGGCGGCCGCGGCCTCGTCGTTATTGACGGTGATGCGGACCAGTTCGGATCCCGCGCGCGCGAGCGATTTGACCTGCGCGACCGTGCCCTCGATGTCCGCGGTATCGGTGTTGGTCATCGATTGAACGACGATGGGCGCATTGCCGCCCACGGTGACGTGGCCGATCTTGACGGCCAGAGATTTTCTGCGTGATGGCATGCGGCATATTCTACTTGATGGCCGGTTGCCCCCCAACGCCCGATGGCATAATCGCAGCCGATGAGGATCATCCCGGATGAGTGAGCGGCTGGTTTATTCCACCGGCGTGGGGACTCTTTGCCCCAATTGCCGCCGTGCAGTGCGGGATTGCGTGTGCCCGAAGGGTGCCCCCGGCAGGGCGCAGGCCGGCCCCGTGCGCGTCGGCCGGGAGACCAAGGGCCGTGCCGGCAAGGGCGTGACCACCGTCAGCGGGCTGCCGCTGTCCCAATCCGAGCTCACCACGCTTGCGGCCGGGCTCAAAAAGCGCTGCGGATCGGGCGGAACCGTTCGCGACGGCGTGATCGAGATCCAGGGCGATCATCGCGACGCGATCGTTGCGGAGCTCTCCAAGCTCGGTTGGGCCGCCAAGAAATCCGGCGGTTGACCGCCCTGCAGGCCACTGCAAGTCCCCTGCAGGGCCCCAATGGCCCGGCCAGCTCGCGGACCGGCCGTCCCGCGCTCTGTGATATGATGCAGCATCGCGATAAGAGCCGTGTGGAGAGTGTCCTCCCTCGCCGAGGACCGCCGAAGGCGCAACCGCCCGGAAACGCTCAGGCACACGTACTACGGTCTCTCGCGATCTCTGGAGAGCGGTCGCGCCGGCAAGGGCGATCCACCGAAGGGGAGCAGCGCTCGAGCGAGCGCTCGATCTCTCAGGTCCGAAGGACAGAGGGGCGGCACGTGCCATGCGGTGCGGGCCGGTTCCGTGTCCGGATTCGCAGCGAGGTTGCGATGGGCCTGAAAACGCCGCTCTACGACATTCATGTTTCCTCGGGTGCCAGGATCATCGATTTCGGCGGCTGGGACATGCCGCTCTCCTACGGCTCCCAACTCGACGAGCATCGCGCGGTGCGCAGGGACTGCGGCGTTTTCGACGTGTCCCACATGTGCGTGGTCGATCTGACCGGCGCCCGCGTGCGCGAGTGCCTGCGCTTCGTGCTCGCGAACGATGCGGCCAAGCTCACGGTGCCCGGGGCCGCCCTGTATTCCTGCATGCTCCTGCCGGACGGCGGAGTCATCGATGACCTGATCGTTTATTTCCTGACCGACGGATGGTTTCGCATCGTGGTCAATGCCGGCACCCGCGGCAAGGATGTGAAGTGGCTGCAGGAGCACGCCGCGCCTTACGGCGTCTCGGTGCGCGAGCGCAAGGACCTTGCCATTCTCGCGGTGCAGGGACCCCTGGCACGCGAAAAGACGGCCTCGCTTCTGTCCGCCGCGCATCGGGAGAGGGCGCTGCGCATCGCCCGGTTCTCCGCTGCGGCGATCGACTCCTGGTTTCTGGCGCGCACCGGGTACACGGGGGAGGATGGGTTCGAGATCATGTTGCCGGCCGAAGAGGCCGCCACCGTGTGGCGCTCGCTGGTGGCGCTCGGCGTCACGCCGGCGGGCCTGGGGGCGCGCGACACGCTGCGCCTCGAGGCGGGGATGAATCTGTACGGCAGCGACATGGACGAGAGCCGCAATCCCCTGGAGTCGGGACTTGCCTGGACGGTGGCATTCGAGCCCGCGGAGCGCGACTTCATCGGCCGCGCTGCGCTCGAGCGGATTCGCGCGCAGGGCTGCGATGAGATGGTGGGCCTGGTGCTGGAGGACCGGGGCGTGCTGCGCAATCATCAGCCCGTGTTCGCCGCTCCGTCCGGGCAGCATCCCGGCAGCCAGATCGGCGAGATCACCAGCGGCACTTTTTCCCCCACATTGAACCGGGCGATCGCCCTCGCGCGCGTGCGAAGAGGAGCCCCCGAGCGCGTCTCGGTCGAGATCCGCGGCCAGACGCATGCCGCGCGCGTCGTCAAACCGCCGTTCGTGCGCAACGGCAAGGTATTGATCCAGTAACAATCAGAGGAGTCGGCTTCAGTGAGCGAAAACGTACCGGACGACCTGCAGTACACGCGGACACACGAGTGGGTCCGCGACCTCGCCAACGGCCAGGTGGAGATCGGAATCACGGACCACGCGCAACAGGCGCTCGGCGATCTGGTGTTCGTCGAGGTGCCGCAGGTGGGGCGCGAACTCAAGACCGGGGAGGCGTGCGCCGTGGTCGAGTCGGTGAAGGCGGCGTCCGATGTCTACAGCCCCGTGTCGGGAAGAGTGGCCGCGCGCAACGACGCGCTCGGCGAGAAGCCCGAGCTGCTCAACTCCGATCCCTATGGGAAGGGATGGTTGATGCGGGTAGACCGCGGTTCCGGCCCCGCCGGCGGTCCGTTTCTGACGGCCGCCGAGTACGCGCAATACGTCAAAGAAGCCGGGTAGCGCGGCGCCATGCCCTTCATCCCGCATACGCAGGCCGACGTCTCGGACATGCTGTCGGTCATCGGAGCCAGCTCCATCGACGAGCTGTTCGACGAGATCCCCGACGCATTGAAAGCCGCTGCGCTCGACGGCGTGCCGCCGGGCCGCAGCGAAATGGAGGTGGCGCGTCTGCTGACCGAGCGCGCCGCGACCGACGGCCGCTTCCTGAACTTCATCGGCGCCGGCGCCTACGAACACCACATCCCCGCCCCGGTCTGGGCGATCGCCACGCGCGGCGAATTCTACTCCGCGTATACGCCCTACCAGGCGGAGGCGAGCCAGGGCACGCTGCAGCTGATTTACGAATATCAATCGATGATCTGCGCCCTGACGGGCATGGAGGCGGCGAACGCCTCGCTGTATGACGGCGCCTCGGCGCTGGCCGAAGCCTGCCTGATGGCCATCCGCGCCAATCGAGGCTCGGAGTCGCGGCGCATTCTGGTGCCGCGCACCGTCAATCCCACCTATGCGAAAGTCGCGCAGACCATAGCCCGCCACCAGGGGGTGGAGTTCGAGGCCGCCGCCTTCGATCGGCGCAGCGGCCGGTTGAGCCTCGATGCCCTGCAGAGCTCGATGGCGGGCGGCGGCTATGCGGCGCTGGTGATCCAGCAGCCGAATTTCTTCGGCAATCTGGAGGAGATCGACGCGCTCACCGACTGGGCGCACGGAAATCGCATGCTGGTCATCGCGGTGGTGAATCCCGTCTCGCTCGCGCTCCACAGGCCCCCCGGGGATTGGGGAAGCGGGGCGGCAGGGCGCGGCGCGGACATCGTGTGCGGCGAAGGACAGCCGCTCGGCGTGCCCCTGGCGTGCGGCGGCCCTTATTTCGGCTTCATGGCGACGCGCCTTGCGCACGTGCGCCAGATGCCCGGGCGCGTCGTCGGGCGGACCGTCGATACGGAGGGCCGGCCCGGCTTCACGCTGACGTTGCAGGCGCGCGAGCAGCACATCCGGCGCAGCAAGGCCACCTCCAACATCTGCACCAACCAGGGACTCCTGGTGACGGCCGCCACCATCTATCTTTCGCTGCTGGGGCCGGAGGGTTTGGAGCGAGTCGCGGCCTCATGCGCCGAGCGAACGGAATGCCTGGTGCAGGCGCTGACGCGCATTCCGGGAGTCTCCGCCGCGTTCGACACGCCTCGCTTCCACGAGGCCGTGCTGGTTCTCGACCGCCCCGTGCCGCCGGTGCTGGCGGCGCTCGCCGAGCGCGGCATCGCCGGCGGATTGGACCTCGGTGCGAGCCATCCGGAGCTCGGCCACGCGATGCTGGTCTGCGCCACCGAAACCAAATTGGATCGGGACATAGAGGCCTATGCGAACGCGCTTCGGGATGCGATGGAATCGCCGCGCGCCGCACGCGGCGCGGATTGAGGAGCGAGCATGAGTGAACTGGGGTTGCGCGAGCCGCTGATATTCGAATTGAGCAAACCGGGCCGGCGGGCGCCGAGCCAGTTTCCGCCGGAGACCGCCGCCGCGGGCGACCGCTCGGACGGGGACGGGGGCGCGGCACCGGGCGCCGCGCGGGGAGCGGGCGTTCCGGCGCACCTGCGCCGTCAGCGCCGGCCCCACCTTCCGGAAGTATCCGAGCTGCAGGTGGTGCGTCATTTCACCCGGCTTTCGCAGCTGAACTTCTCCATCGACTCGCACTTCTATCCCCTGGGCTCCTGCACCATGAAGTACAACCCCAAGGCGTGCAACACCTACGCCATGCTTCCCGAGTTCCTGGGCAGGCATCCTTTCGCGCCCGAGCCGCAGGGCTTTCTCGCCTGCATGTACGAGCTGCAGGAAATGCTCAAGGAGATCACCGGCATGCAGGCGGTGAGCCTTTCCCCGATGGCCGGAGCCCAGGGCGAGTTTGCCGGGGTCGCCATGATCCGGGCCTATCATCAGCGGCGCAGCGACGCCGCCCGCACGGAGATCATCGTTCCGCAGGCCGCGCACGGAACCAATCCGGCCACCGCCGCCATGTGCGGCTGCACCGTCAAGGAGATTCCGTGCGACAAGAGCGGCGGCATCGATCTGCAGGCGCTCGAGGCCGCCGCGGGCCCGGCGACGGCGGGAATCATGCTCACGAATCCGTCGACGCTCGGCGTGTTCGAGCACCGCATCGCCGAGGTCGCGCGCATCGTGCACGAGGCGGGCGGTCTGCTCTATTACGACGGCGCGAACTTGAATGCGATCCTCGGGAAGGTGCGTCCGGGGGACATGGGATTCGACGTGATTCACATGAACCTGCACAAGACATTCTCGACGCCGCATGGCGGTGGCGGTCCGGGATCGGGCGCGGTCGGCGTCGGTCCCCGCCTGCTGCCCTTCCTGCCCATCCCGCTGGTGGGCCGCCAGGACGGCCGTTATCGCTGGTTGACCGAAGCCGATGTTCCAGACTCGATCGGCCGGCTGTCCGGCTTCATGGGCAACGCGGGCGTCAACCTGCGCGCCTACATCTACATGCGCATGCTGGGAAGGCAGGGGATGGTGCGGGTATCCGAATTCGCGGCGCTGAACGCGAACTATCTGATGAAGCGCCTGACCGACCTGGGCTACGAAGCCGCTTATCCCGCTCGCCGCGCCAGCCATGAATTCATCGTCACCCTGAAGAGCGAGAGCCGGCGCTTCGAAGTGACCGCGATGGATGTGGCCAAGCGCCTGCTGGATTTCGGGGTACACGCGCCCACCACCTATTTCCCGCTGCTGGTTCCCGAGTGCCTGCTGATCGAGCCCACCGAGACCGAGACCAAGGAGGAATTGGACCATTTTTGCGGCGCGATGCGGGAAATTCGCCGGGAAATGGAACAGGAGCCCGAGAAACTGCGCACCGCACCGCATACAATGCCGGTGCGGCGGCTCGACGACGTGAGAGCAGTGAAACAGCTCGATATAGCCTGGAAGCCGATTCCCTGAGGAACCGCGCGGCTCCACGGCTTGTCCGACCACGGACACCTAAATTTCGTTTCAGGCAGTGCCCTAGGATCGGTATGTCCCGCAGCTCGCTTTGGCTCTTGCTCCTTTTGCTCTCCACGCGGGCTTTTGCCGCGCCGTCGGACAGCTCCGCAAGTCCGCCCCCCTCGGTGGACGACCCCGCGCCGCGCGCTCCCATGCCGGCTCCGGCGGTGCCGACCGTCGCCCCGGCGCCCGAGCTCGTCGACCGGTCCGCGAACTGGGCCCAAACCCTGGAGCGCATCGCCTCGGGCGTGGTCACCATCCAGATCGACGGCGCGCGCGCATTCGATACGGAGTGGAACACCACCGCCCAGGCGACCGGATTCGTCATCGACGCGAAGCGCGGACTGATCCTGACCAATCGCCACGTGGTGACGCCCGGGCCGGTCACCGCGCAGGCCACGTTCCAGAATCGCGAGGAAGTGCAGCTGTTCCCGGTGTACCGCGATCCGGTCCATGACTTCGGCATCTACCGTTACGATCCCTCGAAGCTGCGATTCATCAAGCCGGCGGAGCTGCCGCTCTATCCGGCGGGGGCGGTCATAGGCCGCGAGATCCGGGTGGTCGGCAACGATGCCGGCGAGCAGCTGTCGATACTCGCGGGCACGCTCGCGCGCCTGGACCGCGAGGCGCCCGAGTACGGCTACGGCAAGTACAATGACTTCAACACGTTCTACTATCAGGCTGCCTCGGGAACATCCGGAGGGTCGTCCGGCTCGCCGGTGATCGACATCCAGGGCCGCGTGGTGGCGCTGAATGCCGGGGGCGCGACCGGCGCGGCCTCGAGCTTCTACCTGCCGCTGCCGGCCATCACGCGGGCGTTGAAATACATCGATGCCGGCAAACCGGTGCCGCGCGGCACGTTGGAGACGGTGTTCAAGTACACGCCGTACGACGAGCTGCGGCGGCTGGGCCTCGATGCCCAGACGGAGGCGCGCATGCGCGCCGCGTTTCCCAAGCTTACCGGCATGCTGGTGGTCGATGAGGTCCAGCCGGGGTCGGCCGCGGACGGGGTGCTGTCGCCCGGCGACATTCTCATTGCGATCGACGGCAAACCCGTGCCGGAGTTCTTCGCCTTGGAGGACGTGCTGGACAATCATGTCGGCCAGCAGATCAAGGTCGAGGTGTTGAGGGGCGATCAGACGCTGCGTCACGCCTTGGACGTGGAGTCGCTCGGCGCCATCACGGCGGACGAGTACATCGAGTTCGGCGAGGCGGTGGTTCACACGCTGTCCTACCAGCAGGCCCGCCACTACAACCTGCCGATCAAAGGTGTGTACGTCGCGAATCCGGGCTACGTCTTCGGCAGCGCCGGCATCCCGCATGGCGCGCTCATCAGTTCCTTCAACGGCAAGAAGATGGAAACGCTCGCGGATTTCGAGTCCGCGCTCAAGGATCTGGCGGACGGCGCCCGCGCCCCGGTGCGCTACGTGACGCTCGAGGATCCCCGCACCACGCAGCTCAAGGTGATCCGCATGGACCGGCGCTGGTTCCCCGCCCGCAAGTGCAAGCGGGACGACACGCTCGGCATCTGGCCCTGCGTGGGGCTCGCGGCGGGGCCGGTGTCGCCGGAGCTTCAGCCGGCCTCCACCCAGTACGCGAAGACCGGCGACCCGCGCATCGACCGCCTGGCCCCATCGCTCGTGTCGATCACCTTCGACATGCCCTACTCGGTGTCCGGCGTGACGGAAAAGAATTATCACGGCACAGGTGTGATCGTGGATACCAAGCGCGGGCTCGTGGTCATCGACCGCAACACCGTGCCGATCGCGATGGGCGATGTCCGCATCACCTTCAACGGCACGGTGGAAGTGCCCGGCAAGGTGGAGTTCATTCACCCGCTGCACAATCTCGCGGTGGTGTCCTACGATCCGAGGCTGATCGGCGATACGCCGGTGCGGGCGGCGACGCTGGTCGCCAAGGAGCTGCGGCCGGGCGACGATGTGTGGGTGGTCGGCCAGCGCGGCGACTCGAAGGTGATGTCGGAGCGCACCCAGGTGGCGGGCGTCGATCCGGTTTCGTTCCCTTTGTCCCGCACGCTGCGTTTTCGCGACAGCAACCTGGAGGCCATCAACCTGGTGAACGCGCCCTCCGACCTCGACGGCGTGCTCGCCGACGTGCGTCCCCAATGCATGGGCAGGAATACCACCCCCGGCTTGAGGTCTTCGCACAGGCGCGCGCGCAGGCGGACCTCGCCGTGCTCGCCCCGGATGGACACGAGGTCGCCATCGCCGACGTGGCGCTGGCCAGCGTCGTGAGGATGGATGTCGAGCCGCGCCTGCGGCTCGTGCGCGCGCAGCTTGGCGACCTTGCCCAGCGGGTCATGGTATGCCATTGGTCACGGACGCGACCCGT
>CAVTNZ010000071.1:0-44351 GCA_963736185.1 uncultured Gammaproteobacteria bacterium | reverse complement strand
ATTCGCGCAAGAATCGCCGGCATCAAGCGCTTAGGCTCCCGACAGTCTGGCATCACCCGCTTTCGATAAATTGGTGAACTGGGGAGTCAAAAAATGCAGAAGAGCGTGATTGCACTACTGGCGGTCGCGACAGCGAGCGCGCTGTCGCTTGCGTCCACCGTGGCGCGTGCCGATGATGATCAGGGTCTCCAGGAGATCGTGGTCACCGCGCAGCGGCGGGCGGAGTCCGTCATGACGGTACCGATTGCGGTCACCGCCATCTCCCAGAGCGAGCTCGAGTCCCGCGGCGTGATGAACGTGAGCGAGATGAGCAACCTCGTTCCGACTCTCGAGGTCAACAGCGCGTTCGGCGACACGCAGCCCAACTTCACGCTGCGTGGCGTTGGCATGGCCAATGAGCACAACCCGAACCAGGCCTCGCCGATCGGCGTCTACTTCGATCAACCTTATATCGCGGCACGCGCGGATCAAGGCATGCAGCTGTACGATTTGGAGCGCGTCGAAGTCCTCGAGGGGCCGCAGGGAACCCTTTATGGGCGCAACACGACGGGCGGCGCCATCAACTTCATCTCCCGGATGCCCAGCCTTCAGGGAGGATCGGATGGCTATGTCGAGGCGGGATACGCGACCTACAACACGTTCACTGCACGCGGCGCATTCGAGACGACACTCGAAGACGGCATCGCGGGCGTGCGCATTGCGTTCAGCTCGGCGCACGGGGATGGCTTCAAGAAGACCTCGTATCCGAGCGAGCCGGCGGCCAATTCCACCGATAACGATGCCGTGCGGTTGATCTTCAAGGTGAAGCCCGACGAGCGTTGGGACGTGATGTTCAAGCTGACCGCCGGCAATGCCAATCCGACGCAGGCCGGTGTGTACGATCTCGGCACAGGACCGAACGGGGCCAATACGACGCTCAACACCAGCCGCCAAGCTCAAGGCTTGAGCTTCTGGGAGATCGACAGCCCCCGGCTCGGCAACAACACGCTGCAGAACTGGGGTTCCGAGCTCGTCACCAAGTTCGCGATCAATGATGCGCTCACTGCGACCTGGCTGCAGTCCTACGACACCGCGAGTGCGCAGTTCACCCAGGAAGGCACGGGAGAGAACTCACCGGTCTTCGCGCAGGCGCTCGATACCTTGTACGGTAATCGCTTCACCATGTTCAACGAGGAGTTGCGCCTGAGCTACGTGGGGGATAGTACCAAGGCGCAAGCGGGCGTCTATTACGGCTTTGACGAGGACAAATCGAACAGCTACTACTGGCTGCTCGACGGCGCCGCCGATATTCATCAAGATTACGATCAGGTGAGAAATTCGCGTGCGATATTCGGACAGGTGGATCAGACCCTGGTCTCGACGTTGGTTGCGACGCTCGGCCTGCGCCGCACACGTGGGATGACCAGGAGTACAAGAACTACTATTCCTACCTCGAGCCGGCCTCGGTGAGCTATACCGGCCAGCGCAATACCGAACCGCAGTACTGGAACCCGGCCACGGGCAGCTTCGTGCTCGGGAGCTACAATGCGGCGACGGGTCAAGAACAACTCGGGTACCCCGTACACGCTCAATAGCGATGCGGTCACGGGTTGGGGCGGCGCTGTCCTATACGCTGACCAACGGCGAGCTGGTGTATGCGAGCTTCGGGCGCGGCTATCGCCCGGGCGCCTTCTGCGGGCAGTGTTTTCTCAATAACCCGATCAATACCACGTCGCCGGAAACGGATGATGCCTACGAGCTCGGCACCAAGGGCATATTCTTCGACCGCAAATTCTCCTTCACCGGCGATGCGTTCTGGATCAACTACAAGAATCAGCAAACCGATGAGCAGATCGGGCTGCAAACGATCCTGCACAACGTGCCGAAATCGAGAATGCGCGGCGTGGAGTTCGAGGCAACCGTGCAGCCGATTCCGGAGCTTCGGGCCGGACTCTCGGCGGCCTATATCGACGCCATCTACGAGGATTTCACCTGGCCCTCGCCACCGTGAGCGGTGTGCAGCAGCCCTACGTGCCCCGCAACAGCGGCTCGGCGTGGCTCGACTGGGAGTTCGCGCATTATGGCGGCGGCAAGTTCACGTTCACCCCGAATCTCGCCTATCAGAGTCACGTCTATTTTTCGCCGTACAACAGCCTCGATGGCAATGGGCCGCTCTGAATCCGCAGAACACCAAGCTCAACGCCGAGGTTTCCTATGCGACGGATAAATACTCGGTCAAGCTATGGGGCAAGAACTTGACGGACCGTGAGACCTTCGCCGATGGTCTCGACCTGCGCTCCTTCGGCTTTTACTACCTGGTCAAGCACCGCCGCGCACGTATGGCGTGACGTTTGGGGTGAAATTCTGACGACCGCTTCGAGGCGATGACATGGAATTCGGGTACAGCCAACGGGTCGAGCAGTTTCGGGCGAGCTCTCGACTTCATGGCCGAGCACATCTATCCGAATGAGCAGCGCCATTACTCGGAGGCGGCAAGGCTCGGTCCGTGGAGCGTCTATCCGGTCGTCGAGGAGTTGAAGCCAGCCGCCCGGCGCGCAGGTCTTTGGAACTTGTTCCTGCCGGACAGCACCCTCGGCGCCGGGCTGTCGAACCTGGACTACGCGCCGCTTTGCGAAATCATGGGCCGCTCCCATCTGGCGCCGGAGGTCTTCAACTGCTCGGCGCCCGATACGGGCAACATGGAGGTGCTGTTCAGATACGGCACTGCCGAGCAGCAGAAGCGCTGGCTCGATCCGCTGCTCGCGGGTGAGATCCGATCGTCGTTTGCGATGACGGAGCCGCTGGTGGCCTCCTCGGATGCGACCAACATCACGAGCTCGATCGTGCGGCAGGGCGATGAGTACGTGATCAGCGGGCGCAAGTGGTACACGACGGGGGCGACCGATCCGCGCTGCAAGATCATCATCTTCATGGGGAAGACCGATCCGGACAACAGCGACCGCTACCGCCAGCAGTCGATGGTGCTCGTCCCCAAGGATACGCCCGGCGTGCGGGTGCTTCGCCCGTTGCCGATATTTGGCTACTTCGGGGTACCGGACCGGGCGGCGGAGGTGCTGTTCGAGAACGTCCGCGTCCCGGTCACGAACATCCTGCTCGGCGAAGGTCGGGGTTTCGAGATCGCCCAGGGGCGTCTCGGGCCGGGCCGCATCCATCACTGCATGCGGCTGATCGGGCTCGCCGAAAGGGTCCTCGAGCGCCTGTGTCGTCGTGCCGTCGATCGTCGTCCGTTTGGCCGGCCGCTGTCGGAGCAGACCGTCACGCTCGAGCGCATCGCCGAGTCACGGATCATGATCGAGCAAGCGCGGCTCCTGACGCTCAAGGCCGCCTGGATGATGGATACCGTGGGCAACAAGATCGCCAAGTCCGAAATTGCGATGATCAAGGTCGCTGCGCCGCAGATGGCGTGCCGCATCATCGACTGGGCAATCCAGGCCTTCGGCGGCGCCGGCACGAACGATGACTTCTTTCTCGGAGCCGCTTACGCGACCGCGCGGCTGCTGCGGCTGGCCGATGGCCCGGATGAAGTGCACCGCAATCAAATCGGTCGCATCGAGCTCAGGCGCGTGAAGGAGCAGGACCCCGGCCGGACCGGCGGGAATGCATCGGTCCCTTCGGTGGAGGACGTGGAGGCGCGTGCCCGGATGAGCCCATGGCCGGCCCCGTGAGCTCCCCGACGGGCGTAGCCGCCGCGGAATGCGTCAAGCTCGACTACCCGAGGGCCCACCTCGCGCTCGTCACGCTCAACCGGCCCGAAGCCCGCAATGCCATCAACGAATCCACCGCGATACACCTGGCCCGCGCGGTCGAGCAGCTCGAGCAGGATCCGGCGATTCGATGCGTCGTTTTGACCGGAGCCGGCGATCAAGCGTTCTGCGCGGGCGCCGATCTGAAGGAGGTGGCGGCCGGCGGGTTGGAGAGGCTCTCGACCGCGGCAAACGGCTTCGGGGGCTTCGTGACCGCGAAGCGCGCGAAGCCCTGGATCGCTGCCGTCAACGGCTTCGCACTCGCGGGTGGGTTCGAGATCGCGCTCGCCTGCGACCTGATCGTGGCGGCCGACGATGCGGTATTCGGTCTCCCGGAAGTCACCCGCGGCTTGATCGCAGCGGCGGGCGGCGTCTATCGGCTGGTAAGGAGGCTTCCGCAGGCGCTGGCGTTCGAGCTCATCGCCACCGCAAACCGGATCGATGCGCAACGTGCGGCGGGGCTGGGGTTGATCAACCAGGTCGTGCCGAAGGCGCAGCTGCAGGCGGCGGCGCTGCGGCTCGCGACCGCCATTGCCGCGAATGCGCCGATCGCCGTCAAGGAAAGCCTCGCCATCGCCCGGCGGGCGTACGATCTGCAAGATGAGGAGCTGTACCGTCTGTCGGTGCAGGCGCAGGCGCGAATCATGCTCACGGAGGATTTCCAGGAAGGACCTCGTGCGTTCATCGAGAAGCGGCCGCCCCGCTGGTTGGGCCGCTGACTGGGCCGATAACCGGCCCGCTGACCGAGGCTTGCCTCGAGGAGAGATCGACCCGTGACGACAGCCGTTGTGGTATCCACCGCCCGTACGCCGATAGGACGCGCTTTTCGCGGCGCGCTGAACAACGTGCGATCACCAACGCTCATGGCGCATGCGCTGCGCCACGCGGCGGATCGCGCCGGGCTCGACGCCGCCGACATCGACGATGTCGTGATCGGCACGGTGCTCGCGGGGGGCACCGCCGGCATGAACCTCGCCCGCAACGCGGCGCTCGCCGCGGGCTGGCCGGTCACCGTGGCCGCGCAGACCGTCGACCGCCAGTGTGCATCGGGGCTCATGGCAATCGGCATCGCGGCCAAGCAAATCGCGGTTGATGGTATGCGGGTCGTCGTCGCCGGCGGCCAGGACAATATCAGCGCGGTGCAGACGCCTTACATGGACTGGGTCCGGCGCGAGATGGATCCGACCGTCACGGCGCACGCCCCGAACGCCTACATGCCGATGCTCGAGACGGCGGAGCGGGTGGCCTCGCGCTATGCCGTGACCCGCGAGCGGCAGGACGCGTATTCGCTGCTATCGCAGCAGCGCACCGCGGCCGCTCAGCGCGCGGGCCGCTTCGACCAGGAGATCGTTTCCATCGAGGCCGTGATGGCGTTGAAGGACAAGGAGACGGGTGCGATCAGTCATCGGGCGACCACGCTGTCGAAGGATGAGGGCAATCGTCCCGAGACGACCCTGGAGGGGCTCGCGGCGCTCAAGCCCGTGATTCCGAACGGCGTCATCACGGCCGGCAATTCCAGTCAGCTCTCGGACGGCGCCTCGGCGTGTGTGCTGATGCACGAGGCCGAGGCCGTGGCGCGCGGGCTCGCCCCGTTGGGGCGCTATCTCGGGATCGCGGTCGCGGGATGCGAACCGGACGAGATGGGGATCGGTCCGGTGTTTGCGATTCCGAAGCTCCTGAAGCAGCACGGGCTGACGATCGACGACATCGGCCTCTGGGAACTCAATGAGGCGTTCGCGGTTCAGGTGATTTATTGTCAGGAGCGTCTCGGCATCGATCCCGAGCGGCTGAATGTCAACGGCGGCGGCATTTCCATCGGACATCCGTACGGGATGACCGGATCGCGGCTCGTTGGGCACGCGTTGATCGAAGGGCGGCGTCGCGGCGTGCGCTACGCGGTCGTGACCATGTGCGTGGGCGGCGGCATGGGCGCGGCCGGACTGTTCGAGATACTTTGAGGACGGCCATGAAAGAGCGATGCGGGGTGGTGGGGGCTGGGTTGATGGGTGCGGAGATCGCCTTCGTCTATGCACTCGCCGGGCACGAGGTACGGCTGGCAGACCAGGTGCCGGAAAAAGTGACGGGCGCCCTCAAGCGGCTTCGTGAAATCGCCGATAAAGGGTGCAAGCGCGGATTTTACGAAGCGACAGCGGCCGAGGCGGCGCTGGCGCGGATCACTCCGTCGACGGTCGATGAGTTCACCGACCGAGAGTTCGTCACGGAGGCGGTCTTCGAGGATCTCGAGGTGAAGGCCGCCGTGCTGGAGCAGCTGAATCGGGTGTGCCCGCGCGATTGCCTCATCGCCACCAATACCTCGACGATTCCGATCTCGACGCTGGCCTCGAAATTGCCGCCCGAGCGGCGCGCCCGATTCCTCGGCACGCACTACTTCTCGCCGGTCTCGCGCATGAAGCTGGTCGAGGTCATCCCGGGCTTCGACACCGACGAACAATCCGTCGTCGACGCGATCCGGCTCGCCTCCGCCGCGGGCAAGACGGCCGTGCGGATCAAGGACGTGGCGGGTTTTGCGGTCAATCGGGTGCTGCACGTCTTTTTGATCGAGGCGGTGCGCCTGGTCGAGGAAGGGATTGCGACGCCCGAAGATATCGACACGGCCTGCAAGCTCGGGCTGGGTCACCCCATTGGGCCGTTCGAGTTGATGGACGTGACCACCTCGAGCCTGTGCCTGCAAGCGCAGGAGATCATGTACGAAGCGTACGGGGAGCGGTTTCGCCCACGGCCGCTCCTCAAGCAGCGGGTACGTGCGGGACTCGTGGGCGGCCGCACGGCGAAGGGTTGGCGTCGCTGAGGGATCATCGCGGGTATGGCGAATGAGCTCATCTCGATGCGGAACCTGGATTTCCTGCTCTGGGAGTGGCTCGCGCTCGAGGGCCTGCTGAACCGGCCGCGCTTTTGCGCGCATACGCGCGCCGATCTGTCGGCCATGCTCGAGCTGGCCCATCGGCTCTCCGAGCGCGACCTCGCGCCCCATTCCCGGCAAAGCGACACTCAGGAGCCATGGCTGGACGAACACGGCCAGGTCAAGGTGCTGCCGCAGAGCGCTCGGGCCGTCAGGGCGATTGCGGAGGCGGGATTCTTCTCCACGGTGTTCGACGAGGCGCGAGGAGGGCTGCAGCTTCCTCATGCGATGCATATGGGAGCGATGGGACTTTTGATGGCGGGCAATATGGGGACCGCCTCCTATGTGCTGTTGACCACGGGCAATGCGCGTCTGATCGTGAACTTCGGCAACGCGGCGCAAATCGACGCGTTCGCCGATCCGCAGATCGCGGGACACACCATGGGCACCATGTGTTTGTCGGAGCCGCATGCGGGATCCTCGCTGGCCGAGATCCGAACGAAGGCGGAGCCGGACGGCCGGGATGGCCTCGGTGCGCGCTTTCGGATCAGCGGCAGCAAGATGTGGATTTCCGGGGGAGATCAGGATGTCACGGCCAATATCGTGCATCTCGTGCTCGCCAAGACCGCGGGCGCGGATGGCAAGCTGATCCCCGGCACCCACGGCATCTCGCTGTTCATCGTACCGAAGCGTCTGCCGGATGGCGCGGCCAACGACGTGTCGGTCGCGGGCCTGAATCACAAAATGGGCCAGCGGGCGATGCCCAATTGCGCGCTCAACTTCGGGGAGGGTCGTCATCGCCCCGAAGGGCGTGCCGGTGCGGTGGGCTGGTTGGTGGGCGAGATCGGCCGGGGACTGCCGCAGATGTTTCAGATGATGAACGAGGCGCGGGTGGCGGTGGGCATGAGCGGTTCCATCCTGGCCGCGCGCGGGTATCAACTCTCTCTGGCCTATGCCAAGGAGCGGATTCAAGGCCGGATCTCGCGAGACGGGGAACAGGTCGCCATCATCGAGCATCCGGACGTGAGGCGCATGCTGCTCTGGCAGAAAGCCATCGCCGAAGGGGCGCTGGCTCTGACGCTCTATTGCTCTTATCTGTTGGACGACGAACAGACCGCGACCCGGGAAGCCGACCGCGACGCGGCATCCCTCTTGTTGGGGCTGCTCACGCCGGTGGCTAAGAGCTGGCCCGCCGAATGGGCGCAAGCCGCTCTGCACCAGGCGTTGCAGATCTTCGGCGGCGCGGGGTACACGCGGGACTTCGAGATCGAGATGCTGTATCGAGACAATCGGCTCAATCCGATTCACGAGGGCACGACGGGCATTCATGGCATCGATCTTGCCATGCGAAAGATACGACGCGACCGCGGGGCGGCATTCGTACTGCTTCAAGAAAAGGTGCGTGAATCGCTGGCCCGGGCGGCCGGTAGATCGAAGCTGGAGGGGGGCGCCGCGGCGGTGGGTGAGGCGTTTCGGCACCTGGCGGCCTGTGTCGAGCGGCTCATTGCGGAGCCCGATGAACGGCGCGTACTGGCCAATGCACGCGCCTTTCTCGATGCACTTGGCCACGGCATTGTCGGCTGGCTATGGCTCGATCAGGCGATCAGCTGCCTGAACGCGCTCGAGGCGGGTGCTGCGCAGGCGGACTCGAGCTTCTACTCGGGGAAATTGCGCGCGTTCGATCATTTCGCGGACACGGAGCTTCCCCGCGTGGCCTTGTGGGCCGCGGAGGTCATTGCCATGCGCGATGGCGCGGTGTCGATCTCCGTAGACGAGTTCTAGCGCGACAGGCGCGCCAGCGGACCGACTCAAGAGTCCGTCAAACTGACGGCCTGCACGCTCCGCGGCGACACGTCGGGGAGTACGCTGACTCCTGCGTATTCGTCGGATCCGAAACGCTTAGCGCGGATTTCCTTCAAGGCATCCTCCAGCCGGCTCAGCACTTCGAGGAGCTGGGGCGTCGGTATGTTCAGCGCGGGCTCGAGCCGGATGGTGCGTGCCTTCGAATAGGTTCCGGCGACCAGCACCCCGCGACGAAACAGCGCCGCTGCGCAATCGTAGCCGATCGAATCCGAGGGGAACTCCAGCCCGATGAGCAACCCCTTGCCGCGCACGGCCGTCAATATCGAGGGATACCGGACACGCAGCGCCGCGAGTTCCGTCATCAACAGGTCGCCCTTGGCCGCGGCTTGACCGGGCAGATCCTCTTCCAGCGTGACCGTGATGGCGGCGATGCCTGCGGCGCAGGCAATGGGGTTGCCGCCGAAGGTGGTCGAATGGATGACGGGGTTCGGGATCAGTGCCTCCCAGATCTTGGGCGTGGAGACGAACGCGGACAGCGGCATGACACCACCGCCGATCGCCTTGCCGAGGCACATGATATCGGGCACCACATCGGCGTGATCGACACCCCATAGCCGGCCGGTTCGTCCCATGCCCGTTTGTATCTCGTCCGCGATGAGCAACGCGCCGTATCGGTCGCACAATTCCCGGGCGCGCCGCAAATAACCCGGCGGCGGCGCCACGGCACCGGCTTCGCCTTGAACGGGCTCGACCACAAAGGCGGCGATGGGCGTGCCGACGGCCTCGGCCTTGGCGAACTCCGCCGCCAATGCGTTGGCATCTCCAAAAGGAGCGAATCTCACGTCCTGCAGGCCGCCGCGGAACGGCTCGCGGAA
The DNA here is from genome assembly GCA_963736185.1 of uncultured Gammaproteobacteria bacterium. GTDB lineage: Bacteria > Pseudomonadota > Gammaproteobacteria > Steroidobacterales > Steroidobacteraceae > Bog-1198. The sequence goes on along the minus strand of CAVTNZ010000071.1, from coordinate 35,070 downwards.
CGAGGCCTTGCCCATCAGCGACAACGATCCCATGGACTTGCCATGAAAGCCGCCGAGCGTGGACAGAAAAGTGTTCCGGCCGGTATGCAGACGCGCCAATTTGATCGCGCCCTCGACCGCGTCGGTGCCGTTGTTGATGAAAAAGCTGCAGGCGAGCTCGCCCGGCGTGATGTCGGCAATCAATTTGGCCAGGGCGGCGCGCCAGGGCTCCAGCAATTCCTGACTGTTGAGGGCCATGCGGCGCATCTGGTCGGTGACCGCTTTGACGATGCGCGGATGATTGATGCCGGCGCTGAAAATGCCGTAGCCGCCGAGGCAGTCGATGTATTCGCGCCCCATCAAATCCGTGACGATGGAGCCATGTCCGGTCCATTCGAGGGCGGCGAACTGCCCGGCCTCGGTCACCGATTTGCGGTAGGTGATGAATCCGCGGTTGACGTGCTTCTCATAGGAGCCCACGGTCTCGCTGATGAAGGCATGCATTTCGGATTCGCTCATCGGCTTGCCGCCGATGAGGTCGAGGTAGCGTCTCGAAGCGGCCAGAACGGCTTGATTCGACATTCGCATAGTAGTTGCTCCTGCTGTTCGGTTCTTCCGGGGAAGAACGCGGTTTCAATCAACGGTCACGTAATGCGCCAACCGAATCGGTGTGTCGATTCGTGGGGGCGCCGGCCGCGCCTGCGGCCTGCCGCAATCGTTAGCTGAACAGCTTGAGCAAGATTTGCCGCCCGGACAGGGAGATGTCGGGGCCTTCGAGACGAACGAGCGGAGCGGGCCGTTCGGTTACCTGGGAGGAGAGGGAGTCATCAATGTTCACCACGAGGCGAAAGCGGCGCGCTTCGCGAAAAATGCTGCTGCGTGCGGTGGTGAAATGTTCCGACATGATGGTTCAATTGTTCTAAGACGTATCCGTGATAAAACCCGAAGCGCCTTTTACCCGAATATATGATTTAAATGGGAGTGGGTCAACCGAAGGCCGATATCTGTAAATTGGGGGCCTCCTTGCGCGTATTCGGTGCTCGCCGCTTCGTTGATGCGCCTTGAATTCCGCGGAAATCCGGGGCCCGGGTGCAGCGCAGCGATTACAGGATCGCGTGCTAGACTTTGGGCATGCGCCGCTCAACGATCGCTTGGCTCTCGTCCTTGCTGTGGGCCTGCGCGCTGACCGCTCGCGGCGGTGACAGCCCCCCGGTTCGCCTCGAGCTCGACGCGACCGCGGCGCCGACGGGAGTGCTTCATTCGCACATGCCCTTTCCGGCGACTCCGGGGGTCCTCACGCTCGCGTACCCCAAGTGGATTCCGGGCGAGCACAGTCCGGTGAACGGCACCGATCTGCTGGAGCGGATCGTCGAACCGCAAACGGCGACGAGGACGGCAGCGCGCTGATGCGGCTGCGGAGTGTCGACCGCCAGTAGGGAGACGGGACATGGCTGAAGGGTTCGCCTACGTCGATGGGGTCTACAGCCCGGTGGAGAGCGCCCGGATCTCGGTCCTCGACCCGGGCTTTACGCGCAGCGATGCGGTGTACGACGTGACGAGCGTGTGGAAGGGTCGCTTCTTTCGCCTGGACGAGCACATTGCCCGCTTCTTCGAGAGCTGTCGCGGCACCCGGATCACCTGTCCGTTGACCGCAGCCCAAATCCGGGGAATCCTCGCGACCTGTGTCCTGCGGGGCGGGCTCACCGAGGCTTCCTATGTGGCCATCGTCGCGACCCGCGGAGGTTATATCGACGAGGCGGCCGCACGGGCGCGAGATATCTTTCGGACCAAGCCGTCGATGATCGCTTACGCGCTGCCTTATGTTTGGATCGCCGATGAGGAGACCCAGCGTCGGGGCTTGCGGGTAATCGTCGCACGCACGCCGCGCATTCCGGATGCGTGCGTCAGTACCAAGTACAAGAATTACCACTGGGGTGATCTGACGCGGGGCAAGTTCGAGGCGAGGGAGGCGGGGGCCGACGCGGCGGTTCATCTGTCGATCGAGGGATTCCTTACGGAGGGCGCGGGGTTCAACCTGTTCTTCGTGCGCGATGGCCGGCTCTACACGCCCGCTCGGAATGTGCTCATCGGGGTGACCCGGGCAGCGACGATCGATCTTGCGGCCGAGCTCGGAATACCCGTGCAGATCGGCGACTACACGGCCGACGAATTGCGCGCGGCGGACGAGGCTTTCCTGACTTCGACGGCGGGCGGCATCCTGCCGATCGCCAGCGTCGATCGAAGGCCGTTCCGGGAAGACGGGCTGCCCGGGCCGATGTCGGTTGCGCTGCGCCAGCGGTATTGGCTGCGCCGCGAGGAGGGCTGGCTCGGGACGCGCGTGGAAGACGCGCTGGCCAGCGATGCGCATGCGGCTGCGGGCCGACTCTAGAATTCGCCGCCACTCGCCCTGGGGCCCACGAGATCCGGCGGCCGGCGCGGCACCAGGGCGCGGACGACGGTGCCGCCCGCACGGCCGGGCCCCACTGTGAGCGTTCCGCCGGCGCGCTCGGCACGGTAGCGCATCGTTCGCATGCCGAGGCCGTCTGCGCTGCGGTCGAAGGACGCGATCTTGCCGATGCCATCGTCTTCGATCACCAACTCCACGACCGAGCTCTCGCAGCGCAGGTGAATGTCGATACGGGCGCAGCGGGAGTGCTTGATGGCATTCGTGATGGCTTCCTGCGCGATCCGGAAAAACTCCAGCGACTGGGCGGGAGTGACCGCCTCGGCGGCCGAAGCGGTCACATGCGCTTCGCAGCGGGTCGACGGGCTGTTATGGCGCCTGGCGAGGTTGCGCAGCGCCTCGCTGAGGCCGCCGGGAACGACGGGCTCTGCGCTGTAAGCGAGGCGCCTGCAAATTTCCAGCGCCTCGGCCAGCCAGCCCTTGATGGCCTCGCCGGGGCTGCGCAGGGCGGGGTCCCGGGCGGCCGCGTCGTCCACGAACCTCGCGTTCATCAACGAAGTCGAGAACAGCACTTGGCCCAGATTGTCGTGTAGTTCGGAGGCGAGGCGCCGGCGTTCGAGGACGCCGGCCTCGAGGACCTCCGCCTCCAGACGCCGTCGCTCGGTGATGTCCTGAACCGTGCCGGACAAACGCAGAGGCGAGCCGTTGGGCGCAAAGACGGTTTCCCATCGCACGGTTACGTACTTGGTACTTCCGTCCGCGGTGCGCACCCGATGCGACAGCTCCGAGACGGCCTCGCGCCGCTCGAGCGCGTTGACGATCGAGCTGCGGATGAATCCGCGGTCGTCCGGGTGCACGAAATGCAGGTAAGGGTCGTCGCTTGCGGGGAGCGGCACGCTCCGTGTTTCGAGGATGCGCGCGGCTTCCTCGGACAGGTGAAAATCGCGCGCCCTCCAGTCGAAGTCCCAGCTGCCCATGGAGCCCAGGCGTTGGGCCTCGGCGAGGCGGCGCTGACTTGCTCGAAGATTGTCTTCGGCCGTGCGCCGATCGGTGATGTCGAGCGCGGCGCCGATCGTGCGCTGGGCGCGACGCTCCGCGACCTTTCCGGACACGTGTGCTTCCAGATGCGCCAGCAGCCAACGGATGTTGCCGTCGCGGCGAGTGATGCGAAACTCGATGGTGATATTCGACGGGTCGCGCGCGCGCTGGCGCGCATCGGCAATGATCCATCGATCTTCGGGAACGACGCACTCCAAAAACCCATCACGGGTGATGAGCTCGTCCGCGGAAAAGCCGAATATCCGTCGCATTTCCGGAGACCAGTACACCTGATCGGTCGTGTGATCGTGCTCGAATATGCCGATCTCGGCGACCTTCAGCGCGTGATGGAGGCGTTCGTCGCTGCGCCGCAGATTGGCGGTCACCCGCTCGCGTTCCGCGAGCAGCACTGCCAGGAACAGACCGACCGCCGTCAGGATGCTGATGAAGCCCCAGAGCGCGGCGAGCCCTTCCGAGGGGCTCATCACCGCAAAAGGCCCGCGGTGACCCAGATACGCGGTGGACGCGAGTATCGAGCACACCAGGGTGGCGATCGAGGCGCTGGTGACGCCGAACCGTACCGCAGCCCAAATGACGATGACGAGACCCGCCATGAGCAACAGCGGGCGGACCTCGGCCAGGGCGAGGTTGTGGCCGCCGATGACCCAGAGGACGATGCTGAGCACCCAGAAGACGAACTCGATGCGCCGCGCCTTGAGCACGCGCCAGAATTCCGGGCTCATCGATGCGACCGCTGGGACGACGAGTACGACGCCGGCGAGATCGTTCAGCCACCACCGCAGTGCCGTTCCCAAAAATGCCGGCGTCGGGATCATGAATCCGGCGGACGTGGGACGTATGAGCGCCCGCAGATCGGGCGACAGGGTCGCCGGAAATAGCGCGGCGGTAATCGGCAGGCTCACCAGATCCGCCGCCTCGACGATCAGGATGCCGACGGCTGCGGCACCAATCAGCAGCAGAGGATCCTCGTAACGGTAGAAGCGCCGCCCGAAGCCCCAGCGTCCCATCAGATTCACCGTGACGACGTAGCCGACCGTGATTCCGGCCGAGTCCACCAATCCGACCGGCCAGGGCAACCGCACGAGCCCGCCCCAAATGCAGGCGGATGCGACGAAGATGGCGGGCCACAGGCGCACCCCGCCGATCAAGAGGCCCGCGACCCCGATGCCGGCGGGAAGCCAGGGGACGCCGAGATAGGGGGCGATGCTCCAGAGGTGGCTCTCGACGCCGCGCAGCAGGAGCGATCCGACGGCGCTGACGCCGCCGTAGATGAGCGCGAGCAGCACACAGGCCAGCAGGGTGCGCCACCAGCCGCGCGAGGTCGTGTCTGCGTTCGGCGATGCCTCCATCCTGCTCTCCGCCCTAGTGTGCGCGGCCCTCCCCGAGATAGTGATCGAACCAGGCCACGGTGCGGTTCACGGCATCGGCCGCATGGGCGGGATCGCGCAGGCCGTGCCCTTCGCCGGGGTAAATCATGATCGAGGTGGGGACGCCCAGCGCCTTGAGCGCGTGCCAAAACTCCTGGGTTTGCGACGGGGGGCATTCGATATCGTGTTCGCCGGCCCACTCGAAGGTCGGTGTGCGCACATTCTTGATGTAATTGATGGGCGAGGAGCGGGCGTAGATCTCCGGGTCGTCGTACACGGAGGCGCCGAAATAAGGAATCATCCAGGCGTCGATGCCGTTCTCGCCATAGTAGGACAGCCAGTCGCTCACGCCGGCGGCGGCGACCGCGGCGCCGAAGCGGTGTGTTTGGGTCACCGCCCACATGGTCATGAACCCGCCATAGCTGCCGCCGGTGATGCCGAGTCGCGACTCGTCGATGGGAGCGGCCTTCTCCACGGCGTCGATCCCTGCGAGGATGTCCGCCAGGTCGCCATACCCGAAATCGCGAACGTTGGCGCGCGTGAAGCGCTCGCCCTGGCCGAAGCTGCCGCGTGGATTGGGCAGGAACACCGCGTAACCGTGCGTCAGCAAACTATTCAACAATCCCGGGCCGCTGAAGCCGGGGACGACGGCGGCGGCGGGGCCGCCGTGGACGATGGTGATCAGCGGCAGCTTGCCGCTCTGCTGCTCGGGCAGCATCAGCCAGCCCTGGACGTCGAAGCCTGCCCTGTTCCAGGACAGGCTCTGCACGCGCATCGGCATGCGAAGGCCGCGGTTGACAGCGGTCAGGTCGCGCCATTGGGCGATGGGGCCTGCCTCGATCTCCGGCGGGACGGTGAAACTGTCGTGGATGGAGGCGGTCATCGCTGACGGACAGCCGGCGGTGACGCCGGCGTCCCGGCCGCGCAAGGTCTCGGCGCCGCTCCAGAGAACGCGCGGGCGAGGCGTGACGGCGGCGGCGGTTCCGAAATCGACCAGCCGGCTCTCATCGCCGGCGAGGAGCTTGGCGCGCAGCCTGCCCTGGCAGGACCAGGCGATCGCGGTGGCGGAGGCCGGCATGTCCGGGGTGATGTCGAGGGCGACGGGCGTCGGGGTGGCGGCGGGGCGCGGAGCTGTCGACGGAGAGGCTCCGTCCAGCGGCAACGTGTAGATGTCGCCCCCGGTCGAGCCGAAGTCGCTCATGATGCCGGCGATGAAGGCGACGCGCCGTCCGTCGGGCGAGACCTTGGGTTCGGCGAGCTGTTGTTGCGCGTCCGCGGGCTTGTAAATGACGCGGCCCGCGCCGTCGGCGAAGGCGTAGAGCTCGGCGGTCCACCAGTGATCGTCGCCGTCGCCGGGGGCGGCGGTGCCCACGAAGCCTTGGCCCGCGGGGCGCCAGTCGTATTCGTATACGTAAAGATCGGCGGGCGAGGCGAAGCGAAGCGCGGCACCCGTCAGAACGGCGATGCGCTGTTCCGCCGGAGGCGCATCGAGATCCCCGGACACGGCCGCGCCGGCTTCGGTGGCGCCCGATTCCTTGGCGGCATGCGCGGTGGCCAGCATGGCGAGCTCACCGCTCTTGGAGAACTTCAGGCCCTTGAGGGTGCCGTCGAAGGACAGCATTTTCTCGAGTTTGCCGCCCCGGGCATCCACGGCGTAAAGATCATACGTGTGCGTACCGGGCGTACGCAGCGTAAAGTCCAGGTGCTTGCCGTCGGGTGTCCACACCGGCGAGCCCGGCCAGCATTCGCGTACCTCTCCGCAGGGCAGAGCGACGGTGATCGGGCCGTCATCGGTCGCGGGCTGGGCGGCGGTGCTGCGGATCACCAGCTCGCGCACCACCGGATAGCCGGTCCCGGGCGGGGCATCGCCTTCGACGGAGGCGATTCGCTTGCCGTCCGGGGACACGGCGATTTCGAGGAAGCGGTGCACGAGACGTTCGGACGGGGGCTGCGGCGAGGCCGTGGGCGCGGGGGCAGGAGTCGCCGCGGCGGCGACCGTCGTGGTGGCGTGGGCTGCGATGCAGGCGAGCACCGCGCAGAGCGAAAGAGCGGGTCGAGGCCGTGGCGTGTGGGACATGTGGGTCGATCCTCGGGATGTCGAAGTGCCGGTATCTTACCGGCTCGCGTCACCAGTTGCGTCAAGCGGTGGATGCAAGTCTGGATGAAACGCAACTTTCAGGCGCTATACTAAGTGACCGCCTGGGTAAGGCGGCCTCTAGGGAGCATTAATGAATAACTATCGTATCGGGCGCGCGATCGCGCTTTGCCTGTCGCTTTCGAGCGGAATATTTGCGCAGATCGCCGCCGCCCAGCAGGCGCGTTCGGACTCGGGACAGCTCGAGGAAATCATCGTCACGGCGGAAAAGCGCGAGAGCACCGTGCAGACGACGCCGATCAGTCTCACCGCGGTCTCGGGCCAGGATATTCAGGATCGCGGCCTCACGGATCTGGGAAACCTGGTGCAATCGGTCCCCGGCGTATCGATCCGCACCAGCGGTCCCGGCATGACCGAGTTCGAGATGCGCGGCGTCGCCTCCACGGGCGGCAACTCGCCCACGGTCGGCTTCTACTACGACGATACCGCCCTGACGGCACCCTCGGCGGCGAACGAGGGCAAGATCGTCATCTCTCCGTCGCTCTATGATTTGAACCGCGTCGAGGTGCTGCGCGGGCCGCAGGGCACCTTGTACGGATCGGGCTCCATGGGCGGAACCATCAAAGTCGTGCCGAACGCGCCGAACCCCAACGCCTTCGACGCCTCCGCGGAGCTCGTCTTCGGCGACACGGATCATGGCGGCTTCGATCACGGCGAGAACGCCATGGTCAATCTGCCGTTCGGGGCGGGGCTCGCGGCGCTGCGCATCGTGGGCTCCTATTCCCGCGATGCGGGCTGGATCGATCGCGTGGTCATCGCACCGGGCGAGTTCCCGTTGCCGAACGGCACGACGCGCGGCGATGTGCTCGCCGCTCCCGTGGCCGCCGACTATCACGACGTGAACGACGTGGAAAAGACCTCGGTTCGCGTGAGCGCGGTCGTCAATCCGGTGGAGGGATTGAGCATCACGCCGTCCTTCTTTTACCAGAAGCTGAGTTCGGGCGGCTTGCCTTACATCGACAGCGATCCGGGCACCGACGCCCATTACCAGCCGTACGACATCTCCGAAGCCTACTCGGATACGTTCAAGCTCTCCTCGATCAACATTACGTACAAGACGCCCATTCTGGCGTTGACCTCGATCACCTCCTATTGGTCGCGGAACGAGCCGGTGACTCAGGACGCCACGGAGTCCTGGACCACGGGACTCGGGCCGTACGTCAACGGCTACTATCCGCCCACGGGACTCGGCGCTTCCTCGGCTATCGAGTACAACCCGACCCATCAGACCACGGAGGAGTTTCGCATCTCCTCGGTCGGCGACTCGAATCTCAAGTGGCTCTTAGGCTACTACTACGAGGATTTCCATTCGGCCTGGGACATCGTGTTTCCGTCGCAGAACGGCGCGGCGCTGTTCGGCTCGAACAACCTGTTCAGCTACTTCAGTCCGATGCCCATCTACCAGCAGTCGGTGTTCGGCGAGGTCACGTACAACGTGACGGATCCCTGGGCGATCACCGTGGGCGCGCGCCGTTATCGCTACGATGCGCCGGTGAGCCTCGACCAGTTCGGGGCGCTCACGGCCCCGGTGATGACCGAGACCTCGGAGCGGGATCAGGGCGTGACGCCGAAAATCTCGACCTCGTACCAGTTCACCAAGGATCTGATGGTTTACCTCACCGCCGCGAAGGGCTTCCGGCCGGGCGGCGGCACCGGACCCGTGCCCACCTCGGGCCCGAGCAGCGTGAACTGCGAGCCGCAGCTTCAGGTCGAATACGGCAGCAACGGCGCGTTCGTGCCTGGACCGATTTCGTTCAAGTCGGACAATATCTGGAGCTACGAAGCGGGCGAGAAATGGATGCTCGCCGACCGGCGCGTGACCGTGAACGGCGCTCTTTATTTCGAGAAATGGAGCGGTGTGCAGCAGACCAACGCGCTGTCCCAATGCGGCTATGTCTACACGGCCAATGCCGGCAACGCCCACGTGCGCGGCGGCGAGCTCGAGATCCAGGCCATCGTGGTGCCCGAAGTCACGGTGTCGGGCAACGTCGGCTACAGCCATGCGGCTCTGGTGAGCTCCAACCTCATCGACGCGGGCTTCAACCCCGGCACACCCATCCAGGACGTGCCGCAGTGGACCTCGACCGTTTCGGCCGCCTGGCGCCACCCCCTGACGGACCAGTTCGCGCTCACGGCGCGCTTGGACAACACCTACACCGGCAGCCGCACGGATGAGACCTACTCCATCAATCAGCTGCCCGCCTATGACCTCACCAACATTCGCGGCGGATTGGATGCCGGTCACTGGAGCGCCGTGCTGTTCGTGAACAACGTGGCGGACAAGCGGGCGCTGATCAGCGACATCACGCAGGCTGCCGAGAATATTCCGACCTTCAACCGGATCGCGGTGAGTCAGCCGCGAACGGCGGGCATCGACTTGAACTATCGCTTCGGCGGTCATTGATCCAAGCGGGCCGCCGGTGTTGTGACGCCGGCGGCCGCCATGGGCGGGGCGAGTCGATCAGGGCTCGTGCCAAAGCCTATTTTTCCAGGAGCGTCACGCTCCCCAAGTTCACGTTGCTCACTTCGGGCAACCTCACCAGCGCATCGCCGATGATGCGGACGCCGTAGCCCAGGTCGGTCACCCAGAGCTCGCTTGCGAGGGCGCCGTTGCGCGCGGCGATGGCATCGACGATCTGCGAATGCATGGATTGGAACCACTCGGAGACGTTGAGGCTGCGGATGCCCAGATACAAAACGCGCAGGGTGAGATCTTGCAGGCCGGTGATGGTGGCGAGCAGGCGTGAGTTGCCGGCGGCCGATGCGATGGTCAGATTGAATTCGCGGTTCGCGGAGAGAAATTTCACCAACTGGGCGTGGCTCGTCAGGTGGTAACTGCTCTGAGAGATGCTTCGCAGCCGCTCGAGCACGGGCGGGGGGAGACCCGTCGTGGCGGCGATTTCCGCGGCTCTCGGCTCGACGATGCTCCGCAGGGCGTAGATGTCCTGCACGTCCTTGAGCGTCAAGGGGGCGACGCGCAGGCTGCGCTCATCGGCCTTTTCGACCAGTCCTTCCTGCATGAGGCGCTGCAGTGCCGATCGGACGGCGGCTTGGCGAAGAGCGAATCGCTGCATGAGCGATGCCTCTGAGATGCGGCTGCCCGGCGGCAGCTGGTAGAAGAGGATTTCGGTGCGAATTTGCTGGTAGGCCTGCTCACCCAGATTGCCGGCGACCGGCGTGCGAGGTCCTCGCGCGACGCGGTTCGCCTTGGCGGGGGGGCTGCGGCTCATCGAATGATAGTCCTTGTTCGGCATGTCACATCGATCCTTGACAGGTTAGCACGCGGTTTACAACATGTTATAGAGGTGCTAGCTTCCCGCAAGGCCCCTGGCAATTCGACGGACTTCTATGAGCGCAAAACGGCAGCCCATTCAATACGCAGACGCGAGCGCCGAGGTGCGCGCCGTGTATGACGACATCATGGCGACGCGCAAGACGGACTGGGTCAACAACTTTTGGAAAGTGCTGGCGCATGATCCGCCGACCTTGAGACGCATCTGGGGGAATATCAAGGAGGTCATGGGACCGGGGACGCTGTCTCCCCTGACGAAGGAACTTCTGTACGTGGCGGTGAGCGTTTCGAACGGGTGCCACTACTGCATCGCCTCTCACGGGGCTGCGGCCCGCAAGCAAGGCATGACGGAGTCGCAGTATTCGGAGCTGCTGGCCATCGTCGGACTGGCGAACGAGACCAACCGTCTCGTGACCGCGCTCGGTGTCGACATCGATCCGGCGTTTCTCTGACGCCGTGAGCCCCGGCGGATCTCTCTCGAACGATGAGGGTAGGAACATGAGCGAATCGGACTTCAACACCGTGACCCATCATCGCTGGGACAAGATCCCGGCGGAGACACTGAAGGGCACCATCACCCGGCGCCTCATCACCGGCAATCGGATGATGATTGCGCATGTGTATCTGAAAAAGGGCGATGATGTCCCCAAGCACTCGCACCACAACGAGCAGCTCACCTACATCCTCGAGGGGGCGCTGCACTTTTGGTTCGGCGAGAACGGTGAGCGGGAGATTACCGTGAAGGCGGGCGAGGTGGTGGTCATTCCCTCCAACGTGCCGCACCGGGCGCTGGCCCTCGAGGACACGCTCGATGTGGATATCTTCGATCCGCCGCGCGAGGACTGGTTGACCGGCACCGACGCGTACCTCAGGCGCTGAGGAACGCGGGCGCATGGACCTGGGATTGAAAGGGCGCCGGGCGCTCGTGATGGGCGGCTCGCGCGGACTCGGCAAGGCCGTCGCGGAGGCGCTTGTAGCGGAGGGCGCGCGGGTTGCCATTTGCGCGCGCGACGCGGAGCGGGTGGCCGCGACCGCGGGGCAGATCGGGGTGGAGGGGATGGTTTGCGACCTGTCGGTACCGGGCGCCGCCGAGACTTTGGTGCGCGAGGCGCAGAGCCGTTTGGGCCACTTGGACGTGCTCGTCGTCAACACGGGCGGGCCGCCCGCAGGGCAATTTGCCGAGTTGTCCGACGCCGCCTGGCACACGGCGTTCGAGCAGCTCTGGATGAGCAGCGTGGGGGCCATCCGGGCCGCTCTGCCCGAGATGCGGGCGCGACGCTCGGGGCGGGTGATCGTGATCACCTCGATCGCCGCGCGCGAACCGGTGGCGAATCTCATGCTCTCCAATTCGCTGCGCGCGGGCCTTCATGGTCTGATCAATGCGCTCAGCAAGGAAGTGGCGGCCGATCAGGTGACCGTCAACGCCTTGATGCCGGGCTATACGCTCACGGAGCGGCTCGAGGAGCTTCATCTCGATGAGGTCAAGCTCGCCGCGCAAATTCCGGCGCGCCGATTGGGTCGTTCTCGGGACTTTGCCGCTCTCGCGGCCTTTCTCGCCTCCGATCAGGCGGGCTATGTCACCGGCCAGGCCATCGCGTGCGACGGTGGTTTGCTACAGTCGATTTGATTCTCATGAGGGGACAGTAAAGTGAAGATCCTACGAACCGCTGCGATCATCTTGTCGTCCACGCTGTTGTCCGCGACGGCAGCCATCGCCGATCCGGCGGCGCCACCCGGGCCGAACGACCTCTACGCGGTGCTGGCGTCGAAGCGCATCGTCGATCTGACCCACACCTTTGGTCCGAACACGCCGCACTGGAAGGGCTTCAGCAAGGAGACCATCACCACGCTGTACACGATCAAAAAGGACGGCTTCAAAGTGCAGCAGTTCACCCATGTGGGGCAATGGGGCACGCACATCGATCCGCCCGCGCATTTTCACGAGGGGCTGCGCACCGTGGATCAGATTCCGCCGGAGGAAATGGTGCTGCCGCTGGTCGTGCTCGATGTGCATGAGAAGGTTGCCAAGAACCCCGATTACACGGTGACCCTGCAGGATGTGCAGGACTGGGAGGCGAAGCACGGCCGCATTCCGCCGCATGCGTTCGTCGCGATGCGCACCGATTGGTCCAAGCGCTGGTACAGTCAAGATGCGATGCAGAATCGCGACGCGGCCGGCGTGGCGCACTACCCGGGCTGGAGCAAGCCCGTGCTGAAGCTTCTGTATGAGGAGCGCGGCATCACCGCCTCGGGGCACGAGACCACGGACACGGATCCCGGTTCGGCCACCAGCAAGGATGATTACTCGCTCGAGAGTTATATTCTCGGGCTCAATCACTACCAGATCGAGATGCTGGCGAACCTGGATCAGGTTCCGGAAGCCGGCGCGGTCGCCATCGTCACGTGGCCGAAGCAGGAGGGAGGCACCGGGTTCCCGGCGCGCGTCATCGCCATCGCTCCCTGATCGCGCAGTGAGCTCAGCGCGCTGGTCGTCGGGTCTTGCCTTCTCGCTGAGCGCGGTCGGCGCCGCCGTCGGTCTCGGCAGCATCTGGCGCTTCCCCTACCTCGCGGGTGCCGGGGGTGGATTCGCGTTCATTTTGGTGTTCGTGATCGCGTGTTTGGTGTTCGGCGCTCCCGTGCTGGTGGGCGAGATCGTGATCGGCCGCTGGTCGCGGCGCAGCCCGCCGCAGGCGGCCGGGGAGATTGCGGCGCGCTTCGGGGATACCCGGGCGTGGAACGTCGTCGGGTGGACGGGGTCGGTCGCGGGGTTTTTGATCGTGTCGTACTACACGATGATTGCCGGATGGGTGCTCGCGTATACCTGGTATTTTCTGACCGGGAACTACGTTCAGGGGGCCGCGGCGGCCGTGACGAAGTTCCATGCGTTCATTGCCGATTCGCGCGCCGTCTCGCTCTGGCAACTCGGCTTCTTCGCGCTGGTGGCGCTCATTTCGGCCCGCGGGGTGAATCGCGGCGTCGAATGGGCCAACCGATGGCGCGCGCCGGCGCTGCTCGCGATCCTGCTGGTGCTGGTGGCGTACTCGCTGGTGACCGGCGATGTGGCGCGCGGCCTTCGGTTCGCCTTCGCCCCCGACCTCAGCCGGCTCACGCCGGCGGTCGTGCTCGGGGCCGTGGGCCAGGCGCTCTACGCCCTGGGGGTCAGTGCCGGCATCATGATCGCCTACGGGGCGTACATGGCGGCCGGCGACTCGATCGGGCGGGTGGTGCTGGCCGTGGTTGGATCGATATTCGCGGTGTCCTTGCTCGCGACGGTGGCGATTTTCCCGCTGGTGTTTCATTACGGCCTCGATCCCGCGGGGGGACCGCAGCTCGTTTTCGAGGTGCTGCCGGTCGCGTTCGCGGAAATGCCGGGCGGGCGGGTCATCGGCACGCTGTTTTTCGCGCTCCTTATTCTCGCCGCGTTCACCCCCTCGATCGGATTGCTGGAGCCTTGGATCGCGTGGCTGGTCGAGCGCGGTCGAATGCGGCGGCCGCTCGCGGCGGCCCTCATCATGGGCTCATGCTGGCTGGTCGGTCAGGGGTCCGTGCTGTCGTTTGGGCGATGGGCCGACTGGCATCCGTTGAGCTCGGTGCCGAGACTCGGGTCGCTCAATTTTTTCGGTGTCACGGATTTTGTGAGCGCGAATCTGTTGATGCCGATGTCCGCGCTGCTCGTCAGCCTGTTCGTCGGCTGGCGAATGAAGAACCGGATTCCGGCGGAGGAGTTGAGCGGATTATCCGCGACATCGCGGCGGCTCCTGGGGTTTGCGCTGCGCTACGTGTGTCCCCTGGGGATCATCGCCGTGGTCATCGCCGCGTTCGTGGGTTAGGTTGCTCAGAGCTTATAGGGATGTCCGCGCATTTCCCGCAAAATGAAAATCGAGCGCGCCTGGCGCACGCCGGGAATGCGATAGAGTTTCTCCCGGAGGAAGCGCTCGTAGTCGGTCGTGCTCGAGGCCGCGACCCGCAGGTAGTAATCGAAATCTCCCGCCACCAGCGCGGCCTCGATCACCTGGGGGAGGTTGGCTATCGCCTTCTCGAACGCGTCCAGGACATTGCCGGTGTGCCGCTGCTTCTCGAGCGTCACTTCGACGACGATCGTCTCGGGCAGCCCGACGGCGGCGCGATCGATGATCGCGGTGTAGCCCTTGATCACGCCGTTCTCTTCCAGGGCGCGTACGCGGGTCCAGCACGCCGACGGAGAGAGTCCGATGCGGTGCGCCAGGTCGGCATTCGAGAGCCTCCCGTCGCGGGACAGCTCGTCCAGAATCCGGTGATCGAGGTCATCGAGACGGATCGCGGCGGCCGCGGCGGGGAGGGGAGAAGTGTTCATAGGCCCTCGTGTGGGGGTTTGCCAAGGCCAGAAGTATCTGCTAAAAAATATCCAAACGACAGAAGATTCTTTCGTAAATGCGCGGGCCCCGTCGCGCCTTTGAAAGCACATTCGGCCGGCAGCAAACTAATATCCAGCGACGGGCCGCGTTTTGTCGATGAGATGCAGTGCGTGCCCTTTAGGGAGAGATCAAATGTCAATGTCGTATAACAAGCAAACCGGCGGCTCGCTGGTGAGTGCTCTTTTCATGGTCTGCGCCGCTTTCGGCGCCGTTTCGGTGGCGGCCGCCGGCCCCGCCGCCGAGGGTCCGCAGCAGGGTTCGTCGCAAGGTCCGGCGGACAGCAGCGACACCCTCGCAGAGGTCGTGGTGACCGCCGAGACTTACAAGTCCACCGCGCAGAGCACCCCGATCAGCATGTCCGCGCTCTCCGGCGGCCAGCTCGAGAGCAACGGCATCACCTCGCTCGAGCAGGTCGCACGGGACATCCCCGGACTCTCCCTGCGCAGCTCGGGTCCGAATCAGACCGAGTTCGAGGCTCGCGGCATCGCCTCGAACGGGGGCAATTCCCCGACCGTGGGTTTCTATCTGGGAGACATTCCGCTCTCTCCCCCGGCCATGGGCCAGATCGGCAAGGTGGTGATCGACCCCAATCTGTACGATCTCGACCGCGTCGAAGTGCTGCGGGGACCGCAGGGAACCCTCTACGGAGCGAGCTCGATGGGCGGCACCATCAAGCTGCTGCCCAATGCACCGCAGCTCAACGCCATCACGGGCTCCACGGATGCCACGCTGTCGCACACCGACGGGGGGGCTGCCAACGGCGGCGCCGACTTCATGGTGAATTACTCCACCAGCGACTTCTGGGCGGTTCGTGCGGTCGGGTCGTACAACTACCGGAGCGGTTGGATCAGCCGGACGGTGGAGAACCCGTTCCCGGCAGACGTGCTCGCGCCCAATGGCCCGCCCTACACCCGCGGCAATGTGGCGGGTACGCCGGCATCGCAAATCATCCCGGACGTGAATGACGCTCGCACCTATTCCGGACGCGTGGAATTGCTCATCCAGCCGAGCGATGTGCTGCACATCAATCTGCTCGCGCTCAGCCAGCACTCGACGCAGGGCGGCTATGACGAGTTCGATGACCCCCCGGGGCCCGCGTACCAGACGCACTTTCAGCCGTATCCGATCGGTGAATACATCGACGATCGGGTGGACCTGTTCTCCGCAACGGTGGAGGCGGATCTCGGCTTCGCCAAGCTGACGAACGCGGCGGGCTATTTCAACCGCCACATGGAGCAGAGCCAGGACGCCTCGGAGGCGACCTCCTGGACCTTGGAGTCGTTTCTGGTGACGCCCCAGGAAATGGCCGCGGTCGGGATGCCCACCTATATCTCGACGCCGATCTATGAGGCGGAGCCCGAGCATCAGTGGACCGAGGAGCTGCGCTTGAATTCCTCGAACAGCGATACGCTTCACTGGGTCACGGGCCTCTTCTACAGCCGGCTCAATTCCGCGTTCATCGAGCAGCAGAACGCCCCCTACATTGCGCAGCTGTCGCAATTCCTGACGCCGCCCATGAACAACCCGACGGGGTTGACCTTCGGCATCGACAATCTGTACGAGATCACCCAGAAGGCGGTGTTCGCCGACGCGTCCTGGCAGTTTGCCCCGACGTTCAAGGTGGAGGGCGGGCTGCGCTATTTCCGCTACGACACCTCCGCGTTCAACAATGAGTGGGGGTACTTCTTTACGCCGCAAGCGGAACCGCTCGCGAATCCGCCGGGTAACTTCGCATCGGCGAGCGGCGTGATTCCGCGTGCCGACGTGGCCTGGATCCCGAACCAAAATCTCACCACGTACATTTCGGCCTCCAAGGGCTTCCGTCCCGGTGGGGCGAACATGACGATTCCCCTGACCGCCTGCCCCGAAGGCGGCCCGGCCTCCTTCGACCCCGATACCGTGTGGGACTACGAGGCCGGCGAGAAGGCGCTGTTCGCGGATAACCGAATCCGGTTGAATGCCGATTTCTATTACATAAAGTGGGACAAGGTCCAACAAACCGCGTTGCTCTCGTGCGGCACCCAGTACACCACCAACGCGGGCGATGGCTCGAGCTACGGTCCGGAGATCGAGATCGCGGCGAAGGTGGCCGAGCACTGGACGCTCTCCCTGGCAGGCACCTGGACCAAGGCCAATATCACCAATGTGAGCCCGGGCTACGTGCAATCGCTGACCAACTCGGGGTACAGCTTTCCGAGCTGCGGAGATGGCCACTGCAGCACCGTGCCGATCCTCAATGTGCCGAAAGAGACGGCCAGCGCCGCGGTCGAGTACTCGCAACCGCTCGGCAACCTGACCATGAAGGCGCGCCTCGACGGCTCGTACACGGGTTCATCTTGGGACGAGTCCTACTCGGTCATCCAACTTCCGGGCTATGGCCTGGCGAACTTTCGCATCGGCGTGAGTGCGGACCGCTGGACCGCCACGCTGTTCGTGAACAATCTGACCAACAAGGTACCGTGGGTTTCGGCGAACAATACGAGCTTCAGCTTCAACATCGGGCCCTTGACCCGCATCTCGACGATGCAGCCGATGACCATCGGAACCCAGGCCAGTTACCGCTTCTGAGGTGAGCACCGTGCGGCACACCTATCGGCGAGGTTGAATGAACGATTACGACATCGACGCGGGCGTGCCGGAGGCGATCGAGCGCTTCAAGCTGCCCGAAACCTTGGGTTTCGGTCCGGTCAATGCACCGGTGATGTTCGAGGCCGAGTGGCGCGACGGGCGGTGGGGAAGGGGGCGGCTCGAGCCGTATGGCCCGATCGAGCTGTGGCCCGGAGCGCGCGCCCTGCAGTACGGCGAGTTGGTCTTCGAGGGCTTGAAAGCCTATCGGGTGGGACAGAGCCGGCCCAATTTTTTTCGCCCCGACGAGAATTGCAGGCGCCTGCAACGGTCGGCGGCGCGGATGTCCATGGCCCCGGTGCCCGAGGCACTTTTTTTCCAGGGCATCGGTTCAGTGACCCAGGCGTGCAGCCCCATCATGCCGACGCAATCGGGACGGTCCTTGTACCTGCGGCCGTTCCTGTTCGGCACCGAAAGCGGCTACATGCTGCGAAATTCGCACACCTTCCGCTTCATGGTCATCGCCAATCCCGTGGAATCCTATGCATCCGGCTCGATGCAAGTGGTCATCGAGCGTGCCGAAGTGCGCGCCGCCGTTGGCGGCCTGGGCGAGGCGAAGGCGTCGGCGAACTATGCGGCTTCCTTGCGTGCGTCGAATGCGGCGGTGGAGCGGGGCCGAACGGTGGCCTTGTGGCTCGACGGTAGCGAGCATCGCTATCTGCAGGAACTCTCGGGGATGAACGTCTTCGTCGTCCTGGACGGGGAGCTGCATACCCCGGAGCTCGACGGCGCGATCCTGCCGGGCATCACGCGGGACTCGCTGCTGGTGCTGGCGAAGAGCCTCGGCTACGCGTTGCACGTGCGCCGGATCGCTCTCGATGAAGTGCTCGAGGGAATCGACAGCGGCCGGTGCAGCGAGATGTTTGCCTGCGGCACGGCCGCCATCGTCGCCCCGATTGCCGTGCTGGCGGAAAGCGATGGGCGCGAATACAAGTTGCGGCAGGCGGATGTGGTCGCGAAGCGTCTGCGCGAGGCACTTCTGGCGATTCAGGAGCGGCGCGCACCGGATCCGTTCGGCTGGATACGGGAGTTGGATCTGGGGTGAGGTCTCGATAAGCCGCCTCCGTCAATTTAAATCTTCAAACAAGGATCGTTGTCATGCACGTGATTCATCGTGGCTTCCGAGCCTGGTCGGGAGCGCCTGTTATATGGCGGCGAATGGCACCAGCGTCTTTGCGAGCACCAGCAGCAATAACCAAGCCGCGATCATCGACAAAAAGACTTTCGCGCAATCCACGATACAAAGCTATGTGACTGCCACCGGCAATCCGGTGACTGCAATCACTGCGTCACACGGTGGGATCGTGTTTGTCACTTTTGGTGCCGGACCTAACGCGGGGTTCGCAGAATTCAACAATGAGAGCCAATACTTGGGGTCTTGGAAGGAGTGCCGCCTTCTTGACTATCGCCTTCGAATCTCCCGATCAGCCTGAAGTGATCGCGCTCATTACCGAGTTGGACGCTTACCACGACGCCTTGTACCCGCCGGAAAGCAGGCATTACTTGGACTTGGCCTCCTTGAAGCGGTCGAATGTCGTGTTCGCCGTTGCGCGGGATGATACGGGCCGGGCGATTGGTTGCGGTGCGGTTGTCCTCCAACCTGAAGTGGGCGAACTCAAACGCATGTACGTCAACCCTCGGGGCCGAGGGCACGGCGTCGCCAAGCGTTTGCTGGCTCTGCTCGAGTCACGAGCAATCGACGCCGGCTGTAAATGGCTTAGGCTCGAAACGGGTCCATACCAGCCCGAGGCGCTCGCTTTATATGCCGCCGCCGGCTATGAGCGCCGGGGGCCCTTTGGCGAGTACACGGACGACCCCCTGAGTGTGTTCATGCAGAAGCGCATTGCGCCGTGAGATTTCGATCCAACTGGGAGTTATGTCGCATACGGCGCCGAATCGTGGCTGCTATAAGAACCCAGTCATTTATCGTTTGGTGAAGACTGAAACTGGCGGTCACGTCGATTGGGAACAGGGAGTGAGTTCATGCGCAATCGGATTTTTGGGGCAATCGGCGTGATATGGGGTGGCGCCATCCTTGTGCGGGCACTTTGGACGGGTGGCCCACAAGGTACGGGGTCTTATGCGGCGGGTCAGACGAGCGCGTTCATTTTTGCCGGGTTGCTGGTGATTGTGGGTGGCTACTATTTTCTAAAAGGCGCTAAAAAGCAGACCTAGCCGCGGCAGACTCCCAAGTCGCCGGACAACCGCATCATGAGATATCTATTCCTCGCTGCGTTGATGGTGTTGCTCACGGGACCCGCCTTCGCGGACCGGGAGGATCGCATCAATGCGGCCATCCCATTATCCGCGTCGGCGCAAACCGCACTGGAGCTGCTGCGCCGGGTTGCCTCGGATCGTTCCCAGCTGGCGGTATTGGAAGAGCAGTTTCACACCAGGTTGCGGTTGCGTGCCCTGCAGTGTGGGCAAAACTACACGCTGGCTGAATCGGCGTCGATGGAGGACATTCGGCGCGAACATGGCGGCGATCCCTGCTTCGCGGAGTTCGATGAGGATCTAGCCGAATGGCTCGGGCTGCACAGCATCGGTTTCATGCTCGCATTGCCGCCGTTGCGTCCGATGGCCGGGCCCACGCAGCAATACATCAGCGGCGGTACCGGGCAGATCAGGACCGTGCATTTTGCCACGCGAGCCGGCGTGGCCATCATCGATTCGCTCAAAGACACGGAGGTTGTCGATCTGCAGTCTGGGGCACCGATTTTCAGCAGCGTTCGACAAGCCGAAGACCAGATTACTTCGCTATCGCCGAATGGGCGCATCTACACGGCCGCCAATCGGGCGGCGATTCGCTTCTACGATGCCGCAACCGGCGCCTTTATCACGGCGCCCCGCTGGTGTTCGATCGTAGGACGGTGTGGATTCTATTGGCTCGACGAGCGATCGGCGATGATGTATTCGACGGACACGCAAAGGTCGATGGTCTTCGACTTCCGATCGGGTTCCCAGATCCCGTTGGATATCGGTTTTGAGGGAGTGTCCCGGTTGGTGAAGTTGCCTGGGTCCTCGGAGTTCTTCGCCCTGTCGAACAGTTCGATGGTGCATTTTCGTTTGACGTACGTGAATGATCACCCCCGCGTGGAATTGATCAAGATCAATCCGACCAAGCTCAATCTGCTTTGGAACGAGGAGGGCGGTCTGAACGCGAATGGTCGTGTTTTCGCGGCGCTATCCGATGGAAAGATCCAGCTGATATCGATGGAGAACTTGACCCTGGATGTGATCGATTTGGGCAGTTTCTTCGTGCAGCAACTGGTGCCGACGACGGACCCCGATAAGCTCATTGTAGGCGGCTATGTGATGGGGGGTCCGAATACGTCGCTCACCTATGTGCTCTCGACGAGTGGCCGAACGCTGTCGGAACTCGATACGACTCAGATCCGAGCCCTGCGTTTTTTCTATCACCAGGGCCGAAACGCACTGTTCTCACTGACGGACTCTTCGCTCGAACTCGTGCAGAAGCTGCCGACACGGGCGGCGGTGGGAATCGCCACGTTCGTTGCGCGGCAGAACAATCCCGTGTCGCCGCCGCCACCGCCCTCGGGATTCATGGCGCCGTCGGTGCCGCAGGTCATGATGTACGGCCGGCCGCCGCCGGCGGAGCCGGTTCCGGGCATCATTGCCGATCTTGCCAAGGATGCGGAGATTCAGGGGATTGGCGTTTACGAGGCGGATGATCCGCAAGCAAACGCTGGCAAGCCGCCCGGGACCTTCATCGGCACGGTGCCCGGAAGCACGGTTTCGATCTATCAATTATCGCCAGGACAGCCGGCGGCCGCGCGACCTCCCACGGCCGGTATCATCAAGGTGACGGTGCGGTCGGGCAAGAGGCCGCTGGTTTTGGTGCTCGCGTCGTTCGCGGCCGTGGATTGGCAGCTGACTGTCGAGCCGGGGACGCAGTTGAAGGCGGTTCTTATCTCGGGCACGCATGGCTCGACCGTCTCGGGGCAGGGCGCGGCGCGCGTGGCGGCGGTTGGGAATGCCTACAGCTACAGCCTTGGCGGTCCTGAATATACGCTGCTGCAGAACGAGATTTACACCTGGACGGGGCGACGGATCGAATTGTTTCAATGCGGCTACAAGGCGTCGAGCTTCGCCGTTGCGGGGATTTGAAGCGCGGAGTGAAGCCCGGCGCTCTTCGCGGACACAGTCACCGTCGCACTCGGGAGCATATGCTGTCCGGGCACGGAGGCAACCAATGATCATGTCGTGTGGTCAAGCCATATGCGTAAGGTCTGCTTCTGCGATGGAGGTTATCGGTGTCCAGCAATCAGTTGATGTCGATTAATCACATCGTCGTATTGATGCTCGAGAATCGGTCCTTCGACCATATGCTCGGATTCCTGTATCAGGAGACCAACAATATATCGCCGACTGGCCAGCCGTTCGAGGGACTCACGGGCGGGGAATCCAATCTCGATGCAAACGGTAAGACCGTCACCGTGTTTCCGATCGGAGCCAAGACACCGAACGCGTACTTCATGCCGGGAGCCGACCCGGGGGAAGGGTATGCGGCGACGAATGGGCAGCTGTTTGGGAGCGCGACCGCACCGAGTCCTGCGATCGCTACGAACGCGGGGTTCGTGACCAATTACGCATCGACGCTCGCGTGGGAATCCAAAAGTCCCAGCTGGTCGGTGCTGCCGGGTACCGTGGCTTCGCAGATCATGGGCGTTTTCACGCCGGCGACGTTGCCGGTGCTCTCGACTCTCGCCCGTGGCTACGCGGTTTGCGATCAGTGGTTCAGTTCGGTGCCGACCGAGACCCTGCCGAACCGTGCGTTCGTGAACGCGGGGACGTCGCAGGGTCATATGAATGACAACACGCATAGCTTCACTTCGCCGAGCATCTTCGGCCTGTTGTCGCGGCATCAGCTGGGATGGTCGATCTACGGATATACGCAGCCGCCGATGACACGTCTCGATTTTCCGGATACGGCGAGCGCCGCGGACTCCCACTTTGGTCTGTTCACGGATTTCAAGACGGCGGCGGCGGCCGGCACGCTGCCGGCCTACACCTTCTTGGAGCCGTCGTGGGAAACGACGGGCAACAGTCAGCATCCGAATTACGATGTTGCGCTCGGCGAGCAGCTGATTCATGACGTCTACTACGCATTGCGCGGCGGTCCGGCGTGGAATCAGACGCTCTTGATCGTGACCTACGATGAACATGGTGGCTGCTACGATCATGTGCCGCCGCCGAATGGCGCGACGCCGCCGGATGGCGCCGTCGGGGAATATGGCTTTGACTTCAAGCGCTTTGGCGTTCGGGTGCCGACCGTGCTGATCTCTCCCTTGATCGCCGGGGGGACGGTATTTCGTGTGGCGGCCGGCGCGACTCCGTTCGATCACACGTCCATATTGAAGACGGTGGAGCTGCGATGGGGCTTGCCGGCGCTGACCGCGCGGGATGCCGCGGCCGTCGACGTGGGGGACGCATTGACGCTCACCACACCGCGGACCGACGATCCACTCGCCGGGGTGGTGGTGCCCATCTCGACGGGACCCAACCCTTCGGCGGCGTTGCCTTCCCACTTGCAGCGGGTATATGCCGCGCAGCTTTCGCAGGTGGCGATTCCGGACTACGGATTCGACGGATGCACGGAATTGAAGTCGAACGAGGACTACCGGGCTTACATCGATGCCCGGCTCGCGGCCTGGAAGGCGTGGCGGCGGGCGCGATGACCCGTGGGGTATATCTGCATGATCCGCCGACATTCAAGGGTGCAGGGCGCCCGATGGCTGCGTGATTCGAGGCGGGGCAGGCTAGAGCGTGCCGGCAGGCTCATCTCGCTGGTCGTACACGTGGAAGCCGGCTCGTTCGTAGACGCGAATCGCGGCGGGGTGGTCCCAGGTGTCGGTGTGCAGCCAAATTCGCGTGGGGTGACATTGCCATTCCTCGTGCAGGGCGACTGCCAATAGCCAAGGACCGAGGCCTGCTCCTTGAGCCTCGGGGATCAGTCCGAAATTCTTGAGCTCCACTTCTGGGAACGCGCTGTGGTCGAACTCGCAGAGTCCGATCGCGTGCTGTTGCGCGTTTCTCAGGATGTGGATTCGCAGTGAGTTGCTGTCGAGCAGGGAACGCAACTCTTCCTCGGGCATCAACAATCGCTGATCCCAGCGCAGCGGCTCGCCGACGCTTCGATAAAGGGCGAGATACTCATCGAGCGATGGATGCTCGCGGGCGATGCCCTCCGGGCCCGAGCGCGGAGTCGGTGCTGGCGGGGGGTGCCGGGCTTCCATGTAGGTGACCCGCAGGACAGGGTGGAGCGGTGCGCTCATAGCTCGGTATCTTTCCATGATCCTATGACGGCGCGATTATCGAATTGGACAGTTTGCAAGATCTTCCGTGACGGATCTCACACTTCTGGGAGATCGGCATCAGCGATGGCGTTTAATCGGTCACAGTTTACCCAACGTTCGGTTACTGGCAATCACCTGGCAGTCGCTCCTATGTCATCCATCAAACGATCCCGTCTATATCGCCTCTCGGTCCGTTGCTCGTGCATCGCCGCCTTTTCGGTAACCGCTCTGATGAGCGGATGCGGCGGGGGCGGGGGAGGAGGAGGAGGGGCGCCGGCGACGTATTCGATCGGCGGCTCGGTGAGTGGGCTCACCGGGACTGGGCTCGTTCTGCAGGATAATGCGGCTGACAATCTTACGGTCGCCGCGAATGCGACGAGCTTCAAATTCACCACGGCCATCGCGGGCGGTGATCCCTATTCAGTCACGGTTTTGAGCCAGCCCACCAACCCCTCGCAGACGTGCGCCGTGTCGCAGGGCTCGGGAACGGTCGCCTCGTCCAACATCTCGAGCGTGAGCATCACGTGCAAGAGCAATGCCTTTACGGTGGGCGGCACCATCAGCGGCCTGAAAGGCACCAGCCTGGTGCTGCAAGATAATTCGGGCGATAACCTGACGTTGACGGCGGGCGCCACCAGCTTCCAATTCTCGACCGCACTGTTGCCGGCCGCAGCGTACAGCGTGACGGTGCTGACGCAACCGAGCAAACCCGCCCAATTTTGTACCGTGACCAACGGCAGCGGGACCGTCGCGAATGCCAACGTCACAAACATTGCGATTGCCTGCAATTCGTTCGGACGCTTCTTGTTCGTCGCCAACGCGACGGGCGGCGCCACCTCGGCGGGCAACGTTTCCGCCTTCAGCATCAATGCCGACGGCACGTTGAGTGTCATCGCGGGCAGTCCCTATGCGGCGGATATGAAACCTTCCGGAATCGTCGTGGATCCCAGCGGACAGTACGTCTATGTGAGCAACAGCGCATCGGCGGACGTAAGCGTGTACTCGGTCGATTCAACCAAGGGCGCGTTGACGCTGCGCAATCAAGCGCCCTCCAAGGGCGTATTCAATACGGCGATTGCCATGGCCCCGTCCGGTCAATACCTTTTCGTGGGTGGTACCAATAACTCGGGCACGAGCGATCTCTTTGGCTTCTCACGCGATACGAACACGGGAGTATTGACGGCGGACCCGAACTCGCCGTACGGCGCGAGCGACTTTCCCTACGGACTCGCGGTGGATCCCACCAGCGAGTTTCTGTTCGTGACCGCGCAGCAAAGGCACGAGGTGCACAGCTATAAGATCGGCAATGTGACCACCTCCCTGCTGCTCACGGAGACGGTGAACTCGCCGGTGAGCACGGCCTCGGAGCCCTACGGAGCGGTCGTCAGTCCCCTGGGCAACGCCTCGGGCGGCTTTCTCTTCACGGCCGATGCGGGCGTCGGCCGGGTCAGCGTCTTCTCCTACGATACCCTGGGAAACTTGACCGAGCTGACCAGCCAGGGTTCTCCCTGGCCGAGCGGCGGGCAGTCCGAGGGTCTCGCCATTGATCCGACCGGGACCTGTCTCTACGTGGCCAATTACGCCGACGGGACGGTCTCCTCGTTCTCGGTAGCCGCCAATGGCGTATTGACGGCGAATCAGACCGAGAACGGCGCTGTCAGCACGGGCAACCTGTCCCAGGTGCCGAATCCGGGCCCCATCGACGTGAAGGTCGATCCCGCTGCGCCCTACGTGTATGTCGTCAACTCGCTCGATGGATCGGTGTCGCTTTTCAGCACCGCGAATTGCACGCTTACCCTGATCAATACGTACCCGACAGATTCGGGAGCGGTCGCCGTCGCGATCGACTGAGGTCGGGGAACCCAGCCGCGATCGAGGACGGCCGGCCTGTTCCCGCCATGAGGCCGCGTCGGCTGCGTATCGTGGCCGGTCGAATTGTTCCCTCACGTCCCTAACTTATTGATTTTCAGGCAGTCGTGCCTGCGAATTGGCTGCGCCGTTCTTGGCCCAATTAGAAACTTTCCCGCCGGTCACAATATTGGAGCTGTTGGAACGTCTTCAGGGGTATGGACGCGGCGCATGCATTGCTCATGAATGACCGAGACGGCGAGATCACGGCGGCGGTGTTGCGCGAGCGGGCGAAGCTTTGGGCGTTCATCCGGCGGCGGGTGCCGGATCCGGGCGAGGCGGAGGACATCCTGCAGGACGTGTTCTTTGATTTCGTCCGTGCGTATCGCCTGCCGGAGCCCATTGAACAGGCGGCGGCGTGGCTCTTTCGTGTCGCTCGCAACCGGGTCATCGATCGCTTTCGCAAGAACCGATCCGTGCAGGCGGCGGAGAGGGTGAGCGATGCGGACATCGATGAAAGCGATTACTGGCTGGATCTCGCACTTCCTCCGATCGATACGGGGCCGGAGGCGATGTACGCGAGATCGGCCGTGCTGATGACGATGCAACAGGCTCTCGATGAGTTGCCGGCGGAGCAGCGCGAGGTTTTTGTCGCGCATGAGCTGGACGGACAGAGCTTCAAGGAGATCTCGGCGCGCACCGGGGTGGCCGTCAATACCTTGCTGGCGCGCAAACGGTATGCGGTGCTGCGGCTGCGCGATCGGTTGCGCGCGGTGCATGCGGAATGGGATTTGTAAATGGATCGGCCATTTGCCGATGGGACAGTGTAAGGAGCGGACAGTGAAGTACCGAGTTCGGATGGTGGGCAAAGCGCTGTTGTTGATCGCGGCGATCGCGGTCCTCGCGGGGATTGTGATGGCGCTGTGGAATGCGGTGGTGCCGTTCGTGTTTCCGGGGGCGCACTGGGTGGATTATCCGCATGCGCTGGGGTTGTTGATTCTGAGCCGCATTCTGTTCGGTGGGTTTCGTGGGCGGGGCGGCTGGCACGGGGGGCGGCGCTGGCGTCGATGGGAGGCGATGACGCCCGAAGAGCGGGAACAATTCAGGCAAGGAATGAAATCGCGGTGCGGGCGTGTGATGGAGAAAGATGCGTGAGCTCGGGGAGCGCGGAGTCTTGCAAACAGCCACCGGCGACTGTCATGCCGGTGGTGGATCTCACACGCTGCGAGGGGAAGGGGGACTGCGTTCGGGTCTGTCCGGAGGATGTCTTTCGCGTCCGGCGGATCGATGACGGGGACTATGGGCGGCTCGGTCTGCTGCACAAGTTCAGGCTGCGGGTGCATGGCATGCGGGTCGCCTATACGCCGAATGCGGAGGCGTGCCGGGGATGCGGGTTGTGCGTGGCGGCGTGTCCGGAGACGGCGATCAGGCTGTCGCGGGGGCTCGGCAAGTGACCTCTATTCTCTCGCCATGACGTATCGCGAATCCCTTTGCGACCAGGTTCCTGCGACGGGCGTTGCTTCGCAGCGGTAGTCGGCTGCGACGTTGGTGGCGGCGGCTTGGAGTGCGTTCCGGCACTGCTCGAGGGTCGGGTAGGCGGCTACGGTTTGTGTGCCGCCGGTGTGCAGCTGCGCGACGAGGATGAACACCACGGATTTCATCGGGCACCTCCTGACACGATGACTGGCGGCTAGGGCCGGGGGAACGAGCGGGTGAGGGGGCGAGCGGGAGGGCGGATCTCGGTTGCGATTTTGGACATGTGGAGCCGCCAGCCGACGCCGGGTGCGGCATAGAAGGGGATGGACGCCAACCTGCGCTGAGTCGATGAACCGTTACCACTTCGTTGCATCGGGCACCCCCTAGTTCGCGACAAGGAATGATCTGGGTCGATGTTCAGGCGGCGCGCGCTCCAGGGCAATGTGCGGGCTTCGAATTTATGGCGCGGCTCGCAGGTCGGGAAACGTTATGTCAGTTGCGGGACTGGGGGGGCGGCACCCGCGGGTCCACCGGTAATTTCTCCTATAGATAAATGATTATCCAGAATGGCAAACACTTGCTACTCTTTCTAAAAGGCAACGGAGGAATCGCTGTGAAACATTGGTCTGGCGCGCGATGGAAGTGGGTTTGCGGGGGCGTGATCGGGGGTGTGCTGGGGCTCGGGGCGATGTTGGCCCCAGCGCCGGCGGAGGCGCAGTCGTTCTCGATCCGGGATGTGTTGAGCGCGCCGTTTCCTTCGGACTTGCATGCGTCGCCCCGGGGCAACGAGGTGGCTTGGGTCTCGAACGATGCGGGCAGTCGAAACTTGTGGGTGGCGGAGGCGTCGGTGCAGGGCGCTCGCGGTGCGCGGCAGGTGACGTCCTATAGCGGCGATGATGGGATGGATATGGGGGAAGTGCGGTGGACGCCGGATGGGAGTGCGCTGGTTTACACCCGGGGCGGGAGTTTGGAGGGCGGGGGTGCGGTCAATACGTTGAGCTTGGCGCAGGGGGCGCCTTCTCAGGAAATTTGGGTGGTGGGGGTGAACGGCGCTGCGCCGCGCAAACTCGGTGCGGGGCATGGGGCGGAGGTGTCCCCGAGCGGGGAGTCGGTGGCTTATCTGAACGATGATCAGATCTGGGTGGCGGCGCTGTCCGCGGCAGGGGTGGGTGAACAACTGATTCACGATCGGGGCAAGTGCAGCTCCCTGGCGTTCTCGCCGGATGGCAGGCGCTTGGCGTTCGTCAGTGTGCGGACGGACCATTCCTTCGTGGGGATCTACGACTTCGCGAAGCGAAGTATCGTCTGGGTGTCGCCGAGCGTCGATGATGACGATTCGATGGCGTGGTCGCCGGATTCCAAATCCATCGCCTTCATTCGCTCACCGTCCAACAATCCGTATCTGTTCGCGCCGCGAACGTCGGGGAGCCCGTGGTCCATCTGGGTGGCGGATGCGGCCGATGGCGCGGCGCGGCGGGTTTGGGTGGCGGATGAGGGCGTGGGCAGTGTGTTCTCGCCGCTCGAGTCGGAGCGTCAGCTGTTGTGGGGCGCGGGCGGCGAGATCGTGTTTGCGTGGGAGAAGACGGGGTGGCGAAACCTGTACAGCGTTTCGACCAGCTCGCATGAGCGTGCCTCGCGCGCGAAGGCGCTGACACCCGGCGACTTCGAGGTGGTGGAGGCGACGCTCTCGTCCAAGGGCGATGAAGTCATTTACGCCGCGAATGCGGGGGATCTCAACGGTCGGCATTTGTGGAAGGTGGCGGTGGCTTCGGGGAAGGTGTCTCGGTTGACCTCGGGGAGCACGATCGAGGATTCGCCGGATGTCACGGGGGATGGTCGTGTCGTGGCGTGGCAATCGGATGCGCGCAGGCCGTTGGAGCCGGTGGTGTTGGGGGCGGATGGGAGAGCTCATGGGCTCGCAGCCCCGCTGCCGGGGTCGTTTCCGCTGAAAGCGTTGATAGAGCCGCAGTATGTGGTGATCCAGTCGCCGGATGGGTTGCAGGTGCCGGGGCAGCTGTTTTTGCCGCCGCGCGGGGCGGGGCCGGCGCGCCATCCGGCGGTGGTGTTTTTTCATGGGGGACCGACGCGGCAGATGTTTGCGGCGTGGAGTCCGATGGATGCGTATTCCTACATGTATGGGTTGAATCAGTATTTCGCGAGCAAGGGATACGTGGTGTTGTCGGTGAATTATCGCGGTGGGGCGGGTTATGGGCTGAAATTTCGGGAGGCGCCGCGGTTCGGGACGGCGGGGGCGAGCGAGTATCAGGACATCGTGGGGGCGGCGCAGTTCTTGCGTGCGCGCGGGGATGTCGATGCAGGGCATGTGGGGGTGTACGGGGGGAGCTACGGCGGATTGATGGTGGGACTTGCGTTGTCGCGCTCGTCGGATCTGTTCGCGGCGGGAGTGGATTACGCGGGGGTGCACAATTGGGTGGAGCTGCTGCCGGCGTCGAACGCGTCGGATGCGGCGGAGGTGAGCAAACTGGCGTATGCGTCGTCGCCGATCGCGACGGCGGCGCAGTGGCGTTCGCCGGTGTTGTTCGTGCAGGCGGATGACGATCGCGCGGTGCCCTTCCATCAAACGGTCGAGATGGTCAATGCGCTACGGGGGCTGGGGCATGCGCACGTGGATCAGCTCGTCATTCCCAATGAAATTCACGATCTGCTGCGGCACGAGTCGTGGGTGCGGTTCTTCGAGGCGACCGACCGCTACTTCGACCGGTATTTGCGCGGGGGGAATTGAGGGGCGCGCAGGGGCGCTCAGTTCGGCTGGCCGATGGGCACGAACAGGGTGCTCGGATGGGCGCGGTCGTGATACAGGGTGACCGTGACTGCGCGCGCGTCGTTCATGGACTCGGCGGATACGTCGCCGCCGGTGTTGTAGTTCTTCTGGCTGTAGATGGAATTCACGGGGGCGATCACCAGGCGTAGGCGGCTGCCGCGGTCGATCCGCCGGGAGATGAAAGTGAAGCCGTTGAAGTCGTAGCGCAGCGGCTGTCGGGTGCTGATGAGGGTGGGCTGGCGGGGGCTGATGCGATAGCGGGCGCGCTCGAGGTCGGTGCTGAGGAGTACGGAGCTGCCGTCCTGGCGGATTTCGTAGACGGCGACGGAGAAATCGGTGTCGGGCTGGTCGATGGCGATCCAGGCGGAGAGCTTGAAAAAGCCGCTGACCTCGGTGTCCTGGTCGAACGGGGCGCTGTGGTACACGAGGAGCTTGCCGCGCCTGGCGTAAATCAATCGCTGGTCGGTGAGGTTGGCGGGGTCGATGGTGGCTTCGAGCGCGGCGATGCTCACGTCGCGGGGGTCGTAGAGGTAGTGATCGGGGGCGCCTCGCGCGGGCGCGGGGCTGAGGTAGCCGGCGGCGAGTACGTCGGTGGCGTTGGTGGTGGAGTCCAATCGATACGGGCGCGATTCTGAAGTGACGGCGTCCAGGGAATCGGCGTAGCGCCAGCGCTCGGCTTGCATCACGTAGTAGGCGACCGGCTTCTTCAAGAATTCGGGCTTGGGTGCGCCTTGCAAGGTCCAGGCGTACCAGTCGACGTGCAGCTTGAGCAGATCGACCAGGCTGGCGGGTCCGAAGCGCAAACCGCCGACCTCTGTGCGCGGGGCGTGGGTGCCGGCGTGGTCCCAGGGGCCGATGACGAGGTAGTGCCGTGCGCGGCCTTCGGCGGTGGCGTGGCTCATGTAGGCGCGGTAATGGGCGAGGGCGCCGGGCTGATCGTCGTCGTAGCTGCCCGTGATGGTGAGAATGGGAAGGGTGAGCTTGGCGTACTCCTCGGCGGTGGGGTTGTAGCGGTCCCAGTAGGCGTCGGCGCTGGGGTGCGAGATCCATTGCTGGAAAATGGGAGAGGGGTCGCCGAGGCGGGAGTCGAGGGTGTTGAACGCGGAACCCGAGGCGAACCAGGCGCGGTAGCGCTCGCGCCAGAACGAGGTGTCGGCGGCGATGGCGTCTTGCAGGGTGTGGCCTGCCGTGAAGATGAGCCATTGCATGAGATAGGGGTAGAAGATGTTGCCTCGCATGGGGAAGTCGACGCCGGCGTAGGGCGCGGCGGTGGGCACGATGGTGGCGAGGTGCGGAGGGAATTCCTTGGCGGTGGCCCACTGGTCGTAGCCGGTGTACGAGCCGCCGGACATGGCGACCTTGCCGTTGCAATAGGGCTGGCGGGCGAGCCATTCGACCACGTCGTAGCCGTCCTTGGCCTCCTGGATGAACGGGTCGAACTGGCCTTCGGACTCGCCGCGGCCGCGGGAGTCGACGGCGAGAAATGGGAAGCCGTGCGCGGCGAAGTACAGGCCGCGGTCGTGGTAGGTCTGGGCGATGTAGGGGGTGAGAGTGACGACGCAGGGGGCGGGGGCTTGTTGATCGCGCGGGGTGTAGAGGGTGGCATGCAGGCGCACGCCATCGCGCATCGGAATGGTGGGGCTCCAGTGGAAGGTGATCTGATCGGCGCCGGTGGCAAGGAACGGGAGGAGCAGCGCCAGGGCGAGGGCGGCGAGGCGAGCGGGGTTGCCTTTCATGAACACGGGGGCGCGATCAGAAGCGGTAGTCGACTCCGAGTCCCACGGTGCGGGGCTCCAGATAGGACGTAAACACCTGCTCGTTGCCGGTGGTGCCGTTGGCGACGACCAGGGTTTGATTGAAGTTGCTCGGGCCGGTGAGCGCGTCGCGGTTGGCGAGGTTACGGACGTAGGCCTTGAAGGTGAAGTGGTCGTTGCGCACGCTGGCGTTCAGGTCCACCACCGAATAGGAGGGGGCTTGCACGGCGGGCGTCGAGACGGGTGAGCTGGATTCGACGATGCCGAGCCACTCGGGACCTACATAGCGATAGGCGCCGCCGGCGTGGGCGGTCCAATCGCCCGTGAGAGTCCACTGGTAGTCGGCCGTGACCGAGAAACTCACCTTGGGGACCAGCGGCAGCTGATAGCCGGTGAGCAGGTACGAGGCCTGCGGGATCACCGAGGTCAGGTGCGCATCCGTGTAGGCGGCGTTCAAGCCGAGCGTAAGGGGATCGACGGGGCGGTAGGTGCCGGCGAACTCGATGCCTTGCGAGGTGGCCCTACCGCCGTTCGCATCGAAGCTCAGGTTCTGGGCGTTGGTCGCGGTGAGTTGGATGTCTTTCCAGTCGATGCGGAACAGCGCCATGTCGATTTGCGCGCGATGATCGAGGAAGGTCGACTTGAGGCCGAGCTCATAGTTGATCAGCGAGTCGGAGCTGTCGGCGGGCGGCACGCCCTTGATGGGTGAGTTCGGGCCGCCCGGCCGGTAGCCGGTGGCGGCGCGCAAGTAGAGCATGTTGTCGGGTGCGAAGTGATACTCGGCGCCCGCCATCCAGGTGAACACGCCCTCGTGGGTGCCCACGTGGAAGGAGCCGAATTCGTTGACCAGCGGACCGGGTGCGCTGACCGCGTTCCAATCCTGATCGTTGTGGGCGTAGCGGGCGCCGGCATCGAGGCTCCACTGGTCCGTGATTTTCACGGTCATGTCGCCGAAGGCGGCGTACTCGTCGTAGATCTCGGGCAGGGCGGCGTAGAAAAACCCATCGGGCGGCAGCAGTCCCGCCATGGGGGTGCCATTTGGGTTGTAGGCGTTGCCGAACTGGGAGTTGGTGGAGCTTTCGTGCGTGGTGAAGGCGCCGAGCATCCAGTCGACGGTCTGACCTTTCTGCGAGACGACGCGAAACTCCTGGGTGAGCTTGTCGAGGCCGAAGTCGTAGTCGGCGTTCGCGATGCCGGGGCCGGTGCCGCCAATGTAGCCGAGCAGTCCGCCGAGCTGCTCGGTGAAGTAGCCGACGATCTGGCGGTGCCCTTCGCCGCCCCTTGGTTGAGCTTGATCTTGTTCAGCAATCCGTCTCCAGTCCAAGTGAGGGTTTCACCCAAAGCCGACAAGCCATTGATCGTGGTGCTCACCGCCAGCGGCCTTCCGAACACCGTCGCGGCTTGTAATTGAGCTTGTCATCGGGGAGAAAGCGCGCGTCAAAACCTGCCCCGCGGCGTCGTAGGTGTATGAGCCGCCGCTGGAAGAAGCCAATAAACCGTCCGCCCGCCAGGAGTAGTTGTAACCGAAAGCGCCGAAACCGAGAGCCGCCCGCCTTCCGGACGAATCCCGGCTCAACGCCGCCTGGTAACTAAAGTTGCCCGCCGAAACCGTGTCGCCTTGCAGTTGGCCGTTGGCGTCGTAAGTCCGGGCAACCGATGAGCTTGGCCCTGTGTTGGTGGAGGCGAAACTCTCGGAAATGTTCGTAACCAATCCGCGCGGGTCATATCCCCAGGAAGTGGTAAGATTCTGTTCGGCCAGCGAACCGGAATAAGCGTTGGTGATGGGCCGCAAGAAAGCGTCATAGGTGTGGGTGCAGGTCACGCCCCGGCCGTCCGTGCTTGTTTGAATAAGGCCGGTAGTAGAATTGTAAGTGTAATGATTGCTGCGGGTCACGCCGCCCCCGGAACCCGCGTCATAATCAAACTGTCTTTGCAGCGCGGAATTGTAGGACGCACACCAGGATGGCGTCCCTCCAGGCATGACTTAATTCGTGAGGTTTCCCGCAGAATCATAGGCATAGGTCGTGACCGCGCCGTCCCGGTTGGTCTTGGAAGTGACCCGGTTGAGTCCGTCCACGGCAAAGTTGGCGACCGTCCATGTGGTCACGACCCCGCCGGATGCCGTGTTGTGCGTTTCGGAGACAAGGTTCTCGACCAGATCGTAGGTGTCCAATACGAACTCCTCCAGGCCGGGAGAAGGCTGGGAGATGGTGAGGACGGGCTTGCCCGCGATGTCCGTATAGATGGTCTTGACAATGGCGGAGGACCCGCTGCCTTGCGTGACGGTCTCGCTTTGGTGGTCGGGGGAATAAGCGGTGGTGGTGATGCGGACCAAATTGTTCGCGGCGTCGTGGATTTCGGTGTCAATGACACGGCCCAGGACATCGAAAAGCGTAACCGTCTTTTCGCCGAGCGCGTTCATGTTGGTCGTGGCCAGCTCGGCGGCATCATAGAAAATGATGTTTGTCTGCCGGGCGGTGATCGGACTTGCGCCCGGCGCGCCGGGAGGAGCCGAAAAGACAATGACCGGCCCGGCGGTGGATTTGACGCGGTTCAGACCGTCATAGGAACTGGTGAATGAATTGCCTGCCTCGTCAGTCTTGAGGGTTTGGTTTCCGCGCCGGTCAAAACCCGCCACGTTGGTCGCCAAAGCCGCGCCGGTGGCGGTATAGAAGTTGCGGGTGACGAGGAGGTTGACATCGTCATAAGTCGTCTGCCAATAACTTCCATTGGCGAGGTATTGGCGTTTTGGACGGCCATTGAGATCATATGTCCAGCCGTTCGTCGCGCCGTCCGGGGTTTGGCGGTAATACGGCTGGCCGGTCTGGGTGTAAAAGGTCTGCGTCCAACTGCCCAAGGCGTTGGTATTCAAGGCGACCTGACCGCCGGGTTCATAGGCAAAGCCCGCCGAGGTCAAAAGGCTGCCGTTAGTTTCAAACACTTCCGTCTGGACCACCCGGCCCAAGGCGTCGAAAAAGTTGGTCGTCACAACCCCGCGCGCGTCCGTGGTGGAGGTGTGGTTGCCGAAACTGTCAAACGTGTTGAACGTGGTCGCATAAAGGGCATTGCCAGCGGCGGCTTGCACTCCGCCGCCGTTGGGCATCCCCTGGGAACGCCATTGGATTTGCTGAATCTCCCTGACCCGCCCCATCGTAAATGTAATATGTGTAATCGTTCGGATTGGAGCGGGGGCCGGCGTACCATTCCAGTTCGCCGTTGGAATTGAAATAAAAGTACTCGCTCGAAACATTGTTGTTGTTCTGATCGAAGACCTGGCGCGAGGTCATGCGTCCCATTGGGTCATAGTCCATTTGCACGGTCGCCCCGCCGACAGCTTGTTGCTGGTAGCATTGGCCGCGCTCGTTGTAGCTGAACAAGGTGACGACCTCGGGATCGGTGTCGCCCGGATTGTCAGTCGTGGCCGGGTATTGGGTTTGCTGGGTTTTGAAGCCCTGGCCGTTGTAGGCGGAATCGTTGGTCGCCCCCGCAACCACCTCGCGCCACACCAGCCCGTAGGCGTAATTGGTCGTGCCGATGGTGGAAAGCTGCGCGACATTGGTGTAACTGTAATAGTTGGTCGCCACCGGGGTGCCGCCGCTGGTGCGGAGCCGACGTGTC
>CAVTNZ010000070.1:0-133859 GCA_963736185.1 uncultured Gammaproteobacteria bacterium | reverse complement strand
TGGACAGCCCGAAACCCTCGTAATCGCTCGGAAAGACGAACAAATCCGAGGCTTGCAGATACTCGTTCACGTTGGGGATGTTTCCGGGCATCGACGCCCCAAACTACAGCCCGTGCCGGGCGACGAACTCGCGCAGCTCGACTTCGCAGCTGTCGACCGATCCGTAGCCGGTTCCGACCAGAACCAGGTGCGCGTCCGGAAACTCCGGGGCGATGTCGCCCCAGATTTCGGCGAGCATCATGACACCCTTGGTGAGCGCGAGCCTTCCGGTATAGACGAGGATTCGTCCCCCTGCCGGCAGCCCGAGGCGGCCGCGCAGCTCCTGACGGCGCTCGGCGGTCACGGGGGCGAACTTGCCGGTGTCGATGCCATTGGGAATGGAGGAGATCCTGGCGGGGTCGATGCCGGCTTCGAGCAGCCCCGTGCGGATCTCGGCCGAGATGGCAATGTAGCGGTCCACGCGCAAGGCGGTCCATCGGCGGACCCCGCCGAACAGGTTCAGCAGCGACTTGGGCACCAGTCTCATCTTGCCGATGCTTTCCGGGCCGATTGCATGGCGCAGCTCCATGGGTGACTCCGGACGTACGACGCAGCGCCGGCCCGTCAGGCGGCCCGCGATGACCGCCGCGATCGGCAGCATGTTGAACCCCGAGACCAGCGTGACATCATAACGATGTCGGTCGCGCACCAAGAAGTACAACATTTTCGTGAGCAGAGTCGTGAGCGGCAAAATCGCCCGCCAGCCCGCTCCCTTGGTCTCCCCGGTGGGGGTCAATCGGATGACGGGAACCGTGCGCAGCACTTCACGCGGCGGATGACTGCGCTCGAAACGCCGGGTGATGACCAGGACGTCCATGCCGCAGGCTATCAGGCCCGCGGCGAGCTCATGAATGTGGTTTTCCTGACCGCCGATCTCGGGCAGGAATGCCGG
This sequence comes from uncultured Gammaproteobacteria bacterium, assembly GCA_963736185.1. Taxonomy (GTDB): domain Bacteria; phylum Pseudomonadota; class Gammaproteobacteria; order Steroidobacterales; family Steroidobacteraceae; genus Bog-1198. Next base: position 132,928 of record CAVTNZ010000070.1, on the reverse strand, counting down.
CGTCAGCACGTAGATGCGCAAGAAACTTGACCCCGAGCTGTCATGAACAGGGGGATCTTAGCAGACCCGGCCGCGCGCCCATCACCGGTTTGGAAGACCTCCGTCGAGTCGTTTGGGTTGCACTCCCGAGCCGCTCAACCGATGATCGCCTGGTGTTTCACGGGGCCGAGAAGGTTATGTCAATCGTGGAAATGCGGCACGGCGTGAGCCTCGGGCCGCTTCAGCGGGTTTTTGCCGCGATCGTCTGCGTGGCGCTCGCCGCCGCTGCGCTTGCCTCGATCAACGGCTCCCCGATCGAGAAGGATGCGGCGCAGAATCTGCAGATGGGGATCACCCTGTGCCATGCGGGCGTCATGTCGCTCGACGAGACGGCTCCCTATGGTCCGTCGATGTATCGGGAACCCGCGCCCATCGCGTCAACTGCGGCGGCCGTCTGCATGGCGGACGCGTTGCTCGGACCGGCAGATGCGACCGCTTACTTTCACGGCGCGCGTGCGAAATACGTCAAATATCAGAACGTCGTCTGGCTCGTGCTTTTGTGGATCGGCGTGTTCGCCGCCACGCGCTGGTTCACCGGTTCTTTCTGGCTTCCTTTGCTCGCGGGGCTGCTGGCGGTCCGTCCGTTCCTCGACAGCCATGCTCCCGAGGGCGTGAACGACCTGTACACCGAGCTGCCCGCGGCGGCGCTGATGTCGTTCGCCAGCCTGCTCGCGGCGTCGGCGGTGCTGCGACACAAGGCCTGGCTCATGGCGGCGGCGGGAGCCTGCTTCGGCCTGCTCACCCTGACCAAGGCTGCGACTCTCTATGTCTTTGCCGGGATGATGTTCGTCCTGTTGCTGAGCTATGCGCGCAGTTCGGACCCGCCGCGGCGTGCGCGGCGTCTCGGCCTCCTCGCTCTGATGGCCGGCACGTTTCTGGTTTGCGTCGTTCCCTGGATCGGGCGCAACTACGAGATTTTCGGCAAACCGCAAATCTCGGATCGGGGAGGCCTGGTGCTGTACACCCGGGCGCTCATGGACCAGGTGAGTCCGGTCGAGTACCGCGGCAGCTTCTACGTCTGGGCGCGTCCGGCGCTCAGGCCCTATGTGGGGTCGATGCTCGGATTCAGCGAACGTGATCTCGAGCTGGGAGGACGGCTCGAGCGGCTTTCCGGAGGACCCGGGACGGCGGTGTACGACCATGACCGGCAAGCCGAGGTCTCCGGCCGGCCGCAGGACGCCGTGAGCTTCTACCGTAAAGCGCGCGCCGAGCGCGTGAGGCTCGAGCGGCAATTCGAAAGCCTCGGCAATCCCCATCCCGACGTGGCCGCGGACGGCGCGCTACAGCAGGAGGGAATGCAGATGGTGCGGCACGACTTCAAATCCAACCTTGCCCTGGTGTTGCCGCTCATCTGGCGCAGCGCACTGCTGCTGTTCCCATTCCTCGCGCTCGCATTCCTGTACGCGATCTGGAGCAGGCGCTTCGCGCTCGCGCTGTTCATCCTGCCGAGTTTTGCGACACTGAGCTTCTATGCGCTCGCAACCCATTTCGAGCCGCGTCCCTCGGACATCGCGCATCCCATTGCGATCGTCGCCGCCTGCGTGCTGCTTGAGATCGCGTTGCGTTCGCGATTCTGGGTGCGGCGGCCCGCCGCGGCGCGCGGTTCACTTGCGAAAGACGATGCGATTCGAGAAGCCGAAGTTCCACAGGAAGGACGCGCCGATTGAGATGATCTTCGCGGGAAGCGGCCCGGTGTATTTCAGCAGCAGCGCGACCACCGCGGTGGAAATGGCGAGTCCGGCCAGATTCCCCGCGATGAATACGGCGAGTTGGCTGGACCGCTTGCGCGCCGCTCGATCGCGGAAGGTCCACGATCGGTTGATCCAAAAGCTCAATGCGATGCCGCTCGAATAGGAGACCACATTGGCGAGCGACGGCGGGAAATTCGCACCGAACGTGAGTGCGGAGAATATCCCGAGATCGAGCGCCGTATTCGCGACGCCCACGAGACCGAATTTGACGGCGCGCATGGACCTTAAGGCGAGGGCGCGGAGTCGGGATGGCGGATGACGGACTCGATCACGAAGAGCGGCCGGCGCTTGGCTTCGGTGTAGAGACGGCCAAGATATTCGCCGATTATGCCGAGCACGAACATCTGCGCGCTGCCCATGATCAGAAAAATCGAGGTGGCGCTGGTCCAGCCGGCCACCACCCGCCCCGACATCCAGCTGCCGACCGTGTAAACCAGCCCGGACAGGCCCACCAGGCCGAATCCAAACCCGAAAAACGACGCCAGGCGCAGGGGCCGTGTCGAGAAGCTCGTGACTGCGTCGATGGCAAGCGCGATCATCTTCGAGAAAGGATATTTCGTTTCGCCGGCGAATCGTTCGTGCCGCTCGTAGCGAAGCGCGACCTGGCGGAAGCCGATCCAGCTCACCATGCCGCGAATGAAACGGTTCTGCTCCGGCATGGAGGTCAGCACGTCAAGAGCGCGGCGGCTCAGCAGGCGAAAGTCGCCCGTATCCACGGGGATCTTGACGTCGGTAAGCCGATCCAGGACCCGGTAGAAGATCGCCGCCGTACCGCGCTTGACGGCGGATTCACCGGCGCGCGAGGTCCTTTGACCATATACCACGTCCACCCCCTCGTCCATGAGACGGAGCATCTCGGGCAGCAGCTCCGGCGGATCCTGCAGATCTGCATCGATGATCAGGATCCGCGCACCGCGCGCAACGCTCAAACCGGCGGACAGCGCGAGCTGATGGCCGTGATTGCGGGACAATTTTATCCCGACCACCGTCGGGGTGTCGGCGATGAGGGCACAGATGCCGGCCCATGTCCGGTCGGAAGAGCCGTCGTCCACGAGCACGATTTCGAATGAGTCGACACATTTCTCGCACACGCCGCGCAGACGCTTGTAAAGCTCGGCCAGGGAGTCCTCTTCGTTGTAGCAAGGGATGACCACCGACAGCGCCGGCGCCGAAGCTCGCGTGATTACAGCGGACATAATGTCAACTTCTCATCCCGAGGAAATTTCTTGCATTGTAGCGTCAGCCGGCGGGCCAATCTGGTCGAAGACGCAAAAAATCAGGCTGTGCGTTCACCCGGCTGCCCAATAAAGTTCACGTCACTGTCAGCACGGCGCGCTAATTTGGGCGCGCACCTGCAGCCTCACTGACGGAGCGAGACCATGCCATACCATCGAGACGCTTGCTTGACGGCCGGCCTGCTGGCCACCCTTTCCATGGCGGCGACTGCGTCCGAAATCACGGTTTCGGGCACCCCGCAGACCACCGCGATCGCCGGCGAGCCGTATCAGTTCGTTCCCACCGTTACGGACGCGAATATGTCCGATCTGCAATTCGCGTACGTCAACCGGCCGAGCTGGTCGGGATCCTATCGAGGGAGCGGCGCGATCATCGGGACACCGAGCGAGCCCGGCATCTACGCCGACATCCAGATCGAGGCGTGGGACGGCGTGAATTTCGGGGTGTCGGCGCCGTTCACCATCACAGTGGTCGCCGCCGGGTCCTCCAACACGGGATCGGTCGCCCTCTCCTGGACCAAGCCCTCCGAGAATACCGACGGCTCGGCGTTGACCAACCTCGGGGGCTATCTGATCCGCTACGGCACCAGCATCGCGAATCTCGACCGGCAGCTGATGATCCGCTCGGCCGATTCCACCGGGGCGGAGATCGGCGAGCTCGCGCCTGGAAACTGGTATTTCAAGATCGCTTCCATCACGGATGCCGAGGTGCGCGGCCCCTTCTCGGCGATCGTGCCGAGCTTGATCCCGTGAGCGTCGATCGTCAGATGAGTCCGTAACCCATTGATTTTATGGTGCGCGCTAGTGGGATCGAACCACTGACCCCCACCATGTCAAGGTGATGCTCTACCGCTGAGCTAAGCGCGCTCGAAGGGCGCGAAAGATACCGGATTCACGGCCACGTTTAAAGGGCAATCTGCGCCAGCTCGTTAAAATCCGTTCGAGGTCGAGGGCTGACCCGGCGCTCCTGCAGAGCCTGCGTCGGAGTTCGTCCGCACCTCCGCCGCCGGAGCGGATAAGGCGCCGGCCGGGCTGATGGGGGAATTCGCCGTGCTCGACGGATCCGTCGAGGCTTCCGAGGTGCGCGGATTGGGTCGCAGCCGGCACTGAAATTGGGTTTCACCGATGGTGAGCAAATCACCATCGGTGAGCATATGCCGCGTCACCTTTCGACCGTTCAGCAGCACCCCGTTGGTGCTGTTGAGATCCTCGATGATGATCTCGCGCGTACCCTTGAGGAGCAACGCATGATGCCGGCTGACCGATTGGGAATCTATTTGCAGCTCGCAACCGGGCGCCCGGCCGATGCGGGTACGGCGCCCCAAGGGGTAGGCCGTCCGGGTATCGCCGTCGATTTTGATCAACTCGGCGAGGAATTCGCCGGCGGACAAGGCCGAGGCCGGTGAGGAGCTCAATCGCTCGATGCTGGTCTGCAACCGCCCAAGTACGTTGGCATTGGTGCTGGCGTTCTTTTCCAGACGCCGGATCAGCAGCTCGCGCTCCTCGAGGGCGCCGCGCGTACGCTCTAACGTGCCGCGCAGCGTACGATTCTCGTCCGCGAGCTGCTCGAGGTTCGCCGTCTTCAGCGCAATCTCATCGTTCAGCCGCTTGAACGTCCGCCTGGATCGATTGGATCGGCCGGCGCGCCTCAGTCAGATGCGCCATCAAAACGGTCATCTCCTCTTCATGAGTGATTTCCGCGGCACGCAGCTGTTCCACCTGGGCGGATAGCTCGGCAAGTCTGGCCTCGGCGGAGGCCTGCGAGTCCCGGGCCCGTGTCAGTTCCGCGGAATGGCCATCCCGAAGCGCGGACAATTCGCTGGCGTGGGCAGTGCGGGCCGCTGACAACTCCGCGGCATTCGCATTCCGGGCCGCGGCCAATTCGGCGGCATAGGCGCTTCGGGCCGCCGCGATCTCCGCAGCGTTTGCACTGCGCGCGGCGGCCAGCTCGCCATTGCGCGCGCCGAGCTCCCTCTGCAGCTCCTTGCGCTCCTTTTCGAGCCTGTCGATGCCCGACTGCAAATCGGCGCGCGCCGCCTGCGCCGTTTCGAGTTCCTGGCGTGCCTTCGACAGCGCGGCGTTGTCGGCCGCGCTGGCGGTCTGAGCCCCGACGATTGTCGCCTCCTGCTCGGTCAGCTTCGCGGTCAATGAGGCAACCAGGTGGGTAAGACGATCGCACTCACCCTGCAGCGCACCGCGCTCGGACCGCACCGAGTCGACCTTGTCATCCCATTCACGGAACAGGTTTTGATTGAATCCGCCGCGCCAATCCCGGGTGCGCAACAACTCGAGGTGAGAGTCCGCCTGGGCCCTGGAAACGCCCAGATCCCGGCGAACCTCGGCGAGATCTGACTCCCCGCGGGCGATCCGCGCTGTAAGCGAAGACACCGAATCCTGGCTCTTCTTGAGTTCGAGCGACAGCGCCTCGGCTCGCGCCCTGGCATCCTTGAGCTCGGTCTCCAGCTTTTCGCCGGCGCGCGAACGCGCCTCGAGCACCGGGACGGTTTGCGCATGCTCGCGCTGCAGCGCGGACAGCTGCGCGTCGCGTTCCCCGAGCGAATGCAGAACCTGCGCAATCGTGGCATCGCGGGCAAGCAACGCTTCGCGCAGGGTGCGCGACTCGCTCTGGTAACGCTCCGCCTCCCGCGATACTTCCTCGGCCCGAGCACGGCTGGCCTCGGCCGCGGCCGCGCTCTGCGCCTGTGCACGCTCCATTTCACGGACGCGATGCCGTTCGACCGCCAGATCCGACTGCACCCCGGAGAGCTCCGACGCCAGTGTCTCGGCCCGTGTTCCCGCTTCGAGGTGCGCATCGCGAGCCTTCTCGTAGAGCCGGTTCAGCGCCTCATAATCGGCACTCTGGCGCGCAATCCGCTCTTCCACGGAGCGGACGGTCTCGGCAAGCGACGGCAGATCCACGCTTGACCGCATGAGGTCGGTCGACGGCGAATGCGGGTTCGAAAGCGAGGCAAGCGCGGTGCCCGCCGGGGCCCCGGAGGGTGCATACTCCAGACGCACCGCATCGTCCCCCACGTCGTCGTCAATCACGACGCCCGCGAGAATCGGGAGTCGGTCGGTGCGGTCCAGATCGCTTTCCTGTGATTGACTGCTGTCGATGGCCATTGAGTATCCTCGTTATCCTGCCAGTGACCTTGGAGCGCCAAACGCGGATTGGCGCAGTTTCTGGATCTCATCGCGCAAGCGGGCCGCCTGCTCGAACTCGAGATTGCGCGCCAGCTTCATCATGTCCGCTTCCAGCTTCTTGATGCGCTTCACCGCCTGCTCCGGCGCCATCGTCGCGTAATCCGCCCCGGCGTCGCGCACCCCGTGCTCGGGCACCGCGCGTGCGCCCTCCATCACGTCACCCACGGCTTTGACGATGGTGCGCGGCGTGATGCCGTGTTCGACGTTGAACTCGATCTGCTTGCCGCGGCGCCGATCGGTTTCGGCAATCGCCCGGCCGATCGATCCCGTGATGGAATCGGCGTAGAGAATCGCCTTGCCTTGCACGTTGCGCGCCGCCCGGCCGATGGTCTGTATCAGCGAACCCTCCGACCTCAGAAATCCCTCCTTGTCGGCATCGAGAATGGCCACCAGCGACACCTCGGGCATGTCCAGCCCCTCGCGCAGCAGATTGATGCCGACAATCACGTCGAACTTGCCGAGTCTCAAGTCGCGGATGATCTCCGAGCGTTCGACGGTGTCGATGTCCGAATGCAGGTACCTGACCTTCACGCCGTGCTCGTTGAGGTAGTCGGTGAGGTCCTCCGCCATGCGCTTGGTGAGGGTGGTGACCAGCACCCGCTCCTTGGCGAGCGTGCGCTGGCGTATCTCGGACAGAAGATCGTCCACCTGCGCGCGGACCGGACGCACCTCGACCATGGGATCGACGAGGCCCGTGGGACGGACCACCTGCTCGACGATCTGCCCCGAGATGCGTTTCTCGTGCGGACCGGGAGTCGCCGAGATGAAAATCGTCTGCGGCGCCATGCGCTCGAACTCCTCGAAGCGCAGCGGTCGGTTGTCGAGCGCCGACGGGAGGCGAAAGCCGTACTCGACCAGGGTTTCCTTGCGCGACCGATCGCCCTTGTACATGGCTCCGAGCTGCGGGATGGTCTGATGGCTCTCGTCGATGACCAACAGCGCGTTGGCCGGCAGATAGTCGAACAAGCACGGCGGCGGCTCGCCGGCTTGGCGGCCGGACAGATAGCGCGAGTAGTTTTCGATGCCGGCGCAGTAGCCGACCTCGTTCATCATCTCCAGATCGAACAGCGTGCGCTGCTGCAGCCGCTGCGCCTCGACCAGCTTGCTCGCGCCGTTGAGCTCGTTCAGCCGCGTGCGCAACTCGCCGCGGATTTCGTCCACCGCTTCATGAATGCGTTCGCGCGGCGTGACGTAGTGTGTCGAGGGATACACGGTGAGGCGCGGCACCTTGCGCAACACCTCGCCGGTCAACGGGTCGAACAGGCTGAGCGAGTCGATGCGGTCGTCGAACAGCTCCACCCGCACCGCCTCGCGCTCGGATTCCGCCGGAAATATGTCGATCACGTCGCCGCGCACGCGGTAGGTGCCCTGCTGCAGGTCGATCTCGTTGCGGGTGTACTGCATGTCGGCGAGACGGCGGAGGAGCTTGCGCTGCTCCAGCAGGTCGCCGCGCGACATGTGGAGCACCATGCTGAGATACGCCTGCGGGTCGCCCAGTCCGTAGATGGCCGACACGGTCGCCACGATGATCGAATCCGGCCGTTCGAGCAGCGCCTTGGTCGCCGACAGCCTCATTTGCTCGATGTGCTCGTTGATCGACGCATCCTTCTCGATGAAGGTGTCCGATGCCGGCACGTAGGCTTCCGGTTGGTAATAGTCGTAGTACGACACGAAGTACTCGACCGCATTTTTCGGGAAGAACGTCTTGAACTCGCCGTACAGCTGCGCGGCGAGCGTCTTGTTGTGCGCCAGCACCAGGGTGGGGCGCTGCAGCTGCTGGATGACGTTCGCGATGGTGAACGTCTTGCCGGAGCCGGTCACACCCAGGAGCGTCTGGTGCGCAAGACCCGTCGTCAGACCCTCCACCAGCTTTTCGATCGCCTGCGGCTGATCGCCCGCGGGACTGTAATCGGAGTACAGCTCGAAATTCATTGCTCCATTCTCTCATGTCGATGCACCTCAGGCACGCCGCTTCTAGCGCCCGCGCGCTGTTTTTCGTACACTCAGGCGCCGCGTTTTTACATAGGATCCATCAATTGGCGACACAACTCTCAAAGCGTGTTCAGAAGGTCAAGCCCTCCCCCACCCTCGCCGTGACGGCGCGCGCCGCCAAGCTCAAGGCCGAGGGCAAGGACATCATCGGCCTGGGCGCCGGGGAGCCTGATTTCGACACGCCGTTACATATCGCGGACGCGGGCGTCGATGCGATCCGCACCGGCATCACGCGCTACACCGCGGTCGACGGCACGGCCGAGCTCAAAGACGCCATCATCGCAAAATTCAAGCGCGAGAACGGCTTGACCTACGAGCGCAGCCAGATCCTCGTGTCCTCCGGCGCGAAACAAACCTGCTTCAATTTGTGCGCCGCGCTGCTGGACCCGGGCGATGAGTGCGTGATCCCGGCACCCTACTGGGTGTCCTACCCCGACATGGTGCTGCTGGCGGACGGCGTCCCGGTCATCATCGATGGGGGCGCCGAGCAAGGCTACAAGATCACGCCGGCGCAATTGGAGGCGGCCATTACCGCGCGCACCAAGCTGTTCATCCTCAACAGCCCCAGCAACCCCACCGGGGCGGCCTACACGCCGGCGGAATTGAAGGCGCTCGGGGCGGTTCTCGACAGGCATCCGCAGGTGATCATCGCCGCGGACGAGATGTACGAGCATATCTACTGGGCACCCGAGCCCTTGCTGAGCTTCGCGCAGGCGAACCCCCAGCTCTATGGGCGCACGGTCACCATCAACGGAGTGTCGAAGGCCTATGCCATGACCGGCTGGCGGATCGGCTTCTGCGGGGGACCCAAGGACATCGTGTCGGCGATGAGCACCATCCAGGGCCAGTCCACCTCGAACGCCTCGAGCATTTCGCAACGCGCGGCCACCGTGGCCCTCAACGGCGACCAGTCCTGCGTGGCCGACATGAACAAGGCGTTCAAGGAACGTCACGACTTCGTCGTCGCCGGACTCAACGCCATTCCCGGGATCAGCTGCCAGAAAGGCGCCGGGACCTTCTATGCGTTCGCGGACGTGCGCGGCGCGATGCGCAACCTCGGAATCAAGGACGACAACGCCTTCGCGGAATATCTCCTGGTGGAGGCCGGTGTCGCCGTGGTGCCGGGCTCCGGATTCGGGGCGCCCGGCCACATGCGGATCTCGTTCGCCACCAGCATGAAGGTGCTCGAGGATGCCCTGCGGCGCATCGAACGGGCGCTGGCCTCGCCGGCGGCGCGGCGGGCGAGCTGAGACGCGCGCGGGCGAGCGCGCCAGCGCCGCCGCCGCGCGGCCCATGTCGCGCTCCCCGTTTTGCTGCGGTCAAAGACGTTTCCGCGGAAACGTCTCGGCTATTTCACATGCGAATAGCCGCGCAACTATCTGATATGGCTAGGTTATCATGAAGTACAAGAATCTCGGGAACACCGGCCTTCAGGTCTCGCCGCTGTGTCTTGGATGCATGACCTACGGGGTGCCCGAGCGGGGCGACCACCCGTGGACCCTGCCCGAGAATCTGAGCCGGCCGTTGATCCGCAAGGCCATCGACCTCGGGATCAACTTTTTCGACACGGCCAATGCGTATTCGGACGGCACCTCCGAGGAGATCGTCGGTCAGGCGCTCAAAGACTATTCGCGCCGCGACGAGGTCGTGATCGCCACCAAGGTGTTCTTCCCGATGAGCCCGGGGCCGAATGGGCGCGGGTTGTCGCGCAAAGCCATCTTCACCGCGATCGACGCCAGCCTGCGCCGACTCGGGACCGACTACGTCGATCTGTATCAAATTCACCGCTGGGACCCGCACACGCCGATCGAGGAAACGCTCGAGGCGCTGCACGACCTGGTGAAGTCGGGCAAGGTGCGCTATCTGGGCGCCTCCTCCATGTTCGCCTGGCAGTTCAGCAAGTCGCTGTACCTTGCCCGCCAGCGCGGATGGACGCCATTCGTCAGCATGCAGAATCTGTACAACCTGATCTACCGCGAGGAGGAGCGCGAGATGCTGCCGCTCTGCGCCGATTCGGGCATCGCCGTGCTGCCCTGGAGCCCGCTCGCGCGCGGACGGCTGACCCGCGATTGGAACACCCAGACCGAGCGGGCGCGCAGCGACGTCTACGGCGACAAGATTTTTCCGCCCTCGTCCGAGTCCGACCGCAAGGTGGTCGAGGCAGTCGCCGCCGTCGCGTCGGCACGCGGGGTTCCCCGCGCGCAGGTCGCGCTCGCCTGGTTGATCCGCAAGCCCGGCGTGACCGCCCCGATCATCGGCGCCGCCAAACCGCAGCATCTGGACGATGCGGTCGCAGCGCTCGGCCTCGATCTCACCGCCGCGGAGATGGCGCAGCTAGAGGCGGCTTATATTCCGCACTCAGTTACGGGGCACGAATGATCATCGCGAGGCGCGCGATTCCTTGACTTACACGCTTGGCTTCCCGACAATCCGCGCCTCTTCCGAATTCCCCGGTAGCTCAGTGGTAGAGCGACGGACTGTTAATCCGTTGGTCGGCGGTTCGAATCCGTCCCGGGGAGCCAGTTAAAACATAATAAAAACAAAATATTGCGTAATATAATTAATCTTATTATATGGACTGAATCTCACCGACTCTGCCTCTACGACTGTAATCGACCCTCTGCGGACTTTGGCGACCGGCGGCTTCCCGGTTTCAGAACCGCAATCGCTCCGCCCAATTGTTAGCGTTATTTCCAGGTTCCCTGACGAATGCCGATCACTGCTCCTATACACAAAAGTATGGCCGTTACGAACCCTGTCGCGATGGTATACCGAGTGTTGTGCGCGAACTCGTAAAGGCACAGCGTCACCAGAGCTAATATCAGACCAAGCAAAACGCATCCCACGGCCGTACCGAGCACGGGCTCTGCCAGTGCGACGTACCTCCGTTTGGCATGGCGATATCCAACCACTTGTAACAACCCCCAAGCGATTCCTGCTCCGCTGTAAGCCACTACGTGCACCGTCGAGCTGTCCAAGCCTCGCGAAGAGGACGTAATTACCACGAAGCAAAGAAAAGCGGCCGCCAGAATGGCGACGATGCCACCAAATATGGGCTCGTAGGAATTTAGAACAGTGCGCATGACTAAGCCGCCTAACTGTGCGGGACGAAGTTCATCAAGCCACCAGTGTCGTTTGGGGCCGCACTTGGTCGCATAGCAACGGCGGTCGCATGCAGTTCCTTGAGACGAGGCAGGATTGCGTGGAGGTTTCTAATTAGGTCGGCGTCAGACCGGACCGGATGCTCGAAAAGAAACTGGTACACACCCCATCTCCCCGCATCCGGTGGAAAGACGACCTCAGTCACCGGGCCTTGCATACGCCACACAATCCCCGCTCTGGTACCGTCCGGCGCCACCACGTATGCATCACCCCATGAGGCCGGAGCGTCGGTGCGTGATCTAGTGACGACACCGAAAATAAAGCCATCCTTTCCGGAGTCTGGGAGCAGAGGAAAACCGTAATACGCAGGCGCGCCCGCAGGACGGGCGATGAACGCAGGTAGGCCGGGTATCGCCGATACGGCGCTCGGATCTTCCTGCGCCACTTGACCTTCCCGCAATGGCCAGTTCTCTTCCATTAGCTCAGCCTAAATATTTAGGGGACGGATCGCCACTCGCGTGCAACGAACAATCATGCATCTCTACTTGTGTCTCGGCTCGGTTCAATAGACGTCAAGGCCAGTTTAGCTGAGACCGGGAATGGCCGCTTTAAGGCGATGATTTAGTAAGGTTCGGTGCCCGGTTGTGGCCGGTCGGCGACCCGCGCCACCGACCGGCGCCACGCCATCAGACGTAAGTTTGCTCCGCCATTTCAAGCGCGTCATCCACTTCAATTCCGAGGTACCGCACTGTACTCTCAAGCTTGGAATGGCCGAGTAGTAATTGCACGGCCCGGAGGTTCTTGGTCCGTCTGTATATCAGCGTCGCTTTCGTCTGCCGCAGCGTATGCGTGCCATAGCTCGTTGTGTCCACCCCCAATAGTTGAACCCAGGAGTCAACTATTCGGGCGTATTGTCGGGTAGACAGATGAGGTGATTCCTGAGTTTGGCTTGGGAACAGGAAATCCTCTGAATTCAACGCCGATTTCTTGATCCAAGCCGATACTGCATGTCGGGTGAGTTCTGTAATTTCGAACTGCACCGGCCGCTGCGTCTTTTGCTGCAGGATCAGCGCCCGCGATGCCATGCTCTGACCGTGACAGACGTCGCGCACGCGCAGTTGAACCAAATCGCAGGCTCGGAGCTTGCTGTCCACCGCCAAATTGAATAGCGCCAGCTCTCGACATCGGCTTGCCATTTGCAATCGAACGCGGATCGCCCAAATTTCTTTTAGCTTGAACGGCGCTTTCTGACCAACGAGTTTTCCCTTGTTCCAAGGTACGCGAATTGAAGTAGCGGAATTGATGGTTTCCATGTCGTGCTCCTGGTGATTGGGCTGCTGCTTGCCCTACACAATATTACCGGGTATATTACAGGGCATACTTTCGGAGAGAACTATGAGCGACACAGCACAGAAGCGAGCGTTGCGCAATTATCGCTCCCGTCTGACGAAACGAGGGATCGCACGATTCGAGGTGCTCGGACTCGATGCAGATCGTGATTTGATCCGCTCCGTCGCACGGCGCCTCGCGGAAGACGGCCCAGATGCGGTCCGAATTCGAGCCGCCATCGGCCGCACAATCTCGGGCGATCCGCCCAAGAGAGGCGGAATTCTTGCGGCACTGCGTCGGTCGCCGCTTGTAGGCGCCGATCTCGAATTCGAGCGTTCCAGGGAAACCGGCCGCAAGGTTGACCTTTGACCCGCTACCTTCTCGACACAAACGTCATCAGCAATATAACGAAACCGGACCCGTCCGAATCGCTATTGGAATGGATGGGTGTGCAATCCGATGGTGATTTGTTCATCTCCTCCTTGACGGTCGCTGAAATCCGACGCGGCATTCTGGACAAACCAAAGGGCAAGAAGCGCGAGCGATTGGAGGCGTGGTTTGCCGGACCGGAGGGTCCGCAGTCGCTATTCAAGGGGAGGATATTGCCGTTTGACGAGAAGGCGGCATTGGTCTGGGCTCGTCTCATGTCTGAGGGTCGTGCTGCCGGGAAACCCAGAAGCGACCTGGATATGATTGTCGCTGCCGTCGCCGAAACAAACGAGTGCGTGATTGTAACGGACAATGAAAAGCACTTTTCAGGCCTCGATGTCCTCAATCCATTGCGAACATTACGGTGAACCCGTAAGTCGATCTCGCTTGCCTCCCACCGCTTGAATCACGGGTTTCGACCCACAGTTGACGGTCAGGGCCGTCGGCTTTAGGGAAATGAGATTGCCGTGTATCCTCAAACATTCAGCTCTATATGCGATGAAATTATGCCGTCCTGGCCGTTAGATGTGCTCCCGTATTCAGAGTTTGGCCGGATGCGGCTTGGCTCATTTGTTCCGCCTGGTACCAAGATCGTTGAGCAATCCTACTTCGAGTGGATGGACGGCCTTTGGTTACATGAGGGTATCGGATTCACTTGGTTTGGGCGATTGATGGCGGCGCAGTCGGATCAAACGGCAGGACTGGAAGTATTTTTTGGAGAACTCGACGAAGCTTCGATTGGCAGGATTCTTCAGTTCCTACGGTTACCACTGAGTCCTGGAATGAAAACTGAGAAACTGCACGGCCTTTTTGGTTTGCCCAACACAACGAATGTTTTCGCCTCTGATCGCAAAACCTTTAATTTTCGCGTCGGGCACGGTGAGCAATATCAGGTTGGTTGCACCGTGCAAGATGAAGACGGACTCATTCACCTTTCGGTCATCCGAAGCGATATACGCCGCCAACTCGCACTAAACGCCGTAAAGGAAAGGTAACGATGCTAACGAACGGTTGGCACCGCCGCTCTCGACCCTCGACGGACCTTCGCGACCCGCGGCTTCGCGGCACTAGAACCGCGATCGCGCGAACAATGTTTTAGGCATCTTCGCCGCCGCCACGAAGGTCGATAAGCCAGTAGCTACAGTGTGGGCAGCAATCGATCTCGCTGAATACGATCTGACGAGAACGATCCGGCGAGGGTGGCTTTCCGCATGCACGATTTCGCGTAATGGACCCACCCGGTTTCGGCTAAATGGACCCACGTTGCATGGGTTACCGGCGGAGCCGCTAGGTTTGAGGTTTTACGCGTCCCTTTTGCGCGAAGCAAGTTTCTTGGCTTTGATGCCGCGGTAGGTGGGGCCGGTGATGTGGATGGTCAGTGCCGAGTGCTCGAGACGGTCGCGGATCGCATCGAAGATCACCTGATCGGTAACCACTTCGTTCCAATGACTCAGTGGAGACTGAGATGTGAAGGCAATGGACTTGTTGATCGAGCGCTCCTCGATGATTTCGCACAGATCCTGTGCTTCGGTCGCGGTAAATTTGCGCATGCCCATCTCGTCCAAGATGATTAGATCGAACTTGGCGAGTTTGTCGCGATAACGAAGGTAGCTGCCGCTCGCGCGGGCCGCGGCGAGGTTCTCCAGGAACGCGGTGACGCTCATGTAGAACACGGACTTGCCGCTTTCGCAGGCGTGCAGGCCCACCGCCTGAGCGATGAAGGTTTTTCCGACGCCGGTCTCGCCGATGAGTAACAGGGGCCGGGCATCGTTCAACCATCCGAGGGAGTAGAGTTCTTTGATCTCGGTTTTGGTAATGGATCGACCCGCGGCGAAGTCAAAGTCCTCGAGTGCCGGACGCATGACGAACTTGGCGGCCTTGATGCGATTGGCCGTCTTTCGCTCGCGCCGATAATCGGCTTCGGCCTGCAGCAGGACATCGAGAAGCTCCGAGTAGCCGATTTTGTCGCGAGTGGCACTCGCGAGGGTCTTGTCCAGGATAGCCAGCATGCCGAGGAGGTTCATCTCGGCCATGTGGTTTTTGGCGATGGCGATACTCATAACGATAGGTTCTCCTGCGCATCAGTGGGTGGGATGGAAGGTTCGTTGGCGGCCTGAGGCGCGGCGCCGTCAACGTACCGAAGGAACGGATGACCAGACCGGCGCACGATCTCGCGCTCGGGTTGCGGATGGGCGGATTTGAGTCGCGCCTGGGTCAGCAACTGCTGGAAGTACGGCGTGCGGATGCGGTTGAAGCGGCGCATGGTGGCGATGGCAGTGGCGATGTGCTCGCTCGCGAGTGCGTGGCCGGAAGCGTTGATCTCCTTGGTGCAGGCCGCGACCAGTCCCAAGGCGCGGCGGATATGGGCGTAGACGTCGGCGTTGAACAGCTCGAGGAGGAGCGTGTGCAGGTCCGGGTGGATGAAGCGCGCTTGGGAGAGAAGCTTCTGCGGCACCGCCTCGTAGAAGGCGACCGAGTTTGGCGGGAAGTGGGCGATGATCTTAGTCCTGATGCCCATTTTCTGACGACACCGCGGATGGATCGCGAGCCGCTCGAGGTCGAGGAAGATCTCTACATGGTTCTCGGTGAGCTTGATTCGCAGCGTTTTGTGGCGATGGATATGCGGTGCGCTGTAGTAATCCCCCTCGACCGCGACGTAGCAGTCGGCGTGCAGCTTCGCCTTCTTCCACTCCCCGCCATCGTATTCGGCGAGCGGCAGCGGCTTGAGTGCGGCTTTTTCCACCTTCTCGAAGCGCTCGCGGCGTGAGACCCCGAAGCGGCGGTGGGTTTGATCATTGATGCGCTCGACGCAGACCATCAACGCCCGATTGATCTCGCCGATCGAGGTAAAGCGTGAGTGACGGAACCGGAAGCGGAAGTAGCGGGAGAGGATTTTCACCAGGCCTTCGCAAATCGCTTTATCGCGCGGACGGCGCACACGCGCAGGAACGATCGCGGTGGAGAAGTGCGCGGCCAGATAGGCGTAGTCCTGGTTCAGATCCGGGTCATACAGATGGCATTTGACGACGCCATTCTTCAGGCAGTCCGGCACGGTCACGTGCGCAACGCCGCCGTAATAGGCATACATGCGCCGATGGCAGGCGAGCCAGTTGCGACTTTTCGTGTCCTCCGCCGCCCAGGCAAAGAGGAGCTGACTGAACCCCAAGCCCGAGACGAACACATAGGCCTTTCGGATCTCACCCGTCTTGATGTCGTACCACTCGATTGGGTCGCCGGCGTAATCGACCTCGACCCGCTCGCCGGGATCGAAGTCCCTCGCCGTGATCGTGGCTTCCCGGTATTGGGGGAACTTGCGATAGAACTGTTTCCAAAAATTCGGGTACGTGATGAGCGCCTGGGCTCGTTCCTCCCAGATAAATTTCATCGGGTGGCCCAGGCCGAGCTCATGGATGATGAGCGGCCAGTCAAGCTGCGACATCCACAGCGGGTCCGGCGTCGCCGCCGTCTCGTGCGTCAGGCGCTCCCCGTCGCGGATCTGGCGCACCAGACGCCGCGAGCAGCCCAAGGCGCTCGCGATCTCCCGCAGACTTCGTCCGGCCGCGAGCCGGCGCTTGATCTCTTCGTGTCTATCCACCGTCAACTTCCTTCGCGCCATCCAGCTCTCTCCTTCGTGAACTGCCACGACGGTAGCGGATCGCGCTGTGATCGGGCCGCAGCCCGCATTGGGGAAGGCGATGAGGGAAAAGCGACCGCCGTAGATGGCGCAGGAGCGCCGATCGGGCATCACCCCGACCGTTCCTACCCCCGGGAAATCGACGTCTTTGTGTTCGCATCGCCGTTTTGCTCCAAGAGCCTGGCGACGCTCAAATCAACGCCGCTCAGGTCAAAAAGCAGCTCCGGCGGGTGGTCCCATTGGGACGAAATCGGGTGGGTCCATTACCCCGAAATCGGGTGGTCCCATTCCGGCGAAATCAGGTGGGTCCAATCACTCGAAATCCTGCATACGTGTTGAAGCAGGTGTCGTGCCTGCAAGTAGAGAGCGTACGACTCGGTATTCTGACTGACTGCAGCGTTCGGAGCGGTGCCCGCAAGCAGCGAAACCTTGAGTGCTTCGACAACGGCTACGGCTATCTCGTCCTGCGTCTTGAAGACGTCATCCAGCGTGCGGTCGTAGGTTTGCGACCACATGTGGTAACCACTATCTACACGAATAAGTTGTGCGGTCACGCGCATGGTTTTACCGGATTTGCGCACACTGCCCTCCAACACGTGCGCCACACCAAGCGACTTGGCGATTTCGGCAATCGTCGCCTGCTTACCCTTGAAATAAAAGGACGATGTGCGGGCGGGAACCCTCAGGTCGGGTATTTTCGCCAACATGTCAATGAGTTCTTCGGACATTCCATCAGAGAAATATTCCTGGTCTTTCCTCTCGCTCATGTCCACGAACGGCAGAACAGCCACGGATTTTTCAGGAATGCCTAATGCGGCTGTCACTGCCGCCGGCGTGCCGGTAGCCACAACCGCCTCAGGCGCAACCACTCGACGTCCCGGTACCCATAACCTGTAAGCGGCGAATCCCGTGATCGCCACAGCCACGATGGATGCCGCCACAATGGCTGCCCGGTGCCGAAACCGAGCACCGCCTGACACGCCGCCGGAGCGGAGCTCGGGTGCCTCTGCAACCGGTGTCGCCGAGATCTCCGGAGCGGGGCCAGCGGGTCTTTCGATCGCCAGGCGAACCGCGGTCACTAATTTCGGCATCATCCGCGTAGCATTGCCGCCGCTGGCATCGAGCCACTGCGAGGTATTGAGGAAGTATTCAAATTCAGCGGGTAGCGGCGCTTGATCCAGTCGCAGCGTCACGACCGGATGGCGCTTGGATGTTGCCCGCTCTACTTCCCTGAGGACGTGGGGAGAAGTTGCGGCGTCTTGCGACAGAATCAGAATGATCGTCTTGGCAGAATCGATTGCGTGGACAATTTCGCTGGCATAGTGAGCGCCCGGTGTCACGTCCCGAGGCGCGATCCAGCACTTCAGACCCAGGCCCTCAAGGGCGGCAGCGACATTATTGGCAAGGGCGGCATCGTGGGACGCGTAGCTTATAAATACGTCGTGCGTGCCGGAATGAGCGCCCGTAGTCTGCTCTTCGCCGCCGCCTTCTGCCACGCCGATTCTCCCGTAATCTATCTCATGTTTTATCAAAGATTAGAGGGCATTCGTAGCCGTTCTGTGCGAACGGTGCCTTAGGGCGGGGAAAGCCAGCAGTCGAATGACCGAAACTGGGCCGAGTGGCGACGGTGGTCGGCACGACGGGGCGGCTCAACGAGCAGGTACGCCGTAGATGCCCGCTCGCCCTCTCCGAGCGCGGTGCGATTTAGGCCGCGACCATCTGCAACCGCAGATCCTTGCTGTCGGCGCGCGTGCGCCAGCTCGTCGCGATTGTCAGGGCAAATCCACGATGCGCCCAAATCATCTTCGAGTGCCTCATTGTCTGACTTCTCCATTGACTTCTTCGACCCCTCGACCGCCGCATCGAGGGCATCACTAAGCGAATCAAACAAGAAGAGACTGCGCTTCCGGTCTGGCCAGACCAGCCTCGTCACCCTCACACCTCGCGCGGAATCTACGATGTGGCTGGCGCCAATATAGCCGAGAGCCAAAAAAATAATGCAAATTCCCAGCAGGAACGATACCGCGCCGCTCCAGCCCGATTGGCCATACTTCGTGAGGATGACCGCTTCGCGCATTCGGCTTTGAGTACGTCACGGTCCGCCGTTGGCGACAGCGGATGTCCCATTTCACCTCCTCGTGGTTGCATCTCTTTCATTACCGTGGTAATGTAAACTTATGGCATTCGCACAATCAAGGATTACCGCGCAGGGTCAGATCTCCGTGCCCGCCGAGGTTCGCAAGAAGCTCGGCGTGGGACCCGGTTCCGTCCTCGAATGGGAGGAGCGGGATGACCAAGTCATAGTCCGCAGAGCGGGGCGGTACACATCGGATGACATACACCAAGCGCTTTTCCCGCAAGGACCAGCAAAAAAAGGCCCTGCGGATGTGAGGGAAGGGGTTCGGGAGTACATCCGTAAGCGGCATGCGCGCCGTTGACACCAATGTGTTGGTACGACTCATCGTGCGCGACGATGCGAACCAAGTCCGCGCAGCGGAAGAGTTCATTGGAAGTGGTGCCTGGGTATCGCATCTGGTGTTGGCCGAAACCACCTGGGTGCTGGATGCCGTATACGAGCGTTCGGCAGATCACATCGCAACTGCACTCGACATGCTCCTGAATCACGAGCACCTGTCGGTGCAGGACGCCGATGTGGTGAGCGCAGCCACGGAGAATTTCAGAGAACGACCGGCTCTTGGGTTTTCTGACTGCCTCATGCTGGAGATCGCCCGAAAAGCCGGGCACCTGCCACTAGGTACATTCGATCGAAACCTCGCAAAACTCGAGGGCGCGGAACGCCTGCGACAGTAGTTGCACCACGCCGAAACCTACCTCGCCAAGGCTTTACGGCATACACCGCACTGCGGGCATAACGTCGCTTCACACGCAGATCACACGCAGCTGCTCCGGGCACTTGTAAGCCGTTGACTGATAGAGGGCGGCGGGCGTAATCGTTTTGGGTTCGATTCCCATCGCCCGCTCCACTTCCAGCCAACGCTGGCCAATGCCAGTCAGGTTGATTCGCAGCGTTATCGGCGCGGACGCTGCCGCAACGGGGCTCAGTTGCTGCGATTGAGGGTAGGGGAGATTACCGGAGAGATTTGCCGATTGCGATTGGCAAAATCTATAGGCGCATCTCTGCGGTGATTGCGTCGTACGGCGCAGAAACGCCGCCGTTCTCACGACGCAATAATCCGGACGCGGTCAACGTCTCGACATCCTCGTGAACACGCTTGTAATCACGGCCGAGACGCTCCGCCAATGCCTTTACAGACGGCGCTGGAGTTTCATGGACCGCACGCAGCAGTTCGAGGCGCTTAGGAGAAAGCGCGTTCAGCATTACCGACAGATCGGGAAATGTTACATGCCTCTCTCGTACTTTCTCCCCGTGCTCGAGTCGGTGCCATGCGTGCACGAAACGCTGACCCATCTCGTCCAGAGTTCCCACGTTGACTTTGACGCGCTTGTTCATCATTCACCTCGTAGGCGACGCACATCGGCCAAGAAATCCGTCATCAAAAGCTCCACGGTCTTGAAGACATACCGTTCCTGGCGATCCTCAATGTGCCGATGGTCGCCCTTGCTCCGTTCATTGTCATAGCCTACGAGACGCTTCCCGTTTGCACCGTAGAAAAGACTGTACTTGAGCCTATGAGCGCTACCAACCACGGGAGTCGCCACTTCCCAGATCTTCATTTCAACGATGGTGCCATCCGGCAGTACTTGCTTGTCTTGGAATGCAAGTACTGCCTTCATATGGCACAAGATGCCATAATAGGATTATGGCGTCAAACGCCATAATCAGCACGAGTGCTCATATTTGCGGATTGAGCGACCCGGAGGCCGCCGCTACATAAACACGGGTTGGGACGGTGGTCGGCATTTCTGTGCAAATAGGCGACTATCCAATGGAACGGCTCGCTGGACGAGTGGATACGCCACGTGAATGGCTGTTGGTAAGGCTGCCTCAGGTAAGGTAGAAGACATTACTCGCGCGATCCTGGTATCGCGGATGACGGGTGCTTCTCGACGCCGAGTTGGCCGTGCTCTATGGAGTCACAACGCGGCGGCTCAACGAGCAGGTACGCCGCAATCGCAAGCGCTTCCCAGACGACTTCCTGTTCGAGCTCACAACTGAGGAGTTTGCGAACTTGAAGTCGCGTTTTGCGACATCAAGTTGGGGAGGTCGCCGCAAACGCCCGCTCGCCTTCACCGAGCACGGCGCGATCCAGGCCGCGACGATCCTCAACAGCCCTCGCGCGGTCGAAATGAGCGTCTTCGTGGTCCGTGCTTTCGTGAAGCTAGGTGAGGTGCTTAGTACCAACCGAGAACTCGCTCGGCGCTTCGAACAGCTTGAGTCACGCCTGGATAGCAAGCTCACGGGGCATGACGAAGCCATCGCCGCGATCCTCTCGGCAATCCGCGAACTCATGCGCCCACGAGACTCGCCGCGCCGCGGCATCGGTTTCACCGCCAAGCTGACCGACGATAGCTAGCAAACCACATAATCGATCGCGCGCTCGTTCTCGAGAAACCCGTACCTGCAGCGAGATTTGAGAACGGATCGCTTTCTCGTGGCTACCTAACCGGTGCTCGCCCCAATGGTCGCCTTGGCTGGCGTTGGCTCCTATGGCAGCGTTTTTCGCACAAAAATCGCACGCAGCTCCCTTCGCGCTTGCAACTTCATGATTCCAAATGGCTAGTGCGCGCCAGCGGTATTTTCGATTCCCATCGCCGCTCCACTTTTCGTTGTCTGGTGTTTCCCTGCGTTGTCCTATTACGCGCCCGAGTTCATTGTCTAGCAGGTAGCCGCTGACATTGTTGGCACGGATAGAAACGCGACGGGCGAACGCAGGAAAGAGTGTGGACGGTTAAACACCGGGGCGTTGCGCAGCATGGTGTTCAGCCCACCCGCTTCTCGGCCACACGAGCGCAAGTATGCAAGGCCAAGGCGATTGCGACCAGGGTTGCCCCGAACGCGCAGACAGCCGCCCAGCCAACGAATTGCCAAGCGAGGCTCGCGCCGGCTGAGCCGACTGCCCCGCCCACAAACATTCCGCCCATGAAGATCGTGTTCAGCCGGTTACGCGCTTCCGGGCGAAGCGCATAAATGACGTGTTGGTTCGAGACCAGCGCACCTTGCTCCGCGAAGTCCAGCAATATGACACCGACGATCAGGCCGGCGATCATGCCCCACACCTCAAAGGCCACCCAGGCTGTGAGCATGATGACGCCGCCAAGTCCGATGACGGTATGAGGGCCTCTTCGGTCTGCGATCTTCCCGGCGATTGGCGCAAAGAGCACGCCGACCGCACCGATGATGCCGAACAAGCCGGCAATTTCGGCGCTGAGGTGGTATCGGGTGTCGAGTTGCAGCGCGAGGATTGTCCAAAGCGCGCTGAACGAGCCGAACAGACAGCCTTGAATGATGGTCGCCCGTCGCAATTGCGGCTCTTCCCGCCAGAGGACGACCAGAGATTTGAGGAGGGCGCCGTAGCCCTCCTGCGTCTTGGGCTGACTTCCAGGTAAGACCGTCGCCAACAACAAGCCCACCGCAACCACCAGGAGCAAGCCCAGCCAAAACATGGCGCGCCAGCCAAAGTGGTCGCCGACACCGCCGGCAAGGACGCGGCCCAGCAGGATGCCGCAGAGGAGGCCGCTCATCACGATTCCGATGGTTGCACCGCGACGGCTGGGCTCGGCTAAGTCGGCCGCGAAAGGCACGATCTGCTGCGCCACGCTGGATGTCCCTCCGACAAGTGCCGATGCAACCACGAGCGACCAAGCATCAGGAGCGAGCGCAACGCCGGCCAACGACAGCGTGAGTGCTGAGAGCTGAATCAGGATGAGACGCCGCCGGTCGAAGCGGTCTCCCAACGGCACCAGCAACAAGAGGCCAGCGGCGAAACCAAGCTGGGTTGCCGTTGGCACGAGCCCGATCACTGTGACCTGACCCGGGAAGGCGGCTTCCATGATGCCAAGCATGGGTTGGTTATAGTAAATATTGGCAGCCGCCACGCCGCACGCAATCGCCATCACCAGCGTCATGCCAAAGCTGCCCGCCTTTCTAGTGGAGCAGCCCCGGGTCTCGGTCGATCTGATGCTGGTGGATCGACCGGTGCGTCTTGCCGAGGAAGGTATCGATGTTGCCCTTCGCATTGGACCGCTGGAAGACTCAGGCCTAATAGTCCGCAAGCTCGACGACATCCAGCTTGTTGTCTGCGCCGCGCCGGCCTATCTGCGCCGACGCGGCGAGCCGGCGACGCCGGACGACCTGGTCGAGCAGGACTGCCTGGCCTTCGGCGATGTACCAGGCGTGGCGGACTGGAGCTTCCAAGACGGCGCAGTGCGAAGATCACTGCGCATTCCAACCCGGCTTTGCGCCAATGACTTCGATACGTTGGTCAGTGCAGCTTTGGCAGGGACCGGGTTCGTCCGAGTGCCATCCTGGCAGGTTGCGCATTGTCTCGCCGACGGCCGGCTTAAGGTTGTGCTCAAGGCCTATCAGCGGCCGCCCACGCCATTGGGCATCCTAACCCTGCGCAACCGCCTGCTCCTGCCGAAGGTGCGCGCCTTCGTTGATTTTTTGCAGCAGCACTGGATGCGTCCGCGAGCGCCTCTCTGAGCTTAACCACGCGCCGGTCGGGTCTCGAGTTCGACGAAACGTCGCGCGAGTTCCTTGTTTGCGGCAAGAACACTGCGCATCCATACGAACGCCCTCATGATCTCAATGTTTACGGCAACCGCGTGTTCGGTTGACAACACTGAAGAGAGCATCGCCACGCCCTGTTCGGTGAACGCATAGGGCGCATAGGGCAAGTACCGTCGCCCGCCACGCACAACGATGCGGAGGAGGTAGTCGAGTCAACACTGAATAGGTCTCCAGCGCACAATGGTCAATCATGCGCAGACCACGATCTAGGGCTTCGCGCGCTCGGTTATGGTGTTCGTGCCACGAGGCGAACGCAGCGACGACCACCTGGTATCCGCCGCTTTCACCGGCGAATTTGCTCTAAAGTTTCACGCACTGCATCGGCAGTGAGCGTGGGCAGTCCGATGTCCGGGACCGCAACGACATCCTTTCCGCGCTTCTTCAAAGTCATCGGAGTTGCGGCGATCTCTATTTCGAGCCGCCCATCGCCGGCGCGAATCTCAAGAGTCTGGCCAGGTTTGATGTTGAGTGCTTGGCGGAGCGACTTGGGAACGACGATTCGCCCCGCCGAGTCGATGGTAGTTTTCATGGTAAAAATCATGGCACAAAAATGGCACCGTAGCACCAATGAGAGAGGTGCGACGGTGTCGTTGGCTGGCGTTGGCTCGTGTGGCACCGTTTTTCACACAAAAATCGCACGCACCTCCTGTCGCGCTTGCAACCTCATGACTCCAACAGGTTGGTGCGCGCCAGCGGTATTTTCGATTCCCATCGCCCGCTCCACTTCCGGCCAGCGCTGGCCAAAATACGAGCATTGGTGCCGGTTCTACAGTCGCGCGGTTGTTCTAACCAGCGGCGGGGCAGTATCGGTGCCGGTGGAGACACATCTTCCTTCTTAAGCGCCCAGTTGTTGGGCCAAGTCCACGATGCTCACAGAGACCACATCAAAATCACCCAGTTTAGCTTTGGCCGGCACACCGGCAGGACCACCGCCATATTCGTTTGGGCGGTAGATAAAACACGTTCGTAAACCGTAGCTACGGGCCGCTTCCAGGTCGCCGATGTGGGCCGCGCACATCATCACTTCCTCAGGCTTCAAATCCAGGTAAAGCGGTGCAGACATGTACATCTCGCGATCCGGCTTATAGTGCCTGACGAGATCGGATCCCAAGATCACATCCCACGGCAAACCAGCAAATTTGGCTAGGTGGACCATCAGCGCAACATTGCCATTCGACATCGGCGAGATAATGTAATTGTTCTTCAGCCGGGTCAGACCTTCAACGGAGTCTGGCCACGGTTTCAGCCGTCGCCAGACATGCGCCAAATCGATCTTTTCCTCCTCACTGAGCCCGTCGATTCTGTAATCCTTGAGCAAACCCTCCAGGATCATGCGTTGCAGGTCATCTAGGCTGGTCCAGGGAAGCTCGCCCTTACGTACCTTGTCCATCGCTGGCGTGTATCCCATGCGCCAGCGATCGGCAAATTCAATCCAGTTAATATTTAGTTTCTTGGCGTTGCCCCACTCAGTGACCTCGGCAATCACCGAACTGCGCCAATCGACTACAGTGCCGAATGTATCGAAGACGCAAGCCTTCACGGTTCCTGATGCAGCGTTCATTCTTCTGAGGTTCCGTGCCGGCTGCTGTGCGAAGCTAGCAGGCGATTCAGAAAGTGAGGTCGCCATGAACCCGGAACTCCCAACCATCAAAAACGCCCTGCGATCGAGTTGGAAACCCATGTGAGATTGCTCCGCGTTGTCACATTGAAGGTTCGAAGCGAGTCGGTCGGCGAATTGAATTTCTTCTTGGGAAGTGCCGGGACCTGCCCTGTCCTTGCTTGGATCAGTATACCGCGCGCGGTGAATGACAGCTTGAGGCCTTTGGAATGCGAGCCATGAATTACGGTGGCAGCGCGAGTGTGCAGGCCGTAACGCGAGTGAACGCCGAGCAAGCCTCGAAAAGGACGATGCGCGGGCCGACCCGCCTGCCAATGCGGGGAAGGTTGATACGACTGGGGAGACGAGCGACGAGAATTTCCAGCCGCCGCGCCGGGGTAGTGGCGACAGCATGTACACAAGGGAAGCGTGCGCAACACGGGAAGCCCTACAGGCGTGGTCGGCGATGACCAACCGGAGGCCCGCGAGGGGCGCAACGCGTCCTGGGCGAAGGCGTGATGTTCTGTCCGAGAGCCGGATGCGGGCGATCTGCAAGTCCGGTTCGATGAATGGGATGTGGAAACGGAGCTACGGCGAGGTTACTTGGGCACCCCCAGACGAAAGGGGCGGCAAAAGACAAACCGGACCTACCGCCACCGCGCCACATCTCGACTCTACCGATAGCACGCCCCCGCAGAAAGCTCTCTAACGCTTGGCGTAGTACTTGACTCCGGGCAAACGATCGAAGTCGGAATCCTGCGTCCAAAGCGTCGCGCGATGTCGCTGCACGGTTGCGAGCATTACGCTGTCCGCCATCGCTATCCCGTGCAGGATCGAGAGCCGCGCGGCTTCTATGGCCGTCGCCCGGTCGAGATCTACGACGCTCCCTTGTTCCATAACGGCGACGGCTCGCAACGCGTCGTCCTCACTGCGCTGCTGGCTAACCCGCTTGAATACCTCAAACAATGACAAGGAGGGGACGAGAAGTGACCGCGTCGATTCGATTGGCTTTGCAAATACTGAAGCGTTAGGCCCGTCGGAGAAGTACTCGAGCCAAGCCGAGGAATCGACGACGTTCATACCCGATCGGATTCCCTCGGGACGCCGGTGTCAATTCCCCTGAGTGATCCGCGCGCAGATTTGGTCGGTCGCACCGGTACCAATTCGATCCGCCCCCGATACTCAATGGCATGCAGCTTCTCGCCCGGCTTGATCCCGAGCGCTTCACGAATCTTCGACGGAATGACTATCTGGTACTTTGAGGATACGGTTATGGTACTCATACAAATTTCCGATCGATCAAGATTACGTAAGACGGCTTTTCCAGACTATCATGCATCGCATTCGGTGTCACCGCGATTGCATCGGCAGGGATTTAGAAAGTCGCCTTTTTGGAAGGCGTTCCTCCTTTTCCACTTACCGCGGCTGACCCGGTCCAGAGGCTTATTGTTGCCGGGGTCTCGCGCACCGATGTATCCCTGCGTAGCCGTACATTGCCCCACATACCGCGCAAATTCACACGCCAATCACACTTGGCATCAGCCTTAGTACGAAACCGCTTGTTTTCCAGTTCCGGGCGCGCCGTCCCCCATCCTCGCGAAAGCGGGTGAGGACGGCAGCATCGCGACGATCTACAGTGGCGTAATGGCCGGCGCAGATCCTTGCTGTCCGCGCCAGCGGTATTTTCGAATCCCCTCGGCCGCTCCACTCTCCAGCCAGCGAACTAGACCTTGACAACTTTGACGACGCGCTTCAGCGCCGCAAAGTCGGCGGGATTTCTGGTGTAGAGCGGCAATCCATTGGCTGCAGCCGTTGAAGCGATGAGCAAGTCCGCGAGGCGCGCCCTGCTGGATTGTCCGGCTGCTCTCGCGGCAGCGAATACCCTGCCGTACATCCGTGCCGCGTCAGCGTCGAAAGGCAGTGGATCCCAGGTGGCGGTCGCCCACTGCAATCGATCCTGGCGCCTGGCGCGCTCGTCCTTATTTTCGGTTGCATGTGATCCCGCGGCGAGCTCGGCCAGCGTCACTGCTGTAATTGCGGATTCATCGGGAAGGTGCTCAGCCGCGATGATGTCATGATCGATCAGAACCGATGTGTCGAGGACACCGCGGCTCGGATCAGTCATGAGGGTGGGGGTCCACTACTGCATCGAGATCCGCACGGAACTGCCTGGCATCGATCCGCGCAGCGTGCGTTGACGCATCCGCGATCGTCGCGCGAGGCACGAAGCGGCGTCGCCCGATTGGGCGCAGCTCCCCGACAGGCGTGCCGTTTCGGCTCACGATGATCGTTCGCCCGGCCTCCACTTCGCGGAGTACAGCGCCGGAATCATTGCGGAGTTCGCGCTGGGTGATGGTACGGATTTTCATAAAACGTCACTGTAGCACAATGTAGCATTCCGTAGCAAACTGACCGGCGACATACATGGACGCCCCGTTTTGCCAAGCGCTTCTTTTGGTTCTGTTTCACAGGGGGAGATTGCAGCCAGTTTTCAATGGGTCAACCGCGACGGTCAAGCTCCCGCTTCCCAGTCATGCAATGCCCTGATCGTTCCGTGGCCTTCGGCCTTTTTATAATACCGTTCGTCCGCCGTCACAAGCAGCGCGTCCTCGCACTCGAGCGCCACGGCGTGATACAACGTGTCAAACAGATGGTGTTTGGTTTCGATCGCAAGGCTGGTTGCCCGTCGAATGACGGTTGGGCTGTCAAAAGTCGGGAACTCGAATGCGGCCAGCATTTCAACATCACCGACCGCCGTTTGCGGGGCGAGGCGCGCAGCAACCGCAGCCACCTCGGCCAACCAGTGCGCCGGCTGCATGATCTCAAGTCTGCCACTTACAATGGATTCGACAAGCGCAAACGCCTTCTCGGTATCAGGTTCTCGCGCGGGGTCCTCAAACAGCCATTTGAGAATCACGCTCGCATCGAGGACGACTATCACGGCCGTTCGACGGATCGCGCCTTGCGTACTTCTTCGCTGGTGAATGTGGGTCGGCCACTACGCGCGACACGGAATTGACGGAAGAGTCGTTCCCGCCTGATTTGGAGTTTGCGCTCACGCACAGCCCGCCGCATCAAATCCGCGATGATAGAACTCTTGTTCTGATCACCGAATGCTTTGTCGAACTCCATCTTGACTTCATCGGGTACGCTGAAATTGACGGTCGCCATACACCACCCATATTGTTGAAAATTTCAACAATCCAAATATACACTTGTCGCTGGGCGCTGCAACCGCGCTACCGCGGTGATGTGCCAAATATGCGTCTGATGAAGCCGAGATCGGCCAGGGCGTGTATAGGTCTTTGCCTTTTGGCCGACTAACTTTCCCTTGTTCCACGGGTCCTTGGCGCATTTAGGTCGAGACATTCAGTTGTTCCATGAAGAGTCTCCAATGGCGGGCGGTAGCGCCGCCTTGAATGTTGTCATGAGACCATTAAAAGACTGTATTAAGTCCACAAGCAGTTTGGAGCTACCGTGCGATATTCAACCCAGATCAAGCCTATCAGTTACTTGAAAGCCAATGCTGCGGAGGTTCTCCAGCTACTGGAAGAACAACGCAAACCCTTGATCATTACGCAGAATGGCGAAGCCAAGGCGGTCATTCAGGACGTCGCCTCCTATGAGGAAACGCAGGAGACTCTAGCGCTTCTGAAGATTCTTGCACTAGGCGCCCAACAAGTTGAGCGCGGCGAGATCACTTCGATCGACGAAGTCGCAAGTCGCCTGCGCTCCAAGGTTCTTCCCCGATAATGCCCTATGGGGTTTCGCTGACAAGGGACGCGGAGCGGGATATCGGGGAGATCTACCTTTATATCGCTGAGCACGATTCTCGAGGCAACGCCGATCACGTTCTCGAGCGGCTTGTCCAAGCCACCGATAGACTAAGAACGGCTCCTGACCGCGGCTCCTACGTAAACGAGTTGCGCAATCTCGGCATTTCAGAGTACCGACAAATCCTGTTTAAGCCTTATCGGCTGATCTACAGGGTGCACGCTGGCCAAGTCGTCGTCTATGTTGGCGCCGATGGCCGCAGGGATATGGGGTCGCTTTTGGCGCGCAGATTATTGGGTGCTTAACGACCCGGAGCCGCCAGTGGCGACCGTCAGCTTTACGGTAACCAAAGTACCGAAGCTGGGGCAATTCATTGCTCTACCCGAGATTGTCTCAGACCGTCCAATCCTTTCGGCAATCCGCGAACTCGTGCGCCGTCGAGATTCGCCGCGCCAGCGGTATTGAACAATCTTGACTTCAATTGGCACGGGTAATACTTTATGACTACCCAAAACACACGCAGCGCTCTCCATGGCCGCCACAAGTCTCAAACTCCCCGAAGGCCTCAAGCGTCGAATCGAGCGACTCGCAGGTGCTGCCAATAAGACACCGCACGCCTTTATGGTCGAGGCATTGAGTCAGGAGGCGGATCGAGCTGAGAGTCGCGAGCGATTCGCGAAAGATGCGGCAATCTCCGAGATCGAAACAATGGAGAGCGGCAAGGCTATTCCGTTAGGTTCCGCATTTGACTATCTAGAGGGTCGCGCTGCAGGAAAGGTGATCCGTCGTCCTCGAGCGCGCACATGGCGCGCGTCCAAATAACCGTCCGAGCGCTCGCCGACCTCGAGCGATTATTCGACTTCCTAGCGGAACATAACCCAATACTTGCGCGTGAGCGGATGCTCAGTGTCCGACGAGCCTTCGAATTACTCGCGGATCACCCGTTGCTGGGCAGACAAGCCGAAGACGGCCGCCGCGAACTGATACTGTTGCGGGGCCGATTCGGCTACGTGGCCAAATATCGTTGGGTGCCCGCTGAGGACGTGATTTTGATACTGGCGGTTCGACATCAACTGGAGGCTGGCTGCAAAGAAGGCTAGCGATGCAGTTGCGTCGGGTTCCGTATGTCCCGCGCGTCGATGTGTCTGTTACACGGTCTTCCGGTGACGCGCGAACAGCTGGAGCATCTACTGCGCGCGAGCGCCTCCGTATTGATCGACAGCGGCAGCAATCGACGGCGCGATAGGCGAACGTTCCGCATCCTCCTACGACTGAAATGCTCGAGCTCCTTTTCGAGGGTGCGGCTCCGGAGCCGAAACTTTGGGCATCGATGGCGCACAACTGCAGGTGAGGGCGAGTCGCGACCGACGAGCGTTCGCCGGCGTTGGCAGCGATGCTCGATGACGCTCATTTGACAACCGTGGCGATCCTCTCGTTGACGCGAATTTTCTCTGATAGCAGGCCTGGCTTCTGACCATGGTGGTCGAACTCGAGCTTCACGCTCGATCGGAAAATCAGGCAGTGAGTGGAGCCGCCATAGTGGAACATGCCGATCTGGTCGCCTTTCTTGACTCCTCGCCCTTCGTATGCGGTGATCTCGCAGCTGGAAACTTCGGCCATACCGACAGCCAGCACGCACATGAGTCCTATATCAGGGTTGTCCGCCTCGATGAAGATTATCGCTCTCGTGGCCACCTCCGTAATGAAGGCTTGCGAGTCATTCGGTCCGGCGGGGTCAAATCCGTGCGAGGCGGCTTCGGCGTAGTAGGTGCCCTCCTTTACATACGCCTTGGTAATCATGCCAGTGACCGGACTGTGCCAACGGTGATAGCTAAGCGGGCTCAGGTACGCTTGATAAATCGTCGCCCCTGCAAACAGCGGTGCCAGGGGATCGTTCGCAAGCATGTGCACGATCGAATATGGCTGGGCCTTAATCCAAAACCTGTCGCGGAAACTCACGTGACGCGCAATTCTGTAGGGAGCGGACTCGCAGGCGTTGACGATCACTGAGTCATCATCGGGATGCGCGACCGGTCGGATCCCAGCCCGCAATTCCCGGGTGAAGAAGTCATCCCAAGAGCGATAACCCCAATGTGGCTTTGTTGAATCGCAGATGAACTCGCGCTCGAAGTCCGGCATCGCCTTGCGTGCATTCGCGCCGAACCAACCTTTTTTGGGATGATCATTCAGCACGTAGGCGGAATCGACCGAGCTCAAAAATCGTGCCCACTCATTCAAGATCTTCTTCAACTGGACATTCACTCGGTCGTTCAAGAAGGCAGCCATTCCAGCGGCGGTCCCCATCGACCAGTCGAAAATCGCATTGATTGGGCACCCAACCAGGGCGGTATGGTCGAACTCCGGCGCGTGTGAAATGATCGTATTCAACAACTCGAGCATGTGCAGGTAGTCTCGCACCTGCGGCTTGCCGGTGGGATCGTTGTTATACGGCGGCCGCCTCGGAATCTGTTCAAACATTTGATTGAATAACATAAAGATCTCGGGGTCGGCCTCGATCACATTCTGAAATTCCGCTATGACCGGGCGCAACGCCTTGGGGTCGGCGTTAGTAGTCAGGATCATCGCGTCGAGCCATCCGGCGAGAAATGCGTGATCGGATGGGAGCCATTCGCCCACGCGATAAGGCATTTTTTCACCAGTCGCCTTTTCCATAGCGTCTGCCTTTATCGACCCGGAAATTTCGTTCTCGATATAGCACCGCTATATTGGTTTGTATAGCGCCGCTATATGACAGTGGTGGAAGCGGACGCAAATGCTGAAGCGTTGGGTCCGTCGGAGAAGTACTCACGCCAAGCCGAGAAATCGACGGCGTTCATACCCGATCGGGATCGAAAACCCGGCGCGCGGTCAACGCGGACGGAATGGGCAGGGCGCGAGCATCCCTGTTCGACGATCACCAGCATCGCGGCCAGACGCAGGCCGATCTCCCATCAGTCGTCAAGTTTTCGGGTATCCGGCCGGTATGAGACACGGAGCAGCGTGTTGACGCTCGGCGGGACCGGTATGGCCTGGGGACTGGTTGCCACCACCCAGTAGGTTCCCGGGCGCAACTCAACCGAAGTAATGTGGCGCAAAATCCCGTCGCCCGAACTGGCTTCGAAGTTCCAAGTGTCAATGGTCCGATCATACAGAATCGCGCTGAAACCGTTCGGTTCTCGCGCTTTGATGACGAGGTGCACGGGGATCATCACGCCCGATCTAGTCATGCGCGCGACGTATTGCCCAGATTGCATCATTTGATGCTGTTGGTGGGCGTTCATGGCTTCGGAAAGGACAACAGGTGTTTCGGTATCCGCTGACTCCCTCGTTACCCAATGGAATCCGCCGTCGCCGACAAACTTCTTGAAATCGTTCAACTGCTGGATTTTTGCCTCGGTTGAAGGTCCAGGGATTGCTCCCTGAAATGCGATTTGAAAATCATAGTAACGATGCTCTGTAACAACAAACATCTTGCTGATCGAGCTATTGGCAGACTTCAAATCCCAGACCACTAGAAATGGAGGTACGGACGAATCCGCTCCTTTGCTCGGAGCTGCACTATGTCTTTCGGAGGCTCTGCTCGCGCCCCAGCTCATAAGACCTGCGCAAATGACAAATAAATACAACGAAGTTCTCGCCATAAACCAATTCACCTTCATGGTGTTTCTGACATGCGATGGAAAGCTGGCCCGCTCGCAGGCTGCCAGCGCTGCGGCCCGCTGATCTTGCGCTGCAATTATCCGTCGTTGCTGCTGTACCTCATTCAACAGCAGCGGTGCGAGTTCGTCATAGCGCAAACCCTGTATTTTGCCTGCGTCATCGCGGATCACGAGCTCAAGGTAGATCTTATTCACTTCCTCGGCAATCAGACCGTATGGGAGCCAGTACGCCAACAGGTCGCGGTTTGAGTTCCTTGCGTGCCGAGGCGAATCGTGCCGTTGTCGGAGGCGGTGCCAAAATTGGCCAATTCGATGTTGTTGTTACCGTTTGTCACCATGATGCCTGCCGTGTTCGAATACAACGCAGCAATCCCGGTGGCAGTGTTGTTTGTGCCGGAAGTATTGGAGAATAGCGCGTTCGATCCGGAGGCACGACGCTATCAATCTTCGTGCCAATCACCAGATCGGAAAGGTATCTAGGGTGAGCGTGGAACACCGATGAGCGGGGTGGCCACCGGCGCGGCAATGCCGACGAACTCGGTGACAGTGTTGTTGCCGAAGTTGCTGACCCACAGGTTACCGGATGCGTCAATTGCCATCGAGAAGGGTAGCGCCATCGAAGCGGCGGTGAATCCCGCCACGGGGGACCGCGCGGAGCCCGGAGCGGCCGACTCGCCGCCGGCGAGTTCACTGACGCTGCCGGCATGGTAATTGGCGACCCAGACGTTTCCCGCGCCGTCGATCGCGATGCCACCGGGCGTGGCGAGGCCGCCGCCGGTGAATCCCGTGGCGGGCGACAGCGGCACGCCGTGTTCATCGAATTCACTGACGCTGTCGCCGAAATAATTGCTCGTCCAAATCCTGTTCTGTTGATCGATGGCGATGCCTTGCGGCACCGCAAGACCGCCGCCCGCGTAGCCCGCGGATGACGAGAGCGCTTTGCCCGTCGACGTAAATGCGCTCAATCGATCGGCGCCCTGGTTCGCGACCCAAATTACCCCGGCTTCGTCGACAGCGAGCTGTACCGGGAAAGTGAGACCCCCGCCACCGAAGCCGCCTGCCGGCGACATGACGGCGCCGGTTCCGGTCAACTCGGTGAGCGTCGAGTTGCCGAAGTTCGTGATCCAGACGTTGCCGCCCGCGTCGATCGCCAGGGATTCCGGGAAATCGAGGCCGCCGCCGGTGAAACCGGCCGGACCCGAGATTACGTTCCCGTCGGCCGCGAGTTCCGTGATGCTGCCTCGCCCCGCATTGAACGTCGCAGGGCTTTGCTCGTTGCACACCCAGATGTGGCCGGCGGGATCGATCGCGAGTCCAAAGGATTCCTCGAGGCCGCCGCCGGCGAAGCCATCGGAGGGCGACAGCGCTGATCCCGTCGGGCTCAACTCGGTAACCGCGCCTGTGTAATTGGCCACCCAAATGTGACCGCTCGCATCGATCGCCAGCGCGGTGGGCTCGCTCAGACCGCCTCCGCCGAAGCTCAAAGAGAGCGCCCAATCGTTCGGTGCGGCGTCGGGCATCGGACCGAAAGCCGTATCAGCCGCCGCGGCCCTGAACAGACCCGAGGCAGATACGAGACCCGGACTGTGCGCGATAGCGAGCACCGCCTGTGTGCTGTTTGCGGGCAGGGATGCGCCGACCGGCGTGGCGCACGGCCCTGAGCCGCTGTCCACGGCTCCCGCGGTCGCGCAACTGAAGAGCAGCGCGCAGGCCGGAGCCGTGGCGGTCGCGGCTGCATCACAGGCGGCGAGCGCGTTTGCGAGCGCATTGAGCTTGCCTGCTGCCTCGCAATTGACCGGCGGAGCGGCCGCGGAACAGGCCGCTGCATCCGGCAACGCGGCCGATGGGGCACCTGTTTGCGGCTCGATCAGCGCAGCGGCCGTGGCGGCAGCGTTCGGCAGTCCGGCTGCGCTGCCGCCGACCGTGTCGTCATCGATGAAGGCGCTGAGGGCGTACCCCGCCGCGATCGTCGTCAACTCGTTGACCCTGATCGATGCGGGCAGCCGATCGCAGCGGCCGAGCATGCCGATGAGGTGGATGGCCGAATTGCCCTGACCGCCATGCTCGGCGCCTGGAGCCACTTCACCGCCCGTGGCAATCACATACATGATTGCGCTCGCAGAGTTCGTGCCCGCCGTTGCCGATGGGCACGCGAAGCTCAGTTGAAATTCGCCCGCTGCATTGCTCTGCGCCTGCGCCACTGGCTGCGCCGGCGGCCCGGATTCCATGCCGGCCGCGTAGATCGAGACGCGCGCGCCGGCGACGGCCAAGTCGCCGCTGCGAACGCTCCCCGCAAGGGCCATCGGCGCGGCACCATCCGATTCCGAACCGGCCGCAGCACTGCCCTCGTTCGGGTTTGAGGCGAGCGGAACCTCGGGCGCACACCCGGCAAGATATGCCGCCAGGAGGGCTGCGAGGAGGCCTCGTCGCTGCGACATCCCGTCACCACTGCCGCGGCGCCTCGATCCGCACATGCGCTCACGGCGTCGGTGCGGTGGACGCCAACGAGCCGGTAGCGTCGCCGCCGGGGGAGGCGGCGGGACCGAACTCGGCCATGTCGTATGTGCCTGCGACGTTGCTGCCGGTGAATGTACCGCTGAAAGAATTGCCGTCGGCGATGAGATCGGCAATCGCCAGCGTCCCAACCCCCCCGCTCACGGTCACCGACCCCGCGCACGCTGTCGGGCCGGTGGTTTGTGTGCCGCTGACACCCTGCACCGTGCCCGAGCTCCAATACTGGCAGCTGACGAGGGGGCCTGGCGTCGATGCCGTGACGAAGGACAAGGTCCCTGTGAAGCTGTAGGCCGCCGACGCAAAGGTGGTTCCGGTAAAACTTACACAATACGATTGATTGTCGTACGGTTGCGCGCCGCCCCCGGGATTCGCAGGTGCTGGATAGCACGAGGGACCCGATACGAGCGGTGCGCTGCAGGTCAACGCCTGGGTCGCCGTGGCCGAGACGGTTGCCCCGTCCTGCGTGATGCTCGCCGTGATATCGACGACTCCCGGCGCGACGCAGGTGGCGAGACCCCCTGCGGCGATCGTGGCAAAGCTCGTGTTGGATGAACTCCAAGTCACGGAAGCCGATAGATTTCGCACGGACGCATCGGCGTACGTGCCCGTCGCCGTGAATTGCTGCGTGCTGCCGTCTGTGACCGAGGCGCTGGGCGGGGTAACGGCAATCGATACCAACGCCGCACCCGGTTTGGTGATTTGAGCGACCAAGGGTGTCACGGTGGGGGCTGCGGCGCCGATGAACTCGGTGACGCTGTTGTTGCCGTTGTTCGACACCCATACATCCCCGGCGCCGTCTATGGCTATGCCCGTGGGATTGTCCAGGAGAGCCACGTTGCCAGCGCTGCCCAGGCCGGTGAAGGCGTATGGCGAGAGCACCCCGCCGCTTGAATTGAGCTCGGTGACGCTGCCGTTCCCGGCGTTCGTCACCCAGATATGGTTGGCGCCATCGACGGCAATTGCGCTGGGGCCGTTGAGGCGACCGCCCGTGAAGCCCGTGGCGGGCGAGAACGGCTGGCCGCTTGAACTGAATTCGCTGACGCTGTTGTTGCCGAAGTTCGCGATCCAGACATTGCCGGCACTATCCACGGCAACTCCCCGCGGGGCGTTGAGTCCGCCGCCAACGAAGCCGGCGCTTGGCGAGATCGGCAGGCCATTCGAATTGAGTTCACTGAGGCTGGTCGGATTCTCATTCGACACCCAGACGTCGCCTGCTCCATCGATCGCGATTCCGAAATGGTTGGCGGGCATACCGGGCGAATAGCCGTTTCCCGAAAGTATCGTGCCCTGGGGGCTGAGTTCATTGACGGTCTCGTTGCCATTCTCATTGGCCGTCCAGACGTTGCCGTTCGCGTCGACGGCGATGTCGGCGGGATTGGCAACCCAGGCACCCGTGAACCCGGTCGAGCCGGAGAGCGGCGCGCCGCTCGAATTGAACTCGGACACACCGCCAACGCCCTCGCCGACCGGGCTGAAGAAGTTCGACACCCAGACGTTGCCCGTATTGTCTACGGCGATCCCGTTGGGAGCATCCAGCCCGCCGCCCGTGAAGCCCGCGGCCGGCGAGAGCGGCAGGCCGCTTGCGCTCAGTTCACTGATACTGCTGTTGCCGGGCTCAAAGGATATGCCGTTGCCGACATTCGCCGTCCAGACATCGCCTTCGCTGTCGATGGCGATTGCCAGCGGTGCATTGATCCCGCCGTCGGTAAAGTTGATCGCGATCGTGGCTTCGTTAGCCAATGACGGCGAGGCAGGAGCGAACAGGGGACTGCGTGATTGGAGTATCGCGAGTCCCTCGTTGCACACCACACCCGGATTGCGGGCGATCGACAGGATCGCCTGCAAGGTATCGCCGCTGACGACCGATCCGGCGGGCACGGTACAAAGCGTACCGAAGCCTACCGCCGCAGTAGGCACCGCGTTGGGCACCGCGCAGTTGAACAGCGAGGTGCACTGCGAGGAAGAGGCTCCCGCGGAATTGACACAGCTTCCCAGCACGTTTCCCAATCCATTCAGCTTCCTGATTGCGCTGCAGTTAAATGGAGCAGGAGAGACGCTGCAGCTCGCGGCCGGGGGCAATGAGCGGGCGGGCTGTCCGCTCGTGACATCGGTCAGCAACGCGGCGGTCTTGAAGGCATTATTGATCGCAGGTGAATTGCCATGCAATTGCGTCATGTCGGCCTGCGGCGTCGGCACACAGTCGACGCAGCCGCCGAGCCCGGTGCCGTTCGATGCGATATTGCTGAACGCGTTCAGTGCATACACGGCCGCCACGGTGGTGAGTTCATTGATGACCACGGAAGACGGCAGGGAGCCACAGGACCCAAGCGCCGCCATCAACTTGATGGCCGAGTTGGCGCCGCCGCCGGCATTGCCGCCGACGCCGACCACGTAGACCAATGTGCCTGCCGTGGGACAGGTGTAAAGAATATTGAAATTGCCATTCGAATCCGTGGTTGAAGTGCCCAGCATGCTTGGGGCGGCGGTTGCGGGTACTCCCGCCGCATACAACGTCAGACTCGACCCGACGATCGGCGCCTGACCGCCGTGCAGGACTCCGATCAGCGATGCCTTGGTGGCGGCCGCCGGCGGCTCGGTGCTCGAGTTTATCGAGGCGTTCGACAGAGAATTTGAGGAACCTCCACCTGAGCCGCAGGCGCTTAACAATAGCGCTATACAGATGCCC
The DNA here is from genome assembly GCA_963736185.1 of uncultured Gammaproteobacteria bacterium. GTDB lineage: Bacteria > Pseudomonadota > Gammaproteobacteria > Steroidobacterales > Steroidobacteraceae > Bog-1198. Next base: position 95,271 of record CAVTNZ010000070.1, on the reverse strand, counting down.
GAGGCGCGCAAGCATTTGATCAAATTATTGGGTTTGCCATTCATCACGAATCCCCTTCTGAACGGAGCTCGGCATGTGCCGAGACGGCGGGTGCCTACACCCGGGCTGCTAAAGAGGGATACGTATTGGATGAGCCAAACCCGACATCGAAGTCGAAAAATTCGGGCAGGAGTGCTCGGGTGGGCCGATGCCTCCGGCCGCATCGACGCGTCAAGGAGTCGCGGGGGAGCTGGGGGTTAGGCCAGAGCGGCGCTGAGCAGCAATCGTGCCTTGTGCCAATCGCGTTGCACCGTGCGCTCGGTCAGGCCGAGCATCTCTGCAATCTCGTTCTCATCGAGCCCGCCGAAATAGCGCATCTCCACGACCTGCACGAGGCGGGGCTCGCTACGGTTCAATGCCTCGAGCACCTCGTCGATGCGGATGAGCTGTTCGTCCGAATGGAACGATTCGTCAGCCACCTGGCTGTCGAGCGTCACCTGCAGCGCGCCGCCCCCGCGGCGTTTCGCGCGGTGTGCGCGCGAGATGTCGATGATGATCGAACGCATGACCTTTGACGCGTAGCCCATGAAATGCGTCCGATCCTTCAACTGCAACCGACCCGCGTTGAGGAATCGCAGATAGGACTCGTGCACGAGTCCGGTCGTCTCGAGGGTATTATTGCCGCGGGGCGAAGCCTTCAGCCGGCGGTGGGCGAGTTGCCGCAGCTCCGCATACATGACCTCCATCAGCCGATCGAGCGCGCTTCGGTCACCCGCATTGACAGCGTCGAACAGCTGCGTAAGCTCGGTCATGAGCCAGGGGTAGCGGGGGCGATAACAAGACTGGTTTGCAAGCGGACGGCCATCCATGCGTCTTATGAGCGGTAATCTACCAGAAACCGTTGCACCCCAAGCCCCGGTTCCCTCGAGCGGCTGGCGCCGCGATACCTGCGCCCCGATTGCACTTCTGTATTGGACATAACGCTCATGCCCATTCCGGCAGGACATCTGGCCGCGCTCGCGCAACTGTTGGACGAGGGATTGGACCTGCCGGAGCCGGCTCGTGAACGATGGCTGGAGGAACTGCACGAACCGTTTCCCGGTGCGAAGGCAATGCTGCGCGACATGTTGGACCGGAAGGCGGCAGGGCGGGCAGAGATCCTGTTCGATACGCTGCTCAAGCTTCCCTTGAGCGAGGCGGATGCTGGTGCGGGTACGGGCCAGTTCGAGGCGAACGTGCAAATCGGCAACTACCGCCTCGAACGTCTGCTCGGCGCGGGTGGTATGGGCAGTGTGTGGCTCGCCGAACAGACAGCACCCGTGCGACGTTTCGTCGCCCTGAAGCTGATTCGCGCCGGGATGTACGACGCAAACGTCGTGCAGCGCTTTCAGGCGGAACGCCAGTCGATCGCGCTCATGGAGCATCCGGCGATCGCGAAGGTGTTTGAAGCGGGAACCACGGCGCAGGGCCAGCCGTATTTCGTCATGGAATACGTGCCGGGGCTGCCGATCACCGAGTATTGCGATCAAAAGAAACTGACAATCCGCGATCGAATCGAGCTGCTCATCCAGGTGTGCGAGGGCGTGCAGCATGCGCACCAGAAAGCCATCATCCATCGCGATTTGAAGCCGGCCAATATCCTGATCGTCGAGGTCGACGGCAGGCCCGCGCCGCGCATCATCGACTTCGGCGTCGCAAGATCGATCACGCCGCGGCCGGCGGATCAGCCCCAGCAGACGCAATTCGGGCAATTCATCGGAACCCCGGGCTACATGAGCCCGGAGCAGATGGATCCGCGCTCCCAGGACATCGACACGCGCACCGATGTGTATTCGCTCGGAGTGATCCTCTACGTGCTGCTGTCCGGGATTCAACCGTTCGCATCCGCTCGCCTGAAGGACCAGCCGTTCGACCAGATGCTCCGCAAGATGCGCGAGGAGGAGCCGCCGCGGCCGAGCACCAGGGTCCGAGAGGATCCTGGTTCCCTGGCCGAACTTGCGCAGGCGCGCGGGGTCGAGCCGCGTCAGCTCGGGAGACTGTTGCGCGGAGATCTCGACTGGATAGCATTGAAGGCGCTGGACAGGGATCGTACCCGGCGTTACAGCGCGCCGTCTGAATTGGCCGCCGACCTTCGGCGCTACCTGGGCAACGAGCCGGTCGTGGCGCGTCCACCCAGTCTGGCCTACCAGACCGGCAAGTTCGTGAAACGCCATAAGCTGGGGCTCGCGGTGTCCACGGTCTTTGTCGCGGTCGTTCTCGCCGGGGCGGTCGCCACCGTGCGCGAGGCGCAGATCGCCCGCGCCGAACAAGCTCGCGCGGAGCAGCATTTCCAGTCGCTTCGCAAGCTCACCGACTCGCTGCTGTTCGAGTTTCACGATTCGATCGAGAAGCTGCCGGGCTCCACGGCCGCGCGCGAGCTGGTGGTGCGGCGCGCCCTGGAGTATCTCGAGCAAATCGACTCCGAGGTGAAGAACGATCCAGCCGCCTTGCGCGATCTGGCAGCCGGGTACGAGCGAATCGGGCGAATCCGTGCCGAAGAGGGGCATCCGCATCTCGGCGGGAGGGGATCGTTCCAGAGCGCGAACGATTTGTACGAGAAGGCGCTGGTGATTCGCCGAAAGCTGGCTGCCGCAGACCCCGGCGATCCCGCTCTGCAATTGGAGCTCCTCGGCACCATGCTGAACCTCGCCCGCATCCTTGAACAATTCGGCGATCTCGACCGTGCGCTGGCGCTTCAGCAGCAACGGCTGGAGATCGAGCAGCGATTGGCGGCGACACATGATTCGCCGGACCTGCGTTACAACATCGCCGCCTCGCTGATCGGCATCGGAGAACTGAATCTCTGGCTGGGCAACTACGACGCGGCTCTCGGCTATGAACGACGGTCGCTCGCGATGAACGAGGCGTTGCTCGGCGCAAATCCCGGGAGCCTCAAGATGCTGCGAGGTGTCTGGCGTTCACACGCCTGGGCCGCGACGGTGCTCAAATATGACAGCAAATTCCCGGAGTGCGCGGCGGAGTCCCGCAAGGCCCTCGCGCTGTCCGAACAGCTCGCGGCCCGCGATCCGAATAACTCGGAGTTTCAACGGTTTCTGATTGTCGATGATCAGAATTTATGCGAGTGCCTGGCCTACGCCGGCGCGGCCTCCGAAGTGCAGGGCTTTTGTCAAAAGGCCATCTCCATCAACGAGGCGATGGTGAAGGCCGACGTAAATGACGTCCAGGCGAGTGCGGACCTTGCGAACTCGAACATGACGATGGGTCTGGCTTTATACCTGATCCGTTCGCCACGCGAGGCGCTTGATTTCGAGCGGCGGGCCGACGCGATGTACCGGGAGGTCGCGGTGCACGAACCGGATTCCCAATCCAACGCAATAGACCACGCGGTGGCACTGATCTATGCCGGAAGAGCCGGAGCCGAGCTCCATCTTCTGGACCAGGCGCGCAGGGATCTTGAACAAGCCCGGGACATCGCGCAAAAGCTGGTTGCAAGCAGTCCCAGGCATCGATATTTTAGAAACACTCTCGATGAAGCCAGCGCCGCCCTCAATGCGCTTCCGGCGGACTCGGCGCCCATCGCGGTCCACTGACCAATCGGGCCGTAGGCCAGCGGCGATCCGCTCGGCGCGGAGAACCGCGACAGGGGCCTCCGGCGCATCGGCGTGGTGCCGTGCCGATTGCAGCAGTGTCAGGCGGTATTTAAAGCGGTCATTGGCGGCCAGACCGTCGCCAAGCAGGCGGGGCAGGGCGAGCGCACGTTCGCCGAGCGCGGCGACGATCTGTTGCTTGCTCACGATAAAATCCCGAGTGTCGACCAGAGCCCGCACCTTATACGCCATAATTGTGTCGGTTCGTCACCGCCGTTGGACCAGGGTTCGCGGTTGCGTCTCAATCGTATTCGTCGGCCGGGTATCTAGGCGCTTTCCCTCATGGTCCTCCGGATGCGGGCGCGCAAAAATCTCTTCGTTGCGGCAGGCGCCCATCAGGAGCAACCATGGAAAACGAGCGCGTTCGTCATATCATGACCGCCGAGGTGCTTTCGATCGATCTTCGCGAACCGGTCACCGAAGCGATGCGGCTTTTTGCCAGCTATCCCGTGAATCATCTGCCGGTGGTCGACGGATCGAGTCTCAGAGGCATGCTGAGCGCCGCGGATATGCTCAAGCTCGAGTACTTCCTGCCCAAGCCGGGCGCGCAGGGCTCCGCGGTGCTGTTGAACCACCGGTTCAAGATCGACAAGCTGATGCGCTCGCCGGTCTTCACGGCATCGCTCGACGACACCATCGCCGACGCGGCCTCGCGCATGGCGACCAACGCCGTTCATTCCCTGCCAGTGGTCGACGAAAGCAACCATCTCGTGGGCATCGTCACCACCACCGACATCATGCAGGCGCTGCTGCACGGCATCGGCCTCAAGCGGGACTCCGATCAGCGCGATGTTCACACCAAGCCCGCCGAGCTCGTGGTGCAGCGGGCGATCGAAGCGGCGAACGCCGCGACGTTGCGCGGGGCCGATCCGGATGGCGTCGCCGCATTGATGCTGTATCTGAACGAGCGGAACGCATTGCTGGAGGCATTGCGGGTGGACGTGGCGCGCTACGTGCAGAGCGGGCAGGATGAGCGGCTGCATACGCAGCTGCTCAAGGATCTGGACAAGCTGGCGCAACGGGGTCAGGAGATCGAGCTTCCCATCCGGCTGTAACACCGGCCTCTTCGGCAGGGGCCGGTCTCTTCGAAAGCGGCTAGACTGTCTCGTTGGCGGCTGAAGCGACAGGGAGACGAGGCAATGCCGGTCGAGAAGGCTGACGGTCAAGGCGGGTCGGCGGTTCGCGGTGCGTTCGAACAGCTTCTCGCGGGGCGTCTGGATCGGCGCGGATTCATCCAGGTTGCGATCCGGGCGGGAGTATCCGCCGCCGCCGCCGCGTCGATGGCAGGCGTCGGATCGGAGGCTCGGGGTTCCGTCCATCGTCTGGAGCGCGAGACGGGCCGGCGTCCGAACATTCTGTTGATCCTCGCCGACGACATGGGCTTTTCGGATATCGGGGCGACGGGCTCGGAAATTCGCACACCGAACATCGACGGGATCGCCCGCCGCGGCAAGCTGTTCTCATCGATGTACAACTGCGCCCGCTGCTGCCCGACCCGCGCTTCGCTGCTGACCGGCCTCTATCCCCATAAGGCCGGCGTGGGGCATATGGGGGCGAACCTCGGATCCGCCGCGTATCAAGGCTATCTGAGAAACGATGCAGGCACCATCGCGGAGCTGCTCCGCCCCGCCGGCTACCGGACGCTGATGGCGGGAAAATGGCATGTCGCAGGGGATTTTTGGGCGCGCCTCGTCGATTCCTGGCGGGTCGGCGACATCGACCATCCGACGCCGCGACAGCGGGGGTTCGACCGCTTCTACGGAATAATCGACGGCACGATCAACTATTTCTCCCCCTGGTACATCATGGAGAACGACCACAAGGTCGAGGTTCCTCCGACGGATTTCTATTTCACCGATGCGATCACCGACAAGGCGATCGCCATGATCGAAGAGAGCGTGGGCGACGGGAAGCCGTTTTTCATGTACCTCGCGCACTGCGCACCGCATTGGCCGCTGCAGGCGCATCCCGATGATATCGCGCGCTACGACGGCGCCTACCGCAGGGGATGGGATGCAACCCGGGTGTCGCGGCACGAGGAAATGCTCGCGCGCCGGGTCCTTCAACATCGCTGGGCAATATCACCGCGGGATGCGCAGGCGCCCGCCTGGACGAATGCATCGCATCGCGAGTGGGAGGCGCGCCGGATGGGCGTCTATGCCGCGATGATCGACCGGATGGACCAGCAGATCGGCCGCGTGCTCCAGGCGCTGCGGCGTCTGGGCCAGTACGAGGACACCCTGGTGCTGTTCCTCTCGGACAATGGCGGCTGCGCGGAGCTGATGCGGGAGGACGGCTGGGCCAAGTTCTACCCCGACGTCACCAATGACGGCAGGAAGATCACGCTCGGCAACCGGCCGGACATCATGCCCGGCAGCGCGCAAACCTACATGAGTTATGAGCTGCCGTGGGCGAACGTCTCAAATACCCCCTTTCGCCTGTTCAAGCATTGGGTTCACGAGGGCGGCATTTCGACGCCGCTGCTGGTGCAGTGGCCGGCGCGCTTCACGGCGGGCGGTATCGCGCATGAGCCGTGTCACGTGGTCGACATCCTGCCCACGATTCTGGAAGTCGCGGGGACGGCCTATCCGTCGGAGCTCGGCGGCCACGCGCTTCAACCTCTCGACGGCGAGAGCCTGCTTCCGGTGATGGAGGGACACCGCTGGACACGATCGCGACCGATATTCTGGGAGCACGAAGGGAATGCGGCGGTTCGCGAGGGAAATCTCAAGCTCGTACGCAAGTTCAACCAGCCTTGGGAATTTTACGACATGGAGGTCGACCGGACCGAACTGCACGACCTCAGTAAGGGCAACGGTCGGATGCTGAGCCGGCTGGTGGCGGACTACGAGCAGTGGGCGGAGACGGTCGGCGTCGTCGATTGGAACGTCCAGCAGCCCAAGCTTCTGGAGGCATGGAAGATGAAGGACGAGCACGGCTGATGCCCTGACCGCGCACCAGCGGCGAGGTGGAGCGCCGGCTCGGCAACCTCATCGCCGCTGCGCATCACCACATGCGCACCCGCTCGGCGGGCGGCAGGTACAAGGCCTGCCCCGGCTGGACACTGAATGCCTTGTACCAGGCATCCAGATTGCGCACGGTCAACGCGCGATATTGCTCGGGAGAGTGGCCGTCGCTGATGATGACCTGGCGCAGCATCGGATCGCGATATTTCGCATGCCATGTCTGGGCGAAGCTCAGGAAAAACTGCTGATCGCCGCTGAATCCGTCCAACGGCGGCGCCTCGATCCCGCCGAGCGAGGACCGATAAGCGGTGTAAGCAACCGAAAGACCCGCCAGGTCCGCAATGTTTTCACTGAGGGTCTGCTTTCCATTGACCGCGAGATCCGGGAAGGGCTTGTAGGCGCTATACTGCGCGACGAGCTGCTGCGAGGACTGCTTGAAATGCGCGTAGTCCCCCGCGGTCCACCAATCGTGCAGCCTGCCGTCGGCGTCGAATTGCGCGCCTTGGTCGTCGAAACTGTGGCTGATCTCGTGTCCGATGATGGCGCCGATGGCGCCGAAATTGAGCACAGCGGGGCGGTTGGGATCGAAGAACGGCGGCTGCAGGATCGCGGCCGGGAAATTGATGGCGTTCATGGCCGGCAAATTGAAGGCGTTGATGGTCTGCGGTGTCGTCACCCATTCCGAGCGATCGACCTGTGCCCGCCCGAGTTTTGCCAGCTCATGTTGATAATGAAACAGGTCGGCGCGCTCGGCATTTCCATAGGCGTCGCCGGCAACGACCTTGAGCGCGGAATAATCGATCCAGTGATCGGTGTAACCGACACCGACCTTGAGCACGGCGAGCTTGGCCTTGGCCTGCACCCGGGTTTGGGGCGCCATCCATTCGAGTGCATCGATGTGACTGCCAAAGGCGGCGATCAGGCGCTGCACCAGCAGGTCGATGCTCCGCTTGGCCTCGGGCAGAAAATATTGCTGCACGTACAGCCGCCCGACGGCGTCGCCCAATGCGTCGCTGGTATCGTCGACCGCGCGCTTCCAACGATCCGGCAGCTGTGGTGTTCCCTGCAGGGCGGACCCGTAGAAGGCGAATCGCGCGTCGACGAATGCCTTGGGCAACAGCCCCGCAAAGCGGTCGACGGCGTGGAATCGCAGGTATTCCTTCCAGGTCGATATCGGCACGCTCCGGGTCAAGGCCGAAATGCCGGTCACGGCGGAGGGCTGCCACACCACGAACGTCGACTGTTTGGCGAGCTGCGCACCGGCAAAAAAGGCGTCCCAATCGAGCCCGGGCGCCCGATGGGCGAAGTCGCGCCTCGACCAATGATTGCGGCCGCGCTGCACATCTTCCGAGTCGGCACGGGCGACGTGCACTTCGGCGATGCGCCGCTCCAGCTCGTAGATCCGCCCGGCCTGCGCATCGGCGTCGGCCTTCGAGTTGCCGCTCAAACGCAAAAGAGTCGCGATATAGCTCCTGTACCGCTGCTGCAGTTCGCGCATGTGCGGCGAATCGGACACGTAATAGTCCCGATCCGGCATCCCAAGACCCCCCTGCAGCAGAAAGGCGGCGTAATGGGAGGGGTCCTCCAGATCCTGCGCCACCCACAGGCCAAACAGCCGATTGGTGTGCAGCCGTGTGGCATTCAAAATGTCGACATCCGCCCGCAGGGTGGTGCCGAGAAAATGCCCGAGCATGGTGGCGTCGGAGATCGCCCCGATGCGTCCCAATGTCGGTTGCAGCGGCGCCAGTCCCCTGGATTCGATTGCACCCTCATCCATGACGCTTTGGTAGTAGTCGGCCACCTGCCGGGCAACGGAACCTTCCGCCGGCGCCGAGGCAGCAATGTCGCGAATGAGCTTCGCCAAACGCTCCTGGTTGAGGTCGCGCAACTGCGAAAACACATTGATGGAGGATTGGTCGGCGGGAATGGATGTCGCCTTCAGCCAGGCGCCGTTCGCATAGGCGTAGAAGTCGTCCCCGGGCCGGATCGACGGGTCCATGGCGGCGGCGAGGTTCGAAGGCGGCGCGGCCGGCTCTGCGGCTGGGAGGAGGGAACCTGCAAGCACCGAGACCACCGGCAACAGGCTCAAGATCACGAATTTCGGCATGGTGCGCGCCATGGCTGACCTCTGGAGGCATTCGAGTATAGCGGTATTGGTCCGCCAGACGGAATCCAACCTAGGTCGTCAGTAGAAGTCCTGATGTGCAGCCAGGACGAGTCGCGGATCATCCTGAGCGTGACAGGAACGGAATTGCCCGACCATCTGACATGAGGCCTGACTGCAATGGACAATCAAACGAAACATTCTCGTCGAAAAATGCTCAAGATCGGCGTTACGGCGATAGCTGCAATTCCCCTTGCCGGCTTTCCCCACCTGGCGTCTGCCGCGCAGAACGCCGCCATACGCAAGGCGCTGAAATTCCAGGAACAACCCAACGGCGACAAGCAATGCGCCAACTGCGTCAACTTCGTCCCCAACAAGGATAAGCCGGGGAATAACGACGACGTGAACGGCTGCAAGCTCTATCCGGGCGACACGGAAATCCCGCCGCACGGATATTGTTCGGGCTTCGTGGCGAAGGCCGCCGCGGCCCATTGATGCGGGCCGATTCGCGGCGCAGGCGTCCTTCGTAGGAAGGGCTCGAGGGCGGAGAAAGGTGGCCCGCACCTTTCTTCGCCGCCTGTTATTGGCCTGGATCGTCCAATCACCTGCCAGCCTCCATAATCGCCGCAGGCGGGTTTCGATTCAGGAACGATATGCCCGATACTTTGCTTTTGCTGCGCCTGGAGCATCGAAACCTGAGTCAGTTGCTCGGGTTGCTCGAGGATCAAGTCTCGGCCGCCGCCGCGGGAGCGCCGCTCGACGGGGATTTGCTGACCCTCGCGTGCGAGTACTTCTCCGACTATCCGGACCAATGTCATCACCCCAAGGAAGATCTCCTCTATGAGCTCTTGAGCAGACGCGATCCGGGATCGTGCGCGGGACTCAAGAACATTGCCGTCGAGCACGTTCGGCTGCACGAGTTGACGGAGAAGCTCGGCGAAGCGGTGCGCCGGTTGCGCGAGGCACCGCAAGCCGGGCAGCGGGAGGCGCGGGAGGTGATCCGGGATTTCACGCGCCGTTATCGACAGCACATGAGGGAGGAGGAGCACCGGTTCTTTCCGCTGGCCGAGAAGCACTTGTCCGGGGAGGACTGGGCCGCGCTGGATTTCGCGGTGTTCGATCGCGACGATCCGCTTCTGGACAATGCGACGGAGAAGCGCTTTTCAGCCCTGCGCCAGCGGATCGACGCGGCGACCAAACACGGAAAGGCGCGCGGGCACGTCCTCGATGCGGGCAATCGGTTGCGGGAACTTTCGGGGCTCGACAGCTTCAACGAATTGATGCTTTCGGCGGGAACTCCGTTCCGTCTCGGCGCTCTTGCGGTAGGCGGTTACGGACTCGAGCATGACCGCGAGTTGCTGCTTTATATCCCGGAATGTGCCGCCGAGCGGGCCGCATGGTGCGCGTATTGTTATCTATGCGGCCGCGGCTGGCCCTGGAGTCCTATCTGACAAGCTGGCGCTAGGTGGCAACACCGGCCATCTGGCGAAGCCGGTCATTCGCGAAATACTGGGCCTTTCCCTCCTCGATCGCTTTGACGACGAGGCCGGCGACGAATTCGGGCGTGTCTCCATCGGCATAGTTGGCCGGCGGTCCGCCGCCGGACGAATTGCTCATCCTGTTCCTGCCGAAATTCGTCGCCGTGATGAACGGGTAGACTTCACTCACGACGATGCCGTCCTTTTCCAACTCGACGCGCGCCGTGAGGCTCACCCCCAGAAGCGCGCGCTTCGACGAGGAATAAACGCTGTATTCCGGAACCGTCATGAACGCGGTGCCCGAATTGACGTTCACGATGCTTCCGCCGCCTTGCGCCCGCATGAGCGGAATCACAGTCTGCATCGCGACGATCGGCCCGAGCACATTGAGATGGAAGATCTCATCGAAGATCGCGGGATCGATTTTTTCCACCGTGGTCGCATAACTTCGCCCAGCATTGTTGACCAGCCCGTCGATGCGGCCGTAGTGCCGATGCACCGCCCCGACGGCATCCCGCACGCGGTCGAACCTCGTCATATCCACGGTGACCGGCAGGCTGTCGGGAAGCTGCCGCGCCAATGTCTGCAACGCCCCGGTGCTGCGCGCGAGCAACGCCACCTTCGCGCCGTGCCCGCAGAGCGCCGTCGCGGTCGATAGGCCGATGCCCGACGATGCGCCCGTGACGATGAAAACGCGATCCCGGATTTGCATTGCTCGCTCCTGATGCCCCGATGCGGACGTGGTTGGCACTTCCTGCCTCATCTTGCCATGGACGCCGCCCGGTATGATCATCGAAGACGGTATGATCATCGAAGAATGCCGAATTCGAACGTATGAAGCCGCCCGGTCGCAACGACAAGGAAGCGCCCCCGCACCCGCGCGAGCCGGGGCATACGCCCCCGGGCAGCTTCGCCGCGCTGACCATGGGCGCGGTGGGGATCGTCTACGGCGACATCGGCACCTCGCCGCTTTACGCGATCGATCAGATCTTCTTTGCGCATGGCGGCGTGGCCAGAACACCCGACAACGTGCTCGGCGGCATATCGCTGGTCATCTGGACCTTGACGATCATCGTCTCGATCAAGTACGCGATTCTGGTGCTTCGCGCCCAAAATGACGGCGAAGGCGGCGTTTTCGCGCTCTACGGCCTGCTGCATCAACACAAGAGCCGTGCTTTCAGTGTTCTGCTGTGGTCCCTGATGGTCGGCGCGGGCCTGCTGCTCGGCGACGGAATGATCACGCCGGCCATCAGCGTGCTCTCGGCGGTGGAGGGGGTCGGCGTCGCGGCGCCCTCGCTCGGCCGCGCAGTCGTCCCGGTCACCGCCGTGCTGCTCGCGCTGCTGTTCGCCATACAGTCGCGGGGCACGTCGGGCATCGGCCGCGTATTCGGTCCCGTCCTCATCGTCTGGTTCTTGGCGATCGCCCTGCTCGGCATCAGCCAGATTCGCCTGCACCCGGAAGTCCTCGCCGCGTTCAGCCCGACGTACGCGATCGCCTTTTTGCGCCACTCCGAACTGTATCCGGCGCTGCTGACCCTCGGCGCGCTCATGCTCGTGATCACCGGCGGAGAGGCCATGTATGCGGACCTGGGACACTTCGGACAGCGTGCGATTCGCACCAGCTGGTTCGGCATGGTCTATCCCGCCTTGCTGCTCAATTATCTCGGACAGGGCGCGTACCTGCTCGGCGCCGCGCCCGTCGCCGGGGGCAAGCTCTTCTACAGCCTGGTGCCCCACGCGCTCTTGTATCCGATGATCGTGCTTGCGACGGTTGCCACCATCATCGCCTCGCAGGCGCTGATTTCGGGGGCATTCTCCCTCACCGTGCAAGCCATCGGCCTCGGGCTTTTCCCCAGAATCGCGGTGCGCCACACCCACCATGCTCACGCGGGTCAGATCTACGTTCCGTTCATCAATTGGGTGCTGTTCATCGGCTGCACGGCATTGGTCTGGGCGTTCGGCACGAGCTCCGCCCTCGCCTCGGCCTATGGGCTGGCGGTCTCCGGCGTCATGGTCGTCACGTCGATTGCGATGATTGCCGTTGCGCGCAGCCGCTGGAATTGGAGCGTGCCCGCCGTCGCGCTCGTGTGGGGACCGATCACCGCCTGCAACTCGGTGTTCCTCCTCGCCAGCAGCCTGAAGTTCTTCGAGGGCGGATTCGTGCCGCTGACCATCGGCGCATGGGTGTTCGTCGTCATGGCCACCTGGCGCTGGGGACGCAAGGCGACCTTTGCGGCGTATCAGGCAAAACACACGATGACCATCGCCGAGCTCGTGCGCCTGCATCGCGGCGCCGCGCATTATCTGGAGCGTACCGCCGTGCTGATGGCGCCCAATCCGCTGCGCACCGTGGCCGACCACGCGCCCGCGCTGCTGCAGCTGTTATGGGACCGCCATGGACTGCTGCCGCGCAACCTCATCTTCGTCGAGGTGATCCACCCCAAAGTGCCCTACATCCACGGCAACAGGTATGCGGTCACCGTGTTCGACCGCAACCCGCAGCACGGCAGCATCCTCAGCGTCGAGCTCAGCTTCGGCTTCATGGAGGAGCCCAACGTCGAGCGCGCGCTCAGCGGCCTGGCGCGCCATCATCAGATCGACCTGCCAATGGATCGGCATCAGTGGATCGTGCACGTCTCGAACGAGAATCTCCTGCCGTCGCCCGGCATGAGCCTCTTGCGGCGAATCCGGTTCCGCCTGTTCCTGGTGCTCCGGCTGATATCGCGTCCTGTCTATTACGCGTACGGGCTCGGTGACGAGGTGCAACTGTCCGCCGAGGTGATGCCGGTCAGGGTGAAATAGGCGCCCGGCACCGCTGAGGCGCGGGCCCCGCGGCACTCAAGCGCGGGCGGCGCGCTCAAGCGCGGGCGGCTCTCAAGCGCGCGCCGTACCCAATTGTGCTCCGATCAGCTGCATGCGCCGATACTGCTCGTGCAGACCATCCTCGAGCGCCTTGAGCTTGGACGGCAGGTTCGAATTCTCCCACCGGTCGACCAACGCACGCTTCGCATCGGCGATCGATTGCTCGCGCAGCGCGGTCCAGGCCGCGACCGACTTGCTGAAGCTCTCGTATTCTTCGGCTACGCGCCGCCGCAGCTCCTCGAATCGGGGCGTGTCTCCCTGGCGGGCGAGCTCCTGCTCCGCGCGCTGGAACTGCGTCTCGAGCATGACGCGCCGGATCTTGAACCAGGGAACGCGCTTCAGGTTCGTCGCGAGCCCCGCCCAATGCAGCGCATTGATCAGCCACTTGGACGGGTCCCATTGCCACCAGCGCACGCCGTTGCGGTAGTCGTGCGCGAATTGGTGATGGAAATTGTGATAACCCTCGCCGAAGGTGAGCAATGCGACCACGCCGTTGTCGCGCGCGGTGTTCGCCGTCGTGTAGGGCCGGGTGCCGACGATGTGCGCCAGGGAATTGATGCAAAACGTCAGGTGGTGGCTGATGACCAGCCGCAGCACGCCGGCGAGCAGCAGCATGCCGATGACATCGCCGAACGCCCACCCGAGCAGCAGCGGCACCCCGACATTCATTCCGACCGCGAGCGCCAGGTAATGGCGGTGTTGAAACGCCACGAGCGGATCCTTCTGCAGTTCCCGCACATACTTCAAATCGGGGTCGCCGCTCGGATAATTGCGGAGCATCCAGCCGATGTGCGAAAACCAGAAGCCCCGCCGTGCGCAATAAGGATCGCGCTCGGGGTCGTCGATGAATCGATGATGCACGCGATGGCCGGCGCTCCAGATGAGCGCGCTGTTCTGCAGCGCCATGGCCCCGAACAACAGAAACACCGCCTTCAGCGCGGGATGCGCCTGATAGGCCGCATGCGAGAAGAGGCGATGATAGCCGCAGGTGATCGACAGCTCGGTGACACTCAAAAGCACCGCGAACGCAATCCAGGCGGCGGCACTGTAGCCGTGCGCGATCCCGTACCAGGGAACCAGGGTCAGGGCTATGCCCAACGTCACCACAAACATCGACAGGGCGGGCCAATTGCGAGGCGGCAACCGGCCGGTCGGATCATTCATTCGTTTCTCCTGGAAAACGTCGCGATCACGCAGGACCGCGCTCCCTCATATATGGGGGCGGGCAGGAACTTTACCATCCGCGGACGCCCATTATGTGATCCAGGTCAGCTTTTGCAAGCGGGGAGCCGGCCGCCCGTGCGTCGGCTTTCCCCGATGGCGGCGCGGTTAGTGCGTAGCGGCCAGCAGGTGCGGCTCGAGGGTTCCCGCGACCCAATCCATGAACACCTGCACCCGCCGCGGCAGGTTTCGCCGGTGCGCGTACACGAGGGACACCGGCATCGGCTCCGGGACATACTGGGGCAGAATTTGCACCAAGCGGCCGCTCTGCAGATGTTCGCGCAGCCCTGCGGCCGGATTCTGGATGATGCCGAGCCCGGCGAGACAGGCGTGCTCATACGCGTCCGCATTGTTGACCGTCACCGCGCCTTGCATCGGCAGGGTACGGTAACGGCCGCCATCGGGATACTCGAAGCCCGGGCTTCGGGCGCCGAGCGTACTGACGTAATGAATCAGATGGTGGCGATCGAGATCCTCCAGCGTCATCGGAGTGCCATGCTTGTCGAGATAGGCGGGGCTGGCGCAGTTGATCACCTCGTATGCGCCCAGGCGGCGCGCGATCAGGCGGCTGTCGCCCAAGACGCCGGCTCGGACGACGCAGTCGAAGCCCTCGCGGATCACGTCGACATACCGGTCGGTGCTGCTCAGTTCGAGCTCGATCAACGGGTGCGCCGCCAGGAATTGCGGCAATCGCGGTAGCAGATGCTTGCGTGCCATCGCGCCCGGCATGTCCACGCGCAGGCGCCCGCGCAGCGCCTGCTCGTCGCGCTGGAACATGCCGCCCAACTCCTCGAATTCGGCCAACAGCTCCTTGCAGCGCTCGTAGTAGGCCAGCCCGTCTTGGGTCATCTGCACCTTGCGCGTGGTGCGATGCAACAGCCGGGCGCCTAACGCGCCCTCCAAGGCCCGCACCGCGCCTGAGACCGTGGTCTTGCGCAGGCCGAGCCCCTCGGCGGCCCGCGTGAAGCTGGCCTGTTCCGCCACCCGTACAAAAATCTGCATGGCCTCGAGTTGGTTCATGGGCAGACGCGATTGTCCATATCAGGTGAACAGTTATATCAAAAAATAGTGTCTTTATGTCCGAATATGGAAGTAATAGATTGCCGGTCGTCGAATCAACTCATCATGGAGACTCGCATGACAACGGCTAATCCCATTGCACTAATCACCGGCGGCAGCCGTGGCCTCGGTCGCAGCACCGCCTTGAAGCTGGCCGAGCATGGCTGCGATGTGATCGTCACGTATCTCGCCAATCGGGCCGAAGCGGAGGAGGTCGTGGGTAGGATCCGCGGGGCGGGACGCATCGCGGCGGCGCTGCCGCTGAACGCTGCCGACGTCAAGACTTTCGAGAGCTTTGCGGGCCGCCTGCGCGACGTTCTGCAGCACACCTTCCAGCGCGAGCGCTTCGATTATCTGGTCAACAACGCCGGCATCGGCATGGATGCGAGTTTCGCGCAGACCACGGAAGAGCAGTTCGATGCGCTCATGAACGTCCACCTCAAGGGCGTGTTCTTCCTGACACAGACGCTGTTGCCGCTGATCGCCGACGGAGGACGCATCGTGAACCTTTCCTCCGGGCTGACGCGTTTTTGCTTCCCGGGCAAAGCCGCCTACGCGGCGATGAAGGGCGCGGTGGAGGTGCTCAGCCGGTATATGGCCAAGGAGCTCGGTCCGCGCCGGATCGCGGTCAACGTGGTGGCGCCGGGAGCCATCGAGACCGACTTCGGCGGCGGCGTGGTGCGCGACAACCGCGACGTCAACCGATTGGTCGCGTCGGTCACCGCGTTGGGGCGCGCCGGTCTGCCGGACGACATCGGTGGGGCCATCGCGCATCTTCTGGCGCCGGAAAGCGGCTGGGTCAACGGGCAGCGAATCGAAATCTCGGGCGGGATGAATCTGTGACGGACGGCCGTGGGGAACCATCGGGAACGGCCGTCGCGTGCTTTCGGTATTCCACGAATGTGCACGGCCGGCCCATGGGGCACAATGCGCGCATGACCGAACATCACGCACCGCTCTCGCCGACCCAGCTGCTCTCCTACATGCGCGCCCAGCCGTGGGCCATCGAGGCGACGGTGACGCCCCAAAACACCCCGCAGGCGGCCGTGCTGGGCGTCGCCATCACTGACCGCTGGGAACTGCTGTTCGATACCGTCACCCAGTCGCGCAAACATCAAAACCTCATCAAGAACCCGCGCGTGGCGTTCGTGATCGGCTGGGAGCACGAGCGCACCGTGCAATACGAGGGCATAGCCGAGATTCCGACCGAAGCGGAACTGCCCGATGTGCAGGCCTACTATTTCGATCGCTTTCCCGATGGCCCCACCCGCCAGAGCTGGCCGGGACTGGTGTATTGGCGCGTGCGGCCCACCTGGATCCGCTACAGCAACTTCAATGTGAACCCGCCCATCATCCAAGAGTGGGATGCCGCGGCGATCGCCGGCTGGCTGAAGTAGGGGACCCGCCCGCCCGATGGGCCGTGCTCGACCTACGCCGCGGTCGCGCTCATGACTCGATGGCTTGGAGGAGCAGTCGCTGCGCCGGCTCCAGCCGGGCGGCGGCCTCTTGCGGCACGCCGACCCGGCCGAGCAGAACTGCGACCGGATGAAAGGCCACCACCACCTTGCCCCCGGCGCGCTCCTGCACCAGCACGCGCAACGGCAGATCGAGCGCCGCCTGCGGCGTCGCCACCATGATGGGCGTGCCGCCCTTCGCGTTGCCGTAGATCAGCACCGTGGCCGGCGGCATGCTCGCCCCGATACCTTTCGCGTTCGCCGCATGATCGATGCGCGCGAACACGGTCATGCCGGCCCGATCGATCGCCTGAACGAGTCGCTCGAGGGTGCGATCGAAGGAGAGGGCAGAGGGAGATTCGATGATGTCGGATGTCGGGGTGTCCACCATGAGTCGACCCGCCCTGTGGTGCGCCGGAGATGGCGATAGGATGCCCGCTTCCTGCCGGCTTTGCCACCGCACCGCCGGCTAGCGCCCGATTTCGACTCGATCGCGCGCGCGCGGCGGCGCATCGAGCTGCGACCCCAGTTCCCGGGCGATCTTGTGGCCCGAATAGATGGCGGCGGCGATGATCGCGGGCTGGCGGCAGTCGCCGATCCGCATGATCCGGGAGGAGGGTTCCTCGTCCCCGGCTCCCGACAGCTCGCGGTACAGCGATTCCTGCGGTTCACGGGAGGTCACCAGCACGAGGCTCTGCGCGCCGCGCGTGTCACTTCGTCCCGTATAGACGCAGCCGAGCGAGACGCGGGCCCCATCGAAGGCTTCCACGGCGTGGTTCGCCACGATCTCCACGCCCGCTTCGAGCAGCTCGCGCTGCGTGCGGACCTGTTCGGCCGTGTAGGCGCTCCACGCACCCGCGGTTCCCGCGCTGGTGACGTAACAGACTTTCGCGCCGTCGCGTGCGAGCTTGAGGGCCACGACCGGTCCCATGTAGTAGTGGTCATCGTCGAACACGGTGACCCAGCCCCGGGGCTGCACGCCGTCCATGATGTCGTCGGGAGTCAGCACCGCGCCCTCGAGCACGGCCATGGGCACCGCGTGCGAGCGGCCGACGCCGCTGCGGCGCCAGCGGGCGCCCGTCGCGATCAACACATAGTCCGCTTCGAACTCGCGCACGTCGGCGGCCGTCAACCGGTTGCCCAAATACATCGACACGTTGCTCATCCGGCTCAGCTGGCCGGTGCGGTAGTCGCGCACGCGCGCCCATTCCGCGAGGCCCGGCAAAGCGCTTTCCCGCGTGACGCGGCCGCCCGGTGCGTCCTGCGCCTCCGCGAGCGTGACCGCAAAGCCCCTTTTGCCGAGAATGTGGGCGGCTTCCAGGCCCGCCGGTCCGGCACCCACGATCAGCACCGTGCCGCGCCCCTCGGGCACGCGCTCCGGATGCCACCCGCTGCGCCATTCCTCGCCCATGGTGGGATTCTGCGTGCACCGAAGCGCGGCGCCGCGAAAGTTGTGTGCGTAGCAGATGTTGCAGCCGATGCACTCACGGATGTCCTCGGGGCGTCCCTCGCGGATCTTGGTGGGCAGGAAAGGATCAGCGATGGAAGGCCGCGCGGCCCCGATGAGATCGAGGACGCCGCTCTTGAGCTGTCGCAGCATCACGTCGGGCGAGGTGAAGCGGCCGACGCTCACCACCGGCCGGCCGGTCAGCTCGCGCACCCGCCGCACCTGGGACTCGAACGCGGCTTCCTTCACGAAGCGCGACGAACCCATTTCCTCCTCGTAGTCCTCGACCACGACATCCCAGAGATCGGGCAGCGGGCCCAGCGCGCCGAGAATCTCCTCCGCCTCTTCGCCGCTCAGGTGCTCGGCGCCGTGGCCGCTCGCGCTGAAGCGGGTCGCGACGGCGCAGCGGTCCCCGACGGCATCGCGGGTCTCCTCGAGCAGCTCGCGATACAGCCGCGAACGGTTCTCCAGCGACCCGCCATACTCGTCGACCCGGTCGTTGAGGCTCCTCGACAGGAATTCGGACACCAGATAACCATGCGTGCCGTAGACGTAGATGATGTCGAACCCGGCGGCGCGCGCGCGCAGGGCGGCCTGACGATGCCACTGCCGCAAGCGGCGTATGTCGCCGCGGTCCATGCGCTGCGACTGGATGGGGTCCTCGCGCGAGGGCATCGATCGAACGCCGACGGAGGGAAGCCTGGAGGCGAGGTTCCCGACGTAGCTGCCGCCGTGCCAGAGTTCGATGCCCGCCAACGCGCCGTGGGCGTGCACGGCATCGGCCATCGCGGCAAGGTTCGAGATGTCGCCCTCGTCCCAGATCGAGGCGAAGGGAAACGGGTGGTCATCGGAACTCGGATGGATCGAGCAATACTCGGTGCAGACCACCCCCCAACCGCCTTCCGCCTTGATGCCGCGCATGGCTGCGAGCGTACGCGGCAGAGCATGCCCCATGCCCGTGCAATGGGGCACCTGATAAAAGCGGTTCGGGGCCGTGACCGGGCCGATCTTCAGCGGTTCGAAGAGCGGCGCATAGCGGGGTTCGATGCTCATTGTTCCACGTCCTTTCGGCCATGCAGCCACAAAACCCCGCCCAATGTCCATGTGGGATCTACGGACTGACCGGCCCATTCGCCGGGCGTATAGAGAATGCATGATGCAAGAATCCCTGCCCAGGCGCCGCCGGCCGCGCGCGCCGGTGACCGCAGCCCCTCCGCGGGATCGGGGTCGACATGCCGACTACACCCCCGCCTACGATCTGCTGCCGAAGAGCGACGTGGAGCTCTTGATCGATGCGGCCCTGCAGCTGCTTCGCGACACGGGTTGCGCGTTCGAACCGGGTACCGAGGCGATCGATCTGTTCAGGTCGGCGGGCTGCGACGTGAGCGCCGACGGGGTCGTACGCTTCGATCCCGCGCTGGTGCGCGGCGCGCTTGCGACCATGGCCAAGAGCGCGCGGCTCTGGGATCGCAGCGGGCGGGAATGCATCGAGCTCGACACGTCGCACACCTGGTTCATGCCGGGCATGACCTGCATCAAGATCTTCGATCTCTCGAGCGGGGAGCGGCGCGAGAGCACCGGCGAGGATCTGGCCACCATTGCCCGCGTCGCGGATGCGCTGCCCAACATCGACGCCGTGTGTGTGGCCTGCAAGGACGTGCCGCGCTCGGATATGGCGGGCGAGGTGAACGAATTTGCCATCCTGATGGAAAACACCACCAAGCCGCTGGAGTATCTTTGCGAGCACCCCGAATCGTTCGAGGCGGTAATCGGCATGGCGGCCGCGGTGCGCGGCTCGCGCCAGGAGCTGGAACAAAAGCCGTACTTCCTGCAACTCGTCACGCCGCTTCCCCTGTCCTATTGGAGAACCCACAGCGATCAGATCATCGCCGGCGCGCGCGCCGGCGTGCCGATGAGCGTCGGAACGCTGCCCATCGGGGGCGCCTCGACGCCGATCACGCTGGCGGGCTGCATGGCGAACAGCCTCGCGACGGATTTTGCCGCCATGGTTCTCGGCCAGCTGGCGCGGCGCGGCTCCTTCGTCGTCGGCAGCTCCGATGTCTGCTTCATGGAGCCGTCGACGGGCGGCATCGGTAATTTCCCGCAGGCCTCGCTCGCGGACATGGCGGCGCATCAGGTGCGCCGCCACCTCGGCATCCCTTCTTTCACCGGATTCGCGGGACCTTCGGTCGCGCGCCGCTTCAATCAGGACGCGGTGTGGGAGATCTCGGCGGCGATGATGCAGGCCTTCTACAGCCGGCCGGCCACGCTCGATTACCTGGGCTCGCTCGACGAAGGCATCACGTTCTCGCTGCAGGCCTTGTGCTTTTGCGACGAGCTGGCGGGACTTCTGCGCACCCTGTGGCAGGGCGTCAGGATCGATGCAGACACCCTCGCGCTGGGTCTCGCCGGCGAGGTGGGGCCGCGCGGCAACTACCTGGCGCAGACGCATACGGCCGCCCACTGCCGGGACCAGATCTGGCCCGCGCGCTATCTGGGTCCTCACGTGCCGTTGAGCACCGGCGACAAGCCGGATCTGGATCTGTTCGAGCGCATCGACCAGCACCTGGCAGGCATCCTCGCGGAGCATCGGCCGGCCGCGCTTGCGCCCGCGACCCGCGAGGCCGTCCGGGATGCGCAGTCGCGCTCGAGACGCCCGACCTGAGGCTGCGCCCGTCCGATGCGCAATGCCTTTCCCCTCTGAATTCCGCCCCGCGCGAAGACCCTCGTACAATCAGGGTCCCATGGCCAGACCCAAACTGTTGCCCGCTCTGGACGACGTGATTTCGCCGTTATGAACTCGGATGCATTGCAGGGAGATGCCCAAGTCCTGCTCGTATCGACGGATGAGGCGGGCCTCGATTTCAGTGACCAGCGACACGGCCGTGCCCTTCGCGCCGGCGCGCGCAGTGCGGCCGACCCGATGCAGATACGCCTTGCTCATCGTCGGAACGTCGAGATTGAAGACGTGGGTTACCCCCGGTAGATTGAGTCCGCGAGCCGCCAGGTCGGATGCAATCATGATGCGGATCGCGCCGCTGCGAATTCCATCCATCGCCCGCTTCCGGTCCATCTTGGACAGCTCGGAGTTCAAGTCCGCAACGGCCAGTTTGTGATGGGTTAACTTCGAGGCGACTTCCTCCGCAACATCGTTGCGATGCACGAACACGATCGAGCGCGGCACATCGAGCGCATGGAGGAGCTTGCGCAACATATCGGGCTTGTCCCGGCTATCGCAAACCAGGTACAGATGTTCGATGTTCTCGTTCACCGCCGCCGCACCCGCGCGCAGCATCAGGGCATCCGGAGCCAGTGCTTTCAAGACCTGACGAGTCTGCTGCTCGATCGTCGCTGATGCGAAAATCAGCTGCCGAGCCGCCGCCGCCGCGCTGACGATCTTCCGAATCCAATCCAGATATTCGTCGCTCAGCAGTCGGTCCGCCTCATCGATGACGATGGCGCGGATGTGCGCGGTCTTCAGCTTGCCCCGCTCGATTAGTTCCACAATGCGTCCGGGCGAGCCCACCACGACGTGCGGCCTGGCCTTGAGCTTGTCGATCTGTCGGTCGGTCGCCGTGCCGCCGATGAGCAATACCGAACGAATGGCCAACCCTGCGTTCAGCGCAAGTTCACAGGATTGGCGATGGATCTGAATGGCCAGTTCGTGGGTTGGCGCCACGATCACGACCTGGGTCGCCGCTTGCGCTGGATCAATTCGCGAAAAGAGGGGCAGCAGATACGCCAGTGTCTTACCGGTACCCGTCTCAGCTCGCAAATACGCGTCTTTCCCGGCGGCGAGCGGCGGAATTGCGGCGATTTGAATGGGGCTGGGGTCGGATATCTGCTGCTTCGCGAGCGCCGCGATGAGCTCCGGTGGCACCGATAGATCGGTAAACTTCATGAAATCGAACTCGCTGCGGTGGCCGGCAACGCGCTCTTATCGCGCGGGATGGTTGCTGGACGGGCGAGGATTCTAACAGTTTTGCGTGAGTCGGCCGCTGGGGCGGAACTCGTCCCCTTGCGCGGCCGAGCTGGCTCGCGGGTCGTCGCCCGGCGAGCGGAGCAATCTATATTGGGTCAACTATTGGCACCTTAACGGCGGCTGGCGTTTGGTACGTGGATTTCCCAGCTACCAAATATATAAACAAGTGATACGGTCCCGAAACGTTGGCGAAGATAAAGCAAAGTAGGGAATTCAATCGAAAAACACGAGGGGAAAGCCATGAAGCACTCATTCAAGTCCGCAATGATACTCATTGGCTTGCTCGGCATCGGGGGTTCGCTTTATGCGCAGCAGCCACCGGATGTCGTGCAAAGCGATAACTACGCAAACACCGCCATGGGAACTTCCGCCCTAAATTCCCTCATGAGCGGCGCGAGTAGCAACACCGCTGCCGGGTACCTCGCACTCCGCGACAACACCATCGGCAGCTTCAATTCGGCCTACGGCGTCAGCGCCCTCGGCTTCAACACGGACGGCAATGGCAATACCGGTATCGGAGCCGGCGCGCTCGAGTCCTCGACCAGTAGCTTCAACACGGCCATAGGGCTTAGCGCGCTCGGCTCCAACACGACCGGCAATTACAACACCGCGTCGGGGACGCAAGCGCTTTTCCAAAACACGATGGGCGTCAAAAACATCGCCGACGGAGCGAGTGCGCTCTGGTCCAACACGACCGGCAATTACAATGCCGCCTCTGGGTACCAGGCTCTAACTTCCAACACGATCGGCAGCTACAACACTGCCTCCGGAGCTGACGCACTCTTTTATAACGCGACCGGCAACAGCAACGCCGCCTTGGGGCTCAACGCGCTCGCGTGCAATACGACCGGGAGTAACAACACCGCCGTTGGACCTTCCGCGCTTTCGGGAGGCAGATTTTATCAAGAAGGGGTTCCGTATCCGTATTGCACCGCCGGCTACGCAACCGGCGATGCCAACACCGCCTCCGGAGCGCAAGCGCTCACGAACAACACCGCGGGTAGCAACAACACCGCGACGGGTTATCAGGCACTCTACGCCAACACGAACGGCTACGACAACACCGCCACCGGTACCGACTCACTGAGCAGCAACACCACCGGCTACTTGAACACCGCCACCGGGATTTCTGCCCTCTTTTCGAACACGGGAGGCATCAGGAACACCGCTGTCGGGCACGCCGCACTTTTCTCCGACACCATCGGCGGCGGAAACATCGGCCTAGGAGATGACGCGGGCTACCAAATAACCACCGGCAACGACAACATCGAAATTGCGAACTATGGTACGGCGACGGACAACGGCACGATTCGCATCGGCATGCCAGGAAGACAAAACGCGACTTACATTGCGGGCATCGAAAATACGAAGGTAACCGGGGCTGCCGTGTATGTCACTTCCTCCGGACAGCTCGGCGTACTGGCCTCCTCAGAGCGTTATAAGACCGATGTCGCTGCGATAGGCGCGAACACGGACAAGCTGCAGCGTTTGCGGCCGGTAACCTTTCACCTGAAGAGCGATCCTAGCGGCACTCGGCAATACGGCCTGATCGCTGAGGAAGTGAATAAGGTCTATCCCGAGCTCGTGATCCGCGATGACGCAGGCAACATACAGGGTGTGCGCTATGACGAACTGGCGCCGCTGTTGCTCAATGAAATACAGACACAACAGACGGCCATGGCGACGCTGGTCGCCCTACATGAGGTTGATGCCGTGAAGCTGGATACGCAGGCGGCGAAGATAGCATCACTTGAGCAGAGATTGTCTGGCATCCAGGCGATACTCGTTAAGCTGCAATCGACGGAACAACTTGTTGCGCAGCGTTGATTCCAGTCCATGAAATCCCGGGTCTTGTGCCGGGGTCTTGTAACTGAGCCGCTCAATAGCCGACGCGGCCGATCGAAAAGTGATCGCTGGCGCACAGAAATGGCTGATATCAATGTGGCGCGGCGTGGCTCTGAGCTAGGCTGCGCAAATGAGCACGGCATCTTTCTGACTGTCCGCAATGACCTCAAGTGGGAAGCCGCGCACCTTCTCGAGCGTGGTGACGATGAGGAAACGCCACGGTGCCCCAGGTCGCGTCCAACCGGATCGCGGTGGCGTGGTTTGATACGGCGACGACCTGGCCGGAATGCGCGCGTCGGCAAGCACACGCGCAGCAAGAAACCGCCCCTTGGACCCAGGCATTGATCAGCACGCCACCCACCGTGTCGTTCGCCGCCGCGGTCTCGGCGGGGGCCTTGTTGGTATTGGCGTTGTTATATATCGCGCGTCGGCGATGGAACGATGCATCAATTCCTCCTGACCTCATCAGCGGCTTCTCGGCCGGCAGCCCCGATTTTTTGAGTACCTACCGGGTAAGTCCCGGTTGGAGGGTTGGTATCTCCATTCTTTTCGGGGTCTTGTCGCTCGCTGCCATCGCAGGCGCCTGGGGATTTGGTGTCATGGCGCCCGACCTGCGCGACACCCCACAAGGCCTGATACTCGCATTCTTCATGGCGTTCATGGCCGCGGGAGCCATCTTTTATTTGTTGGATAACCTGAAGTCATCGATCGTGCTGCGCCAGGATCGACTCGAAATTCACGAAATATGGCGCGTGCGAAGCATCCGCCGTGATGACATACAAAGCCGGCAGGTGCTCCACCCACCCAATTCGCCAGCCGTACTCCTGCTGCAACTCAAGGACCCCGCCCGCCGCATCAAGTTGCCGATCATGTGGGTCATCGACGGCGCGTGGATGTCGTGGTTCGAAAGGATTCCAGATGTCGATGTCGAAGCGGCAAAATCGTTCGAGGCGGCCGTCAGCGACAATCCGGAGCTCGGAGCGAACCCGGAGGATCGTCAACGGCGGCTGGCGAACGCACGCCGGTTGGCGCGCGGGGCCATTTGGGCGAATATGGGCCTGTACGCGTGGGCACTCTTCTACCCGCGACCGTACGAGCTCCTCGTTGCGTTGCTTATGGCGTTGCCATGGATCGCGGTCTGGATCATGGCGCAAGCGCCCGGAATCTACGCGTTCAACGCACCGCGAGGAAGCGCCCAACCTGATTTGACCCTCCTGCTGATCTCCCCGGGCCTGTTCCTCATGCTTCGTGCGATGCTCGACGTTCACGTGCTCGATTGGCAGCGGCAGATGCTCTGGGGCGTCGCCGTCGCCATCGCGTTGATGGGCGCGGTTGTGTGGGTGCTGCCCGCTGCCCGCAAAAAACCAGGGGGAGTCGCGCTGACCGGCGCCTTACTCCTGGCTTATGGTTACGGAGCCAGTGCGCTGGGGAACGCATTACTCGACCGCCATCCTTCGACAAGCTACACCACGCGGGTGAACGGTAAGCATGTGACGGGCGGACGCAATCGGACGCCCGAATTGCAGCTGGCAGCTTGGGGCCCCAAAGAGGCCGGATCGGATGTTGCCGTGTCGTGGGATATATACCGCAGCACCGGGATCGGCGACACCGTCTGCGTCCAGCTTCATCCCGGTGCGCTCGGGGTTCCCTGGTATCGGGTCGCGAAATGTGAGCGGGGCAGTCACCCTTGAGCGCTTCCGCGCCATCGCATATTGACACCCTCGGCAGCGCCGCTACAGTGAGTCAGCTAACGCAACATCCAGTCGATCGGTAATGGCGTTATGGCTCGAGACATCGTATCTAGAACCAAAGCAGCCAAGCCGCCGGCGATGCCGGAAGATTGCCGCATGACCAAAGCGCACTGCACTTCTCTTCTCCTGTTATCCAGGTTCCGCCTGATAGGGTTGGCGGTGATTTTGTGTAATGGATGCGCTTGCGAGGGGGTCCGACAGCAAGCAGCTAGCGATCTTAAGACCCAGCGGATCGAGAAGTCATTGATTGCCGCAGGAGATGCCGATTCCCTCGCAGCGGCGGCACTGCTGAGCTTTGGGCCGACGGTCACCCCGGTCCAGCGATTGAAGTTGATGGCGCGAGCCGTCTCGGAAGCCGAGGATCGCCCTGATCTGGTCTGGCTAAACCTGCGACTGTGTGGCGAGGTGGAGGGTTGTGACCCTGAGCCGCTGGAGGTGCAATTACGCGCACTGGATCCGGACAATGGCGCCGCTTGGTTCGACTCGATAAGTCGGGCCGGACGCCGCCATGATGTGACCGCGGTGCGCAAGGGTCTGTCGGCCGTTGCAACGTCGAGTCGGTTCGACATGTATTGGAATGCAACGATCGTTCACATCACAAACGCCGTTCGTAAGACACACACGATGGATTTACCGAGTGCGTTGGTTGCCACCATTGGCGTGGCGTCGGCAATTGCCATTCCTGCCTACCAGACGATATTGAATGCATGCAAGGGTGACCAACTGCAGGATCCGGGTGTGCTCGATACCTGCCGACGGGTATCGACGGTCATGCGTGGCGGGGATACGTATTTGACCGAAATGGTTGGCATCGCCATCGCGAAGCGGGCGTGGCCGGAAGGCAGCTCCACGTACGTCGAGGCACTCAGCGCCAGGCGTCTGGGTCATTATCGACTGGACGCGGATGCAAAACTTAGCCTCCATCGCTTTTTGTTCTCCGAATACGCGACGAAGCGCTTGCACCTCATGAGGGAAAAAAGATCTGAGCAGGAGGTCATTTTGGCGGAAATGTTGGACGCCAAATTGAATCCCTATCCCCCTTCCGGTTTTATCGACAGCTGGAACGGATCGTAAAGGCCGCATAGTCGAGACTGTCAAGAGCACAGCCAATGAGCAATCCCTGGCTGAATTGGATTACCTCGAATGTACCCGGGTCCGCGCCATCCGGATATCGCCGGACGATGGAATAAAAGAGGTGGTTGACGGGTCTTACCGGGGTGAAGGCTGGTGCCGTGAACCTGATCAGCGGGATTCTGCATGGATGACCGGCGCCGCCGCTTCGAGGTGCTGATCCTGGCGCACCTGGACGCCGCGCACCGGTTTGCGCGCTGGTTGTCGCGCTCACCCGCCGATGCGGATGACATTCTGCAGGAGGCGGTGTTGCGCGCGTTTCGTGGATTCGACGCCCTGCGCGGCTCCGACGCGAAGGCGTGGCTGCTGGCCATCGTGCGCAACTGCCACCTCACGGCGCTCGAGCAGCAACGGCGGCGCGGGTTCGTGCCGCTGCCGGAGGAGAGCGATGCGCGGGACGGCGGCGCACTGGTGGCGACCACACCCGACCCGGAGAGCACTTCGATGCGCAGGGACGAGGAGCGGATACTCGACCGGCTGATGTCGGCGCTGCCCGAGGAGCATCGCGAGATCCTGGTGCTCCGCGAGATCGAGGAGCTGGATTATCGTGAGATTGCCGCGGTCATCAATGTCCCGATCGGCACCGTGATGTCCCGGTTGGCGCGGGCGCGGGCCGCGCTCAAGGCGCGATGGCTGAAAGAGAGCGCCGGAGAGCCCCATGCCGTGCGTTGAATCCCTGCGCGTGCAGGCACACTTCGACGGAGAACTCGACGCAATCTCCGCTGCGCAGGTCGAGCGGCATTGCGAGACGTGCGCCGAGTGCCGTGAGCTGTTGAAGGACCTGGAACAGCTGCGAACGGCGCTCCGTCAGGACTTGACCTATTCGGCGACGCCACCGGCGTTGCGTGCGCGGATCATGCGCGCGCTCGATCGGGAAACCGACGCATCGGGCCCGCACGCGGCGGCAACGCGGGTCGTCGTCTGGCGATCGCGGGCGTTCTGGCAGGGCGCCTTCAGTGCCCTCGGCGCCGCCGCGATCGCCGCCGGCCTCGCGTTCCTGTGGCTGGCGCCGATCCTTTCCCGTCCGCTTGTCGACGATCTGGTCGGTGCCCACGTGCGCTCGTTGATGCCGGACCATCTGATCGACGTGGCCTCCACCGACAGACACACGGTCAAGCCGTGGTTCGCCGGTCACACCGATGTATCGCCGGTGGTGGCCGACTTCGCGCAAGAGGGTTACCGGCTGCTCGGCGGGCGTGCCGATTATCTCGATCATCAGCGCGCCGCGGTGGTGGTCTACCAGCACGGCGCGCATGTCATCAACGTGTTCAGCTGGGCCGCGGGCCAATCCAGCCGCCGCAAGAACGTCACCCGCAACGGCTATCACCTGAGCTTCTGGAGCGCGAGGAATCTCGAGTATTGCGCCGTCTCGGATGCGGGCTGGGAGGAGATTCAGGGGCTGGTGCGGCTGTTGCAAGAGCTCGGCGCCCGGGACAATCACGAATAACGATGGAATAAATCGCCTGCGCCGACCGTCTCGTCTTCCGAACGCCAACCCAAGGAGACGGACATGTCGGAGGAGAGAACCTACACCCCGGTGGCGATTCTTTTGCACTGGGTGATGGCGGTATTGATCTTGCTGAATTTGTGCGTGGGTTTTCTCATGGAAACCTTCGCCAATCCCAGCCCCCCGCGCAGCAAGGTGCTCTTCTATCACGCGTCGATAGGAATTCTGGTGCTCGCATTGGCGCTATGTCGACTCGCTTGGCGGCTCACTCATCAACCCCCGCCCCTGCCCGAGAGCATCCCGGGGCCGCAACGAATGGCCGCCCACGGCCTGCATTGGCTGTTGTACCTGTTGATCCTGATGCAGCCGATCTCGGGTTATGTGCACCGAATGGCGGGTGCTCATCCAGTGAGCTTTTTTGGACTCTTCAACCTGCCCGTGTGGGTGGGCAAGAACGAGGCGCTGCGGCTCTTGACGGACGACATCCATGACGGCGGAGCCATCATCCTGGCCGTTCTGGTCGCCGCCCACATCGCGGCTGCGCTGAAACACCGCTTCATCGACCGTGACGCGGTGATGCAGCGCATGACGGTCAGGCCTGGGGGGCGCTAGTCCAGCGGCCACTGCACCGAGGAGGGCAATGTGACCGCATCCTCGCGGACGGTGCGCGGCGCCTCCGCACCGCTCTTCTCGATTCCGCGCCACCAAGGCTCGATCGGCTCCGCATGCGCCGGTTCCACCGGTTGACCCAGCAGCGGCATGAGCACCTGTGCATCCGTTCGCGGCGCGAGCTCCAGCAATCGCTCCGCCGGCTGGTCCCACGCGTGCATGGCGAGCGCGAAGGTCGCCCAGTGCACCGGCATGAAGACGCCGCCCAGCATGGCGTGCGCCGTGAGCGCATTCTCCGGCCCGAGGTGGATATCGCCCCAGCTGGGATGAAAGGCGCCGATCTCCAGCATCACGAGATCGAAGGGCCCGAGCTTTTGCCGGATGGATCGATACTCCGTGGTCAGCCCCGTATCACCGCTGAAGAACACCGAGTGCTTCGGCGAGCGGATCGCGATCGACGACCACAAGGTCGCATTGCGATCCTTGAATCCGCGCCCGGAAAAATGTTGCGAAGCCGCGGCCGTCACCACCACGCCGCAATTCGGCACCGGCCACGACTCCCACCAATCCAGCTCGTTGATGCGCTCCGGCTGTACACCCCAGTATTCGAGATGAGCGCCGACGCCGAGCGACGTGACGAATGGCACGCGGGTCTTGGCGAGCGCGCGGATGGTCGGGTAGTCGAGGTGGTCGTAGTGGTCGTGTGAGATCACGACCACGTCGACCGGAGGCATTTCACGCAGCGGGACGGGTACGGGTTGAAATCGCTTCGGTCCGAGGAGCGCGGACGGCGAAGCGCGCGGTCCCCACACGGGATCGGTGAGGATGCGGACGCCGTCGATCTCGATGAGCATCGTGGAGTGCCCCAGCCAGGTGACGCGCAGGCCGCTTTGCGGCTTGCGGGCCCACCTTGTGAGCGGACTCACCGAGGGCAACGGTGCCGGCGGCACGCGGCGTTCGCCGCCGCACAGGAAATCCTTGATGGACGGCATGGGCACCGACGCGTCGCGCAGATTCGGGGGGATCGGGTAGAGATTGCGAAAGCGATCGCCCGCCCAGAGCGGCGATGCCTTCATGCGTTCGAGGCGCGCACCGGTCGCGCGGTTGCCGAGGGATTTCACCGCCCCAGTTTAGCACCGTCCCACGGCCGGAAAACGGCCCCGCCGCCGGCCGCCGCGATCAGGCCGACATGTCCGTCAGCGACGCGACGACCGCGCGCTTGAACGGCGTCACGCGCTCCGCCAGCCGGAGCCCCGCGACGCGGCACAGCGTGTGCAGCGGCCGGGCATCCGTGTAGAGCCGCACGAGGGCATTGGTCGCAAGGTAGAGGGGGCGCGCCCCCCGTTGGTGGGCCGTCTCGTAACGCTGCAGCACCGCCGGGGACCCGATGTCGATTCCGGTGGCGATCGCCCTGGCGAGTTCCCCGGCCAGCCGCTCGACACTTTGCAGCCCGAGATTGAAGCCATGGGCCGTGACGGGATGCATCCCCACGGCCGCATCGCCGATCAACGCGCAGCGCCGCGAGGCGAAGCGCCGCGCATACGCGGCGACCAGCGGATAGATGTGCCGGGAACTGCAGAGCTGCATGGCGCCCAGCCGATGCTCGAAGCGCGCCTCGAGTTCGCGGTCGAATTCGCCGGAATCCATTTCGTGCAGACGGCGGCCCTCGGCGGCGGGAACCGTGATGACGACCGAGGACATCCGACCGTTCAACGGCAACAGTGCGAGAGTGCCCCGATCCTGGAACCACTCCCATGCGGTCTGCTCGTGGGGAACTTCGTGGCGCATCCGGCACACCAGCATGGTCTTGCCGAAATCGAGCATGTCCGCGGCAATGCCGACGCAGCGGCGCGTGTCGGAGAAGCGGCTGTCCGCGGCGATCAGCAATCGCGCCTGCACGGTGCCCTGCGGCAGCAGGCGCACGCTCACGCCGGTCGCGGTGATTTGCACGTCCGCCACGCGGCGTTCGTACATCAGGTGGATATGTGGGTTCTCCGCGGCCCGGTGGTGCGCCGCGCGCCGTATGGACTGGTTGGGCACCAGGAACCCGAGCGCCGCGCACCCGGCATTGCGTCGATCGAAATGCAGGCGGTGGGGCGAGCGCCCTGTCATCACCAGCGCATTCTCGAGCGGCGCGATCTCCCCGGCTGCGATGCGCGGCCATACGCCGATGCGCTGCAGCGTTTGCACCGAGCGGTGGGTCAGGGCGATTTCCCGTCCGTCGAACTCCGGCTCGGCGATCGAGCGCTCGCTCTGCCGCTCGATCACGCACACGCGCTGGCCCTGATCGGCGAGCCTCAGCGCACAGCACAGCCCCGCGGGTCCGGCACCGATGATGACCACGTCGGCGGTGGCGATCTCAGTTGGGAGGACGCTTTTCTGCATTGGCTGCACCATGGAATACCCTCCGTAACTCGGCGATCTGCAGGATCTCGACCCGCTTGGCGCGCACCCTGATCAACTGCCGGCGCGCCAGTTCGCTGAAGCAGCGGCTCACCGTCTCGCTGCGCAGTCCCAGATAATCCGCTATGTCGTCGCGGTTCATGCCGAGACGCAGCTCCCGTGCGCGCACGCCGCGCAGCTGCAGGCGCCCGCACACGTTCAACAAAAATCCGGCGACGCGTTCGTGCGCCTCCTTGTCGCGAATCAGGGTGAGCGAATCGCGGGCCGCCGCCCCCGCCCGGGCGATCAACCGGGTCAGCTCGATGGTCGCGGCGGAGGAGGTTGCGCACATCTGGCTGAACGCGCCGAGAGGCACGGCGCAGATGAACGACGGCTCGACGGCAACGCCCGTGGTCTTGCTCACCGGGACACCCAGGCACTGCAGGCTCAGCATCTCTCCTGGAAAGGAAAAATTGATGACCGATCCATGACCGCCGCTGGTTTCGTCCAGCTCCTTGATGCAGCCGCTGCGCACCATGTAGAGGGATTCGACCTTCTCTCCGGACCGGTACAGCGTCATGCCTCGCGGTATGCGCATGCGCCGGATCCGCAGCCCGCGCCGCATCCGCTCGCTCGCGTTCGCCAGGCGTCCCGGGAAGCACATCCGCCACAGGCCGCACAGCTCGCATCCCACGCGCGTTTTTCCCTCATGCATCATCGATGCACCCGAGCCAAAACTGGTCAAGTATGCGCGTGCGGCGGTTCTCCCGGTCCGCCGGAAACTGATCTGGATCAGAAATAGGGCGACTGCGTGGACGTAGGCTGCCGATCCCGTTCCATTCTGCGATGACGGCATTGCTCATGAGTTCACCCCCAGCCACCTTCCTGCCGGATGCCGCTCTCGATGAGCTCGTCCACCGCCTCGCTCCCGTCATGCCGGAGTCCGAGATCCTGGCGAACTGGCCCGTCCTCGAGCAGATCCTGACGATGAAGGCCGAGCAGGATGCCGTGATCGTGGCTCATAACTACCAGGTGCCCCTGATCACGGCGGGCGTCGCGGATTTTGTCGGCGATTCGCTCGCGATGGCGCGCTTCGCCGCGGCCACCCGGGCGGCCACGATCATCGTCTGCGGCGTGCATTTCATGGCCGAAACGGTCAAATTGCTCTGTCCCGGCAAGCGCGTGTTGTTGCCGAGCCTGAACGCGCGATGCTCGTTGGCGGATTCGATCAACGTAGACTACGTCCGCGCGCTGAGGGGCGCCTATCCGGGTTTACCGGTGGTCGCCTACGTGAATACGCCGGCGGCGGTGAAGGCCGAGGCCGACATCTGCTGCACCTCGGCCAATGCGGTGGAGGTGGCGCTCGGCCTGAGGGCGCCGCGGATCATCATGGTCCCGGACCGTCACCTGGCGGGTTATGTCGCGCGCAAGACCGGCATCGAGGTGGTGAACAGCTTCGGCGAATGCGAAGTCCACGCGAAGTTCTCCGCCGCCGAGATCGCGGAGTTCCGCCGCGATCGCCACGCAACCGTGCTTGCGCATCCGGAATGTCCTCAGGACGTACAGGAAAGCGCCGACTTCGTGGGGTCGACCTCCGGCATGATCCGGTTCCTGCGCGAGAGCCGCCCGCGCAGGGTGCTGCTGCTGACCGAATGCTCCATGGCCGACAATATTTCCATCGATCTCCCGGACATCGAGTTCCTGCGGCCCTGCAATCTGTGCTCCTACATGAAGGCCATCACGCTGCTCGGCATTCAGCAGACGCTGGAGGACGGCTGCCACGAGATCGACATCGCGCCGCAAATCGCGATCCGTGCCCGCCGCGCGGTCAAGCGCATGCTGGACGTGTAGCCGGCCGGGTACCCCTCCATGCAATCGCGTGAAGCTCACGTCGTGGTCGTCGGCGCCGGCGCCGCCGGACTCTGCGCGGCGCTCAACGCCGCGCCGCGGCGGGTGCTCTTGATGGCGCCCGATGCGGCCAATACCTCTTGCACGGAGCTCGCCCAGGGCGGAATCGCCGCGCCGCTGGCGGCGGACGATTCGGTCGCCCTGCATGTTGCCGATACGACGCGCGCCGCGGACCACTCGGGCTGCCGGACCATGACGCAGATCATCATCGGCAGGGCGCTCGAGGCGATCCGGTTTCTCGAGCGGGCGGGCGTTAGATTCGATGAGTCCTCGCGCGGCCGCGATCTGCACCTGGAGGCGGGCCACTGCCTGCCGCGGATCCTGCATGCGGACGGCGATCAGACGGGGGCGGCGATCCATCGCGCGCTCCAGCAGCGGGCGCACGCCAGCGGGCACATCGAGTTCATGACCGATGCGAGCGCGGTGTCGTTGGCGGGCGATGGCACCCGGATCACCGGGGTGATCGCCCTGCGCGCGGACGGATCGGTGCTCGAGGTGAGCGCCTCCGAGACCGTGCTCGCCACCGGCGGCCTGGGCCGGCTGTTCGCCGCGACCACGAACGCAAAAAGCGCCTCGGGCGACGGTCTCGCCATGGCCCTGGCGAAAGGCGCGAGAGTCGCCGGACTCGAGTTCGTGCAGTTTCATCCCACCGCCTTGCGCTGTTCCCTGGATCCGCTGCCGCTGATCACCGAAGCGCTGCGCGGCGCGGGCGCGACCTTGACCGTCGATGGGCGCCGCTTCATGGTCGATGTCGATGCGCGCGCCGAGCTCGCGCCGCGCGACGTGGTCGCACGCGCCGTCTGGGCGGAGCAGCAGCGCGGCGGCGCCGTCGTTCTCGACGCCAGAAAGGTGTTCGACTCCGCGCTCGGGGAGGGCTTCCCCGCGGCCCTCGCGGCCTGCAGGGCGCAGGGCGTCGACCCCGCTCGGACGCCGATTCCCGTGACGTGCGCGGCGCATTTTCACATGGGCGGCATCGTGGTGGACGAAAGCGGCCGCACCAGCCTGCCGGGACTCTGGGCGGCCGGCGAAGTGGCGTACACGGGCCTGCACGGCGCGAATCGGCTGGCGAGCAACTCGCTGCTGGAGGCGGTCGTCATCGGCACGGCGGCGGGTCGGAGCATCGCCCGCCAGTCCGACCGCGGCGGATCCCGCCGCGAGGCCGACCAGGTGCCTTTGCCCCTCGACGAGCGCTTGCCTCAGTGGCAACGGTTGCGCAACCTCATGTGGTCGGCCATGGGCCCGGTGCGCGATCGCGCCGGACTCGAAGCGGGACTCTCCGAGATTCGGCGGCTCCGGGACGAGCTGCCGGCGCGCGCGATCGGCATGTTCCATCGCTTCACTCTCGCCGAAGCGATGGTGGCCGCGGCGCTGCGGCGCGAAGAGAGCCGCGGCGCTCACTGGCGAAGCGACTTCACCCGGCGCAACACCGCCATCGACGGCGCCCGCGCCTGTGTTCCGCCCCGGGCTACGGGGTCCGCTGGCGTGCCGGCAGGTGAACGACCAGGCCGTCGAGGCGATCATCGAGCCGGATCTGGCAGGCCAGGCGGCTGAGGCTGCGCCGATCGAGAACCCGCTTGAGAGTGTCCTCTTCGTTGTCCGAGACGCCCGGCAGGCGGCTCAGCCATTCGGAATCGGGATAACAATGGCAGGTCCCGCAGGCGCACATGCCTCCGCAGAAGCCGACGATGCTCGGAACATCCTGCGCGATGGCGGCCTCCATCAACGTGCTTCCCGCGGGAGCTTGCACCGCAAAGCGCGCTCCCTCGGCATCGATGAACGTCACGTCGACCATGACGCATGGATACACCCGGCCGGACGCGGGCGCCATCCCCGGGACGCCGTGATAACTACGTATATCGGGGCCGGGGGCGGCGGGAAGACAATCGGCGTTCGACGGCTTCGGGTGAACGATCCATGATTCCTTCGCAGCAACCCGCCTCGAGCGTACCCGGCCCCGACGAGCCCTTCGACCTGGGCGACACCGGGGAATCGCTGGAGCGGCTGCGCGCCTACATCCGTGATTACGGTGACTTTTTCCGCGTGTTCTCGCCGCGCCGGGGCTCCCATACCTACGTGGTGAATCACCCGGGCGCGATCAAGCGGGTGCTCCTCACCAATCACCGCAATTATACGAAGGGCGTGGGCACCGATCAGATCGCCATCCTGCTCGGCCGCGGCATCATGACCAGCGAGGGAGCGCTCTGGCAGCGTCAGCGGCGGATGCTGCAGCCCGCCTTCCACCGGCGCATCATCGACCTCTTCGGTTCCCTCATCGCCGGCGTGACCGCCGAGTACGCGCAGCGCTGGCGCGAGCTCGCCCGCCGCGGTGAGCCCATCAACATCACCGAGGCGGCGAGCGAGCTCACGCTGCAGATCAACTTGAGCGCGATTTTCGGCACCGATCTGGCCGTCATTCGCGAGCGCTTCGGCGCCAATCCCTTCTCCGTCGTGCACACCGACAGCAACCGCGACCTGAAATTCGCCTATCGGATCCGCTCGCTCGCCGGCATCGTCCGCGAGCTCATCGCGCGGCGCCGCGAGAATCCGGCGGAGGAACACTTCGATTTCTTCGGAATGGCGCTCGCCGCGCGCGACAAGGAAACGGGCGAGACCATGACGGAGAAACAGCTCATCGACGAAGTGCTGACCCTCGTGGTTGCGGGCCACGAGACGACGGCGACGGCGCTGACCTGGACCTGGTATCTGCTCGGCCGCCATCCCGAGATCCAGGAGGAGCTCGCCGCTTCGGCGCGCGGGCTGCCGGACGCCGTGCTCGGCATCGACCAGATCGAGGCGTGGGCCTGCGGCCTCAAGGTCGTCAAGGAATCCGTGCGGCTGTGTCCGCCGGGATGGCTCATGACGCGCCGATCCATCGGGCCCGACGTGCTGCAGGGTTTCGCGATTCCGGCCGGCACGGACATTTTCATCAGCCCCTATTTCATCCACCGCCATCCCGCGCATTGGGCGGATCCCGAGCGCTTCGACCCGCATCGCTTCAACGAAGCGGCCGATGCCGCGCGCAATCGCTTCGCGTACATCCCCTTTGGCGTGGGCCCGCGGCATTGCATCGGCGAGAGCCTGGCGATGTACGAGATCGCGACCCATCTGGCCGTCATGGCGCGGCAGTTCCGGCTCACTCCGCTCTCCGACGAGGAGCCCCATATCGAGGCGCGGATCAACTACCGCCTGCGGTCGGATCTGCTCATGAACGTGGCGCTGCGCTGACCCGGGTCAGATCAGGCGATTGAGCTCGGCCAGCTCCCGCTCGGGCAGGATCAGCCCGGGGGACCCGAGGTTCTCGCGCAAGTGCGTCACCGAGGAGGTGCCGGGGATGAGCAGAATGTTCGGCGAGCGCTTCAGAAGCCACGCCAGCGCCACCTGCATCGGCGTGGCGCCCAGCCGCGCGGCAACTTCCGACAGCGTGGTCGACTGAAGCGGCGTGAAGCCGCCGAGCGGGAAGAATGGCACGTAGGGTATGCCTTGCCGCGCCAGCTCGTCGATCAGCGCGTCATCTCCCCGGTGCGCCAGATTGTAATGATTCTGTACGCAGGCGATCTCGCAGATGCGCCGCGCTTGCGCAACTTGCGCGGGGGTCACGTTGCTCAGCCCGATGTGCCGCACGAGGCCCTGACGTTGCAGATCCGCGAGCACCATCAGGGGCGCCTCGAGCGAGCCCTCGGCGGGATGATGCACGTTGAACATGCTGCGAAGGTTCACCACCTCGAGCGCGTCCAAGCCGAGGTTGCGTAGATTGTCGTGCACGGCCCGGGTCAGCTCTTCGCGCGAAAGGGCAGGGATCCATGAGCCATCCTCGCCGCGTCGAACGCTCACCTTGGTGGCGATCACGAGATCAGCCGGGTAGGGATGAAGGGCCTCGCGGATGATCTGATTGGTGACGTGCGGCCCGTAGAAATCGGCCGTGTCGATATGGTCCACGCCGCTTGCGACCGCTTCGCGCAGCACGGCGAGCGCCGCGGCCCGGTCCTTCGGGGCCCCGAATACGCCGCGTCCCGCGAGTTGCATCGCGCCATAGCCCAAGCGCTTCACGGTGCGGCGGCCGAGGGGGTAGTTGGCGGGGGTATCGGGCGACATGATGTGACTCCTCTATGGGGGTCTCATGCTAGGCGTGCCTTCGGCGTTCGACAATCCGCTATAATAGGAACAGCTTGTGCAAAATGGCGAACAATGGCCCTCGACCTCAGCGACCTGAAAGCCTTCCTCGCGGTGGCACGCGCCAAGGGCTTCCGTGACGGGGCGCGTTCGAGCGGCGGCAGCGCCTCCGGATTGAGCGAGGCGGTGCGCCGGCTGGAGACGCACCTCGGCGTGAGGCTGCTCAATCGCACAACCCGCAGCGTCGTCCCGACCGACGCGGGGAGACGGCTGCTCGAGCGGCTCGGCCCCGCAATGAATGAAGTCGAGGCGGCGCTCGGCGCGATGGACGGCTTTCGCGACCGCCCGGCAGGCACGCTACGCCTCAATGTCCCGGTGAGCGCCGTGCGCCTCGCGCTGCCTGCCATCGTTTCCCCCTTCCTTGCCGCGTATCCGCAGATCCGGCTGGAGATCATCGCCGACGACAATTTCGTCGACGTGCTCGCGGCGGGTTGCGACGCCGGCATCCGTTACGACGAACGGCTGGAGAAGGACATGATCGCGGTGCCCATCGGTCCGCGGGTGCAGCGCTTCGCGACCGCGGCCTCTCCCGGCTATCTCGATCGCCGCGGCAGGCCGCTGCACCCGCGCGATCTGCTCGCCCACGCCTGCCTGCGAGCACGCTTTCCGAGCGGCGCCATGCCGCCGTGGGAATTCGAATGCGAGGGCGAGGCGGTGCAGGTCGATCCGTCGGGTCCGCTCATCGTCCAGGCGGGGGCGGCCACCGATCTCTCGGTCGATGCGGCCATCGGCGGCAGCGGCATCGTGTATCTGTTCGAGGATTGGCTACGGCCCCATTTTGACAGCGGCACCCTGGAGCCGCTGCTCGAGCCCTGGTGGCCGAGCTTCCCTGGGCCCTTTCTTTATTATCCGGGGCGGCGCCTGCTGCCAAGCCCGTTGCGGGCGTTCGTCGATTTCATCAAGTCCGCGGCATCGCGGTGAGCGCAGGTTCCATGACGACGATCTGGCAGATCAAGCGCTTATAATTCGGCGATGTCAGACCCTTCGACCCGGAACGTGATATTCGATTTCGGCGGCGTTCTGGTTCGGTGGAAGCCGCAGGAGATCATCGACAACTTCTACGAGGATGGGGAGCTGCGCGCGCGGCTGCGCGACGAGGTGTTCCAGCATCCCGACTGGGTGGAAATGGACCGCGGAGCACTCGACGATGCGCAGGCGGTCGAGCGTTTCGCCGCGCGCATGGGCCGGCCGGCGGCCGAGATGCACAATCTCCTGCAGCGCGTGAAGGAGTCGCTCGTGCCGCTGGAGGAGACGCTCGAGCTGGTCAAGGGCCTGGCGGAGCGAGGCATCGCAGTCTACGGGCTGTCCAACATGTCGACCTCGACATTCCGGCATTTGGAGGGTCGGCACGCAATCTGGAATGTCTTTCGCGGCATCGTTATTTCGGGCCACATCAAGCTGGTGAAGCCCGATCCACGCATCTTCGAACACATCTCGAGGACCTACGAACTCGAGCCGGCGCGGACGGCGTTCATTGACGACCTCGAGCCGAACGTGGAGGCTGCTTCGCGGCACGGATTCCGGGGTATCCGCTTCGAGAGCGCGGCGCAATGTCGCGCGGCGCTCGACGCTTGGCTCGACAGGGGGGAGGCATCATGATGAGGAGGATTCTGGCGGGCTGCGCTCTGGCGATTTTCGCCACGAGCCTCCCACTCACCCCCGGCACCGGCCGGGCCGCCGCTCCGCAGCAGAAATCGCAGGCGCCGGGGTACTACCGCATGATGCTGGGTGACGTCGAGATCACCGCGCTCAGCGACGGCACCTTCCCCTTGAAGGTGAGCGAGGTCATCACGGGCATCGCTTCGAAGGATCTCGAGGCCGCGCTGTCGCGCTCGTTCCTCGGCGCCACGATCGAGGAGTCGGTGAACGGATTTCTGATCAATACGGGATCGAAGCTCGTGCTCATCGACACGGGCGCGGGAGTGACCTTCGGACCCACGGTGGGCAAACTGCTCTCCAACCTGAAAGCGGCCGGCTACCGCCCGGACCAGGTCGATGAGGTCTACATCACCCACATGCACGGAGATCACATCGGCGGCCTTTTGCTCAACGGCAAGGCGGCGTTTGCGAACGCCGTGGTGCGCGCCAGCCGGAAAGAGGCGGACTATTGGTTGAGCAAGGCGGCCCGCGACGCGGCGCCGAAGGACGAGAAGGGGGGATTCGACGGCGCCGCGCAGGCGTTTCAGCCCTACGTCTCGGCGGGGCGCTTCAAACCTTTCGAGGGCGACACCGATCTGGCACCGGGCATTCGCGCGGTCCCTTCACCTGGTCACACGCCCGGACATACGGTGTATCTCCTGACGAGCAGGGGTCAAACCATGATGTTCTGGGGCGACACCATGCACGTCGCCGCCCTTCAGTTTGCCGATCCGTCGCTGACCGATCAGTACGACGCCGACGCCGCGGCGGCCAGCGCGCAGCGCAAAAAAATCTTCGCCGAGGCGGCGGAGCGGCGATATTGGGTGGCCGGGGCGCATTTGTCGTTCCCCGGCATCGGACACCTGAGGACCGCGGGCACGGGGTACACCTACCTGCACGCGAACTACACCTCGATGCAGGGCATCGGCGGGGAGTAGCGGAGCGAATTGCTTACGAGGGGGTCCGGGAGCGCAGAATGTCGGCGAGATTCACGGTCGACTGAATCTCGCGCAGCACGGCGTGCCAGCGGTCCGCGCCCGTGCACAGCTTGCCCAGGGCCTCGGCCGAGGCCTTCCATCCGCGGTAAAGCCCGTCGACGCCCTCGGAGATCAGAGTCTCCCCGCGCTGGAGCGGCTCGAGCGCTTTGTCGAACCAAGTTTTGTCGAGTGCTTGCTGCATGGTGGAAAGTCTATGTCCATTTAACACTGTGCCGCAATTGTCGTCGGATCGAGACAGCGTTAATTGTCGTTCACGTCAATTGTCGTTCACGTCGATCACCACGCGTCCGCGGATCTCACCGCGCAGAATTTGCGCGGCGATGCGCGGCACGTCGGTGAGCGGTGCGAGCTCGGTGATCGCATCGAGCCGATCGAGCGGCAGATCCCGCTGTAACCGATCCCAGGCCTGTAGACGCCTCGGGATCGGACACATGACGGAGTCGATGCCGAGCAGATTCACGCCGCGCAGAATGAACGGAATGACGGTGTGATCCAATTTGTTGCCGCCGGCGAGCCCCACTGCGGCGACCGAGCGGCCATAGCGGGTCTGCGCCAGAACGCGGGCCAGGGTGTTGCCGCCGACCGAGTCGATGCATCCGGCCCAGCGCTCGCCCTCGAGCGGGCGTTTGGCCGCATCGGCAAAGGGCGAGCGGTCGATCACCGCCGTGGCCCCGAGCTTTTCGAGATATTCCCTGGCCTGCGGCCGGCCGGTGGAGGCAACGACCTGGAATCCGAGTTTGGCGAGGATGGCGACCGCGACCGAACCCACGCCGCCGGCCGCCCCCGTCACCAGCACCTCACCGGCGCTAGGCGCAAGTCCGTGATCTTCCAGCGCCAGGATGGCGAGCATCGCGGTCAATCCGGCGGTCCCCACGGCCATGGCCTGGCGGGTGGTGAGGCCGGCGGGGAGCGGCACCAGCCAATCGCCGTTGACCGCGGCCTTCTGGGAGAAGCCGCCCCATTGGACCTCGCCGACCCGCCACCCGGTGAGCACGACCTTGTCGCCGGGCTTGTGCGCCGGATCCGCGCTGTCAATCACGGTGCCGGCGAAATCGATGCCGGGGACGTGGGGATAGCGCTTCACCAGTCCGCCCTGTCCGGTGACCACCAGACCGTCCTTGTAGTTGACCGTGGAATAGTCCACCGCGACGCGCACATTGCCTCCCGGCAGGCTCGCCTCATCGATGGGTTGAAGGGAGGCGCTGACGGTGCCGCCGTTGGTGTCGACCACGAGTGCTTTGAACATACCCGCCAATGGACCACGGGAGGGGCGCGGAATTCAAGTCGATTGC
Organism: uncultured Gammaproteobacteria bacterium; assembly: GCA_963736185.1. Lineage (GTDB taxonomy): Bacteria > Pseudomonadota > Gammaproteobacteria > Steroidobacterales > Steroidobacteraceae > Bog-1198. The sequence goes on along the minus strand of CAVTNZ010000070.1, from coordinate 53,901 downwards.
AGATGACGACTCATTGGTGCAGCCTTGCAGCCATGCAGGTCCTCGAAACCTTGGAGCGCGCGCGGGCGCTCGCGGCGCGGGCGGACGACGAGGGCGCGAAAAGCGCGTACCTCGAGGTGCTCGGGCGGGATCCGACGAATTTTTGCGCGCTCAACGAGTTAGGCACCCTCGCGCTCGCGGGAGGGTACCGCTCCGCGGCGCGCACCGCCTACAGCCAGGCGATCGCCCATCACCCCGGCAACAAGGTCGCGCGGGTGAACCTCGCCAACGTGCTGCGCGAGGACAACGACCCGCGCGGCGCGCGCGCCCACTACGAGGCGGCGCTCGCCATCGATCCCGACCTGCACGAGGCGCATCAGGGCATGGCCTGGGTGCTGACCGAGCTCGGCCTCGAGGGCGCGGAGGGTCACCGCAGGCGCGGCTTCGCCGGCCACGCGCTCGTCACCAAGCCCTATCGGGGCGTCGGCACGGGTGTGCCGATCCTCCTGCTGGTGTCCGCGCGCGGCGGCAACATTCCGACGCGGTTGTGGATCGACGACCGGCGATTCACCATCCATGCGCTGTACGCCGACTTCCTCGACTCCGATCTGGAGCTGCCCCGGCACGAACTGGTGGTGAACGCCATCGGCGACGCCGATCTGTGTGCCGCCGCCCTCGAGCGGGCGCAGCAGCTGCTCACCCGAAGCGCGGCCCCGCTCATCAATCGGCCGGCCTGCGTGCGGCCGACCGGGCGGGTCGACAATGCGCGGCGCCTGGCCGGCATTCCGGGGGTCATCGTGCCGCGCATCGACCGGGTGTCCCGCCAGGCGCTCGGCCGGCTTCAATATCCGCTGCTCTTGCGCAGTCCCGGCTTTCACACCGGCCGGCATTTCGTGTACGTGCCGAGCCCGGCCGCCGCGGATGAGGCGGCCGCGTCGCTGGCGGGGGAGGAACTGCTCGCGATTCAGTATCTCGATGCCCGCGGCGCCGACGGGATGGCGCGCAAATACCGGGTGATGTTCATCGACGGGCAGCTGTATCCCCTGCATCTGGCCGTATCCGCCGACTGGAAGGTGCATTATTTCAGCGCCGACATGGCGCGAGACGAGTCGTTTCGCGAAGAGGAGCGCCGTTTTCTCCTCGACATGCCGGGCGTGATCGGGGCGCGCGCCATGCGGGCGCTGACGGGCATCGCCTCGGCGCTGGATCTCGAGTATGCGGGTGTGGATTTCGCGCTGTCGCCGGATGGCTCGGTGCTGCTGTTCGAGGCGAACGCCACCATGGTGGTGTTTCCCCCGGGGCCGGAGCCTATCTGGGACTATCGGCGCGCGGCCATCGAGGCCGCGCTGCAGGCCGCGCGAGACATGCTCGATCGACGCCTCGTGGAGGGCGCTGCGCCGAAGCCGGGCTAACCGGGAATCAACATGCACACCGCCGCGGCCCCCATCACGGCCGTGCCGATCCAGCTCAGGATCACCAGCGGCCACCCCACCGTGAAATCCCCCATCACCGACCGTTTGGTCGCCAACAGGATGATGACCACCATCAGCGGTACGGCGACCACCCCGTTGATCACCGCGCTATAGAAGAGTGCCTTCATCGGATTCAGGGGCGAATACTGAATGACCAGCGCAGCGAGCACGCTCACCGCGATCACGCCGTAAAATCCCCGCGCATCGCGCGGACGGCGCGCCAGGCCGATCCGCCATCCCATCGCTTCCCCGAGGGCGTAGGCGCCGGATCCTGCCAGCACCGGCACGCCGAGCAGACCCACGCCGAGGATCCCGATCGCGAACAGCATGAACGCGAAGTCTCCCGCGAGCGGCCGCAGCGCGCCCGCCGCCTGGGCCGCGCTGTTGATGTCGGTGATCCCGCCGGCGTGCAGCGTGACCGCGGTCGCCAGGATGATGAAATACGCGGTGAGGTCGGAATAGAACATCCCGGTCCAGGTGTCCCAGAGGATGCGGCCGCGCTCGCGGGGCGCGGCGCCGGGGTCGCGCACCAGAGCGCCGGTTCCGAGCGCCTTCATGTCCTCCACTTCCTGCGAAGCCTGCCAGAAAAACAGATACGGGCTGATGGTGGTGCCGAACACGCCGACCACCATCGCGGCCGCGGCGGCATTCGGCGCGAACCTCGGCCAGACGGTGCGCCGCGCGACCTCGACCCAGGGGACGTGAACGACGAACAGCACCGCCGCGTAGGCAAGGAGCGAGAGCGTCAGCCATTTGAGGATGGCGACGTATCGGTTGTAGGGCACGAAGATCTGCAGCGCCAGCGTGACGATGACGAATAGCGTCGTCATGAGATGCCGGTCGGCGTGCGTCACCAGTTCCGCGACTTCTCCCATCGCGGCGAGGTCCGCCGAAATGTTGAAGATGTTCGCGACGAGGAGCGCGAGCACGACGCATTTCAGCACCGCCGGCGGAAACGCGCTCTTGATGTTGGCGGCGAGCCCCTGCCCGGTGGTGCGTCCGATCAGCGCGCAAAGCGCCTGGATCGCCGCCATCAGCGGATACGCGAGCGGCATGGTCCAGAGCATGTTGAGGCCGAACTGCGCACCGGCCTGGGAATAGGTGGCGATGCCGCTGGGATCGTCGTCGGCGGCGCCGGTGATGAGGCCCGGACCGATGCGCGCCAGGGGGTGGTGGCGCAGACGATTCCAGAGGCTTGCGTCGCTCGGCGGCGTGCGTGAGCTCACTGCCTCGGGGATGTCGCTCATGGCGCCAGCATATTATGGTGTTGGGGTTGGCGCCGTTTTGTTTTACATTCCAGACCATGCACACACCCGGCGACTCGATGCTCCTGGCCGCTGACGAACCGCCCGCGGTGCTCGAGGAGCGCCGGCACGGCCGATCCAACCTGGTCTTCGTGGTCGATCATGCCGGTGCGCGTATTCCGCGCAGCCTGGGGGATCTTGGATTGCCGGCCTCCGAATTGCGGCGGCACATCGCGTGGGACATCGGTGCGCTCGGCCTGGCGCGCGCCGTGTCCGAAGCGCTGGACGCGCCGCTGATCGCACAAAATTACTCGCGTCTGGTGATCGATTGCAATCGCGATCCCCAAACCCCGACCTCGATCCCCGAAATCAGCGAATGGGTGGTCGTTCCGGGCAACCTCAATCGCAGGCCCGCGGAGCTCGCCGCCCGTCGGACCGAGATCTTCGACCCGTATCACGCCCGCATCCAAGCCCTGCTCGATGAGCGTCAGGCGGCCGGCCGGCCCGCCTTTCTCATCGCCCAGCACACCATGACCGACGTGTTCAAGAATGAGCGCCGCGAGATGCACGGCGCGGTGCTCTACAACCGCGACCGGCGCTTCGCCGGACTCGTGCTCGACCGGCTGCGGCGCGAGCCCGGGCTCACCTTCGCCGACAACCAGCCGTACTTCGTCAGCGATGAGACCGACTACACCATCCCGACGCATGGCGAACGGCGCGGTCTACCCCACGTGGAAATCGAGATCCGGCAGGATCTGGTGCGCGAGGAGTCGGGCCAGCGGGAATGGGCGAGGCGCATCGCCGCCGCGCTCTCGGCCGCCGAAGCCGACTTCCTCCGGGCAGGCGGCTAGGGCGCGATCAGCGCAGCACCGTACTGCCCGTGATGCGGTCGCCCGGCTTCATGCCGGCCGGGCATCCGCCGACATAATGCTGCTCCTGCACGACGTGCTCGTCGGTCCGGCCCTTGTAGGCCGGCGAGTAGGTGGCATAGGACTCCGTGCGCGTCGCGAGCATGCTCTCGTAGGTGTAGGTTCCCTTCGACACGATCATCGTGCCGTCCACGTTACAACTGGATGACGAGGCGAAGCGTCCCCCGCCCAAATCATCGAACGAGGTGGTGCAGCCCTGCGCATTCTTGACCAGCGCATCCATGGCCTTGTCGTAGGCATGATTTCGGCAGAGCTGGTATTTGAATTCGGAGCGCTTGTTGCCCGGATTCTGGATGCTCTGGCCGCTGATCTCCCATAGGCCCTCCTTGAGCGGGGGCGGGTCGGCCGCGCGGGCGATCGACAGGAGGATGAGCGTCAGGCTCAACGGTAGCAGGGTTCTCTTGGCCATGTTCCTGTGCCTGTATGTCAAGTCGGCGGCGAATCGATGACCGCCTCCGAGGGGCCGCGCTCGACACGGAGCCTGGCCGCCACGCGCTCGCAGGCCGCCATGACGCGCAGCACGTTCTCACCGGCGACCTTGGCCACGTCGGCGTCCGACCAGCCGCGCCGCATGAGCTCTTCGAGCAGCGCCGGATAGCGGTCGACTGCGCCCAAGCCCTGCGGACCCTCGGGGATGCCGTCGAAGTCCGAGCCGAGGCCGACATGATCGATCCCGGCGACCTCGCGCACGTGATCGATGTGGTCGGCGACCTGGGCGAGCGTCGTGACGGGTTTGGGGTGATCGCGCTCCCACCGCTCGAGCGCCGCCTTGGCGCGGTCCGGCTGGCCGATGTACAGCCCGCCGTACGGCGGACTCGAGTAGCGTGCGAGCTCCGCGGCGCGATCGGCGTCCCATTGATTGCGCGCCGCCGACACATAGCCCGGATTGAAGTTCACCATGACCACGCCGCCGTTCGCCGCCACGAGTTTAAGGATGTCGTCGGGAACGTCGCGCGGGTGATCCACGATGGCTCGCGCCGAGGAATGCGAGAAGATCACCGGAGCCTCCGTCACCGCGAGCGCCCTGCGCATCGTGTCCGGCGACACGTGGCTCAAATCGACCAGCATGCCGAGGCGGTTCATCTCGCGGACCACCTCCTCGCCGAACGGAGTGAGGCCGTGATGAACCGGCGCGTCGGTGGCCGCGTCGGCCCAGCGCGTATCGAGCACATGGGTGAGGGTCATGTAGCGCGCGCCGAGGTCGTACATCTGACGCAGCACCGCGAGCGACTCGTTGATCTGATGGCCGCCTTCGATGCCGATCATCGAGGCGATCCTGCCGGCCTTGTGGATTCTGCGGACGTCCGCGGCCGTGTACGCGATCTCGAACACGTCCGGATATTTCGCCGCCATGCGCTTGACCAGATCGATCTGCTCGATCGTGGTCTGCACCGCCTCGGGACCCTTGATGTCCACCGGCACCCACACCGACCAGAACTGACCGCCGACCATCCCCGCGCGCAGCCGCGGAATGTCCGTCATGAGCGGAGCATCGTCGGGCCGCAGCGGCAGCTTGGAGGTATCGGAGGAAAGGTCGATGGCCGACAGGCGCCCCTTGAACCGGTCGCGGATCTCCCACGGCAGATCGTTGTGCCCGTCGATCAGCGGGGTTTCCTTCAGCACGTGAACGAGCCGCGCGTGGTAGTCGGTGCCCGAGGCCGCGGCGATGAGCACCGGCGCGAGCAGCACGCCGACCCACGCCGCGGCCAGCGCGCCGATGCCTGTGAAGCGGGGCGGGCGCCTCGCGCCGGCGCCGCAGGACCTAATGACTCACCCGGACATTGCCCCAGGTGTCGGGCGCGATGAGAGTGCGCATGAGGGCTCCGCTTTTATCGATCACCGACGGTACTCCCGCGGTCGCGTTATGTCCACTCGGGGCCGCGGCCTGCGAGTGCTCGAGGGTTTGACATAATTGACAGCTATTTTCCGGGGCTCGGGCCGCATTCTTAACTTGCGGGTTACCATAAAGCTGTGGTCAAGTTTCCTCACTGACCGATCGATTCGGTGCAACGAAAAATATCGAAGGGTAATTCCAATTCACGCCGACCACGGTCGGCTCCGGCGCCCCGCAGGGCAGTGACAGTCCTGCGCGCGCTCATCACAACTTTGTCATGAGGGGATACTCGTGTTTGGCAAATCAAAGTCTCGATTGATATGGAGCGGCGTCTTGGCCGGCGCGATCGCGTGTGCGGGTACGGCGTTCGCGGCGGGCACGACGACGGTGACGGGAAACGTCGCGGGCTGGGTAAAGAACGCGACGCTGAAGAGTTCCGCCCCGGCGAGCAGGGCCGTCACCATTTCGGTGAACCTGGCGCTCAAAAATTTGACCGGACTGAAGAGCTTCGTCGCGGAGGTGTCTAATCCAGGCGACCGCGAATACGGCAAGTACCTGAGCACTGAGCAGTTCGCGGCGAGCTATGCGCCCGCGGCGGCGGATGTCGCGGCCGTGCAGAAATTCCTCGAGCAGGCCGGCATGAAAAACGTCACCGTCGGTCCGCACGGCGTGTACGTCTCGGCGATCGCGACCGTCGCGCAGATCCGCACCGCCTTCAACGTCAGCCAGAACCTCTATGCCTACAACGGCTTCACGCTGCGCGCCAACAAGGAGGCGCCGTCCGTTCCTGCCTCGCTCGCCGGCAAGATCGTGTACATCGGCGGTCTCGACGACACGGGACTGATGCGCAAGCCCTTCCATCGCTCGATCATGCAGGGTGATCTGGTGGCACCGAAGAGCGCGGAAGCCGCCTCGCCGGGCACCACGGCGGTGACGCCCCCGCCCGTTGCCGCGAGCAACGGGTCGCCGTACTGCAACCACGCCTACGGTGCGGATGTACTGGTCGCCGAGCTGAGCACGCCCGCGGACGTGTATGGCGGCTCGATCCCCTGGCTCGGGTGCGGCTATACCACGGCGCAGGTGCGCGGCGCCTATGGCCTCGACCAGGTGAAGTATGACGGCACCGGCGTGACGGTCGCCATCGTGGACGCCTTCGCGTCGCCCACCATCGTGAACGACATCACCGACTACTCCGTGAACAACAATTTGCCGAAGATCAAGGTCGGAGTGAACTTCACCCAGATCATTCCCGCGGGCATCTACAGCGTCTCACCCTCCGCACCGTGCGGGCCCTACGGCTGGTGGGAGGAGGAATCGCTCGACGTATCGGCGGTGCACTCCAGCGCTCCGGGCGCCAAGATCGTCTATGTCGGCTCGGAGGACTGCTCCACATCGCTCGACGTCGCCTTCATGAACACCGTCTACAACCATATCGCGGACGTGGTCACCGACAGCTGGGGGGACGGCGGCGAGGCCATCGCTCCGGGCGACCAGCAGGCCTATGACCAGGCCCTGATGGCCGGCGCGGCGCAAGGCATCACGGTGCTGTTCAGCTCGGGCGATGACGGCGATCTGGACGCGCCCAACGGCGTGGCCTCCGGCTCGTGGCCGGCCACCAGCGCCTGGGTGACGGGCGTCGGCGGCACGACGCTCTTGATCACGGGCAAGACGGGTGAAAAATCCGAGTATGGCTGGGGAAACTATCGCGCGTTCTTGAACGATGCGACCGTCAACAGCGCGAAGTCGGTGACCACGACGGGCGTCCAGACCACGACCGCGTACGGCTACACCTTCGACAACTATTCGTTCTATGCCGGCTCGGGCGGCGGCATCAGCCTGCTCGAGGCGCAACCCGCCTACCAGGCGAAGGCGGTTCCGGCCTCGCTTGCCACGTCGCTCAATCTCGCGAGCGGCTATGTCGAGACGCTGCCCAACCCGCAGCGCGTGAGCCCGGACATTTCCATGCTGGCCGATCCGTATACCGGCTTCATCTTCGGTGAGACCTTCACCATCGCGGGCAACGCCATCGCGGACAAAGGCTGCACGCCGAGCACCGAGACGACCGAGTACTGCCAAACCTCGATCGGCGGCACCAGCGTCGCCTCGCCCTGGATGGCCGGGGTCATGGCCGTGCTGAACTCCAAGCGGATCGCCACCGGCGAGCCCTTGGTGGGCTTTGCCAATCCACTGCTCTATAGCGTCGGCAGCCAAAGCAACGGGACCTACTTCGGCGATGCGATCAACCAGGTCATCGCGCCGACCACGCCGGTGGCGCTGCTGCGTGGCTACGAGGCGAATCTGAACGAGGTGCGGGTGGTCACGGTGAACTCCGTGCCGTTCCTGATCATCACGGCCCCGTATGCGCTCGAGGTCTGCGGTCTGCCGCTCTGTCTCGGCATCAACGACGTGTGGAACTACACCTCGCTGTCGCCCGCTGACGTGCCGCCCACCCCGGCGGGCTACAACGATGTGACCGGATTGGGCGTGCCCTGGGTGCCCAAGCTGATCAACGAGAAGTAAGCGCACGCCGCTCCTGGGGGGTGCCCCTGCCGACGGCAGGGGCGCCCTTTTTTATGGGCCGGGTTCCCGGGGGGGCGACGGCTCCCTGGCCGCCGGCCGCGCGTAGGCGCCCTCCGACGGTGCGGACCGACAGCGCCTCACGGCAACCTCTTCTGGGCGGGGTGAGTCGAAAAATTCTCCCTGGCGCCTTCCGCTCGGCTAGAATGCGCCGCCCATTCAGGCGCTCTTGATTCATGCTCTCCACCTCCAATGTTGCCGTGCAGTTCGGCGCCAAGCCGCTGTTCGAGCAGGTCACTGTCAAATTCGTCGACGGCAACCGATATGGACTCATCGGCGCCAACGGCTCCGGCAAATCCACGCTCATGAAGGTCCTCGGCCGGGACCTCGATGCGAGCGCCGGGGATGTCGTGCTGCAGACCGGGATGCGCCTCGGCAAACTGAACCAGAATCAATTCGGCTACGAGGATCAGCGCGTGCTCGATGTGGTGATGCAGGGCCACGCCGAGCTCTGGAAGGCGATGACCGAGCGCGACCGCATCTACGCGGACCCAAACGCCACCGACGCGGACTTCATGCGCGCGGCGGAGCTCGAGGCGGTGTTCGCGGAGTACGGGGGGTACGACGCCGAGGCTCGCGCCGGCAGCATCCTTACCGATGCCGGCATCGACGAGTCGCGCCACAACGGCCCGATGCGCGAGGTGCCCCCGGGGCTGAAGCTGCGCGTGCTGCTTGCGCAGGCGCTGTTCTCGCAGCCCGACGTGCTGCTGCTCGACGAGCCCACCAACAACCTGGACATCCATTCGATCCGCTGGCTCGAAGGCGCGCTCAACAACTACGACGCCACCATGGTGATCATCAGCCACGACCGGCACTTCCTGAACCAGGTGTGCACGCACATCGCCGATCTCGATTACCAGCAGCTCAAGATCTATCCGGGCAACTACGACGACTTCATGCTCGCCTCGGTGCAGGCGCGGGCGCGCGTCGAAGCCTCCAACGCCAAGGCGCGCGACAAGATCTCGGATCTGCAGGAATTCGTGCGGCGCTTCTCGGCCAACGCCTCCAAGGCCCGGCAGGCCACCTCGCGCAAGAAGCAGCTGGAGAAGATCAAGCTCGAGGAGATCCGTCCCTCCTCGCGCCAAAATCCCTACATCCGCTTCGAGCAGGCGAAGAAGCTGTATCGCTCCGCCGTCACGGTCGACAAGATCTCCTTCCGCTACCCGGGCCAGGACGCCGACGTGTTCACCGATCTCTCCTTCAACATCGAGGCCGGCGAGCGCGTCGCCATCATCGGTCCGAACGGCGTCGGCAAGACCACCTTGATGCGTGTGCTCGCGGGCGAGCTCACCCCCACGGCGGGGCGCATCGTGTGGGTCGAGAACGCGCAGGTGGGCTACATGCCGCAGGATCCCCAGGCCGAGTTCGAGCCGCCGTGCGATCTGTTCACCTGGATGTCGCAGTACACCGGCAAGGCCGACGACGATCAGATCGTGCGCGCGACGCTCGGGCGTCTCCTGTTCTCGGGCGAGGAGACCAAGAAATCGGTGAGCGTGCTCTCGGGCGGCGAGAAGGGCCGCATGATCTACGGCAAGCTGATGCTGTCGAGGCCCAATGTGCTGTTGATGGACGAGCCCACCAACCACATGGACATGGAGACCATCGAGTCGCTGCAGATCGGGCTCGAGCATTTCGCGGGCACCCTGGTGTTCGTGTCGCACGACCGCGAATTCGTGGGCGGACTTGCCACCCGCATCATCGAGCTGAAGCCCGATGCGCGCATCACCGAGTTCCGCGGCACTTACGACGAGTACTTGAAGTCCCAGGGCGTCGAGCCCTGAGCGTGCCGGATCAGCCGGTCCCGGTGGTGCCGAACGGCAGGCGGCCGAGCAGTTCCGCGGCGCCGTTCCAGAACACCTGGATGCCGATGCAGAACAAGAGGAATGCCGACAGCCGCACGATGATCGTGGTACCGGTCGCTCCGATGAAATCCGCGATCCGCGCCGAGTGCCGGTAGAGCGCGTACACCAGGAGGGAGAGCAGCAGGACGGCGGCCACCGTCTCGACGAAAAAGAACAGGATCAGCGTCGGATGCAGCGTCGGCGGCCGGCCCGCGCCGATGGAGATCGCCACCGAGATCGTTCCGGGTCCGGTGGTGAGGGGCATGGTGAGCGGGTAGAAGGCGAGGCGGCTCGGCGGCGTGTCGAACGAGCGGGGGTAGGCGGGGGCTTCGCTGCGCCGCTGCTCGGTCGCGTCGGGCTCGGTAAGCATGCGCCACCCGGACATCGCCACGATGATGCCGCCCGCCACCCGCAGCACCGGAATCGAGATGCCGAAAAAGCTCAGCACGTAGGCGCCGACATACAGCGACACCGACACGATGCAAAACGCGTAGATCGCGACCCAGCGCGACACCTGCGAGCGCATCTTCGGTTCCATCCCCTGGGTCGCTCCGAAGAATATGAAGGCGCCGGAGAGGGGATTGACGATCGAGAACAGCGCGCCGAAGGCGAGCAGGAACGTGGTCAATTGAGCCTTACCACCCGGCGCGGGTCCTGTCCGTGCGGTGGCGGGTCATGCGCCGGGGCGGATTTCATGATGCGCTCGAGAATCTCCGGTATTTCGAACACCGCACGATTGCGGACGTGCGCAATGCTAGCGCGAAATTCGTCGAACCGATGGATTATCTCCATCGCCCCCTCACGCACGAACTTGAAGGACTCGAGCACGATGCCGACCCCGCGCTCGCGCACCCAGTCGGTGTTGTAGCGCTCCTGGGGCATGGTCCAGGGGTTGCGCACCACCACCACCGGCAGCCCCTGCTGAACGGCCTCGCTGATGCTGCCGGGGCCCGGCTTGCCGATGAAAAAATCGGCAAGCTGCATGAAGTAGCGGATTTCCGAGGTGAAACCGAGGACCAGCCGCGGGGCGGAGGCGGGCATGCGGCGCAGCCGCTCGGCCAGCAGCTCGTTGTGTCCGCAGACCATGATGAGCTGGACATCGTCGAGCCGGCGCGCGATGCCGGCCATGGCTCGCGACCCATGACCGCCGAACATCACGAGGGCGGTGGGCCGGTCCGGGTCCAGTCCGTGCTTGGCGCGCTCCGCGCGCCGGTCGAGCGCCAACGGCGCGTAGAAGTCCGGCCGGATGATCATGCCCGATACGGAGTGCACCCGATCCGGGCCATAGCCCATGGCGTGGGCCTGGGCGGCCGCCCGCGGGGTGCCGCAGATGAAATGCTGCGCCTGGCGGGGCTCGATCCAGAAATGCGGCGGATAGTCGGCGAAATCGGTGAGCAGGGTGACGTACGGTAGGCCCGGCCGGTAGGCGATGGCCCCTTCGTACATGGGCCGATTGAAGTTCGGAATGAGCGACACCACCATGTCGGGCTTGGTCCTTCGCCAGTGCCGTTTCAGGCGATTTGCCACGGAGCGGCGGCTCAGGCGGATCAATGCCTGCAGGAGCTTCAATTCCTGGGCGAGCCCCATGCTCCAACCACGCGCGAGGCGTGTGTTGTAGATGTCCTCCCAATCCATGCCGGTGGTCTTCTTGAACACATCCTTGGGATCCAGGATGCTCATCAGGTTGACGCGGCGCACCTCCCAGGGACGCCCCTCGAGCCGGATCACCGCCTCGAGTGCCGCGGCGGCAGCCCGATGGCCGCCGCCGGCGTTGAAATAGACCAACTCGAGACGCATGGACGCGCATCGTGCCCGCCTTAAATGAACTTCTCGTGAAAGGGGCGCTGCGGCACGCTCGCTGACCGATTCGGGAAATGCTACAGTTTTGAGTCCGGCACCTGCAGCCGGCGAGGTGATCATGAGCGCAAATCTCAAATCCGTGTCCACCCTCACCGAGGCCGAGCGGCAGGCCCGCATCGATCTGGCGGCGTGCTACCGGTTGGCGGATCACTTCGGCCTGAACGAGGGCATCGACAACCACATGACCATGCTGGTGCCCGGGCATGCGGACCGGTTCCTGCTCGCGCCCTTCGGCCTACACTGGTCGGAGGTCAAGGCCAGCGATTTCATGGTGATCGATTTCAACGGTCAAATGCTCTCGGGCCGCGGGCCCATCGAGGACACGGCACTCTATATACATCTTCCCGTGCATCGCCTCGCCCCCAAGGCGAGGTGCGTCCTGCACACCCACATGCCATATGCGACCGCGATGACCATGCTCGAGAATCCGCGCCTGGAGATGGCGGTGCAGAGCGCGCTCGGGTTCTACGAGGACGTGGCTTACGATTCCAACTACAACGGCCTGGCCTTCGACCACACCGAGGGAGAGCGGCTCGCGGGCGTGCTCGGCCACAAGTCGGTGCTCATGATGGGCAACCATGGGGCGTTGGTGGTGGGGGAGAGCATTCCCCTGGCGTTCGAGCGGCTGTACTTTTTGGAGCGCGCAGCCCAAGCGCAGGTGATTGCGCTCTCGACCGGACGGGCGCTGAAGCCGGTGCCGGAGAAGGTGGTGAAGGCCACCGTCGCGCAATTCTCCTCGGGGGGCCAGGTGGGCGGCCGCGACCGCGCCGACCTGCATTTCGAGGCGCTGAAGCGGCTGCTCGATCGCCAGCACGCGGATTACGCGAGCTGAACCCGCTCATCACGCCGGGAGCGAATCCCACGAATGCGGCCCCGCCGGAGCGGGCGGCCGACGGCCGGCGTTTGACGCCGCCGTTGTTCGTGGTGGTGCTGCTCGCGGTCGCGCTGCTCATCAACTACATCGATCGCGGCGCCCTGGCGACGGCCGGGCCGCTGATCCAGCGCGATCTGCATCTGACCAACAGCCAGTATGGCCTGTTGTTCTCCGCATTTTTCTGGGTGTACGCCCTCATCCAGATTCCGGTCGGGGCGCTCGCCGAGCGCTACGGCGCCCATCGGGTGCTGACCGCGGGCCTCGTGGTATGGGCCACGGCGACCGCGCTCACCGGCATCACCTCCGGATTCTCCATGTTGATCATGCTGCGCATGATGCTGGGCCTCGGCGAGAGCGTCGGCTTTCCCACGGTCTCGAAGCTCCTTGCTGCCGTGGTGCCGGTGAAAGGGCTCGGCATGGCGAACGGCATCGTGGCCTTCGGTTATCTCATCGGGCCCGGCGTCGGCGTGTTCCTCGCGGGGCTGTTGATCGATTATGTCGGCTGGCGCGGCACCTTCCTGGTGTTCGGCGCGTGTTCGCTGCTCTGGCTCATCCCCTGGCTCAGTGTCCGGCTGCCGAAGCTCGCGACCCAGCGGGCGGACCCGAGCACGCCGACGCTGCGCATGGTGCTCGCGCAGCGCGGGCTCTGGGGCACGAGCCTGGGCCTCTTCTCCAGCAACTACATGTGGTACTTCATCCTGAGCTGGCTGCCGGGCTATCTTGTGAAGGAGCGCGGCTTCTCCATGCACGACATGGAGCACGTGACGACCGCCGGCTACCTGGTCAACGGGTTGAGCGCGTTCATCATCGGCTGGGGCGTCGACCGCTACATCCGCCGCGGCGGATCCGCCAACTTCGGCTACAAGCTCATCATGCTCATTGCACACGTGGGATCCATTCCCGCCATGCTGTGCATGGGCTTGGGCACCGAACCCATGGCCATCGCGGGCATGTTCGGATTTCAGATCATGATGGGCGCCTCGTCGCCCGGCATGTACGCCATGTCACAGATCCTCGCGGGCCCGAGGGCCTCCGGCCGCTGGGTCGGCATCCAGAACTCGATCGGCAATCTGCCGGGCATGATCTCGCCCTGGCTCACCGGCATCATCGTCGATCGGACCGGTCATTTCGCGCTCGCCTTCGTGGCCGCCGCGGTGATGAGCGCGGTCGGCATCATCGGGTGGATCGGCATGGTGCCGAAGCTCGCGCCGCTTCAATGGGGCACGCCGCGCGGGGTGGCGCCGCCCGTCGATGAGGCCGCGGACGCCGTTTGACGCCGGGCGTTTAACTTATCGCCGTGACCGGGTTGGCGGATCGCCCGGTCTTGTCGCCCGCCTCCCACGTCGCCGGCCGACGACATTACCGCGCGAGCGCGCGGGCCCTAACATCCGGTGCATATCGACAGGTATGCGACCGATGTTCACCAAGTTGACAGAATCCGCCGAGGCCGCTTCCAGCAAGACGCTGGATGCTTTCGCGGAAGTCATTTGCGCGCTGGCACCGGAAGTTTGCAGCGTCTCGTTTCACGACTTCGCGGCCGACACACTGCTGCTCAGCGAGGACTTCCTGCTGCCGGAGGATCACCAACTCGTCGAGGAATGCCTGGTGCGCGATCAGGCCGGCGGATACCCGATTCATTACGGCCCGCGCCAGGGCACGAGATTCGCCATCGCGATCCCGGTGCGGGACGCGCGCGGCGAGGTCAACGGCGCGGTGCGCCTGACCATCGACTCTGAGATCGAGGATCCTCGCACCCAGGAACCGTTGGAGCAGCGGCTCGCTCCGCTGATGGTATGTCTGGCCGCCGAATTCGAGCGCCGCCGCTCGGCGCCGCTTCCGACCGCCACCGACGAAGGGCAGCGTGCCGCCATCGATGATGCGCTCGAGGCGGAGCGCTTCGAGCTTTATCTGCAGCCGATCCGCTCGCTGCGCTCCGGGAGGGGCGCGCCGCATTACGAGGTGTTGCTGCGACTGCGCACCCGCGACGGCCTGCTGATCGAGCCCAAGCTTTTCCTCGGCGCCGCCGCGCATCGCAACGCCATGCCATCCATCGATCGCTGGGTGGTGCGCACGCTCCTGCAGTGGCTCGCCAACAACCGGCGGCTGTGGGCGCGAGAGCCGTCAGTGTTCTGCATCAACGTGTCGCCCCAGTCGCTGACCGACGATCAATTCGTGCGCTTCGTCGAGACCTTCGTGAAAAAAACCGCGCTGGCGCCGCAGGCCCTGTGCTTTGAGATCACGGAACGCTTCGCCTCGTCCGGCAGCATGAGCGTCGCGGATTCGATGCGACGGCTCGAGGCGCTCGGCTGCGAGGTGGCGCTGGATGATTTCGGCGGCAACGCGCCTTCCTACGGGTACCTGCGCTCGGTCCCCGCGCATTACTTCAAGATCGACCGATCGCTGGTCGGGGCGGCGCCCACCGATCGTGTGGCGCGCGCCATGATCTCCTCCATCGTGCGCATGGCCGGCGATCTCGGCGTACAGACCGTCGCGGAGGCCGTCGAGTCGGATACCGAACTGCAGGCGATGCGCTCGCTCGGCGTGGACTACGCGCAGGGATTCCTGATGGGGCGCCCGCAATCGCTCGCGGGCTATCACTTCTCGCAGGGCGAGCCGATCAGCTACCAGTCCGGGTTCGGCAGCTGGCTGAACACTTCCTGAAGCGCGAATCCCCAGCGCTCGCGGATCATCTTGAAATACGGATGCTCGAAATCGATGCTGATATGCGTCGCGAGCCTCAGTTCGTCACGGCGCACGATGGCCAGATCCAGCGGCGGCCCCACGGTGAGATTCGAGCGGATGGTCGAATCCATCGACACCAGCACGCATTTGGCGGCTTGAGCGATGCTGGAACTGCGCGAGATCACCCGGTCGATGATGGGTTTGCCGTACTTGGACTCGCCGATCTGAAAATACGGCGTGTCGGGAGACGATTCGATGAAGTTCCCGGCCGAATAAATGTGAAAGAGGCGCGGCTCCTCGCCCTTGATCTGGCCGCCCAGGATGAACGTGCCGTTGAACTCGTGACCGTGATCCTTGAGCGGTCCGGCGTCGCGCTCGTAGATCTCGCGCAACGCCTCGCCGACCACGCGTGCTGCATTGAACATGTTGGTCGCACGGTAGATCTTGGCAGTGCGTTCCCCGTCCTCGGGGACTTCATGCAGCAGGTTGACGACGGCCTGGGTGATGGCGAGATTGCCCGCCGACATGAGCACGAGCACCCGGTCGTTCTTCCGCTGGAAGGTCGCCATCTTGCGGAAGGTATTGATCTGATCGACACCGGCGTTGGTCCGGGAATCGGACAGCATCACGAGCCCGGTGTCGACCAGCAGCCCGACACAGTAAGTCATGGGCCAAATTCTATCACTGCTGCTGCTGTTGGGCCGACTCCGCCACCAGCACGTTCGCCTCCATCTTCTCGCCGCCCCCACCCTGACGGACGCCGCGCACCGGCGCGGCGTCGAGGTAGTCACGGCCCACGGCCAGGCGGCAATAGGTGCGGATCGCGGGACGCAGGTGCGTCACGTCCATGCTCTGCCACCCGTGCTCGGCGCCGAGCCATACGTCGACCCACGCGTGACTCGCCGCGTCGCTCGAGTCGCCGGTGTAGAGGTACCCGCTCACGTAGCGCGCCGGCATGCCCACCGCGCGCGCCGAGGCGATGTACACGTGCGCATGATCCTGGCATACGCCTTCGCCGGCCTTGAGCACGGCGGAGGCGGTGTCCTGGACGTCGCTCACGCCGGGCTTGTAGCGCACCGCGCGCACCACCGCCTCCGCCAGGGCCTCGGCGCGGGCGCGGGGATCCTTCGCAATCTCCACCGCCTCGCGCGCGAAGCTCTTGATCTCCGCGCTCTGCGCGGTGAGCGCCGTCGGCGACAGGTAGGCGAGCGGCGACAGCGGACCGTCGTCCTGACGGCCCTCCAAGTCCGCGGTCTCCACCACCCCGCGCACCACGATCTGGATCTCGCGATGCGGCTGCTCGATGGTGAGCAAGTGCGAGATGTTGCCGTGGGCGTCGATCTGCTCGAGCCGGCGTCCCGGCGCCGTGATGGTCCAACTGAGCGCCCGCTGACCCGGATCGCGCCGCGGCGTGAGGTGCAGGCTCTGCACGCTGTACTTCACGGGCCGTTCGTAGCGGTATCGGGTCATGTGGCGGATATGGAGCTGCATGCGCTTAAGCCTCTGCCGGGGGAACCAGAAAGTCCGATGCAACGCGGTCGCCGAGATCGCGCAGCCGCGCCAGGAACTGCTGCAGAAAATACGGCAGGCCCACCTCGATGATGGCTTCCATGCGCGTGAAATGCAGCATAGCGTGTAATTCGCCGGCGCGCCGCTCGGTCTCCTTCGATTCCTCGTTCGAGACCGAGTGCAGGTTGTGATACACCTCCTTGCAGCATCGGGTGAGCGAGCGCGGCATGTCGTCGCGCAAAATGAGGAGCTGCGCCACCTTGTAAGGGGTGATCACGTCGCGGTAGACCCGCCGGTACACCTCGAACGCGGACAGCGCGCGCAGGAGCACGCTCCACTGATACGGGTCCGGCACCACCGCCGCATCCGCCCCCGGCTTCAAGTCGTTCTGGTGCGCCGTGAGAATGCGCGCCGTCGAGTCCGCGCGCTCGATAAAGGTGCCGATGCGGGTGAAGTGGAAGGCCTCGTCCCGCAGCATGGTGCCGACGGTGACGCCGCGCGTGAGGTGCGAGCGTTCCTTGACCCATTCGAGGAAATGCCCGATGTCCGTGCGCTGGGTGCTGCGCGCCATGAAGGAGCGCGCATCGAGCCAGGTGGAGTTGAGGGTCTCCCAGAGCTCCGAGGTGAGCGACCCCCGCACGGCGCGCGCGTTTTCCCGGGCGGCACGCAGGCAATTGACGATGCTTCCCGCGTGGTCCCGGTCGAGGCTCAAGAACTCGAACACCGCCTGCGGCACGACAGCCTCGTGGCGCTCGCGGTACGCCTGCTCCACGTGCAGCGCAATCATGGCGGTGCTCAGCGACTGGATGAGACTGTCGCCCGCCTGCGGCAGAAGCGACATCCGGTAGTGCGCGTCCACCAGGCGCGCGAGACTCTCCGCCCGTTCGACGTAGCGCGACATCCAATAGAGATGATCGGCGGTGCGGCTCAGCATGCGCTTTCCAGCACCCAGGTATCCTTGGTGCCTCCGCCCTGCGAGGAGTTCACCACCAGCGACCCCTCGCGCAGCGCCACCCGCGTGAGCCCGCCCGGCACGATGGTGACCTCGCGACCCGACAGCACGAACGGACGCAGGTCGATGTGCCGGGGCCGCAAGCCCTGCGCGGCAAAGGTGGGGCAGGTCGAGAGCGCCAGGGTAGGCTGCGCGATGTAGCGTTCGGGCGAGGCGACGATCTGTTTTCGGAACGCCTCGATCTCCGCTTTCGATGCCGCCGGACCGATGAGCATGCCGTAGCCCCCCGCGCCGTGGACTTCCTTCACCACGAGCTCGGGCAGGTGGTCGAGCACGTATTTCAGATCGTCGGGTCGGCGCAGCATCCAGGTGTGCACGTTGCCGATCATCGGTCCCTGGCCGAGGTAGAAACGGATCATGTCGGGCACGTACGGGTAGATGGACTTGTCGTCGGCGACGCCCGTGCCAATGGCGTTCGCGATCGTGATGCGCCCCTCGCGGTAGGCCGCAAGCAATCCCGGCACCCCGAGCATGGAATCCGGCCGGAACACGAGGGGATCGAGGAAGTCATCGTCGATCCGCCGGTAGATGACATCGACGCGCTGCGCCCCTTGGGTGGTGCGCATGTACACCGCCTCGTCGCGCACGAAGAGGTCCTGGCCTTCCACCAGCTCGACCCCCATCTGTTGCGCGAGGAAGGCGTGCTCGAAGTAGGCGCTGTTGTGGGCGCCGGCTGTGAGAAGGACCACCGTCGGGTCGGCGACACCCGTCGGCGCCACACTGCGCAAATTCTCGAGCAATACGTCCGGATAGCGGTCGATGGGCGCGATCCGGTATTCGGAGAACAACTCCGGGAACAGCCGCATCATCATTTTGCGGTTCTCGAGCATGTAGGACACGCCCGAGGGCACCCGCAGGTTGTCCTCCAGCACGCGAAACTCGCCCGCATCGTCGCGCACGATGTCGATGCCCGCGATGTGGGCGTAGATGCCGCCCGGAACATCGACGCCCTGCATCTCGGGGCGATATTGCGAGTTGCACAGCACCTGCTCCGGGGGAATGATGCCGGCCTTCAGGATCTGTTGATCGTGATAGATGTCGTGGATGAACGCGTTGAGCGCGCGGACCCGCTGTTTGAGGCCGGCTTCCAATCGTACCCATTCCTCGGCCGGGAGCACGCGGGGAACGATGTCGAAGGGAATCAGCCGCTCGGCGCCTTCCTCCTGGCCATAGACCGCGAACGTGATTCCGACCCGGTGGAAGAGGGCATCCGCCTCCGCGCGCTTCTGAGCGAGCCGCTCGGCCGGCTGCGTTTGCAGCCATTCGTCGTAACGCTGATAGTGGGAGCGCGCGGCGCCGCTTTCGGGATACATTTCGTTGTAAGGCGTATTGACCAAATAAAACCCCCGGTTGAACTCGAGCGAATTCCGTGCCACCCGCGTTAGGTAAGCCCCCTAATCATGGACTTAGGAGGTTCCCCCCGCAATCGCACAGCACTACGGGAAGGCCGCAATGCCCCTGAACGGTGCACCGCGCGAGTCGGTCTGCCGCCTCAGCGAGCCAGCCGCTCCGCGAGCGCTCGCGCCGCACCGACTCGGGGATCGTCCGGAAAGCGCGTGCCGAAGTCCGACAGAAGAGCACGAGCGACGCGCGGAACGCCCCCTCCCTGCGCCGCCAGCTGGGCGAGACTCCAGGTGGTAGCCGCGGTCTTGGGCCGGAAGCCTGGGTCCTGGTCCAAGCGTTCCCTTATCACATCGAGCGCCCGGCCGTGATCCTTCAACGCGATCAGTCTCTCGAGATAGTCCTCGCTCAGGCGATTCGCATAGCGCGGATCGTGCCAGCGAACGACGTGCTCGCACAGCCACCGATAATCGGAGATGGCGTGACCGCGAGAGGCCAACCAACCCTGCAGCAATTCCCACGCCTTGGCATGCGACCCCACCCGCATGTGACCATACGCCTCGGTGACGAGCGCGTGATGCTCGCGCTGCTGCATGCGCTGCGCGACCTCCGCGGTGCGCTCCGGCGATCGTCGCGTCTCGATGCCGAGCTCATCACGCCGCTCATACAGCGCGCCTCCGAGGATGCTGAACATCGACAGGATTCCGAACATCGCCAGCGCGAGCTCGAGCGGCAGAAAGGACACCCACTTCATGATCATGCCGATGCCCAAGAGGTAGCCGCCGATCACCAGCAGCGTGAGCAGGTACACGAGCCCGAGACCACGGATCATCCGCGCGAGCGCAACCGGATAGACCGCGAGCAGAATATTTCGCTCGAGCCCGAGCACGGCAACGGAGGCCGGAAAAGCGAATGCCGCGAGTCCAGCAAGCAAGGCCGCCGGCGCGGTGCCCCACCCCGACTCCGTGAATTTCACAGCGGCGTAAATCAGGCCTAGAATCACCAATTGAGCGAGCGGACGCTGCTCATCGACAGGGTTCAGCATCTGGATGTCGAGCGTCGGCGGCTCATCGTACCCCCACACCGTATGGTCGAACAGAATGTACGCATACTTGAAGAACCACGAGGTCAGGATGAAGATCGCCGGGATTCCAAAGAGCCCGGCGTGGAGCGCGATGGCGAGGATGAGGGAGAAGACGATGATGACAGCGGCGGGTGCGGCGCGGGTGGGGCGCAGGAGGTGGGGGAGGAGCTTCATTGAGTATCCAATATCAGTTCGATCCGATGACCGTGGGCTCTTTTTTATCCCGTGGCCTTATGCGATGACTATCTATCGTGGATGGTGTACCTCGATTTGACACGTTCTTTGAGCACAGCCGTATCGAAAATGGAGGAACCCAACAGTAACGTCAAGTCAAACCGCAATGATGTGCGAAGTCTTGCTATAAGCGCGTTGCTACAGCTTTTCGAGCCGCTCACTGATTTTGTGATTGACGCCGGGTTGAGCACTAGCGATTTATATTCAATCATAAGACAGGCCACCATAAGACGCGTGGCCGCTCGGCAACTCGAGGTTTCCGGTCGTATAAATATTTCCGGGATCGCGGCTACAACCGGAATTTCAAGATCCGAAATATCGAGAATCTTAAAGACCAGCGGCAAGAAAGACGAGAAATCAATGGACTCTCGCCAACAATCAACAAACCGCATACTCGCGGCCTGGCATGAAGAGCCTAAATTCACAACTCCAAATGGAGAGCCAGCAGACTTAAAGATTTATGGTCGAGGTGCAACATTCGATTTGCTCGTAAAGCGTCACGGCCGCGGGATACCGACAAGAGCGGTATTGGATGAGTTGCTCCGAGCCCATGCTGTCGATCTACTCCCTTCACAAAAGATCCGAGCACGAACCTCTCTAGCAGTTCACGGTGGAATTAGTCCTCAAATGATAAAAGTATTCGGCGATCGAGCTGCGGAGCTTATCGATACTCTGGTTTCGAATATGCGTTCGCCAGACAAACCAAGATTTATTGCCAACATCTCGGGCTCCACGGCGACGCCCAGCGGTTTGCCACTATTTAGAAGAGAGGTTTCAAATAAAGGCGCCGGATTTCTGGCTGATATGAAAGAGGGTTTGAGCCAGCCGGCTCCAAAGAGCCGTATTCGGCGATCCAACCGAGTAAGTGTGACAGTTTTTTATCATGAGGCACATCCACATAAAATCAGCAGATCCCTAATATCGAGGCGGCGAAATCTACGTCGTCAGCCGTGATGCTTAATTCTTCCTCGCGTTTCCAGTGGCTAAATATATCCCGATAAATACAGGTTCTGTTCGTGCATTGCTCCCACGTGCCTTGGACTTTCGCATCATCCAATTATCAAAGGATTCAAGGAAATCCTGGCCTTGCCTCTTCAGCTTAATCTTGAGGAAGGGTATCAATTTTCGATCGAAAGCCCCGTTCCAAGCCACGCGATGGAACAGTTGATCGTTATTCAAAGGGTCGCTGTTAAGATTGTGACGAAGTGTTCTTATAAAACTGTGCAATGACATTAACGTATGTTGCACTGCTAATTGATTGTCATTGTATACGGGAAGCGAACGCATGCGGACGTGCACAAGTTGCTTTTTGTCTATAGAGACTGCGCCAACACGCTTTAGCTCGGCCAGTAACGTGGCGGGTTGAAGGGTTGGGATCGAATCGCGAGACAAACCATAAAATGTTTTGCCTCGGCCTCGCAGCTTTACCGGTACTGGAGTTCCGGATTCGTCAAGATATTTGGGGTTTTGATGCCACTCCGTCAACAACTCGCCAATCGCAGCGGTGTGTGAATAGAATCGATGCGCCAAGCGAAATTTCGGATCAATTTTGGTGACGCGTGACGCAAGATCAGACGGATTTATTTGCAGCATGCCAAATAAGTCCATGAGTGCGGCGAGTACGTCATCAGGCGTGACATTGCGGTCGCGCCGTCGGGCCGCTGAACTCGGGCCATATGTCATTTTCCGTTTCGTGCTTTTCAATTGACCTGGTCCTATTTACAAATCACTTTCGGTCGATGAAAAGGTGCTTGGAATACAGCCTATTCAATGGATTAGAACGTGCGCCTTTCACGTACGGTTTGATCAGTCTTTTTGAACTGTAGAAGTAAATTGGTATTATGGGATACTCGGAAAGCACGAGGATTTCTGCTGTTTCTAGCAGTGTCTTGCGCTGCGCGGGATCGGGTGTATTGGCCGCGGCGTCCAGCAACGCGTCGAATCGCTTATTGGAATAGCCGGCGTCGTTGTTTGGTGAGTTAGTGCGAAAAATATCCAGGAAATTGCCGGCATCGTTATAATCGGCAACCCAACTGAGTCTCGCGATATCCCATCGCGACGCGTCTTTTCGTGAATCCAGGAACACTCGATATTCCTCGTCGTTTAATTCTGCATCTATTCCCAGATTGGCTTTCCACATGGATGCGATAGCAACCGAAAGCTTTTTTATCTCAGGATTTGAATTAAATAGGATTCTCAAGTGGAGTGGGTTGGCGGCCGAGTAGCCGGCAGCAGCGTACAGCCGGCGGGATTCCTCGATTCGCGCGGAGTCAGACATCGACGTCCATGTCCACCGTTGCTGATCGTAATTCCAGGTTCCAGGGGGCACAAAGCCGAATGCTGGAGTTTGACCAAAGATAAGAACCGTCTTGGTGAGCATGACTCGATCGATTGACATCGCTAGTGCTTGGCGCAATAACTGACTTCCGAAAGGCTTCGGCGTACGTAAGTTTAGCGCGTAATAAACTGTTCCCAGATACGGCGCAACGACTAATTCGGTTGGAAACTCCTTCCGTATCAATGGAAGCGCATTCGGGGGCACGCTCATCGTGATATCAAGTTGCCCGGCTCGATATTGGTTTAATTCAGAGTTCTCATCGGAAATGGGGATGTATTCGATTTCTGGTATTTGGACGTTTTTTTGGTCCCAATATTCGAGATTCTTTGCGAGGCGAAGACCAGATCCAGGTGTCCAGTTTGACAGTACATATGGCCCGTTAGATACCCAATTCCTAGCGCCTTGCGTCAAATTCCCGCTGTTAAATACGGGGAACGTAGCGGAGTGAGTGAGCAACTCAAGAAAGTAGGGGGCTGGTTGAGCCAACTGCACTATTAGACGATCATCGGTAGCTGCTTCGACTCCCAACTTTTCAGGCGGCAACTGACCAGCGATTATCTCTGGCGCATTCGCGATTGGACGAAGCAAATCTGCAACTGGGGATGCAACCTTGGGGTCTACAACGCGTCTCCAGGCGTGCACGAAGTCCTGCGCGCGGACCTTTTGCCCGTTTGACCACTTCGCATTCTGGCGAATTTTAAATGTATAGACCGTTCCGGACGGGCTGATTGTCCAAGCTGCGGCAACTCCGGGTTCCACCTTCCCGTCAGCCGATTCTGTCGTTAGCCCTTCGGACAGATCGCGGATGACTTCGTAAGAGAACGTATCGACTGCCTTGCCCGGATCTAAGGATGCCGGTTCACCGCCAAGGCCTCTTCTTAGGATCTCGGATCTCGAGTCATTAGGTTGTTGGCCCGGCGGGGAGTTGGGTTGGCATCCGCTGCACGCAAGGAATATGACCCCACTAGCCAACTCCATCCATCGATACCATCTAGTGGTGAAGTTCAGCATCGTCGCCTTGCTGCGGAACACGGCCTCCGAAGGGGGGCCAAACGTCACGTAGAGTCAAATAATATCGGATCGGCACTCGCTCTATTTGTTGCGTCGCAGCACAAGACTACATTTTCACCTTTCGGTACCTCAGTCAATCCCTGAATCTGCTAAATCCGTCACATTAATCGTTGTATTATGTCTCGACGTGTCGCAATCTGTTAAACATAACTTATTAGCAGCATTCCGGCATTTACTTCGGCCTTTGGTACGGATAGCGCTTAGAAATGGAGTTTTGTTTCCGGAGTTTATTAGGTCGGTGAGGGATGCATACGTGAAGGTGGCTGCCGCTGAACTTCGCCTCTCGGGAGGAGATCCTTCTGCGGTTGCTATTTCGGTAATGACTGGCGTCGCAAATGACGAGGTAGCGGAAGTTTTAGCATCCCCGGATGCACTCAAAATCGAGGAAGTTGACGAAAGAATAAATGCGGCAGTCCGAGTGTTGCTCGGTTGGCATACAGACCGAGATTACATTGGACCTTACGGCCTGGTTAGGGATCTGTCTTTTTCGCGGGGCGAAGGGAAATCGAACAAAGACGTCAGTGGGTTTGTGGATTTGGCAGCTCAATATTGTCCGGGAGTCCCCCCGAGGGTTCTCCTGGACGAATTAATCAGAACGGGATGTGTTCAGGATTTGGGCAACGGTTATTACCGTGCACTTACGAGATCCTACATTCCAGAACAGCTGAGTGCTGAAAGTATCCGGAGATTTGCTGAAGTAGTGCACAACGTCACGGAGACACTGGAAGTGAATCTCCGTCGATCTGTGCGAGGCACTGGAAGAATTGAGAGGACTATTTACGCTGACTATGGCCTGCGCCCAGCCGACCTGGCTGCCTTCGACAGGTATGTGAGAGAAAGGGGTCAGCTATTCGCGGACGACATCGATAACTGGTTGTCGGATCGGTCCCAGGAGGGAGATCCAAACGCAATCCAAACGGGGATTGGTTTTTATCACTACGTAGTAAATAACGACGACGAACGGGATTTTGGAAGAGCATTTCAAATAGAGGGGACCAGGGATGAAGACTAGGATGGCTAAACTGGCGATAAGCGGCGTTGCACTCGCGGTCTCTACCGCGCTTTTGGGTGCAGTTCCGCAAAATTCCGCGCTCGCAGCAACTCCAATTCAATCCGCAACGACTTTTCAATCGTTAGCGAACAGTGATCTTCTTCTATCCGGACCCGTAGACCAAGTAATTGCGAAGTCATTTCAAGTAAAGATTCTTGGGCAAACTGTCTTGCTGCCAGCTGCCCAACATCAACTGGCCACAGACGGAATCATCGGACGAATGGTCTCTGTCTATGGTTCAGTTACTCTCAATGGCTCGCTTAAGGTGAGCCAAGTTAGCTTGCTGAATACCGAATACGTCGCGGGGTCGACGCCACTATTCATAAAAGGCTTAGTAACTTCGGTCGATCAAATAAACGCAGTAGCGAAATTGGGCTCGCTATCAATTAGTTTTTCCGGTGCGTTACACACACTAGTTGCGGACGAGGTGGCAACAGGGAAGGTCGTTTCTTTTAGCGGGGTGGAATTCGCAGGATCGACGAAATTTTTTGCCGACAACGGTGCTGTGGCGACCACGCTTGGCCAGAGTGGCAGCGATGCGTTGGGCCAGAGCGGGAGTGATGCGCTAGGGCAGAGTGGCAGTGACCGCGTTTCGGCTGCCAAGGCGCTGGGCCAGAGTGGCAGCGATGCGTTGGGCCAGAGCGGGAGTGATGCGCTAGGGCAGAGTGGTAGTGACCGCGTTTCGGCTGCCAAGGCGCTGGGCCAGAGTGGCAGCGATGCGTTGGGCCAGAGCGGGAGTGATGCGCTAGGGCAGAGTGGTAGTGACCGCGTTTCGGCTGCCAAGGCGCTGGGCCAGAGTGGCAGCGATGCGTTGGGCCAGAGCGGGAGTGATGCGCTAGGGCAGAGTGGTAGTGACCGCGTTTCGGCTGCCAAGGCGCTGGGCCAGAGTGGCAGCGATGCGCCGGGCCAGAGTGGCAGCGATGCGCTGGGCCAGAGCGGGAGTGATGCGCTGGGGCAGAGTGGCAGTGACCGCGTTTCGGCCGCCAAGGCGCTGGGCCAGAGTGGCAGCGATGCGCTGGGCCAGAGCGGGAGTGATGCGCTAGGGCAGAGTGGTAGTGACCGCGTTTCGGCCGCCAAGGCGCTGGGCCAGAGTGGCAGCGATGCGTTGGGCCAGAGCGGGAGTGATGCGCTGGGGCAGAGTGGCAGTGACCGCGTTTCGGCTGCCAAGGCGCTGGGCCAGAGTGGCAGCGATGCGTTGGGCCAGAGCGGGAGTGACTAGAAAACCTTAGCTCACTAAAGGCCATCTAGTCGTAGTACGTAGCCGGTTGGGTAATAGTCGGTTGCGATCAATGTCAGCTTCACTAGTCTGCTGGCGCTGCGGTACCTCTCTCGCCGCCTTGAGCCTCCCGCTGCGTCGCCTTGACGCGTGCAAGACGTGCAACGCCGAGTTGCACGTCTGCAAAATGTGCGTCGAATACGACATCTCGTACGCGAAGCACTGCAAAGAACCCACCGCAGAAGAGGTCCGAAAGAAAGACGAGGCAAATTTCTGCGATCACTTCAAACCGAAAGCCGGCGCCTACGTAGCCAAGGACACCGCGGCGATCGAGCGCGCTAAGTCCGCCTTGGACGATCTCTTTCGTAAGTAATCCGCGGCTGGCTGCGCTCCACAATCTGCGCTCCAATCAGGACAAATTCCGTCCTGATTGTGGACTGCCCCTACATTGAGCAGGGTTTCGAGGGACCCTACGATTCCGACGCTGGTTGAGGGAAACCCTCAACTTTAGCCCTCGACGATACGCATCCTGACCCGTTCCATATAGAGTAGACGCGCGTGAGGGCATTTACCCTGTTAAAGGACTGACGGAGCACGACAGGATGGCAAGATCTCAGGGTTACCTTCGCCTCGCCACGACGGCGACGCGAACCTTGGCCGAGCAAGCCTTCGATGCTATTCGCGAGGCCGTGGTCATCGTGGACACGCGGCCCAAACATCTTCCCCTCGTACTCCTCAATTCCACCGCCCGCCGTTGCTTCGGCAGTGATTCGGACCCGACCTCCCTGGTCGGTTCGTCGCTTTTCGGGCTCCTCGACGCAGCATCCGCCTCCATGGTGCAGCCTCTGCTGACTGCGCTGGCAGGGGGCGAGTCGGGTTCGACGCGGTTGCTCACCTGGCGGCTGACTCAGGGTGACGCGGCGGCTCTGAGCGAGCTGAAGAGCTTGAATTCTGCCAAGGACCAGCGCCTGGTAATGATTACCTTCGCGCCCTCGGCCCAAAGGGCGGATCTCATTCACGTGGCGGACCAGCTGAGATTTGGCGTTCCATCGCAGTGGATGGCCTCGCGCGAGCTCACCTGGCCCCGCGAGGCGGGCGACAACCATCTGCGGGCATCGATAGAGGATGCTCAGGACATAGTCACGGTCGTGGCGCCCGATGGCGAGATCCGGTATGTCAGCGGCCGGGCGCGCGACGCACTCGGGTTCGCTTCCGAAGAAATCACCTCGACCAGGTACATTTTTGAGTACGTACACCCGGACGATGAGGGGGTGCTCCGGGCCAAATTCGCGCAGCTAACCGCCGGTTTGATCAGCGGATTTACGTGTCAGCACCGTGTGCGCCATAAGGAGGGCTCGTATCGCTGGCTGGAGTCGAGCTACATCCCCGCGCTCGACAATCCTCTCATCGGTGGGGTGGTCATCACCTCGCGGGACATCACCGAACGCAAGCAGGCGGAAATCCAGCTCGCACAGCGAGAGGAGGTGTTCCGCCTGGCTGCTGATGCGGTCGACGGAGTCATCTTCGAATGGGATCTGATGCGCGGCGTCGTGCATCGCTCGCGGGGGATGCTCGAGATTCTGGGGATCGAGCCGGAGGATCTCGCTCCCATCGTGGACGCCTGGCGCGAGAGAATTCATCCGAACGACATCGAGGCGGCTACCCGCCAGATCGGCCTTTCACTGATCGAGGGTCGGGGCTGGACCGTGACTTATCGCATCCGCGATGCGCGGGGCCGCTATCGTTCCATCCTCGAGCGCGGCCTGATCCAGCGCAACAGCGCCGGCGATCCGCTGCGCGCCATCGGATGCTGCGTCGACGTGACGGAGATCAAACGGCTCACCGACCTTCTCGGCGAGGCGCAGCGCACCGCCAAGATGGGCGGCTGGGAGTACAGCTATTCGACCCTCGAGCTCACCTGGACCGATGAGATGTTCCGCATCTTCGAGGTGCCGCCGGAGCATTTCGTCGTGTCCTGGGAATCGATGCTGACGCAGTGCACACCGGAATCCCGTGAGCAATTTCACAGCGCGTGGCGGCGGGCGGATTTGACCGACGGTCATCTGGATCTCGAGCTCGAGATCACGACGCTCCAAAATAACCGCATCTGGATCCGGGTCATCGGGCATATCGAGAAGCTCGACGGCCGATCGGTGCGCGCCTTCGGATCGGTGCAGAACATCCAGGCGGAGAAGCTCGCGCAGATCTCGCTCGAGGACAGCACGCGCTGGCTGAAGCTCTCGATGAACATGGCGCATCTGCATGCATGGCGCTGGGACAAGGGTAGCGATCGAATCGATGTCGCCGTCCTGGACCGTTCGAAACGAGGTGTGCCGGCAATGTTTCCGAGTCTTGCTGCGCTCATGGAGCGGGTGCATCCGCGCGACCGCTCCATCGTGACGCGCGCCATCGAAGAGGGGTTTCAGCGCCGCAGCGAAACCCACGCCGAATTCCGGGTGAAGGTCGACAATCAGAACTATCGCTCGTATGCGATGACGGCGCGACCGCTGTTCGATGCCGACGGCAAGCCGCAGGGGCTCGTCGGCGTGACCCAGGACGTGACGGCGCGGCGCGAGTCGGAGGCGAAGCTGCGGCGCTCGGAGCAGCTGCTCCGCACCACCACGGCCAACACGGCGGATACCCTGATCCTGGTCGATACGGACCTGAAGGTGCGTTTCATCAATCGCGGCTACGGCGGGCTCGCCATCAAGGACATCGTCGGCCACGAGATCTCGGCGCTGCTGCCCGAAGAGGCCCGCGCGGGGGTGATCGCGAGGCTGCGCAACGTGCTGGTCACCGGTGCCGCCGCGACCTACGAATTCCACTCGCACGCGGATGGGACGGAGCCCCAATATTTCGAGAATCGGGCCGTCCTGGTGCAGGACGAGGCCATCGGCGCCGGCCTCTCGATCAGTGTCACCAACATCACCGAGCGCAAGCGCCTCGAGCAGGAAATCCTCGATGTCTCGAACCGCGAGCGCCACACCATCGGCCGCGACCTGCACGACGGCCTTGGCCAGGAGCTGACCGGCGTCGCGCTGATGCTGAGAAGCCTCGCGACACGCTTCCAGCACCAGTTCCCCGAGGGCGTGGCCACGCTCAACGAGATTGTCGGGGTGGTCAACCAGTCGATCGAGAATGCGCGCTCGCTCGCGCGCGGGCTGCTGCCGGTACGCACCGACACCGGCGGACTGCCGTTCGCGCTGCGCGAGCTCGCCACCCGCAGCCGCGATCTCTACCAACTCGATGTGAACTTCCGGGCCGAGATCTGGCCCGAGATCACCTTGAGCGAGACCAGTGCGAGCCACCTTTATCGCATAGCACAAGAGGCGCTCACCAACGCCGCCCGGCACGGCCACGCGCACAAGGTGGACATCCTGCTGATGGTCACGCGCAATACCTTCTTGCTGCGCATCACCGATGACGGCGTGGGCCTGCGTCGCCAGGGCGAGCAGACCACGGGTATGGGGCTGAAGATCATGCGCTATCGCGCCGGCATCATCGGCGCCAAAATAGAGTTCGGCGGGAACAAACCGCAGGGCACCATCGTCAGAGTCACGGGCGAACAACCCGCACGGGCTGGTGCGATACAATATGGGCACGCGATTTATGGAGGAAGTGAATATGGGCGCTAGCAATACATGGATGCGTTCCGCCGGCTCTCCCGCGGGATTGGGCGGCAAACGCAAAGCGCGGCGCGTCCTCATCGTCGATGATCATCCGATCGTGCGCCAGGGCCTGCGCCGGGTGATGGAGAACGAGGAGGATCTGACGGTGTGCGGCGAGGCGGAGACCGCACGCGACGCGCGCCTCGCCATCAAGGAGCTGAATCCCGACGTGGTGATCGCCGACATCAGCCTGAAACAGGGCGACGGCATCGAGCTGGTGCGCGATGTGCGCGCCCATCACCCGCATCTGCCCATCCTCGTCTTGTCGATGCACGATGAGACCATCTACGCCGAGCGCATGCTGTCGGCGGGCGCCAACGGGTACATCATGAAGCAGGCGGCGAGCGAGCAGTTCCTGATCTCGCTGCGCCGCGTGCTCGACGGCGGCATCTACGTGTCCGAAGCGGTCGGCAACAACATGATCCAGAAGTTCGCCGCCGGCGGCTCCTATATCTCGGCGAACCCCATTGACCGGCTGAGCAACCGGGAGCTGCAGATCCTGCACATGATCGGCAAGGGCATGAGCACGCGCGAGACGGCGCACTCGCTCAATCTCAGCATCAAGACGGTGGAGTCGCACCGGCAGCGCATCAAGCGCAAGTTGAATCTGACCACCGGCACGCAGCTCGTGCAGTACGCGGTGAACTGGTTCACCGGGCGCGAAGGCGGCGTGGCCGGCCCGACCGTCGGTGCGCCGGAGCCCGCGATGAACGGGGAAGGGCATCTGCCGGTCTGAAGCGCCGGCGCGGGGCGACCTGGCCCGAGCTCGCTAGTCGCTGCGCCGATCTTCGAGCGTGACGGCGAGGTGGCGGGCGCCTTCGTGCTGGAAGGCTATCGCGCGCACGCGCAGACGCCGCGGACCCGCGTCGAACTCCTCCGCCTGGTCCAGCCAGAACTCGATCGCCGTTTGACTGTTCGCGGCCTTGAGCCGCGCGATGGCCTGATCGGTGGTCGCCGCGGGGAACGCGTGCCACTGGCGATTGGCCTCGAGGAGTCCCGCGCGCGCATCGAGCAGCGCCGCGGCGACCGGCAACGCGTCGAAGGCGCCGTGCACGCGGACGAGATCGGCGGCGTTGCCGCGTTCGCCCCGATCGGCACCGACTTCGCGCATGCTGCCGGCGAGATGGAATGGCTGGCCGGCCGCGTCGCGAAGCGCCGAGCCCCGCATGCGCCACCACGGCGACACCGCCGCGCCGGGCATGGCCACTTCGAAGTCGAGCTCGAGCGGCTGGCCCTGCTCCAGGTGCGCGCGAATCCGCGCCATGAGCTCGAGCCACGACTCGGCCTTCAGCACCGACTGCAGCTCGCTCAAGGTCGTGCGCCGGGTCTCGGTCGGCCAGCTCAGTTTTTGATAAAACCACGGGCTGTACCAGGCCGAGCCGCTCTTGAGATCGATCTCCCAAAAGCCGTCGCCACAGGCCTCGAGGGCGCGTAGACCGGGTTTGGCCGCGGTGCGTTTTCCAGGTGGGGAGCCGTCCATGCCGGGAATATATCGGTCGCGGCGGGTGGGTCTTGATGGGCATCATGCCCGTCTCAGCAGATCCCCGATGACTTGGAGCACACTTTGGCGAAGGACTCGGGTTTTCCCGACGCGCCGTTGAGGTCAAGTCGCAGGCTGCCACGCCGATATGAGGATGGATGACAGCCCCGGGGCGGACCTCAACTTGGCGACCGATTCGAATACCGTGACCGCGATCACGCAGACGGCAACGCCCGCGGGGACCGAGACGTCGAACGCCATTCTGCTGGCGGAGGACGATCCCGTCACGCGCATGCTCATGACCCGTTTCTTGAAGAAGGCGGGCTATGAGGTCACCGCCGTGGGCGATGGGAACGAAGCGTTGAGTCAGATGACCAAGCGCTACTTCCCCATCCTGGTGACCGACTGGGAAATGCCCGGCATGGATGGCGTTGACCTCTGCAAGGCGATGCGCACCCTACAGCTCGACGGTTACGTATATGCGCTGCTGCTCACCGCGCGCAACGCCAAGGAGCACATCATTGCCGGCCTGGAGGCGGGCGCGGATGATTATCTGATCAAGCCGGTGCACGAGCCCGAGCTCATTGCGCGCTTGAATACCGGGCGGCGGATCCTGGCGCTCGAGCACTCGCTGCGCTTCGCCAACGAGCGCAACCGGGTGCTGTCGATCACGGATGCGCTCACTGGCGCGTTCAACCGGCGCTACCTCATGGACCAGCTGCCGCGCGAGCTCGAGCGCTGCCGCCGCTACGCCTCGCCCCTGTCCGTGATCATGTGCGATCTCGATCACTTCAAGCAGGTGAACGACGTGAAAGGCCACGCTGCCGGCGACGACGTCCTGCAGCAATTCGTGACGCGCATCACGAAGTCGATCCGCACCCCAACCGACTGGTTGGCCCGGTTGGGCGGGGAGGAATTTTTGATCGTGCTGCCCGAGACGGGGTATCAGGGCGCGTTGCTGGTGGCCGAAAAAATCCGCAACGTGGTGGCCGAATCCATCTTCATCACCCGCGCCGGCGATGTGCCGGTGACGGCGAGCTTCGGCAGTGCCTCGACCGAGAAGCAGGGCCCGGACCTCTCGCTCAAGGTGGAGATGCTGCTTCGCACCGCGGACGAATGTCTCTATCGGAGCAAGGAAGCGGGCCGCAACTGCACCACGGCGGTCGAGATCGCCGCTCCGGGGACGCGCTCGACCACCGGTTAGGCGGCCAACCGAGGGCTGCGGCAAACGTCGGGCTGCGGCGAATGCCGGGACGGGGCGAATGCCGGGCCGGGGCGAATGCCGGGTGGCGAGAGACGCGCCTGCGGCGCTCAGCCGACCTTGCGCAGCTGGGCGTTGACCGCCTGTAGATTCTCCTTCACCTGATGCACGAGGCTCCCGATCTCGCGCAGAGAGTTGTTGCGCGCCGCGAGCTCCAGGTTCGAGGCGGCGGCGGCGAGCCGATGGGCATGGATGTTGACGCTCGCGCCCTTGAGCGCGTGGGCGCGCTTGCCCACCGTATCGAAATCGCTGGTGCGCACCGCCTCCAGGATCTCCTTGAGGCACTTGTCGCCGCTTTCGACGAACGTGTCGATCAGCTCGCGCTCGAATTCCGCATCGCCCCCGGTCAGCTCGTGCAGGGCATTTACGTCGACATCGTGCAGCACCTTGTTGCCGCCCAGATAGCGGCTCAAGCAGTCCGCCAGTTGGGTCGGCACGATGGGCTTGCCGATGTGGGCGTCCATGCCGGCTGCGATGCAGTGCTCGCGATCCTCGTTCAAGACATTCGCGGTGAGCGCGATAATGGGCAGGCGTTTGCCGAGACCTTCGGCGCGCTCCCGCTCGCGGATGCGGGCGGTGGCGGTGAAGCCGTCCATCACCGGCATCTGACAATCCATCAAAACCGCATCGATCCCGCCCTCGGCGATGCGCTCCAGCGCCTCGGCGCCATTGTTCGCGAGGATCACGTCGATGGCGAGCTTCTGCAGCAGCCTCGAGGCGACGCGCTGATTCACCGGGTTGTCCTCGACCAGCAGAATGCGCGAGCCGCGGAAGGTGGCGGTCGACTTCTGCTGCGGGGCTTCCGTAGTCTGGTTGCCCGGGCCCGCGAGCGCCTTCTCGATCAGCTTGGCGAGGTTGTAGGCGCGGATGGGTTTCAAACCCAGGGCGTTCGGCGTGAAGGCCCCATCGCCGATGGCGCCATGGTCGGCGCCGAACAAGGACAGAAGCACGAAGGGCAGCCGCGCGTGGCGCGGGTCCGAGCGCAGCGCCGCAAGCAGGTCGAGTCCCCCTTTTACCGGCATGAGCTCATCGGCGACCACGCAGTCGATGCGCTCGCCGGAGGCAAGGCGATCGAGCGCCTCCTCGACGCTCGACACCGCGACGGGCTCGAAGCTGAACAGCTTGAGCTTGGTGATTAGGCTCGAGCGGCTCGCCGCCAGGTCGTCGACTACCAGCACCTTGCGCCCGCCGCCCAAGGGGCTCGGGCCGCCCTGGTCGCGGGGCGAGGAGGCGGGGAGGGTGACTGAGAACTTGGAGCCCTTGCCCACCTCGCTTTCGACCCGGACATCGCCGCCCATGAGCGTGACCAGCTGTTTGACGATGGAGAGTCCGAGACCCGTGCCGCCGTAGTGGCGGGTGGTCGAGGAGTCGACCTGCGAAAAGGACTTGAACAGTCGATCGAGCCGGTCTGCGGGGATCCCGATGCCGGTGTCGGAGACTTCGATGTGCAGCACCGAGTTGCCGCCGTTGCCGTTGGTGCAGGAGAGCTTCAGCAGGATATGCCCCTCGTGTGTGAATTTCTCTGCATTGCCGATCAGGTTCATGATGATCTGGCGCAGCCGCACGGGATCGCCGCGCGCGAGCACGGGCACATCCGCGTCGATGTCGACCACGAGCTCGATGCCTTTGACCGCGGCCTGCAGGGCGGTGGCGGCGGCGGTGTCGTACACTACGTCGCGCACGTCGTAATCCACCTGTTCGAGCTCCAGCCGGTCCGCCTCGATCTTGGAGAGATCGAGCACGTCGTTGAGCAGCGAGAGGAGCGACAGGGCGCTGCCGCGGATGATGTCGACGTACTCGCGCTGGGTCGCGTCGAGCGCCGTCTCGGAGAGGATCTGCGACATGCCTATCACGCCGTTCATGGGCGTTCTGATCTCGTGGCTCACGTTTGCGAGGAAGTTGCTCTTGGCGCGATTGGCGGCCTCGGCAGCGAGCTTGGCGTCGAGCGCCGCCTGCTCGGCGAGCTTGCGGTCCGTCACGAGCTGCATCGAGCCCGCGAGCCAGGTCGGATTGCCCGCGGCGTCGCGCTCGGCAAGCGCCCGGAATCGCATCCATTCATAATGCCCCGCCTTGTGCCGCAGGCGGATTTCCACGTCGCAGTTCGTGCCCAAGGTGAGGTGGTCGGCGAGCACCTGCTTCGCCCGCTCGATGTCCTCGGGGTGCACGAGCGCCCACAGCCGCTCGCGCGAGTGGTCGAGATCGCCGATTTGAAGGCCCAACAGCTCCTCGAAGTGCGGCCCGAACCAGAGCTTGTTGGTGGCGAGGTCGAGCTCCCACACCCCGTCCCGGGTGCCGAGCATGGTACGGGCCAGGCGCTTCTCGGTGGAGGTGAGCGCCGCCTCGGTGCGCTTGCGATCGGTCACGTCGATCAGTGCGCCGGTGATGCGCAGGATCTCGCCGTTTTGACCGTGCGTCACATCGGCCTTTTCGGCAATCCAGCGCTCGCCGCCGTCGGGCAGGCACACCCGGTACTCGCTGGTGTAGGTGGGATGGGCTGGGTCGGTCTCGAAGGGTGCACGCCGAACGCGCTCCAGATCCGCGGGGTGCACGCTTGCGAGGCGGCCGTTCAGGTCGTTCAGCTGTGTGGTAGGGGAGATGGCGAGCATCTCGTGCAGGTTGTCGGAGGAGATCCAGCTCCGGCGGTGAAAGTTCAAGTCCATGGTCGCCACGCCCGCCGCGCTCTGCGCGATGTTGAGCGACTCGGTCTTCTGGCGGAGCGAGGCCTCGAGGTGCTTGCGCTCCGTGATGTCGGCGACCGTGCCGATGAGCCGCACCGGGACGCCCGCCGCATCGTTCGAGATCTCGCCGCGCGCCGCGAGCCAGCGCACGCTCCCATCCTGCAGCAGCGTGCGGTACTGCGCCTCGAAGGTCGACCCCCCCTCGATCGCGTTGCTCAAGGCATGGATGACCGACTCGAAGTCCTCGGGGTGGATGGTGGCGAGCCAATCGTGGCGCGTGAAGGGCGGCCCGAGGGGCTCGACCCCGATGAGCTGGAAGAACAGCGGGGTCGCGTCGATCTCCGCGGACGCGAGATCGAGTTCGAAGATCCCGAATCCGCCGACGTACTGGACGAAGCGCAGGAATTCGGAGGTACGCTTGAGCTGCGTCTCGCGCGCCTGGCCGCGGTAGACGAGATCGTGCAGGGTTTCCGACAGCGCATCGAGCTCATCGCCGCCGCTCTCGGAGGGCGCGTCGGGATCCGCGAGGTGCGCGAGCTGTTCGCGAAGCTCCGCCACCCGCGAGCTTAGGCCGTTTGCGAGCGCGAATACGATCGCGGCCAATGCGATCAACAGGTCGACGGCGATCAGCCCGGAGCCCACGCGATGAGCGGGGTTGGCCGTCCCCAGCCAGGCGGTCGCCCCGATGACGATCGCGGCCGCCACCGGGATGGTGAGCAACTTGGTGCGAATCGTCCAACTGCGCATGCGTCATCCAACCGTTGGGCCATCGCCCTGTATGGCCCGGGTTATCGGCTGTTTTCGAGGCCGCTTGAGCTATGATTCCGCTGGAATAACTGTGATCCGAACCCCGCCCCCGAGCGCCGAAAACTGCCATGGACCCTAAGGGATTTGCCGAACGACTGCTCGGGTGGTTCGACGTGCACGGGCGCAAGAGCCTGCCCTGGCAGGCGAATCCCACGCCCTACCGGGTCTGGGTGTCCGAAGTGATGCTGCAGCAGACCCAAGTCGCGACCGTGATCCCGTATTACGGCCGGTTCATGGCGCGCTTCCCCACGGTCGAGTCGCTGGCGGCGGCCCCTATCGATGAGGTGCTGCACCTCTGGACCGGGCTCGGATACTACGCCCGGGCCCGGAATCTGCATGCGGGCGCCCTGGCCATCGTCGAGCGCCACGGCGGGACGTTTCCGCGGAAACTCGAGGAAGTGACGGCGTTGCCTGGGATCGGGCGCTCCACCGCCGGGGCGATCCTCGCGCTCTCGCGGGGGGAGCGGCATCCCATCCTCGACGGCAATGCCAAGCGGGTGCTCGCGCGGGTGTTCGGGATCGAGGGGGAACCGAGCTCGGCGGGGGTGTTGAAGGAGTTTTGGGCGCAGGCGGACGCCTGCACGCCCGAGGAGCGGGCGGCGCAGTACACGCAGGCGATCATGGATCTGGGCGCGACCCTCTGTACGCGTACGCGGCCGGCCTGCACGGTGTGTCCAATGAACGAGGGGTGCGTCGCGGCCCGCGACGGGCGGCAGGCGACGCTGCCCGGCGCAAAGCAGCGGCGGGAGCGAAAGGCGCGGCAGGCGGTGCTCCTCATCGCCGAAAGCGGCAGTGACGCGGGGCGCGCCGTACTCCTCGAGCGGCGGCCGGCGAGCGGCGTCTGGGGCGGACTTTGGTCGCCGCCCGAGTTCGAGAATGAGGCCGACGCGCTGGCCTGGTGCCGGCGCGAGCTCGGGGCACCCGAGTCGAGCGAGGCGCTCGCGCCCATCGATCACGCGTTCACGCACTTCGATTTGCGCTTGAATCCGCTGCGGGTGCGCTGTGTGCCGGCGGCCGGGACGGGCGGCGCCGGGGTGCGCGAGGACGAGGGGCGACTGTGGTATGCGCTCGAGGCACCGCCAAAGGTCGGGTTGCCCCAGCCTATTCATGAGCTATTCGCGCGTTTGCGCAACGGCACGCTCGCTTAGGCTAAACTTCCCGCATGGCACGAACCGTGAAATGTGTGTTGTTGAAGCGCGAGGCCGAGGGCCTCGATTACCTGCCGTATCCCGGCGATCTCGGCCGGCGGATCTACGACAACGTCTCGAAAGAAGCGTGGGCGCAGTGGGTGGCGCACCAGACCATGCTGATCAACGAGAACCGGCTGACGCCGATCGAGCCCAAGGCGCGGGCGTTCCTCGTCAAGGAAATGGAGAAGTTCTTCTTCGGCGAGGGATCGGAAAAACCGAAGGAATTCGTGCCGAAGGACTCCTGACGGCGCCGGGGTCGTCCCGGGGGCTTCATTCCGGGACGGGCTCTTTCCGCGTCGACGAGTCAGGCTTCATCGGCTCGTCGATACCGACTGCGCAATGCAAGCACCGGGGTGCGGGCACGCGATTCGATCTCCAATGCAATGCAACGTTGCCCAGCGGCAGGGAGCAACGGGGGCAGGGTGTCTGGCGCATGACAACCACGAACGTTGCGACGGCCGCCAAAACCATGAGCACGGTCAAAGCGCCGAGGTACACATTCCCCTTTGAATAAATTGCGCTCAGCAACGCGAGGCCGGACACGGGAAGGCACTTTCGGTTGAACTGGCTCACCCGTTCCTTCAGGTAATCGCGAATCGTCATAAGCGGGCAGTCTACCATCCCGCAGGCGGCCACTCTGTGCCCTGTCGGAGGATTACCACGACGGATCGGGATCTTTGCCGCGTAATCTCCCCCCGAACCTGACGCATATTGCGGTGGTCAGTTCAGGAGTTGTAAAGCGGCTGCGCTCGATCGAAGCGTCGAGGAACTTTCGTGAAAGGTGTCGACCTGTTGTTGGACTCGCGGGCGGCGATCGGCGAGTCGCCGACTTGGTTCGCCGCCGACCACGCTCTTTATTGGATCGACATCAAGAAGCCGGCGCTGTACCGGCTGGAGGCGGATGGCCGAACCCGGTGCTGGGCGGTGGACTCCGACATCGGCGCGTTCGCGTTGCTCGACGATGGCGGTGGTGCGGTCGTGGCATTGCGAAACGGGCTATTTCGCCTCGATTTCGCGACCGGCGCGACCGATCGCCTCGCCCCGGCGCCGTTTGATTCCACGCTGTTTCGCTTCAACGAAGGCATTTGCGACGCGGCGGGGAGGTTTTGGGTCGGCGTGATGTTCGATCCGCTCGAAGGGCGCGGCAATGGCGGCGACCGCAAGCGGGCCTTGCATCACTTCACGCTCGAGCGGGGTTTGATCGCCGCTTCGGATGAAGCCGAATTGCACAACGGGTTTGCCTGGGACAGAAGCAATACCGAATTCTTCTGGGCACACTCCCGGGCAGGCCGCGTGTATCGAGCGGCATACGATCTCGCGACCGGCACGATCGGACGACCGCAGCCCTACGTGAACATCGGTGGTGAAAATCTGGTGGCCGATGGCGCGGCGATGGACGAGGAGGGCTGCTATTGGTGCGCAATCCATGGCGCAAGTGTGCTGCATCGCTACGATTCCGCCGGGCATCTTCTCTCCCAAGTCCCGCTGCCGGTGAGTCAGCCCACCATGTGTGCGTTCGTCGGTCCGGACCTGGACGCCATGGTGGTCACCAGCGCTCGCGAGAAATTGAGCCCGGAGCAGCTGTCGCGTGAGCCGCATGCGGGCGGCTTGTTTCAGCTAAAGCCTGGTGTGCGCGGCCTGCCGCGGCCGTGCGTGGTTCATTGAGAACGTTCCGGCCATGCGTGTTTTTCAACGATCTGTTCCATGACAAACGGAGAAATGCGATGTCGATGAATGTGAGCGAGTTTGTCTGGAAGCGCCTGGGTGAGTGGGGCTTGAATCGCGTCTATGGCTACCCGGGCGACGGGGTCGGGGGCCTGGATGTGGCACTCGAGCGCGCGCAGCCCGCCATGGAGTACGTGCAGGTGCGCCACGAGGAGATGGCCGCGTTCATGGCCTCGGCCCACGCCAAATTCACGGGCGGTGTCGGCCTCTGTTACGCGACCTCGGGCCCGGGCGCTATTCACCTGCTGAACGGCCTTTACGATGCAAAAATGGACAATCAACCCGTGGTCGCCATCGTCGGGCAGCAGGCACGCACCTCGCTCGGCGCGCGCTATCAGCAGGAAGTGGACCTGGTGTCCTTGTTCAAGGATGTGGCGGGCGACTATGTCGCGATTGGGACGGTTCCAAGCCAGGTGCGCCAGATGGTCGATCGCGCGGTGCGCATCGCCCAGAGCAAGCGCTCGGTCACCTGCATCATCCTGCCGAACGATCTGCAGTTGATGAAGTACGAGGAGCCGCCGCTCGCCCACGGCTCGACGCATACGGGCGTGGGATTTCCGGTCGAAAGCAGGATTCCGGACGTCGCGGGGCTGCGGGCAGCCGCCAAGGTGCTGAATGAGGGGAAGAAGGTGGCCATGCTCGTCGGAGCGGGCTGCCTGGGTGCGACGGATGAGGTCATCGCCGTCGCGGAGAGGCTCGGCGCCGGGGTCGCAAAAGCCCTTCTCGGAAAAGCCGCGGTGCCCGATGACCTGCCGTTCGTTACCGGCGGGATTGGCCTGCTCGGTACCAAACCTTCGTGGGACCTGATGCAGGATTGCGACACCTTGTTGATGGTCGGGTCCGGTTTTCCGTACAGCGAGTTCCTGCCGAAGCCAGGACGTGCCCGCGGCGTGCAAATCGACATCAAGGGCGAGATGCTGAGTTTGCGATACCCGATGGAGGTCAATCTGGTGGGCGATAGCGCCGCGACCCTCGAGGCGCTGCTGCCCCTCCTCGATCAGAAGAGCGACACGAAATGGCGCGACACCATCAGGGGCCATGTCGAGGATTGGTGGAAGACGCTCGAGGATCGCGCGATGAAAGGCGCCGATCCGATCAATCCACAGCGCGTCTTTTGGGAGCTCTCTTCGCGGCTTCCGGAAAATTGCATCGTTACCGCCGACAGCGGCTCGGTGGCCAACTGGTACGGACGGGATCTGAAGTTCCGCCGCGGCATGAAGGGTTCGCTCTCGGGCTCCCTTGCCTCGCTCGGGGCTGCGACGCCCTATGCGATGGCGGCCAAAATGGCGTATCCGGAGCGGGTGGTGATCGGCACGATTGGCGACGGCGCCATGCAGATGAACGGCATGAACGTCATGATCACGGTGTCGAAGTACTGCAAGCGATGGTCCAACCCGCGCTTCATTCTGATGGTGCTGAACAACCGGGATCTGAACCAGGTGACCTGGGAGGAACGGATCCAGCTCGGCGAAGGCAAGACTGAAAGCACCCAGTCGATCCCCGATTTCCCCTATGCGAAGTACGCCGAGCTCCTCGGGCTCAAGGGCATTTTCTGCAACGATCCGGCGAAGGTCGGGGCGGCGTGGGAGGAGGCGTTGGCCTCCGACCGGCCGGTCATTCTCGAGTTCTACACGGATCCGAACGTGCCGCCATTGCCGCCGCACATCACCCTGAAGGATGCGGAGCACTTCATGACCATGATGCCCGGCGAGCCGGAGTTGGGCAGCGTGCTGAAGAATTCCGCCAAGGCGCTCATCGCCACCATTTTGCCGAACCGGTAGACGCACGTGTCAGCGAATACCCGGCCCACGGGAGGAATCTTCGCAGCGTTCACCTTACTCGGGGCTGCCACGCTGGCGGGGGCGTTGCTCCTGGCGCGAAAATCTCACACTGCGACCGCCGCCGACGAGTTGCTGTTGCCGCGCTCGAAAGAGGCTGCGTCGCCCAAGGCTCCGGTTGTCGACAAACGCGGAGCGGTGCGCGCCGCCCGCCGGCTGAACCGGGCGGCGGGCACGATCGCGAGCTCCGTTCTCATCGACAGCGCGATGGAGCATTATCGCGGAGCCTTCGAGAACAAGGCCATGTACACGCCCCTGGTGGTATCGGCGCTCACCATTCTCGCCTCGTTTCATGGACACAAGGATCGCGCACCGCAAGCGCATGGTGCGCGCGATACGGTGTACGCCCTGGCGGGGGCGACCGGTCTCGTGGGCACCGCGTTCCATCTTTATAACGTCGGCAAAAAACCCGGTGGATTCTGCTGGCAGAATGTCTTCTACGCGGCTCCCTTGGGCGCACCGGCGGCGATGTCGCTTGCAGGGATGACGGGTTTTTTGGCCGAACGGGTGCGAAACAATGCGCCGGGAACGGTGCCGAAAGTGCTGGGGTATTCCGCCGGTCGAATGGTCGCGTCTCTGACCGGCGTAGGGCTTCTCGGCACGACCGCGGAGGCGGGTTTGCTTCATTTCCGCGGTGCTTACCACAACCCGGCCATGTTACTGCCCGTGACCTTCCCTCCGGGCGCTGCCGCGCTGTTGGCGGCGGCGGCGGCCGGACCGGCCGCGCGGCCGCGGAGATTGACTCGGTGGTGGCTGCGCGTGACGGCGCTCCTCGGCGCCGCCGGTGTCGGCTTTCACGCCATCGGCGTCGCGCGGAACATGGGAGGATGGCGTAACTGGCGGCAGAACATCCAGGCCGGTCCGCCTCTGCCGGCTCCGCCCGCCTTTTCCGGCCTGGCGCTTGCGGGATTGGCCGCCTTGAGTCTTCTACAGGACAACCCCGTTGACTGAGCGGCTCACGAGCGGACGCTATCCAGGCTACGACGTTCTGTCGAAGCGCGACTCGACCTCATGGAATGACAAGACGCGTGAAGTGATTGACGCGCGCGTCTCGGTGACCTGCCGGCCGGCTTTCCTTTCCGCGGACGAGTGGCGCACGCTCGAGGCGCTCTGCGACCGTGTGATGCCGCAACCGCAGGACAGACCCCGCGTGCCGCTGGCAGCTTATGTGGACCGGCAATTGATCGCAGGAAAAGCAAAGGGATATCGCTTCGCGAACATGCCGCAGCCGGCGGAAGCCTGGAAACGGGGATTGGCCGCCTTGGACGAGGTCGCAAGGCGGGAGCACGGCCGGCCCTTCGCACATCTCACCCAGGGCGATCAGGATGCGCTCCTTCGGCAAATGGCCGAGGGAGCGCTGCAGGCTGCCTCGCTGGGTGCAATGCCATCCAAGACCTTCTGGGCTTCGCATGTCATCCATGACGTCATCGGCGCTTACTATGCACATCCCGAAGCCTGGAACGAGATCGGCTGGGCGGGACCTGCCTCGCCCCGCGGGTATGTCCGGTTGGGGCTGGATCGGCGCGATGCCTGGGAGCCCGACGAAGCGGGACGCGGCGACGAGGAGAAGGCGATGCAGAGGAACCGGCGTGTCCGCTGATCCTTTCGCGGCCCCCCGTGCCACCGCGGGTCGTGCGCCCAACGTGTTCCGTCCCGGCGAGTGGGTTCCCATGCGCCAGTTTTCCGATGCGGAGGAGGTCGATTTCGTGGTCGTCGGCACGGGGGCGGGCGGGGGACCGGTGATTGCAGGATTGGCCGAACAGGGGTACTCGGTCGTCGGGTTTGACGCGGGCCCCTATTTTCGGCCGCTCGAGGATTTCGCCTCGGACGAGAGCGAACAGGACAAGCTCTACTGGAATGACGACCGAATCTCCGAAGGCGCCAACCCCTTGGTCATGGGGGGCAAGAACAGCGGCAAGGCGGTCGGGGGATCGACCGTGCATTTTGCCATGGTGTCCCTGCGCTTCCGTCCCGAATGGTTCAAGTCACGTTCGCAGCTGGGTTATGGAGCGGATTGGCCGCTGGATTGGCGCGACATGTGGGACTGGTACGCTCGCGCCGAACGGGCGCTGTCCATCTCGGGACCGATCACGTATCCCTGGGGTCCGAAACGGCCGCGCTACCCGCTGCGGGCGCATCCGATCAACGGCGCGGCACAGCTCCTCGCGCGCGGCGCAGAGGCCATGGGATATGCCTGGACGGAGACGCCGCTCGCGACGCTCTCGGCCCCGCGGGGCGACGGCCATCCCTGCGTCTATCGCGGCTTCTGTCGTTTCGGCTGCTCGACCAATGCCAAGCAGAGTCAGCTGGTCACCTTCATCCCGCGTGCGTTGGCGGCGGGGGCCGAGATCCGCGATCTGGCGATGGTCGGGCGGATCGAGATGAGTTCGAACGGGCGCGTCGCGGGCGTGCATTATCATCGCGAGGGGCTTTGGCGCTTTCAGAAGGCTCGCGCGGTCGTGGTGGCCGGGTACGCCATAGAGACTCCGCGCCTGCTGCTCAATTCGGGCACCGACCGTTTCCCGCATGGCTTGGCCAACAGCAGCGGGCTTGTGGGCAGGAATCTCATGAGCCAGT
Organism: uncultured Gammaproteobacteria bacterium; assembly: GCA_963736185.1. GTDB lineage: Bacteria > Pseudomonadota > Gammaproteobacteria > Steroidobacterales > Steroidobacteraceae > Bog-1198. The sequence goes on along the minus strand of CAVTNZ010000070.1, from coordinate 10,529 downwards.
CGAACCAGGCTGCGTGGGGCTACATGGACGAGTTGGTGAGGGCGTACAAGGCGCCGCCCTCGACCACGATCACCGAGCATTGGAACTACGAGGATCGAAAGGATTTCTTCGGCGGTTATTGCTGGATGGCCCAGGGCCCGCTGCCCATCGAGACCATGACCATCCTGACCGGCGCAAAGGGTTTGTGGGGCGCGGCATTGCACGAGGAGATGCTGCGCTACAATCATTTGGTCGGATTGAAGATGGTCGGCGAACAACTGCCCAATGAGGACAACCGGGTGACCCTCGCCGATGACACCGATCAATACGGCCTGCGTATTCCCCGCATTTCCTATTCCTGGGGTGAGAACGACAAGGCCATGATCGGACATGCGCTCGCGCAGATGAGCACGAGCCTCGAGCTGGTCGGCGCCAAGGACATCTTTCGGCAGGACAATGACATGAACCATCTCGCCGGGACCGCGCGCATGGGATTCACCGCGCAGGACAGCGTGGTCGACGCGGATTGCCGCAGCTGGGATATTCCGAATCTCTTTGTCTGCGATGGCTCGGTATTTCCAACCACCGGAGGCGTCAACCCTTCATTGACCATCACCGCGATCGCCATGCGCACCGCGGTGAGGATCGGAGAGCTCGCGCGGCGCGGAGAGATTTAGGTGATGATGACGGCTACGCGGGAACTCCCCGCGAGCGACGCCACAACGGACGAAACACATAAATCAGATACCACAAGGCGAGCGCATGGAAGATTAGCCCGATTCCTCCCATGAAGGTCCAGATCAGATCGAACATCTGCCAGTTGCGCAGCGAAGTGGCGATCGATTGGATGGTTTTGTTCTGGTAGGAACAGCTCGCGGCCAGGAAGTTATATCCGCATTTCGGGAACAGCAGTTCGGGCAATCCGAACGTGATCAACGAATTCAACACGAGCGCAATTCCCACCCCATGCACGAAGGTGGCGAGCGCGAGACGCTCCCGGCCGGCGAGCCGATGGCGTTGCAACGTCCTCAGCGACGCCGCAAAAGCCAGCGCCCCGAGGAGCAATCCCGCGAACCAGATCCAGTCCCGGTGGCGCGCCGACCGGGTTCCTAGGTCACTGCCCCGGTTCGTCCACTTGTGGTACTCCTCGTGATCGCGCGGCACGCCCCTGCCATCCCGATACATGCCCCCGAGCCGCGTCATCGCGTCGACATTGCCGTGCTCGGCGGCGCGCCGATACCACTTTGCCGCCTGCACATAGTCCTGCGGTACCCCCCGGCCCCAATAATAGAGGGAGCCCAGGCGATCCTCCGCGAGCGCGTATCCCTGCGCCGCAGCCAGCAGAAACCACTTTTGCGCCTCGGCGTCTTTGACGGGATCCCGTTTTCGCTCATCGTAGTACCGGCTGCCGAGCTGAAACTGCGAAGCGGCATCGCCATTCTCGGCAGCGCGCCGCAGTTCCGGATACTGCGGCAACGCACCGCCGCCGCCCGAGGAAACGATCGCGGCAGCCGGGGCGAGGCCGGCGGCAACGGCGGGCGCAGCGGCGGCCGCCCCAGCAGGCGCGGCGCGGGCGCATGCTGCCGGTGGCGCGGCGTGCGACGCGGCCTCGGCCCATTTTCTGGCCTCCTCCAGGTCGACGGGAACGCCTTTTCCTTCGCGATACATCCGCGCGAGGCGCAGTTCGCCATCCCTGTCGCCGGCATCCGCGGCCATTCGATACCACTTGGCCGCCTCGGCGAAGTCTTGCGGCACCAGGCGGCCGGTGTAGTACACCAATCCCAGGCGAGCCTCGGCGCGGGCATTGCCTTGCCCGGCCGACAGCCGAAGCCAGTTCAACGCTTCCGCGTCCTGGGCGGCGCCTTCATTGAAGTGCGACAAATGGCGTTGCCCCAGGCAGAACTGTGCATCCGAATTGCCGCTTGCCGCTGCCTGACGCAGCTCGATCTCGTCGCCGGGCATCGTCGTTCCCGCATGCGCCCAAGCGCTGGCGCCCATCAACAAGGCCAAAGGCAGCGCTGCGCCGACCCGGCGCATTGCCGTGCATGCGACTCGGGCACTTGCGAAGTATTGCATCCAGTTCATCCGCGCCATGATAGCGAACATCACCCGGAGAGCGTCCGTGCAGCATCGCTGATCGTCGCGAGACCGCCTGATGCCGCTCCTCGATCACCAACCCTGCAAGGTGTCTCATAACTGACACATTGGTGCGCGAGGATTCCCGGTTATCTTGCGAGATGGGGAGTCGACATGAGCACGCCACCGTTCGAGCACGACGAAATCGTGCGCCGCATAAGCCGCGATATGGTCGATGGGTACGATGAAGAATTGGAGATGGAGATCGAGGACCGGCATCCGCTGCCGGGGGAGTCGCCGCCCGCCGATTCCGCCGCGGAGAAGGACTATCGGCAGGCCTATTTCCAGCAGCTGTTCCGGCTCCAGGCCGAACTCGTGAAGCTTCAGGATTGGGTGGTCCAATCGGGGCAGAAGGTGCTGATCCTGTTCGAAGGACGCGATGCCGCCGGCAAGGGCGGTGCGATCAAGCGCATCAGCCAAAAGCTCAATCCGCGGGTCTGCCGCGTGGTGGCGCTTCCCGCCCCCAACGATCGGGAACGCACGCAATGGTATTTCCAGCGCTACGCGACGCACCTTCCGGCGGCCGGCGAGATCGTTTTGTTCGACCGCAGCTGGTACAACCGCGCGGGGGTCGAGAAGGTTATGGGGTTCTGCACGCCGGAGGAGTACGAGGAGTTCTTCCGTTCCGTGCCGGAGTTCGAGCGCATGCTCGTGCGCTCGGGCATCAAATTGCTCAAGTACTGGTTCTCGATCACGGACGAGGAGCAGTACCTGCGCTTCCTCGGCCGCATCCACGATCCGCTCAAGCAATGGAAGCTGAGTCCGATGGATCTCGAATCACGGCGTCGCTGGGAGGACTACACCAAGGCGAAGGAAGTCATGCTCGAGCGCTCGCATATTCCGGAGGCGCGGTGGTGGGTGGTGCACGCGGTCGACAAGAAGCGCGCGCGGCTCAACTTCATCGATCATCTGTTGAAGCAGTTCCCCTACACGGTCACGCCGAGGCCGCCGATCGTGCTGCCGCAGCGGGAGCATCACGAGCACTACTCGAGGCAGGCGGTGCCGGCCGACATGCTGGTGCCGGAGGCTTATTGAGCCGCCTCGGCGTCCCAAACCGCGATTCGACAACCCTCGCCGTCCCATTCCGCCCGTGGCACCGTCATGGCACGAGCGCCTCGAGGATCTTGGCGGTATCGGTGTACATGCGAAAGCGCTTGAGCTTGCCCCCCTCGACGGTCCACACATGCGCGAAGTCGGCGCGCATGAACTTGCCGGTCTTCATGTACGTTCCCGAGTAGGCGCCGAAGGAGACGATGCGCGAGCCTTCGATCATGAAGTCATGCGCGTTCGCGGCAAAGCCGGTCCAGTCGGTCGCGAGCCGCTTGAGGAGATTGTCGAGTACCGCTTGTGGGCCGAGCCACGTCCCGGTGTAGTAGGGAAAACGCTCCGCTTCCGTCCACTGAACTTGCGGGTCCAGAAGTGCGAGAACTCCCGGCACATCGCCCTCTGCGAGCTTGTCGTAGAAGCTTTTGACCAGGCCGAGTTTGCCGGTGGCGTCTGCATCGCGATCGATATGGGTCATGGCACTTCACCTCGTAAGATCAATGGCATCGGATGGGGACGATTGAGGGCTTATCTTCCGGCTCAAAAAGTCGCTGCTGAGCTCCGCGATCTGCGCGGCGTGCGTCTCGAGTGCAAAATGCCCGGTGTCCAGCAAATGGATTTCGGCATCGGGTAGGTCCCGCCGGTACGCTTGCGCGCCCGGTGGCAGGAAAAACGGGTCGCCTTTGCCCCAAGCGGCCAGCAGCGGGGGGCGCCGATCGCGGAAGTAGCGCTGAAAGACCGGGTAGAGCTCCACGTTACTCGCGTAGTCGAGAAACAAGTCGAGCTGGATTTCCGCATTGCCGGGACGCGCCATGAGCAGGGCATCGAGCGTGTACGACTCCGGGGCGATACGAGTCGGATCGGGCACGCCGTGCGTGTACTGCCACTTGGTCGCCTCCGGCGTCAGGAACGCCCGGAGCGCATCGCGGTTCTTCTCGCTCGGATCCTTCCAGTACGCCTGGATGGGATTCCAACCCTCACTGAGTCCTTCGAGGTAGGCGTTCCCGTTCTGAGAGATGATGGCCGTAATCGCGTTCGGCCGGGCGGTTGCCAGACGGAAGCCGACCGGCGCGCCGTAGTCGAAGACGTACAGCGCGTAATGCTCCAGTGATATCGCATCGAGGAATTGGGCAAGCGTTTGCGCCAGAAAGGCGAACGTCATCCGCTGCCTGGCGTAAGCATCCGCGACCGTCGTGAATCCAAAGCCGGGCAGGTCGGGCGCAAGGACATGGAAACGATCCGACAGGCGCGGGATCAGATCGCGGTACATGTGCGAGGACGACGGAAAGCCGTGCAACAGCACGACGGCGGGATTCTTGCGATCACCCGCCTCCCGGTAGAAAACTCGTGCGTGGTCGGTGTTCGCTTCACGGTAGTGCACCGCGTCGGCAGGGGTTGCAGCTGGCATGGATATCTCCGATGGCTGGGAATAAGTAACTTTCAAAAGATACGATAGAAAGTTACTGCCATCGGTGTAACTTGTCAAGACATCTAATGATAGTTACGCTGATCGCATGAAGGCCGGTTCTGCCCCTAGCGTTTCTCTGCCGCCCCCCATCTTTTTGGGAAGTCATCCCGCGCTCGACTTTCTGAATACCCGGGCGACACCCGATGGACAGGTCATCGACTGGATCGCCGACGGGGAGGCCTTTCTCGCCTGGTATCGGGCATCGCCATTTGCCGCGGCCGGCTCTGCGATCTTGAATGCGGCGACCGAGACGCGCCGCTTCGATGATGTCGCCGCGGCGGCGCGCAGATTCCGCGAGCGTGTGCGCGCCGAACTTTCCGACGCCGCCGCCGCCCCGGGCAGCGCCGCGCTTCGAGCCGAACTCAACCGGGTCCTGGCGATGGGCGAGTACCACGATCAACTGGTCTCTACGCCGCCCCGAGTCGCGCTCGTTCGACATTACCGCCTGACGACCAAGGCACAGCTGCTCGTGCCCGTGGCGGAAGCCGTCGCGGCATTACTGGTCGATGAGGATCTGCAACGCGTTCGGGTCTGCGAGGGTGCGGGCTGCAGCCTATGGTTTCTGGACCGCACCAAGAGCGCAACGCGCCGCTACTGCAGCGCCGTCACCTGCGGGAATCGAGCCAAGGTCGCGGCCTTCCGCGATCGGCAACGCAAAACCTCATCCACCGAGCGGTGATCGGTCGCGGCAATTGCGCCGCCGCGGGTTGTGCCACCGTCGGCTCCGCTCCAGGAGCCCCGGGGAGCAGCACTTCCGGTTATCAGGCCGAGTCCGCCTCTCCGCCATTAGCGGACCCCTTTCCGCCGGAAGAGGACACCACCTCGCCCCGCTTGATCATCCCGGTAACCGGTGGCCCCCCGGTGATCGGAATTCCAGTGGGCGGAAATCTCTTCATACCGGTCACCGGCGGGCCCCCGGTGACCGGAATTTCCACCGGCCCGTGAAGCGCCGCAGGGCGCCGACGCCGGCGCTGCGCGCTGGTTCGCAAGGATCGTTGCCGGCCGAGGGCTGTATGATCGGGGAATGAGTTTTCAGCCCATTGCGGATCACTATGAGCGGTCGGATCTGATGCGGCAGCTGGGCGACGCGCTCGCGGCGAGCGGGCTCACGGAGACCCGGGTGTCCATCAAGGACCTCGCGCCATTGGACCAATTCCACTCACGCGGCCTCGCAGCCACCGTGGAGCTCGCAAAAGCCATACCGATCCCCGCCGTAGCTCGCGTCATCGACATAGGCTCGGGGCTCGGCGGCCCGTCGCGATACCTGGCGGAGACGTACGGATGCACCGTCGAGGGCATCGATCTCAGCCGGTCATTCGTCGAGGCGGCAAATTTTCTCGCGGCGCGAGCGGGACTTTCCGCGAAAGTGAGCTACCGGCAGGGCAACGCCCTCGCCCTGCCGTTTCCTGAGAAAACATTCGATGTGGCATGGACTCAGCATGTCGCGATGAACATCGCGGATCGCGCGACATTCTATGGCGAAGCCTGTCGGGTGCTGCGTCCTGGCGGGCGGCTTGCGATCTTCGACGTCATTGCCGGCACCGGGGGTCCCCTGGACTTTCCCGTTCCGTGGGCCGGGGACGCCTCCGCGAGCTTCCTCCTGTCGGCCGTAGAAATGGGCGAGAGGCTGACTGCGGCTGGATTTCGGATCGAGAGTTGGGCCGACACCACCGATGCCGGCATCGGCTGGTTCTTGGATCGGGAGCGCGAGCGCGCGCAGGGCGTCTCGCCGCCGGCGCTCGGTCTGCAGGCGGTGATGGGTCCGCAGTTCGTCGCGGCCACCGTCAATCTCCGGCGCAACCTTGTCGATGGCCGGGCGCGGCTGGTCCAGGTGGTGTGCGGGAAGCCGTGAGACCCCTCGAGCCGCCTCCCGATCAGTCGTACCACGCGGGCGACTTGCGCACCGTGCGAAAGAACTCCATGCTGTGACCGATCCAGAGCTGCGCGCCGATGCGCCGCACCAGTTCCTCGATCTTCTGGCGCGACTCCGGCGTGCCGGTGGTCTTTTCCTCGTCCGGCATCCGCTTGAGCGCGCGCTCTTCCTCATAGTGGTACAAATCGCCCGAGAGCACGACCGGGCCGGTGTTCTTCAGCCGCACCAGCAGTGAGCAGTGTCCCTCGGTGTGTCCCGGAGTCGCCAGGACGACGACGGTGCCGTCGCCGAACACGTCGTGGTCGCCGCTGAGCAGCACCGTTTTGCTCTTCTCCAGCGCCGCGTATTGGCCAAACCAGGGATAGGCCCGCGCCGTGCTGCCGAACATCTGGTCGCGATCGCCCTTGTAGACCAGCCAGGTCGAGCCGGCGAAGTCACGGGCATTGCCGATATGATCCCAGTGATAGTGCGACAGCACGAGATAGTCGATGGAGGCGGGCGTGAGGCCGATGTCGGCGAGTTGACCGCTCAACGTATTGAATTTGATCTGTGCATACCCGTCGGTCACGTTCTCGTAAAGCGGCCTGCCGACCAGGCGGTCGCTGAGACCCGTGTCGTACATCAGCAGGCCCTTCGGGTGCACCACGAGGTAGCAGGTGACGCCCATGTTGCTGTCCTTGACCTCCTCCCGCTTGAGGTTGTAGTCCTCGGGCTTGTTGTAGACCAGCGTTCCGCAGTCGAAGACATACAGACGAGGACTGGTGACCTTGGGCGGTGGCGGCGCGAGATCCGCCGCATGGACGACGAGCGGTGATAGTGCCGCCGCGCCGAGCATAGCGCCGGCAACCAGGCGGATGGTCAGACAAATCGCAGGACGCATGGAGATCTCCCTCGGTGAAGAACCGGGAACACGGATTTGCGCCGTTGCTTCCCACGCAATTATCGTTCCCTAACAGTTAATTCTATGGTAACAATCCGCCCTGGATCGTTGAAATTTGGGAGCCGCCGCCGCAGAGCGGCACTCGCCGTGGCCGTGAGCATGGCGACGATGCCTCGACCATCGAAATCGACCAATAAAAGGGATGGACCATGCAATTACACTCGAAGTTGTCCTGTGCGATCGCCGCCATCCTGGGGGAGGTGCATGCGGCAATGTCCTGGCAGCCGATACGACGGACACGGCCGCCTCCGGCGAGCAGATTCAAGAAATCATCGTTACCGCGCAGCGCCGGGTCGAGAACATACAAAACGTGCCGATCGCCATCCAGGCGCTCACCGGCGAGACCCTGACTCAGCTGAACGTCACCAACTTCGATGACATGGTGAAGTATCTGCCCAACGTGTCGTCTTCTTCCGGCGGCCCGGGACAAACCCAGATTTTCATGCGCGGCTTGAGCGTCGGAGACCAGGGGACCCAATCGGGCGGATCCATCAACGGCTTTCCCAATGTCGCCATTTATCTGGATGAGCAGTCCGGCCAGCTGCCTGGCCGCAACCTCGATGTCTACGCGGCCGATCTGGAGCGCGTCGAGGTGCTGGAGGGGCCGCAGGGGACCTTGTTCGGCGCCGGCGCCCAGGCCGGGGTGATTCGCTACATCACCAACAAGCCGAAGCTCGATGTGACCGAAGGCAGCGTCACCGCCGGGTACGGACCGACCGCCGGCGGCGATCCCAACAGCGATGTCACGGCCGTCCTCAATCTGCCGCTGATCGCCAACACGCTCGCGATCCGCGGGGTGATCTACGACGACAATCGCGGCGGGTACATCAACAACGTTCCCGCGACGTTCGACCGCAAGAACACCGACCTCGGCATTCACTATGCGGGCTATCCGGCGGTCAACGGCGCCTGCCCCGACGGTCAGCCGAACAACGGTTATTGCGTGCCGCCCGGTTCGCCGTCGGTCAACAACTACAATCTGGCGGGCAACGCCATCAATCCCGTGACCTACGAGGGTCTGCGCCTGTCGGCTCTCTGGAATATCAACGATGAGTGGAACGCGCTGCTCGCTCAGAGCTACCAGAGCATGAATGCCCAGGGCGTGTTCTACCAGATGCCGAAGAGCTCCGACGGCGTGCCGTTGCCCCCGCAGTCGGTCACGCTGTTCAATCCCTCCTACAACAAGGACCGGTTCGAGAACACGGCCCTGACCGTCAATGGGCGCATTGGCGATCTGAAGCTCGTCTATGCCGGTGCCTATCTGGTGCGCAACATCACCGAGGTGCAGGACTACACCAATTACTCGCGCGGGCTCTACTCGGATTATTACCAGTGCCACGGCGCCGAGCCCACGCACGGCCTGGCCGCGACCTGCTACTCGCCGAGCACCACCTGGAACGAGACCGAGCGCAACACGCACCAGAGTCACGAACTCAGGCTGAGCACACCCGATGATTGGCGCATGCGCGCCATCGTCGGCGCGTTCTGGGAAGAGCTTCAGATCGACGATCAGCTCAACTGGCAATACAAGACCTTGCCGCCCTGCACCACGAGCGTGACCTTCGGCTGCTTGACGGACGTGGGGCCGCCGGCCGGCTCGAGCGTCAACGATCCTTCCGTGCGCAATGACAACACCGCGTTCTTCAACGACGTGAAGCGCGGCTACCGGCAGACCGCGCTCTTCACGTCGCTCGATTTCGACATCATTCCCAAGGTACTGACCGTGACGGCCGGCACACGCTACTACCGCTTCGTCAATGACGAGAAGGGCGCGGTCGTAGGCAGCTTCACCTGCTACGAGGCGGGCCCCGGCCCGTGCTATGGGTCAGCCACCAACATCGACGCCGAGAACCTCCATACCACCTACCAAGGCGCCAAGAGCCGTGGCAACGTGACCTGGCACTTCCTACCGGATGCGCTCGTCTACTACACCTGGTCGCAGGGCTTTCGCCCGGGCGCCTTCAACCGCAACAACGGCTGCTACGTCCCGGACGCCCAGGGGATCAAGGAATACTGCTCCCCGCTTTCCTACGCCTCCGACAACCTCACCAACAACGAGATCGGCTGGAAGGCGCAATTCTTCGACCACCGCCTGCAGTGGAACGGCGCCGTGTATCGCGAGGACTGGAACAACGTGCAGGTCGCCTTCTTCGATCCGGGCGTGCTCGGGAACGTCGGCTTCGGCACGAACGGACCGGACTACCGCATCCACGGCGTGGAGACCTCCCTCGTCGCGGTGCTCACCGAAGGGCTGACCGCGCAGGGCGGGGCGGCCTGGAACACGAGTAAACAGACCAATTCGCCGTATCTGATCGCCAATAATCCCGCATTGTTGTTGAACCCGGCGAGCAAGGCCGAATACGGACAGCCGATCTACAGCGTCGATAATCCGTACGGACCCATCGGCGGTCCGAGCGCCAACTCGCCCCCGCTGCAATTCAACGCCCGGCTGCGGTATCAGTGGAAGATGCGTTCCTACGATTCGTTCGTGCAGGCGGGCGCCACCCACACCGCCCATTCGTTCACCCAGTCAAGCGCGAATCCGACGCTTTCCTCGGGTTCCAACGTGAGCACCACCCTGCTCAGGTTCGAAAATCCGCCGATCTCGCAGTTCGATGCGTCGGCCGGCGTCGCGAAGGATGCCTGGACGGCGGGGCTGTATGTCACGAACCTGACCAATGTGATCAAGAGCACCTACACCTCGACCAACCAGTTCGTGCCGGCCGAAAACATCACGCGGCCGCGGGTGATCGAGGTCAGGGTGGGCTACAAATTTTAACGGCCGCGTTCAGCGCGGCGGGTGGTGTGCGATCCAGTGCCGCGCAATCGCGCTGCGGTTGCAGAGCCAGACCGCATCGTGCCGCCGGATGTGCTCGAGGATGCGCGCCAGGGCCTGGATGCGTCCGGGACGGCCGATGATGCGGCCGTGCAGGCTGATGGTCATCATGCGGGGCTCGCCGGCCGCGCCTTTGCGGTACAGCCAGTCGAAGGCATCCCGGCAGTAGACGAAAAAATCCTCGCCGGTGGCGAAGAGCAATACGGGGAACCGAACCAAGTAAGGCGCGCAATAAACATAACGCATTCGCTTG